>JAYRNA010000019.1:0-2948 GCA_041912375.1 Saccharimonadales bacterium (SeqCode) | reverse complement strand
CAGCTTGTCATATGCGCCTTCGCCCATAACCTTGTCGAATGCCTGGCGCATGCTTCCAGTTGCTGCAAGTTCAACCAGGATCATTTCGCTAATCTTTTGTGCTTTGGTCATTTTGTTTCCCTCGTTCGTTGCGTTATCTGATGTGTTCATTGTAATGCTTTTTCAAACACTGTCAAGTATTTTTTAGGTCACTATGCAAACAGTCAATGAGCAACTAGCAGACGAGGCTATATCGCACTCAATCGACCTGACCAGGTATAGCAACAGCGTCATCCGTAGGATCATCGCGCTGCTCAATAAGACAGATCGCGATTTAGCAAATCAGATCGCCGCAGCACTTGAGCGCCTGCCTGCCGAGTCATTCACCGTTGAACGCCTGGACGCGCTATTGCAGAGCGTCAGGCAGACGAACGCCGTGGCCTATCAGCAGGTAACGCAGTTAATCGAGACTGAGCTAAAAGACCTCGTGCAGTATGAGGCGGCGTATCAATACCAGTTGTTCCAAAGCACCTTGCCGGTGCAAGTCTCAGTAGCTGCGGTCAATGTCGGTCAGGTGTATGCGGCGGCACTCGCAAGGCCGTTCAGCATCTCAAAGGACGGTGCTGTACCGTTGAATGAGTACCTGAAAGGCATTGAGGCCAATCGTGCAGCAAAGATTAGAAACGCCATCAGGATGGGTGTCATTGAAGGCGAGCCGACCGACAAGATAGTCAGGCGGATCATGGGAACTAAATCCCTAAACTACGCCGATGGATTGATGGAAGAATCAAGGCGCCATGTAGAAGGAATGGTTAGAACTGCGGTTAGCCATACCGCAGACGTAACTAGGCAAAACTTCTATGCGGAAAATAATGATCTGCTCAAAGGCTGGCAATTCGTCGCCACACTCGACTCTAGAACAAGCATAACGTGTGCATCGCTATCGGGGAAAATATTCCCAATTGGATCGGGGCCGCGCCCGCCAAGGCACATTAACTGCCGTTCGACAAGCACGCCAGTTATCCGCAGTTGGAAAGAGCTTGGTATAGATTTGCCTGAGCCAATGGTAGGAACGAGAAGTTCTATGGATGGGCAAGTTCCAGCTGATTTAACCTTCTCGAAATGGCTTAGAGGAAAATCAGCGTCCGTTCAGGATGACATTCTTGGCGCAACTAGAGGAAAGCTATTCCGCGAAAACAAGATTGACGTTGATAAATTTACCGACAAAAAAGGCAAGGTTCTAACGCTAGATCAGCTTCGAAAGAAGAATGCTGAGCTGTTCAAAAAGGCTGGAATTTAGGCGTAGAATAGACGAGCGGCATAGGTATGTGGATACCAAATGCCGCTCTAACCAATCTGACTGTAAGGAGTCAAAAGTGGCTGATGTCAATCATCGCATATGTACAGTTTATGGTCTATGTTCTGAGTCCGATGAATCAATAAGGTACGTTGGTCAGACAACAGTAGATATTGAACGAAGATTGCGGCAGCACATCAAGCATTCGCGCACAGCGCCAAAGCCTGTATATCGAGACAACTGGATAAATTCAGTCATCAGAAACGGCGGATCGATCAAAGTTGTTGTGTTGCAATACGGAGCCACATGGAATGTGAGCGAACGTTATTGGATAGCAAAGCTAAAATCCGAAGGAGCAAAACTAGTAAACTCTACCTCTGGTGGAGAAGGTTCATTAGACGCGCCAGAGGAATTGAGGGAAAAGATAAGAGCATCCGTCAAGATGCTTTGGAAAGACTCGGGATATAGGGCAAAGGCAGCGGGATCAAGAGTTGGAGTTCCTTGGTCCGATGCTCAAAGAGCAGCTAGATTTTCAGTTTCACAAGAAGTAAGAAGCGAACGCGCAAGGGCCGGAAGGTCGCGTATGTCACAAGAACGCAGATCAGAAATATCGTCGTTAGCAGCAAAAGCTTCATGGGAAAAGAAACGGTTAGAAGGAACTGATTGCGGAGTTCATGCAAACAATGCAAAGCTTGATGATGATAAGGTTCGTGAAATACGCAGTAGGAATAAATCTGGTGATAGCGCGAAGGATCTAGCACGCGAGTTTGAGATGTCTGTTTCAGGAGTTTACAAGGTGTTACGAAATCAGACATGGAAACACGTTCTATAATGCTTTGATGGCTGACATCAAGCTAATCTATTCCAACGCAAAACCCGAGAAGCCGCGCAAGATTCGCCAGCTTCCGAAAGTCTCGCCATACTGCCCGCTGTGCCAATCGAACGCATGGATAACGATCAATCTAGGCCCGGCGAACATGGAAGGGATGAAGGCTACACGGGTTAGGTGCTGTGTTGTCTGTTTGTCGAAAGGGAAGGTGACGACATGGTGAAGCGACTTGAGTTCAAGGATACCAGCGGGTTCAACTGGATATGCCAGATTGACATCAATAGTGGAACTATCAAACCGGATAGCGTTTTCTGGATTGATGAATCTGGTAGAAAGATTCGTGTTGTAGAAGATGACGGAACAATAAACGCACCGATCATGAAAAAAGAGAGTACGGATTCTGATTTCTGGAATAGATATTTATCCGATCCAGTTTCAATAGTTGCAACAAAAATCACAGACCGCATAGCTTGACCGCAATAAATTCCGCTTATTGACATATCAAAATGATTAGCGGATAATTTTCTCGGGGATACATTCGCCCAAATAATTTGCAGCGTATAGTGGAAAAGTGCCATTCTAGGCTCATAACCTAGAGAACCGGATCGTTACCGGAATCCGCTTCCAGAATTCAAAGCTCGCTCAGGCGGGCTTTTTTCATTTCTGCACAAGTTTCACAAAGCTCGCCATCTTCGGATCGCGGGCTTTTTTATTGCCTGATTTCCGGATGGATAGGGCGCTAGGTCTGGATAGACCGTTAAGGCCGGATGGCCGGGAGTATTACCCAATGAAGCTGAAACTCGACGCAAACGGGAACGTAGTTGTCTCTGATGGCAAGCCGGT
>JAYRNA010000018.1:0-1138 GCA_041912375.1 Saccharimonadales bacterium (SeqCode) | reverse complement strand
TAGTGGTGGTATAGTGCCGGGACCCATAGGCCAACCACAATTAGCAGTTGTTCACGGTGGCGAGACTGTATTACCGACGCATAAAAGGGGTGCAACTACAGTAACACCAGCCGCTACTACAAGCCCTACCATTAACATCTCGTTTAGCGGGGTATTTACAGGCAATGAAATGGAGTTTAGAAAACTGGCCAACAAAGTATTCAATGCGTATAAAGACTCGCAAAGTATGAGGGGCGCATAAATGGCATACTATCTAGCAACGCAACAAATACGAGCGCCACATACTATAAAAGAAACAAACTCTAGTGTTTATGTCCAGCAACGCACTTTAAATGGGCAAGTTAATCGTGACTACATGGGTGAGAATAAGCGAGTGTGGGAGTTGGTATATAGGAATACAAAGAAAAATGATTACTTAGCCATTAAAGCTATTTACAATACCTATTTAGATACTGAAGATGCTGTGGAGTGGGAAGCTACAGAAGATAACTACTCTATCAATGAGACAATGGTGCACGTTAATTTAGACGAAAGAGAGCTTGGTGTACAGGGTTCGAGCTATATATCAGACTTTACGCTTATACTTACTGAGGTTTAAGAGCGTTTGATCTTATTGTCTTTAGCTCTTTATTTGTATTGAATTGCTCTACTTGGCTACCTAGAGTGAATAAGTCAATCAATGCACCTATGCCAAATACACCACCAGTACAAAGCCAAAGGACACCAGTTCCGAATTTGTTTAAGTAAAAACGGTGGAACCCTAAAACCCCGAATATGCTGGCCAGCCATAGAAGATAGGCAGTTCCCTTTGATTTCATATGCTCTCCTTACTTATGTTAAAAGTATAACACTTCTTATACCACAAATATAATGTAAATGCAAGCTTAGGTGTCACTAGTAGCCCTGTGTTATTATAAAAAGCGACAGGTGCCCATGAGAGCCGCCAAATACGGCTCTCTTTTTTTAATTGGTGGAACGCCAGGTGCTCGCACCCATAGGGTTGTTTACAGGTGTTGCTAAAAGATATATATCTCACTTGATATGCAATCCGTGAGCGCCGCCTTTACCGCCGAAGAAAAAGACTCTGTGCGAAAGATAACTCAGGGCTTGTTAGTAAGCTGGAAAAAAGAGACTAATC
>JAYRNA010000017.1:0-1245 GCA_041912375.1 Saccharimonadales bacterium (SeqCode) | reverse complement strand
GCCGCCCCTCTTACTATGGTCTTGACAGTGTTGGGGGACGCTTCAACATGTTGTTGGGAAATGGTGCGGAGAGAAGAGAAACCGGGTCGCCCCGAGGAAATCTTAAAACCGGAGTGTAGATTGGCCTCTTCTCTCCTGCAGCCCTAGTGTACTCCGAAGGAAATCTTGGCGCAAAAGGCCGAGTAAGAGGTTGATTGAGACGCGGGCTAACTATTTCTTGTATATCCACCGATACTAGAAAGAATTAGAAATGGAACAACGAATTGTACTTGGCTTGGATGTTGCAAAACTCACCATTGAAGCCTGTTTGATAGTGCCAGGGCAGAAGCCAGAGAGGTTGAGTTTTGAGAATTCCCCTCGAGGATTCAAGCAATTATTGCGCTGGTTACATGGGTTTGAACCGAAAACCATACACGCTTGCTTAGAGCCTACAGGCATATACAGTAAGGGTTTAGCGAAGTTTCTCTTCCATGCTGGATTTCGCGTTTCACAAGTAAACAGCTACGTCGTCCAAAGTCACGGACGCAGTAAAAGCATTCGTAGTAAGACTGACCGCATCGATGCATTCTTGCTTGCAGATTACTGCTTGAAAGAAAATCCGCCGGCATGGGAACCTTCGACTGAATTGCATTCGGAACTGCGAGAGATTCATCACCGGTTGGTATGTATTGATGAAGCAATTCGTCAGGAGGAGAACCGCTTAGAAGCAGCTGAGTCCAAGCTTGTTAGAGAAGATATCCAGGAGAATCTTGTTCGCCTGAATATGCGTAAGGAGAATTTTGAGCAAACCGCTAAGAAGCTCGTTAAATCGGATGAAGTGCTGGCTGACAATTTCGCAATTCTCAGGTCAATTTCGGGGATTGGCGACAAATCTGCAATCCGATTGCTGTCACTTGTTCAATTTGAACGATTCCAAAATGGGCGCCAGGTCGGCTGCTTTGCCGGACTGACGCCCAAAGACTGCGAGTCTGGAACGAGCGTTCACATGAAACCTCAAATCTCCCGAATTGGAAGCTCTGAGCTGCGTGGAGCGCTTTTCTTCCCGGCAATGGTAGCAAGGCAACACAACCCCCAATTGCGAGAGTTTGCAGATCGTTTAGCCCAAAGGAACAAACCTCCGAAGGTCATTCTTTGCGCCGTGGCGCGAAAGTTGCTGGTTCTTGCCACGACCCTGATTCGCAAACAAGAGTTCTACAATCCTGAGTACCGATCTCCTCTTGCGACTTGACGTTCAAGAGGAAATCT
>JAYRNA010000016.1:0-80929 GCA_041912375.1 Saccharimonadales bacterium (SeqCode) | reverse complement strand
GATTCGGGATTTTATCTTAACTGTATGCACTGCAATCAAACGGTGATGTTTGATGTTGATACAGAGGAGGATTTTTACGACTTATTCGGATTTGACACGGATGATGATTATTAGCACGTCCGCAGCACTGACCGATAACGCTTTGCGTATATGAGAAGTGGCACTTGTACAAACTTGAAATTAAGCACAAATGTTTCTGTGCCATTTCTTATATACGCTGTTAGCAGTAGTACGGATTTAAACCATAAACGCTCAATCGGAGAACTGAACCTTTTTCTTTTCTTTTTTGTGCGATGGCAAAAATAATTTTGAAAAAATTAAAAATATGAATATAGAACTATTAAAAGGAGATTGTTTAACAGAAAGTGATAAAATAAAAGATGCAAGTGTTGATTTAATATTGACTGATTTGCCTTATGGTATTATGCAACCAAACCACAACGGGAAAGCATATAAAGAAATGTATAAAGATAAATTAAAGTGGGATTATGCAATTGAACCTTTAAAAATATTTCAAATCGCAAATAGAATTTTACGAAAAAACGGAAAGATTGTATTATTTACACAAGAACCTTATACAAGTAAACTAATACAACAACAAATTCCAAACATACCCTTTAATTACAAAATGATTTGGGATAAAAAATCTTTCGGAAGCCACCTTAAATGCAATATCGCTCCTTTGGGTTTTTTTGAAGAAATAGTTGTTTTTAAAAAACAGGAGTGTTATAATGCGAAAAACCCATTAAGAAATATACTTGAAAAGTATGTAATAAAATACGGAGAAAAATATATAATAAACTTATTCAAATTAGAAGGTAGATACTCATCTGATTTGAGTGCAAGGGTTCACGCATCTCACAAATTTGGATTTAATACAGCAAAAAGATTTGATTTTTTTGATAAAAAAATGTTTGAATATTTATCTAATTATATAGATTTTGAAGAAAGTTATGAAGAATTAAAAAATATCCATTCAGATTATCAAGAAAAATACAAATCAACTTTTAATTTATTGAATGGCAGTAAGTTTAAAAGTAATATTTTAGAATACAAAAAAGACAATAATAACTTACACCCAACGCAAAAACCAATATTACTTTTGGAAGATTTAGTAAAAACTTTTAGCAATGAAAATGATTTGATTGCTGACTTAACAATGGGTAGTTGTTCAACGGGTATTGCTTGTATAAATACAAATCGCAATTTCATTGGTATTGAATTAGATAAAGACTATTTTAATATTTCTTTAAATAGGGTGGAAGAAAAAAGAAAAGAAAAAGAATTTAACCTAATAACTTCATTCGGAGATGGAATGTAGTATTACTGCTAACGTTTTCGGGCTTTACGCTCGGTGGCGTTTCAAGGCACTCACTTTCAATATAGCACTAATGATGATAGAAGCACAAATGTTCAATTTACTACTGCACCGCCACTGGCGTAAAACCCGTGTTACAGGCTGGTGCGGATTAGTAACACAAACTTTCAATTATGCACGAAACCAGTTTTAATAATTTTTTGAGCGATGGCAAAAACGGCTTTTCAGAAGCCGAAGGAATTACCGTGTTATCGCTGTTTGACGGTATGAGTTGCGGACAATTAGCATTGCAGAAGCTCGGAATAAAAGTGAAACAATACTATGCAGCCGAAATAGACAAACACGCTATTAAGGTAACGCAACACAACTTCCCGAACACAATACAACTTGGCGATGTAACGAAAGTATTTGCCAAAGACTTGCCAAAGATTGATTTGCTTATAGGCGGTTCACCTTGTCAGGGATTTTCATTTGCAGGAAAACAACTTGCATTTGATGACCCACGAAGCAAACTATTCTTTGAATTCGTGCGATTGAAAAACGATTGCAACCCTACTTACTTTATGTTGGAAAACGTGAAGATGAAAAAGGAATTTGAGATAATTATTTCAAAATATATGGGGGTTGCACCGATTGAAATAAACTCCGCTTTACTATCAGCACAAAATCGGGTAAGGCTTTACTGGACAAACATTGCAAACGAGGCTTACGGATTATTTGGAGATATGCAATGTATGATACCACAACCGAAAGATAAAGGTATTTTGCTTCGTGATATTTTGGAAAGCGATGTGCCGGATAAATATTACCTATCTGATAAAGCTATTGCGACTGCTATAAGAAAAAGCGATATTGGAATAAATCCCAAAATAAACCCTGACAAAAGCGGAACTGTAACTTGTGGAAACCAAAGTGCAAAGTTTAGTATTGACAATAGCACTAATTTAATTGTTGCAAGCAGAGGGCGAAACCCTGAAAATCCAAATAGCCGTGAAAGTGGATTGAATACCGAACAAATGCTTGAGCCAAGATATGACGGTAAAACAAACTGCCTTACAAGTGTTCAAAAGGATAATTATGTTGTTTTTGCAGAAGGTTACGAACAAGATAATAGAGCTTATTTTGATAGTGGAAAAAGTGGCACATTGGATATAAAACCTGCAAGGCAAAAAGTATTATTGGAAGCCGAATGGAAAATAAGAAGATTAACACCAACCGAATGTGAAAGACTGCAAACCGTTCCAGACCAATATTCAAGCGTTGTAAGCGATACCCAACGGTATAGGATGCTCGGTAATGGATGGACTGTTGATGTTATTGCACACATCTTTTCCTTTATGGCTTTGCAAAAGCCAAAGAGCGAGGGAGAAAAAATTATTAAAACGGCATAGATGGCACGAATGTTCAATTTTAGCACATCCGTAGCACTTGCCTGTAACGGTTTGGGTATATATGCAGTACCCGAAGCAGAAACTTTAAAATTTAATATAAACCTTTAGGGTATTGCATATATACCTTGTTAGCAACAGTTACAATTATGGGATGTCATACATGGTTTTTTAGACCAATTAAAGAAAACGAAATCGCAGAAGATACTTGCGAATATTCAGATGAAATGTTTGGTGAAGATAGATACACCGATATAGATACACCACACGATTTATTTAGAATTGGTGGTTATCCAGATGATAAGTTGTTATCACTTCAACAAACAATGGAATTTATTGAACGCAATAAAGAACGAATGTCTTTTACTGAAAATTGGGAAGATAGACTTAAAGAATTTTGGGCTAAAAATCCTGATGGCGTGATTGAGTTCGGGTAATTGTTGCTAACTGATATATGTACGCACAGCTCACAATAATTTGAAAATCAACCATATACAAATGAATATTCGAAAATGGATGGATAGATATTCGACAGATTGCTATCTAAAGTACAACAGTGACAATACTAGAAAAAACTATATATCTTGTATAAATTTATTTCTTACCGAATTTAATAAATACAATGAGCCAAAAGAGATTAAAACATCAGAAATAAAGCACTGGCTGCTTAAAGCAACCACGATTAACACAAGGAAACATAGGCTTTGCGCTATAAAATCTTTTTATTCCTTAACAGTTGGAATGCCCGTTAAAATAGATAAAATACCATATCCGAAATCAGATAAGAAACTACCCATAGTTCTATCAGTCGATGAGATTCAAAGAATGTTTAATGTATGTGATAATTTAAAGCATAAGGTAATTCTAAGTATATTGTATGCTTGCGGATTAAGAGTTTCAGAGCTAGTAAATCTTAAATGGGAACATATAGATAGATCAAGAATGATCATAAATATAGTTCAAGCCAAAGGGAATAAAGACAGACAAGTCATGCTTCCTCCAATGCTTATACCTGTACTAAAGGACTATTGGCGTCAATACAAACCAACTGAATATGTTCTTAACGGACAAGATTCAATACAATATTCTACTAGATCCATAGGCGAGGTTGTAAAAAGATTAGCTCATTTAGCTGGTATAGCTAAAAACGTATGGACTCATCTTATCAGGCACTGTTCTTTCACTCATCTCGTAGAAGCCGGAACTGATATAAATCTGGTGCGGAAATTAGCTGGGCACAGCAATGTCAAAACGACGATGATATATAGTCATATTTCGCACAACTTAATTTCGAAAATTAATAGCCCAATAAACAATATAAATATTTAACATACAATTAACAGCTATTATTATGGTTTGGATTAATTTTGTGTCATGCAGCTAAAAAGAAATATAATTATACTCGCTGCCTTAAGTTGGCTTGCGTACTTTACATGGTCAATGTATCGTGAAAAGCAGCGAAGGAATGATATACATGAAAGTAGATGCCAGTACATAGACTCTATCGTAAATGAATCTTCTCGGCAATTAGCACTAATTATCAGTGGCGAGTGCTTACAATGCAATTACTTTGAGAAAAGGCTGGTAGCTTCTGTTGTTTTGAATAGGGTAAGATCCGGCATTTACCCCAATACCATTGAAAATGTAATATCACAGGAAAACGCCTTTCAAGGGTTAAACGGGCTTCAATATGCTTTCGACGAAGAGTGCTATGATGTGGCTTATGATGCCCTGACAAGGGGTCCGGCGGATAGCAGTGTTGTATTCTTTTACAGAAATAACATACGAAAGCCTAAGTACGTCAAGACTATTATTTATAGAGAACAATTTCATAATTTTGGAAAATAAAATATTATGGCAAGAAAATTAATTATAACTACATCTTGGATTCTTTTAGCGACTATATATTTAAAGATGGTATTGATTTCAATTAATCATTGGTATGATCCCAATCCAGGCGTGTTAATTACTATCTGTACTGTTGCTTGTGCCGCTATATCAATTATAGTTGCTGCGATTCTAATAACATATATTGTTATAGAGTATATTAATTTTTTAGAAGGTGAGTATGACATTTGGCTTAAGCAAAACATAGATCCGGCTTTAAAAAAGTTCTGCGATTGGGTTAACAGAAGAAATGGGGGTTGCAATGAGTGAAAACATACAGGACATACGCCTCGTGGAATTTTCGATTATCGGAAAGCTGTCTGATGGGAAATGCAGAGAGCTTCTTACCAATAAAAGAACAAAAGAGAATATTATTAACCTGATATTAGCATCCGAGGGTGTCATTAAAATATCTGACGAGATTATTGAAGGAATTGATTTAAGCCATGTATCTTCAAAATGACCTAACAAGAGAAATGCTGCTGTCGCCAGTAGTATTTGACTTGGAGTTTGACTCACTTGATCCAACAAAAATTCATGTGCTTTCTTACGCCAATATTATAGATAATGAAGTAATAGTCACGTCAACAAATGACTATGACGAAATAAAAATGTTCCTCTTATCGGAAGATGTTAAGGTTATCGCTGGACACAATATCATTCAATTCGATATTCCGGCGGTTGAGAGAGTCCTAAATATATCTATAAGCAAGACTTTATACCCGATAGATACAATGGGACTATCATGGTATCTGTATCCCGAAAGAGACAGACACAGCCTTGATAGCCTTAGTCATGACATTTTAGGTCAACGGAAGGTAGAGATAAAAGATTGGACCGGACTAAGCTATGAGGAATACAAGAATAGATGCGAACAAGATGTCAGACTGAACATGGAGCTATACAAGCTCATGATATTTGATTTTTTGGAGATATATGGCGATATAGACTTAGCGCTGCCTTGCATAGAGCGCATTACATTCAAGATGACGTGCCTCAATCTGCAAAGGGAATCTAGGTGGAAAGTGGATATAGACAAAGCCACTAAAAACAGGGATGAGCTGATAGCAGAGAAACAAAGACTTACAAGTGAGTTAGAGCGTATCATGCCTAAAATTCCTGTCAAAAAGGTTATTGAAAAGCCAGAAGTTTTTTATAAAAAGGATAACACGATTTCAGCATCTGGATACACCTTCTTGAAGGCTTATTATGGTGAAATTATACCACCCGATGAGCTTCATAGGTTCACCGGAACTATATACAAGGATGATAATATTAAATCAATTGAAGTTATCGGCAGTTATAAAGAACCAAATGCCGTTAGTGTAGATCAGGTTAAAAACTGGCTAAAGACGCTAGGATGGAAGCCCGACAAGTTCAATATGAAGTTCAACAAGGTTACGGGTGAAAAGACTTTTGTCGAGGCGATACTGGACAAGGATAAGAAGCTAACCGCGAGTGTTAAGAAGTTAGCAAAGAAAACGCCAGAAGTGTATAACCTGGAAAAAATCGGCACTTTGACAAATCGCATAGGAACATTGAACTCTTTTATCGAGGATTCTGTTAATGGATATGTAATTGCCGGAGCCAGTGCTTTTACCAATACATTAAGGCTAAAGCATCGGGGTGTGGTTAATCTTCCTAAGACAAAAGTGCCTTATGGAGATAAGATTCGGGAGTGTTTAATTAGCGAAGACGGGTTTGAGCTGGTGGAAGCCGATATGTCGAGTCTGGAAAATACGACAAGGAACCACTTTATTTATGACTTGGATCCTGAATATGTTAAGTCAATGTCTTCACCCGATTTTGATAGCCACCTCGACCTTGCCATTACAGCTAAATTGATGACAAAAGATGAAGAAAAGTTTTATAAATACATAAGTAAAAACAAATAATATGGATTGGATAATTTCTATATCACTTATTGCCGCATTTGCTATTGCATGGGCATGGTTAGTTTATGCATCTGATAAGGCAATTGAAGAAGGAAAGGATAATTGGCATGAGAAAAATTAATAACAAGGCTATTGCCAAAAGTCTTGGCATAAGCGTTGCTAAGGTAAATTCTATAAGCAGGAGTGCTACTGTGCTAAACTTGCTTTCAGCGCCACTTACGGCAGGAGAAATTGCCGATAAAATGAATATTCACGTTACCGTTGCGAGGGCATTGGTATATGAACATATTAGGCGTGGCAGGGTCAAGATTACTGGAAAACGCAAGTATGGGACGAGGTGGCAGTACGAATATAAGGCAGAAGAAGACAAAAAGAAGAGATTCAATAACAATGTCAAGCATCCAAAGTGCATTAGTCTTCATGCTGCTGATTGGAAGTCTATTAGAGACTTAATACCCGATTTTACGTCTTATAGCAAGGCAGTTAAGTTATTAATTGACAAAGTTAAATAATAATCTGTTAATATTTTCAAAATTACATTAAATAATATTATATTTGCAGTATGAACGAAGAAATAAACACAGAAGTAACAATAGGTACAGATGCCTATATAGTCTATTACGAACCTATTTACGAAATAAAAGAGTTTACTCATCATGTTCATCGTGGTGGAGATATTGTTGAAGATAGTTTCGAGGATGAGGCTTTGACAGGGGTGAATATTACCAAAATCGGAGCCTGTAAGGTATGGGATAAGAAATACGAGGATGTTGATATAGCATCTATTCCGGCAGACAGACTTGACGAAATAAGGAAATTAGTATTAATTCAAGAAAAAATAAGTTAAAAATTAATTATGGATACAAATGAAAGAATTGAAAAAGTAAAAGTTTATCTTGAGACATCAGGAAGATACCTAGCTTCGCCATTTAAGGCAGAGTACAAGCGATCAGAAAAAGCGGGGTCGACGACAGAAATGATTGTTATGTCGTTTGCGCTTGAGTTTGGGATGCAGTTTTCTTGCTTCGTAGATAAAACAATTTTCTACAAGGACCTACCACAAGTAAAGGAGGAAATTGACTATATGCTTAAATATGTTGCGCCAGAACTTGTAGGAAAAAAGTACAACGCCGCAAATTTTGAAAGCTACGCCAATGCTTTGTGTAGCGACATTAATGCTTCCATTAGAAGGTCTTGGGACGAGAAGAGTAGAAGATACTGCTATCTGAAGATTAGGGTCATGAAGGATGACAAATATCCGAAGATTGATGATTACATCCCGAAGAATGGAACACATCGCAATCAATGGATTTGTGATTTGAATGATACAAGAGCTATTTGGTTCTCGAAATGGGAACTTGAAAACTGCAAGATGCCGTTTAGGGCTGCCAATGAATCTTCATTTCAGTCTGCAAGATTTACTGGAGAACCAGAAACAGTTGCGGCATTTTCTGACGCAAAGGCGGAGAATTTTGATGATCTGCCATTTTAAAGTGGTTTGGTACGCATATTATTATAGAGCAATGGCGCGGCTAAAGTGTTGCGCCATGCTTTTTAACTAATCAAATGAAATACAAAGTACTTGTTTTTAACGGCAAATTTGCCAATCCGAATC
Organism: Saccharimonadales bacterium (SeqCode); assembly: GCA_041912375.1. Lineage (GTDB taxonomy): Bacteria > Patescibacteriota > Saccharimonadia > Saccharimonadales > UBA4665 > JAYRNA01. The sequence goes on along the minus strand of JAYRNA010000016.1, from coordinate 72,826 downwards.
TGCTTCAAAATGCTATATTTGACTCCGATATTCCTTATTTGTTTTCAGAGAATATGACGATAGGAGCATTGGCAGAAGAAAGAAAGAACACCAATAGATTAGTTGGGTATCAGGCTTATACAGACACCTATATCTCCCAATTACTGAAGTGTGAATTAATTGATGTGGAACTTAAAATAATTTAATATGAGTAATAAATACAAAATAGATTCGTTCGAAAGGCTTTGCAATATTGCAAATACCGAAAATATCGAGAGACTTGTTATGGACATGGCGCACTGGCTTAAATCTTATGTGCGTCTTATGGACAAACTAAGAAAAAAATATCCAAACGAAACTAAAGGAAAATCAAATACCGAAATTGCATTTTCGTCGTTTACATGGGTTGATGATGGGAAAACTGATATACTTGGAGCGAATATAGAAAATGCAGCAACGGGAGAATTGCATGAGATTAGAACAAAAGATAAACAATGAGCAACCAACATATTCTTAAGGGATTACAGACTAAGATATCTCTATTAGAAGAAGAGATTAAAGCCATACAAGATCAAAAGCTAGACATAACAAGAAGATATAATTCCAAAGCTCAGGAGTTGGACAAGGCGAAAGGAGATCTTAAGAAGCTAACGAATAAAGCTAACATTATTGTCTCCGAACACGCCATACTAAGATACTTGGAGAGAGTAAAAGAAATTAATATAGACGAAATAAAATCAGCCATATTAACTAAAAGCTTCTTATATTTGTACGATCAATTGGGAACAGACGGCGAATATCCTAATGGCGAAGTACAATTAGTAGTAAAGCAAGGAGTAGTAACAACAATTAAAACATAAGCAATGACTAAACAAGAACAAGAAATACATTTTGATAAATTTGTATCAAGAATGCGTGAAATAATACTTTCAAAGGGAGACGACTACGCCAATGCTGACAGGTTAAGTAATTTCAAGAATGCTGGATCTGTTGCAGGCATTGGTGCAGAATTAAACTGCCTCTCATTAATCGGAACAAAGGTTGCCAGGCTTGGGGTGTTGTTAAACTCAAAAGAAAAGCCAAAAAATGAATCTATAAAAGATTCACTGATTGATTTGGCTAATTACGCAATATTGCTTGATATGATTATATCCGAAAATACCGTTAATCCCGATATAATTCTTATTGGCGAAAACGGAAGGGCAGTATCAATGTAACTAACTTAATTAAATAGCTATGACATTAGACGATGTAGTAAATGAAGGAATGGATATTGTCTATGAGTACAAAGACAGGGCAAGATCTATGACTCCTTCAGAAGTTCAAGAGAAAAGGGATATACTATCTGCCCTTTGCGTAACCCTATCCGAGTATATGTCAGATTTCTATGATACTCACTTAGCTTCTCATTCTAAACGAAGAATAGAGGAGGCAAGGGAGATAGATAGGCTGGTTACGGAAGAGAAGATGCCTGTGTCGCGGGCGGAAGCTAAGGCAAGGTTATTTGTGTCTGAAATATACAAGAAAGAATATGAATACGATATTAAGCATAAGCGGACACAGAATTTATTAAATGCATGGAATCAGATATTGAACACTATGGCATCTCGGATGCACTCAAATGCAAGGGGGTGATGAAAAAATTTGAAGTGATAGACAGCCATATCGACAACCAGCTCTACAGCCAGCTTTTGGACCACCTCGACAGCCATCTCGACAACCAGCTCTACAGCCAGCTCTACATCCAACTTTGGAGACAGCTCGACAGACAGCTTTGGAACCAGCTCTACAGCCAGCTATGGAGCCAGCTAAAAACACAACTAAAATTCCAAACATAGCACTTATTATAATCCTAATTGTAGGTATTTTAATGTTTGGCTTTTACGGATTTTGGAAAGAAACGACTACACTTAATCCATTTAAGAGGGATTAAAAATGAAAATAATACACAAGACATATCGCTTTTCAATAATGCCAACAAAGGAGCAAGAAGTCCTTTTGAATAAACATTTTGGGTGTGTCAGATTTGTATTCAACCATTTTCTTAATGAGCGAAAACAGCAATATGAAGAAAGTAAAAAGTCAGACAATTACTATAAGCAAGCTGCTACACTTACTACCTTAAAGAAAAAAGAAGAAACCGAATGGCTTAAAGAAGTGAATAGCCAAACACTTCAATATGCTTTGAGATGCTTAGATACAGCGTATTTGAATTTTTTCATAGGTAACGCCAAGTTCCCACGATTTAAAAGTAAGCGAGATAAAAATAGCTTTACTATTCCTCAATTTGTAACAGTTGGAAACGATAGATTGCATATTCCAAAATTTAAAGATGGTATTAAAATAAATCTTCATAGAAAAATTGAAGGACAAATAAAACATTGCACCATATCGAAAACTCCTACTGGCAAATTCTTTGTATCAATTCTTTGTGAAGTAGAGCATAATCAAAAATCAAAAACAAGCAAAGAATGTGGAATAGATTTAGGATTGAAAGACTTTGTAATTACTTCTGATGGTATAAAATTCAAAAACAACAGATATACTAAAACGTATGAAAGACGATTAGCAAAGGCACAAAAACACCTTTCTCATAAAACTAAAGGCAGCAAACGGTATGAAAACCAAAGACTGAAAGTTGCCTTATTGCATGAGAGAGTAGCCAATACAAGGCTTGACAATCTGCACAAAGTAAGCTCTAAACTCATTTCCGAATACGATACAATAGCGTTGGAAGATTTGAATGTGAAAGGAATGGTTAAAAACCATAGACTTGCTAAACATATTTCTGATGCAAGTTGGGGAACTTTTGTTAGGTTACTTGAATACAAAGCAGAATGGAATGGTAAGCAGATATTAAAAGTAAATCGTTTCTACCCTTCAAGTAAATCATGCTCTTGTGGTTGGATAAATCAAAACTTAAAACTTTCTGACAGAAATTGGGCTTGCGAAAAGTGCCATACAACTCACGATAGGGATGTGTTGGCGGCAAACAATATCTTAAAGGAAGCAAAGAGAATAATCGGGACGGAACTTTCCGATAACACGCTTCGAGGCAAAAATAAGACTTCTGCAAAGAAGCACAAGCCATTGAAAAGCGAAGCCCATTTGTCTTTAGCAAATGGGTAGTTCACAGGTCCTTTGAATAATATGCTGTCAGAACTTAAAAATGTTCTTCCACTTCTTAACAACTGCAATATATCATATGAAATATCAGACGAATACTCCATGTACCATATAAAACAATAAACCAAACATATGTCAAAAAATACTAAAAGAGTAACAATCAAATTAAAAAACTCTGAACTTAACGCATTCGAGGATCTGTTATTGGAAATGATGTCATACAAACTTGACCAAAAACAAGTAAATAGGCTGTGGAATCTTTGGAAAAAACTTGTTCATGAGTATGACAAAGTGGAGATAAATATATATAATGACAGCAAAAATGACAAGTATTCGATATATGACCAAAGCATAGTAAATAGTCGCAAGTTTAATGATTGGCTAAGATCTATTCGACACGATATTAGTAATAAAAACAAGTTTAAAAATGAAAACATAAGTTAAGCGAGTATGCAACGAAAGAAGAAGAAATGCGCGATTAAAGGCTGTGACAACATAACATATTCACGACTTTGCTTTACTCACGATAAAGAAAGAAAAATAGAAAAATCCAAGAAAGAAAGAGCCGCCAAACCACCAAAATCAGTTAAGACCAAAAAGCCAAAGAAAACGGTTAAAGTAGCTAAAAGTGAGAAGGCATACAAAATAAAATATCCCAAAACAACAATTCTAAAGAAACATACATGGGATATAATGTCCCTGTTCATACGACTAAGAGATTCTGATGAAGCCGGATATGGCAAATGCTGTACTTGCGACAACGTATGCTATTTCTACAACGATTGTTTTCAGGCAGGGCATTTCAGATCGCGCCAATTCTTATATTTACTGTTTAACGAACAAAACGTAAACGGGCAGTGCGGAAAATGTAATGGCTGGGGCAAGGGAATGACATACGAGTACGGCATATTCTTGGATCAGAAATACGGAGAAGGAACTGCAAGCACATTAGCCTCGCAGGATAAATTACCTACTGCTTTCAGGGGAGGTTTTTACGTTGAGAAGATACTGTATTTCGCGGAGAAAGCTAAGGAAGAGTTGCATAAAAAGTCTCTGCACAAAGAAATAACAAACAAAATGAAGGATAAGATACATTTTTATATTAGATTTGCAAATAAATTTAAGAGTGAGGAAATTTGAGGTGATAGACAGCCAGCTCGACAGCCAGCTCGAAATACAACTTTGGATCCAGCTCCGCAGCCAGCTCAACAGCCAGCTCGAAATACAACTTTGGATCCAGCTCCGCAACCAGCTCAACAGCCAGCTTCACAGCCAGCTCAACAGCCAACTCGAACCACAACTAAAATCTACCCATGAAGAAATTTGAAGTGATCGACAACCAGCTCTACAGCCAGCTTTTGGACCACCTCGACAGCCAGCTCGGCAGGCAGCTCGAAAGTCAGCTATACAACCAATTAGACAGCCAGCTCTACAGCCAGCTCTACAGCCAGCTCGACAGACAGCTTTGGAACCAGCTCTACAGCCAGCTATGGAGCCAGCTAAAAATACAACTAAAATTCCAAACATAGCACATGAAGAAATTTGAAGTGATTAACAGCCATCTCTACAACCAGCTCGAAACCCAACTAAAATCTACCCATGAAGAAATTTGAGGTGATAGACAGACAGCTCCACAACCAGCTCTATATCCATCTCTGGAGCCAGCTCGATAGACAGTTAGATAGCCAACTCGACAACCAGCTATACGGCCAGCTCGATAGCCAACTCGACAATCAGCTCTACAGACAGCTTTGGAACCAGCTCTACAGCCAACTAAAACGCTCACATGAAGAAATTTGAAGTGATAAATGATGTCGTTAATGACAGGCTTGTTTGCTTAATGATAAAATATACAATACTAAATGTCGGCATAGTGTTAAATATACAGCCATTCTTTAGTTTTCATCAAGAAGTATTGCTAAGATGTGTTTTTGAATTAAAGAGTATAGAAGATAATGGTATTTGAAAACAAACCCACAGAAGGAGATATTGTGCCTATTTACATTAATAATGTTTTTAATGGAATGGCAAAGCTAATATCACGAGACCCCAAATTTATTCCGGTTAGATACATTGGTGAGGAAAAGATTCCACCGCCAAGCAAATCTAATAAGATATGGGTATGTCGTACCAATGGATGCGTAGTTGTGGATGTCAGATCTCAAGATGAGGAATACTACTTTTTTAGCTCCAATGGAATAGACAAGAAGGTTAAAAAGTCAGAAGCATCAACAGCTATTCCAGAAGGATATGAAATAATATATGATAATAAGAATTGGATAGTCCTTAAGGACAGATTCAGATTTACAGACGTGTGCACTCAAAAGGAATACTCCGATTTCAAAGAAAGTCAAAATTCTTCAGATTCCTCAAATTCGGGAACTATTGATGAAGAAAATACGTTTATACGTAAGACAAGACTGATGAAACCATTTGATTACGTTCTTGAAAGCTATGATCCTAAAACAATAGTTGGTGAGACTGACAGGTGGTTGGTAGAATATCTTCCAAATCCGGTTGTTTCTGACATTGAGAATGGGGTTGTTGATGCTGTTTTTTATAAAGATATGGGCGAATGCAAAATCATATCGCAACCTTCGTACGGTTATTTTTTGGTTGAGGTTGGAGATAATAGCTATGTTTCCGGATTAAGGGACTTGTACGTTGATTACGGAACTCCCTTGTTTAAGACACACGCCAAAATAACATACAAGCTGACTACTGGATCAAGGCTTTATGAGCCAAAGGATAGGTTTGACGATATGGGTGTCGCAGGGGAAGAATGGTAATAATATGTTAATGTTTTTACTAGTTTTGATATGTGTCTTATATTTGTACCATGAACTTGATCACGAACGCAATCCCAGATTTTAATCTGGGAGTATCAAATGTTTAAATATTTATTCACTTAAATTATTCATATGAATTTTAACAATTTTAATTTCCACCAGGGTGATGTTCAGTTCTTCGGAATTGATGCCGTGCCCAGTGAAGCGCAAAAGGTAGAGAAAGCCTTTATTGCTGCTTCCGAAAGAACAGGCTCACGCCATGCGCTGTTTGGCAAGTATGATCAGTATGCTGTTGACGGCGGATTGGTTATTGATGTCAAAGAGGAGTGTATCTTGAATCACTCATTGAAGGCTGATTTGGATGCCATTAATAACGACCTTAGTGAGGCTCGTGTCGTGCCTAAGAAGGACCATAGGCATACGGTAGTGCCAAAAGGTGTTTACTTTGTTGGTATTCAGAATAAGCTGGATCCTTTGAGTGGTCATCGTAAAAGAGTTATTGATTAGAAGACCGTTGCTGTTTGTAATTAGACGTATTGGGGCCGTGTAAAATCGGCCCTTTTTTAACAAAAAGTTTATTATGAAAAAATTTGAAGTGATCGACAGCCAGCTCCACAACCAGCTCTATATCCATCTCTGGAGCCAGCTCGATAGACAGCTCGGCAGACAGCTCGACAACCAGCTCGACAACCAGCTCGACAGACAGCTCGACAGACAGCTTTGGAACCAGCTCTACAGCCAGCTATGGAGCCAGCTCGACATCCAGCTCGACAGCCAGCTATGGAGCCAGCTAAAAACACAACTAAAATTCCAAACATAGCACATGAAGAAATTTGAAGTGATCAACAACCAGCTCTACAGCCAGCTTTTGGACCACCTCGACAGCCATCTCGACAACCAGCTCTACAGCCAGCTTTTGGACCACCTCGACAGCCATCTCGACAACCAGCTCTACAGCCAGCTCTACATCCAACTTTGGAGACAGCTCGACAGACAGCTCGACAGCCAGCTCGACAGCCAGCTCGACAGCCAACTAAAAAACACCCATGAAAAAATTTAAAAACATCAGAAGAAAGTTAATTGTCAGGAGGCTTGGAATGATGCATTCCACTATCTGCAAAGAAACAAAATGCGATGTTACCGTACATGACAGCATATTTTGGGTAACATACGGATCCATTTATAATCATGACGCATATAATCCTAATTTGTTTAGAATGCTTCGCGATCCGCTTCATGTAATACTAAGTGATGAATTGAATACAGAAGTATTAAGCAGAATAAAAAATGCGCATAATGAAACCTTTTAAAAGCCAGTGTGATTTTATGAACAATAAATTAGATAGCATTATGAAGGATATTCTTAATGAAGAAATATCATTAAATATATCTTGTGCTATTGATGACTTAATATATAACCAAATTTATACCAAATTAGAGATTAATTTGCATAACCCAATTGAAGATCAAATAGAAAACATTTTAAATTAAATCTATGAAAACAATAGATGACTTGACTCCAGAAATTATTGCCAAAATACTAGAGTATCAGGCAAGAGCCGTCGAGGGCGTATTCGACGGTAAAAGATACGCCGCATTTGACATAAACAAAGCAAGAGCCGCTGTCAAATGGAACTACAATGCTTGCGAAATGAAAGAACCAGTGGTGATCGTAACAGAAAACCCACTTGAGCAACAACTGGTATTCAATATGCTGAATAACAATTTGGAGAAGTACCGACCATTGGTAGATGCAATGGCAGAGAAATTAGAAACCGCGACAGATGAACAGAAAAATAAAGACTCCAATGATTTGATTGGAATGATATTTGAGGATTTGAAGAAATGTAGCAAGAAGGAACTTAAGGCCTTGTGTAAAGAGTACAATAATGCTTATCTATATACACTCAATGTATATAGCGACGTTTACTACACTTGGTTTAAGTTCATCAAAACAGAATTTAACTTGCCACTTTCAATTGAGAAGAAGTTTGAAGAGTGCTTCGGACTTCAGAGAGCATCAGGTGTTTATTCCTGCATTTTTTCGGAGGATATTGTGGTAGTGTCTAAATATCCTTTGGAGGTTCATCAGGACGCCTCTAACGAATATGCACTGCATAATACTACCGACGAAGCCGTAAAATTTGCTTATACGCAGTTTCCTTTACATTGCTATTATGTAAATGGACGCAACTTGGAGGCTAATATTTTCAAGAAAGTCGTAGAAGGAAAATATACACTTTCTCAGTTCAATAAACTGGATAATGAAGATGTGAAAGGATCCATTGCCACTATTATACGCACCAATAAAGGACCCGAAGGTTTGCTTGCATTTTTAGGTGCGGAAGTCGTGGATACTTGTATTCTGCAACACGCCAATGGCTATTCAGAAACTCATGAATTACTAAGAACAAAGGACAAGTATTCATGGGCTTCCGATGGAGAAGGGAACAGCAATGTACAGCTGGCATGGCAGAAGATGGTGTGCCCTTCAACTGGCACTGTGTACATGATTGAAACTAAGCCAACTTTTAATTCAGCATTAGAGTCTGCTAAATGGCTTAGACCTTCTAATGTGCCAACAAGTGTTCCGTACCTTTGGCAAAGTGCTAATTGATGCAGATAGTCAAATTTCGTTCATAGATGGGAGATTGGGCGGATTTATGTTCGCCCTTTCTTTTTAATATTATTATGTGAAAGAATTTAAAACAATAAACAGCCAGCTATACAGCCAGCTCCGCAACCAGCTAGATAGCCATCTATGGATACAGCTCCGCATCCAGCTCGACAGACAACTTTGCAGCCAGCTCGAAATACAACTAAACCCCACCCATGAAAAAATTTGAAGTGATCGACAAGCAGCTAGACAGCCAGCTCGGCATCCAGCTCGGCAGGCAGCTCGAAAGTCAGTTGCATCCACAGCTAAATAGACAGCTCGATATCCAACTCGGAGCTCAGCTCTTTATACAGATCATCAGACAGCTTAGGTGTGCGATAACAATAAAATTAGACAAAAGCGCATAAAGCCATTTAAACATATATACAGCATAATAAAACGTAAAGCGGCCTATCTGTTCAAAACCGTTCAAGTAGTCATCCCGTCGATTTGGATGGGATGGCGAAACAATATCAAACAAATAATTCACATAATAAAAACAAACAATACTTATGCTTAAATTCAAATTAGATGATCGCTTCATTGAACAATACAAGACAAAAATACCTGATTTTGGGTTTAACGGTCTTGGTATGATAACCTATTATAGAACCTACTCCAGGCTCAAGGAAGACGGATCAAAAGAGGATTGGTGGGAGACCATGCGAAGAGTTGTAGAGGGTTGCTATACAATACAAAAAGAGCACATAGAGCATAATGAACTTGGCTGGAATGACAAGAAAGCTCAAAAATCAGCACAAGAAATGTATGAAAGAATGTTTTCTATGAAGTTCTTGCCACCAGGTCGTATGCTGTGGGCGTTAGGAACTCCTATGGTGCATGAAAGAGGTATGGGACAAGCGTTGTTCAACTGTGCTTTTGTCAGTACCAATAATATGTCTAAAAGCATAGAGGAATCAGTAAAGCCGTTCTGCTTTATGATGGATATGAGTATGATGGGGGTTGGTGTTGGGTTTGACGTAAAGGGTGAGAATAAAATTATAATAAACAGCCCGTCGACAGAAGACGAGGTGGTGCAAATATCTGATGACAGAGAAGGATGGGTTGATTCAATAAAGAAACTACTTGCTTCTTATTTCGGGGAGCATTTTGATAGTCAAAAGCGAAAAAGAATCAAGTTTGATTATAGCTTAATAAGGAAGGCAGGTGAGCCAATAAAGGGGTTTGGCGGCATATCAAGCGGATATGCTCCGCTAGAAAATATGCATAATCAAATAAGATTTTTTCTTGATTCTTGTGATGGAAATAAAATATCTATCACAAATATTACAGATATAATGAACGTAATAGGACAATGCGTTGTAGCGGGCAATGTAAGACGTTCCGCTCAAATAGCTCTTGGACCTGTGAATAATGAGGAATACGGATCACTAAAAGATTACAGATGGAATAATGATACCTTCTCATATGAGGGCAAAATGGCGCATAGAGCGGCCTATGGATGGACTTCTAACAATAGTGTTGTCGCAAGCATTAATTCATATTTAGATAACGCCATAGAGCAAACAAAAGTAAATGGAGAGCCTGGCTATATTTTCATGGATAATATACAAGCATATTCGAGGCTTTGCGACGCTCCAGACAATAAAGATTATAAGGCTGTTGGAACTAATCCGTGCGGAGAGCAATCATTAGAATCTTACGAGATGTGCTGCTTAGTTGAGTCGTTTCCTTCAAGAGCTAGTTCACTTGAAGACTTTCTGCGAACATTAAAATTTGCTTATCTATTAGGAAAAACAGCCACGTTAGTAAACACAACATGGTCTGAAACAAATAGGGTTCAGAAGCGAAATAGACGCATAGGAACATCTGTGACTGGTGTGACTAATTTTCTCGATAATCACAGTGTCGATGATTTAAAAAATTGGCTAACACAAGGATATAGCGAAATTGAAAAGTGGGATAAAGAATATTCATCCTGGCTGTGCGTTCCTGAAAGCATAAAAAAGACAAGTGTAAAGCCAAGCGGAACTGTTTCACTTTTAGCTGGCGTTAATCCTGGCTGTCACTTTCCTGAGTATGAATATTATATCAGAAGGATGAGAATTGCGGCAGATTCACCTATGGTTTCTGTATTCAAAAATGCTGGATATAATGTAGAGCATGATGTTGTGGACAAATTCTCAGCTGTAATTGAATTTCCTATTCACAATACAAGCAAAAATCTAAGTCAAGTTAGTATTTGGGAACAAGTGTCTTTGGCGGTATTCTTGCAGAAATACTGGAGTGACAACCAAGTATCATCTACAATAACATTTAGCAAAGAGGAGTCTAGTCAAATAAAGCCTATATTAGATTATTTTAGATATGACCTTAAGTCTATTAGTTTTTTACCGAGATTAGACAAATTGGCTTATGCCCAAATGCCTTATGAAGCTATAACAAAAGAACAGTTTGATGTTATGGTGGCTAATTTATCCCCCGTTAGATGGGTAACGAAATCAAATGAAGAAGATGCTGTTGCAGAAAAGTTCTGTAATAACGATAGCTGTGAGATATAGCAAATCACTTTTGAATGTTTTGGTTGTACAAGTTAATTAAATGTAAATAAGCAATTAGAAAATAATTTTGTTGTATCTTTGTGTAAATTTAAACTATAAAATATGAGTAATTTTTTTAAAATTTATTGGCTTACTCGGTTGAGCGTTATTTTGGGTTTTGCTATGTTTGCTTTCGTTACGGCGATCATAATACTTCTTGTGTATTATATTGCGTACTTTAGTGAGTGGTATGATGAAGATGATAGAAAAGAGCTTTATAAACGTCGTTATGGTGTATGGAAAAATTCGGCTTTTTGGGTGCTTTTTGTGTCTTCATTTATTTTAGCTTTTGTCCCAAATAAAAACGACATGATTTTGATTTATGCAGGAGGCAGCACTCTTGATTATGTACAAAAAGACACCTCTCTATCTAAAATTCCATATCAAACAACAAGCATAATTTCTGAATATATGGACAAGTATGTCAAAGAACTAAAAGACAGCAAGTAGAATGCAAACACTTTTATGGCTTGATGATAAAAGGAATCCATTTCTAAACTTAGAGGGGAAAGCTCCAAAAGGAGATTTTCGCATAGTTTGGGTTTTGAATTATTACGAATTTACGGAATGGATTACAATGTTCGGGATTCCTGATGTTATTTCTTTTGATCACGATTTAGCATACGAGCATTACACTCCTGAGAAATATTGGAGTGATTATGACGAAAGTAAAAAATATCAGGAGTCGCAAGAATATACCGAAAAAACAGGGTATGATTGTGCAAAGTGGTTGGTAGAATACTTGGAGGATAATAAAGTATTAATGCCTGAAATATATATCCATTCCGCTAATCCTGTTGGTGCGGATAATATTAAATACTTATTACAAAATTATAAAAAACATTGTGAAAATGAAAAAGTTTAAACCATTATTGAACAGCGATGCTGAAGCCAATTCGTTTGAGCGAAAAATAAAAACCAACTAAGCATGACGTTTGGTGAAATGATAGCACTGCCAGAAGAGGAGCAGAAAAAGTTATTCACGCGCCTTGACATTATCCGCAATCAAGCAAAAACGTGTAACTATTCCGCCCTTTACAATGCTGGAGCTAAGACGGTAGCAGAAAGCGTTGGTATATCCGTAAAGGATGCTCAGGTAATATTAGATGCCTACTGGAAAAGAAATTGGGCTGTTAAAAAGGTGTCGCAGATGCAGATTGTCAAGACAATAGAGTCTCGTCAGTCGCGAGTAAAAGGACATTGGCTGTGGAATCCGGTGTCGGGTAGTTATGTATTCATGAGGAACAAGAAAGACGTGTTCTCGGCTTTGAACCAATCTACTGGAGCTTATATGTTCGATATGTGGGTGTGTAATATACTATCCAATCGTAAACAAATTACAGGGCAGTTTCATGACTCTATTGTTCTCAGCGTTAAGAAGGGATATAGACAGCAAGTCAAGGCGTTGCTGCAAAAAGCTATGGATAAGTTAAACGAAGATGTTAAATTGAATGTTACTTTAAGTATGGATACTAAATTTGGAGATAACTATGGCTTCGGAAAATAGGTTTAATGTTCATAAATATTTCGGCAAGGAAACCCATTGGTCAGCTTTGCTGCCGATGGGAGGAATTGCCGCCTTGTAATTAAATTGTTTGACAAAATTAGTGATTATTTTCTGATATAAGAAAATATATTGTATATTTGCATCGTGAAATTGACGTTGAAAATTAAACTTTTGCCTACTGATGAACAGGTTAACTTGCTTCTCGATACGATGAAGGAAGCTAATGCCGTTTGCAACGCCATTTCCGATGTGGCTTGGGAAAAGCGTATTTTCAATAATTTTAAACTGCATCACGAAACCTATCATGCTTTTAAAGCAATATTTAAACTTAGTAGTCAGGTATTGATACGTTGCATTGCAAAGGTTGCTGATGCCTACAAACTTGGTGAACTACCCACCCACGACAGAGTCGATGGGTTGGGCTTCAAGAGTCATCACTCCTAATAATGTAGGCAGTTCGTCTTGACTTTTAAGTCTGTGTTCCCCAGACAAAATATTTTTTAAAGCAAATGATTTTATGTTACAAGCAGCATTAACATCTCGGTCTAAAACAGTAGAACAACTACCACAAGTCCATTCACGGTCTTTTAGTTGTAGTTCCTTGTTGATAGCCCCACAGTTTGAACAAGTTTTTGAAGATGGTGAAAATTGTCCTATTTGTAGGATGTTTTTGCCATACCAATCAGCTTTATATTCCAACATAGAAACAAAAGTTGACCAGCTTACATCATTAATTGCTTGTGCTAAATTGTGGTTTTTAACCATATTTTTGACCACTAAAGTTTCAAGTGCTATCGTTTGGTTCTCACGAATTAATTTAGTTGAAACTTTGTGTAAAAAATCTTTGCGTTTGTTTACTACATCTTCATGTAATTTGGCAAGTTTCTTTTTAGTACGCTTACCTTTGTATTTTGAATATTTACGTTGTACATATTTCAATTTGCTTTGCGCTTTACGAAGAAATTTAGGATTATCAAATACATCTCCATCTGATGTAATGGCGAAGTCTTTTATTCCAAGGTCTATTCCTATTGTGGTGTTTTCGGTTATTGGTTTTTTAGTAGGTATTTCAGTATTAATATCACAAAGTATAGAAACAAAATACTTTCCAGTAGGTGTTATACTGATAGTTGCATTTTTTACAATACCTTGTGTAGGTCTATGTAAAGATATTTTAATGCCTTCTTTAAACTTTGGTATTATCAAAAGGTTGTTTTCAACTATTACATTTTGTGGTATTGAAAAAGATTGTCTATCTCTTTTAGACTTAAATTTTGGAAAACCGGCTCCTTTAAAGAATTTCTTAAAAGCAATATCCATATTTTGTATAGATTGTTGTAAACTTTGTGAGTTTACTTCTTTTAACCAAGGACATTCTTTTTTAAGTTCTGGCAATTGTTTAATTAAATCGAAAGAGCTATAGTTATGTTTATTACTAATATATGCAGCGTTTTTAGTTTCCAACGCAAGATTAAACACAAAACGACTACTACCAATATGTTTGGCAATAAGCTCTTTTTGTGGCTCGGTTGGGTAAATTCTATATTTGAACGCTTTAAACATGGTTTATATATTACAAAAATTATGCCAACTTATACAAAACAGACAAAATGTCAAAATTATTTAGAATGTAAGTGTAAAGGAGTCGCTTACATCACACCCACACTTCGTGATGAGTGTGTTTTACGCTCCGTCATATAAAAGACATTGAGGAGTTTATCGGTTGTGATTTTGGTTTGGTGTCGCTGGCAACCCTTAGTAATGGAAAAGAATTTAACTCTAAAAAACTTCAAGATTATCGAGAAAAAAGACAAAAAGTAAGAAGCTCCGTTCAAAGCAAACGCACAAGAGCAAGTAAAAAACTCTTGAAAAGGCTTAGTGGTAGAGAACGTACAACAGCTTCTATAATTAACCACACGATTGCTAAACAAATTGTTCAGATTGCAAAAGAAGAAAATAAAGGAATTGCTTTGGAAGATTTGAAAGGTATCAGATTTTCTTCTTTGAAAAAAGGTAAAAAGTTTAGAACAAGAGTTGGAAAGTGGTCTTTTAATCAGTTGCGACAATACATTTCCTACAAAGCTGCCTTGCGTGGAGTTCCTGTTGTTTTGGTAGAACCAAGATATACAAGCAAAACTTGCAGCAATTGCCACCATATAGGCAATAGGAAAGGGAAGGTATTTGAATGCAATAACTGCGGAAACAATATGGATGCTGATTTTAATGCCAGTATCAATATCGCTACGCTTGGGGCGACAGTAAATTCGCCTGAAAAATCGGATATGTATAGTTGTTCTGTACATTATTTAGGTTTAAAGCCCATCCCATCAGCGTTAGCTGTGGGTGGGTAGTTTACTAATTAAAATCCTCAACTATAACATCTTTAAGTGACTTTAACTTAGCTTTAGCCTCGCTAAACCCTAGTGGCTCCGGCTTCACCCTACTAAACCCGCTAGACAAAGGATTGGATATGTCAACCTTTCTATCATTAATGAAATGTTGTATTGTCTTGCGAACAAGATCAACTCCATAATTATCTACCATATAGTTAAGTAATTCCTGCCCAGATGAATCCTTGTATCTCTCAAGCGTTACTTTTATCCACGCAGGAGTTAAGAAATCCCCCTTTTTATCTTTTTCCAGCCCTTTAAGGATTTCATTTCCCAAGTGGTTGTACATGATGTCACGCCATTGCGCATGAAACCAACCCTGATCATAAGGGCTATAATCTGCCGACTTAACCCACATTATAGGAGATTCAGCCTTCTTTGTACTTCTTATCTCCGGCATTTTAGCCTCATTGCGAGTAGTAAAGCCTTTTTTCTCCATGAGTTTAACCACCCTTACGTCTTTCATGGCATTATTCATGTCTGTCATGCTACCGCCGATCAAAGACAATGCTGCTGACGTAACATCATACCACCCACTTTTCTCGTTATCAACGGATGGCGGTAGTCCAAACCTGCTGTACAGGTTAGATGTTATCTGTCCAGCCGATATAGGCACTATTGTTTCTGCTGGTCTATTGATATGCGCTATTCTCCAGGGATTTGATTCCTTATTTTCTCCAAATCCAAGTTTATGATATACTTTATTTGATATAATAGGAAATGGAGAATTTTTTCTGCTCATAAAATCCTTTCCAGTTATCACGCCACCTACAAAAGTGAGCGAAGGATTCTCTCTATTCTTTGCCGCCGGACCCAGTATATCGCCCCAGTCTCCACCCCTTGTTTTCTCATACAGATTGGCCATGTGATATGGCATTTTATCAACATTCCCCTCGTAAAAGGCATGAGAGGCCGCCAACATACCCATTTGAACTTCCATCCTCACTATCCATAAGAAGAAAGATAAATCGTAATATGTATCCTTGTATCTAACTTTACCAAATGTAGGGGAAAGTGGATTGTAATCCCAATCCGCAGGTCCGAATAGCGAAAGAACTGCTACTGCAATTGCATTGATAGCTGCTATTCCTGCAAGTGTCTTGAAGACGGTCTTCATCCTTTCGTTGGCATAAGTTCCTTTCTTAAAGGCTTTTCCGGTTGCCATGTCTTTTAAAACACCTGGTATATGCACATTGGCGAAAATAGCCCTTGATATATAGTATCTTATAGCAAAAAATAATATGTTTGAAGCATTGGCAAAGTTATCTAAGCCTTTGTTCCCAGTATTTATAGTTCCTGTTAGTACGTTTACAAAACTAGCCAAATTCTTCAGCTCCTCTTTCGGTGCTGTGTGTTTTATATGCTGATATGCGTTTAAGAATGTATGATAAAGAAGCAGGTTGTTAAACGTAACCATATGTGCTTCTGATCCTTGCACAAAATTTGCTTTTAGGTGCTTGCCTAAAACCAATCCCATTCTGTTTACAATATTGCTGTCAAAAAATTCAGATGCCTCTGACATATCGAATGGTCGGCGCAGCTTAAGTCCGTATTCTTCTTTAAACAACTCTCCGTATTCCGCCATTATGGAGTCATATATGTAGATAGCATGGGATTCATCGTTTTTAGCACCCCTTCCAAAAGCCTTCCACGCCTCTGCAAAAGACTTCCATACAATATTTGGTCCAATCTTTCCTTCTGCGTCTGGTTCATCTGGGAATAGTGCGCTATCTATTTCCATCTTACCGCTCATCAACATTTGCATCATATTTAATGCTGCCGTTGTAAATGGTGCTGAAAAGTCTCCAGTTGCAGCAGAACTCTTGGCTGTGGTAGCTGCAAACTCCTTTAAAAACTTTCCAACAGCATAAGCGGCTTTTGTGGCAGATCTTCTTTTCCCTGCTTTTTCATATTCCTCAACAATGCCCTTAACGATTCTTTTTATACGCGCTTTCTTCAGGGATATTGTTTTAAGCTGTGCTGCAATTTTAAGAGAGTCCTCTGTTTCAACAGCCGAAGATGACGTGGATCTTCCTGATGATATTTCATCCAGTTCGGGCATAAGGCTTACGTCATGGTTTGCATTTTTGATCTGCTCCATTAAGTAAGAATAATGGCTTTCAGCCTTGACTATATTAGGTATCTCCCTATCTATAATATCAGCTATTTCATTGACAATTTTTACTCTTTCGTCGTTATTATAATTTCCACCGAGCTTATTAGCAAGTACATAGGCTCTTTCAAGTTCGGCTATTCTGCTGTATAGATCATCCCCGACTGTCTTTTTGATTTGCTCATTCAATCTGCCTTTTTCCTGTTCAGATTTTGCCTTTCTTGCATTGGCTATATTTGACTTGGCAAATTCCTTTGCTACATGAGTATCGGCTGATGTCGGATTAGCCTTTCCTGTGTTAATATCCCCGCTTGTATTTATAAATGAAGCCTGTAATATGTTGATAGTATTAACTATCTCTGATATATGTGCAATATTGGCTAAACTCGGATTTTTACGTATTTTTTCAGTGGTAATCCTTAGTTTATTCGATAGATCTCTTGCCGATTTTAATACTTCGGAAGCATCTCTCTTTCTTTTAGCTATGTCCTTAGTTTTCTGATTTATTTTTCTTGATGTGGCATTGTGCATAACACTTCCGAGTTCTTCAAGATCTACGCTTCTTATCTTGCTTCCAAGTTCATTGTTTATTTCATTTATCTGTTTATTTATAAAATTTAAGGCGTCATCGACATTTTTAACCGATTCGTCCTTGAAGGAAAGCCCAAACGCCCCTCTTATGAAATCTCTTCTGAACTTACGCTTCTCTTCTTCGGTTGGTTCTTCGTTGGTATCTGTATCTTCACCTGTCTTTGAGAAGAGTATGCCTCCTTTTATGTAATTTTTGGCTAATGCTTTGAGATCTTCTTTTGTCTTTACTTTCCCGTTTAAAACAATCTTTTTTTCTTCTACTGCTTTTTTATTTGCCTTTAATAACGCATTATACTTAGCTCTAAGATCGTCCATTTGTTCGGACAAAGACTTATTACCAGTAAGCGCTTCAAGTAGTTTCTGCTGTGCTTGTATTAATGATTCATTGACAGCATCTATATTCTTTTTGTCCTTGTCCGACAATACAAAACCATCCATCAGATTATCAACCCTTTCAGAAAGCTCTTGTGCTGATTCTATAACAGGATAAAAATGACCTTTTCCAGTATATCCAAGCCCAAGTCCATATATGGACCCTAATACCTTCATGCCAATTAATATGGTATTGGCTTCTTCTTGCAAAGCATCGTTCTCTTCTTGCCACTTCCTTCTTTCGTCTATTGAATCGCTTGTTCTTTTTGGATCATTCTTATGGTTTTCTAATGCTTGCCCGACAAACAATGAGAAAGAATGTAGCAAAACAACGTCATGGCTGTTTGTCTCAGTTGCTCTTGGGTTGTCTATAAGATTTTTAGCGAGATTTAACGCATTTTCTTTGGTTAGCTTTTTATTGTTCTGTAAGTATTCCCAAGACTGCTCTCTGTGTTCCGCCCAACTTTGGTTTTTATAGGTGGACGGATCAAGATTATAAAGCTCTCTAAAGGCATCTATGACTGCATGGTTTACAATACCGCTTGCTAATGAGCTATCAATTTTATTTTGAGCATTTAATATATTCTGATAGCCAGTTAATAGTTTGGCTCTTGCATATATATGGTCTTTGTCATCTTGCGACAACTCGTAATCGGTTACTTGCTCAAGTAGCAATCTTTCAAATTCTTTTGCCGCCGATTTAGATGCTTCTTTTGTTGAATCTAATATTTCCCCACTTGTTTTTATATTAGCCTCCATTAATGTAAACTGGCTGTCTATAAAGTCGTGGACTATGCGTTGTTTTTCTTCTGTACTGTATTCTTTACTTATTTCATCTTCGCCAGTTTTTGAGAATTTAATACTGCTTATTTGTGCTTGTATTTTTTCTTTTACTCCATTTTTGTTGCTGTATAAGAAGCCATTCCCGATTTTGGTTGCTTGCGGTAAAGACATCTCGGTTAGGGATGTGTTGCTGTATAAGAAGCCACTCCCGATTTGGGTTGCTTGCGGTAAAGACATCTCGGTTAGGGATGTGTTGCTGGATAAGAAGTAATCCCCGATTTGGGTTAAATTGTCGCTTTTAAACTTTACGAGCAGCCCATTCTTGCTTTCAAGCACAGCGTCGTATTCATTTCCTTCTAATATTGCATTTATTTTAATAGCGCCGTTTCCAATAAACTTAATGCTATTTATGTTTCCTATATTTAATCCATAATATATTTCTTCAATAGATCCGTCAGAATTAAAAATAGTCCCATCAATCATTATCTGCTTGTTGGGATCGAGAAATACAGTTTTTCCGTTGGCCTCGATATAAAATCCGTCACCCCAATTGATTCCATCTTTTTCGCCAAGAGTTTTGAATATTCTTCCCTTCCCATCTCTAATTAATCCATCTGGAATAGCTTTTTTACCAGCTTTGGGAGGTTCTACTTTGAAATAGTTGTAAAACGAATCATGCAGACCATCAATAATATCGTCAAGATTGTGGTATGTGTAATCTGGGTCACTTAAAGTATGGTTATATCTGCTTATTGATTTAAGCGTCTTAGCTCCCTTGCTTATCTGTACACTCATCACAGATGTACTGTATGGGTCTAATTTATTGGGACTTAGCCCTTTTAAATTAAACGTACCATCGTCATTTTTTCTTCCCTTCTTTTCAAGATAATCTTTCCACCTGTCTGTTAGGTTTTCTTGAGTTAAATCATTGGCGTGTGGAGTTTCTCTTGCATCGTCTCGAACAAAAAAAGTAACATAGCTGTCTTTGAAGCGTGAACTTCCTGTTTTAAGTGTACATATAACTTCTCCGTCCTTATAATATCCAAGAAAAGAATCTCTTGCGTCTTCAAGACCACTTCCGATAATATATTTGTATCCTACTTTATTTAATAAGTCATCTGGTCTTTGTGGTGGTAATTTTTTTTCAGATGAGTCAGTATTTGTTTTTTCTATCGCTAATTTAATCTCCTCGCTTACCTGCCCACCCATTAATTCCAATATCTCTGTAATAGATGATTTTATGGGAATAATATTTTTAAGCTCGTTGATAACTTCTTGAGCTGGATAGATACTTGCAACTTGCAGCTTGCTTAATATAGCATCAGCAGCGCGTTCTCCAAATGCCTTTTTGTATTCCTTTCTTTTATCTGCTCTTGTTTGTGTTTCTTGTGGTCCTGCTGTAATAGTTATTCCACTAAGAGCAGGTATAGCATCGCCCGTCTTGCTGAATAATATATTAAGGCTGTTTATTACATTATCCTGCGATTTCTTCTTGCTTGCAGCATATTCCCCGGTTTTTGAGAATTTAATATCTTCGGCTTCATCATATATAATTGGATCTATATAAAACAGCACTCCATTATTGTTTATTACATTGGGGCTGTCGTTATTGTCTTTGAATACATCAGTAATGACTATACTTCCTTTTTGAAATATTCCGAGATTTTCGTAATCGCTATCAATTCTTTTGTAGCCTCTAGCTTCAAGGTCTTTTTGTATCTCCGCGTTTGACGCTGCCTTTCCTTGTATGAATCTCTGTTTTAATACAAACGCTGTCTTATTATTTGTTCCAAAATTAGGTATAACGCCGACTATGTTGTAAGCCGATTCTGGAAATTCATCATTTATTAGCGATAGTCTATTGAAAAGATCAGTTCTCGTATCATTAAGATCTCCCGTATTTATCTTAGTGACAAAATCATCGCCTTCAGGCTTATAAACTCTGTTCTCTGATTTTTTGATTAGGAAGTCGCTGCTCTTTACAAAGTCTGATTTTTTGCCTAGTATTCCCTCTCTTGCTGCAAAATAAATTAAGGCTAAATCTTCTTTTTCTCTGATAGACTTTGCAAGTCCTCTCCAACCCTTAGATTCTGGATCTGGTGGCAAGCTTGCTCGTGTGAGATAGGCTTTTGCTTTTTCAATAATTCCATTGCCTTCTGTGTCTGTTCCTTGTGGTATTGGTTTTTTTCTAATTTCATTATTTGCTTCATTATATGCGTTGTCTAATAATTTGCTGTTTTTGCTTATAAACTCATCTATTTTTTTCTTGTAGCTGCTATCATCTATTGATTGTTCAATAACCGATCCATAATCCGTATCTCCCAACTTTGATTGTTTTATTTTTTCATCTTTATTTTGTTTATCTAATGGTATGTTAATTTTTCCTTCCGTAAATGCCTCTGCTAAAACTCTCGCAAAGTTATTAATATTTGATCTATTGTTAAGCGGACCAAATACATCGGCAGTAGATACACCAATTCCCAAATCCCTAAATAGATCTCTAAAGAATTTAGAAATCCTTCTTAGAATAGGATTCTTTGCTTCGTCTAAGCTCTCTTTGCTTTCAATAATTCGCGCTACACGGCTTCCAAGATACGATACAACCATTTCATCAGTTGCAGCAGCCATGTCTTCTATTCCATAATTCTTAACTACAAACTTAAATATATCCTCTCCCAATACGGGGTCTGATATAACTTGCCTTACAAAATTGGCCATCGCCTTGCTATTCATTTTGGCAACAGCAGCTATGATAGGGTGTATTACTTCATGTATGGGTGTTTGCTTATTTGTTTTTTCAAGATTGATGTGGATTTCTTTTTTGTTGGGGTCGAAAAATCCCCTCTCCGCTTGCATGACAACTGACCCACCAGCTTCCACTTGAGCTGCATGCATGGATGAATTGCTCTCGTGAATGATAAGTTTAATGCCATTTGCTCTAATTGTGGGCAATAGCTTTTTAACAAGTCTTAGTGCAACAGCCTTTGTTTTATCGCCACTTTTAAGTGCACTGTCTATTAAATTGTTAAGATATACAGAAGATGCGTATTTTACTTGCTTTCCTTCGTTTTTGCCAGTTGTTGTTTCTGTGTCATTTCCTCCTGTTTTGGAAAATAGTTTTTTATGTGGTAGAGTAAATGCTTTTCTTACGATTTCTGCTGCTTTGTCCTCTGACTTTGTTTCTTCTTTTATTTCTCCTTGTTTTGAAACTTGTTGATTATGCTCCTTCCCAGTTCCAGCCTCTTCTCTTTGGTTTCTATCCCCCTGTATATCCAATCCTGATACTTGGCCTGTAAGTGAATCAGTCTCGTCTGAAGTAGGAATTGTTCCAACGACATTGGTTCTTGCTTCTGTTGCAGACTCTTCTGCCTTATCTCCTCGTTCTTCTGTTTGTGGTACTCCGTTATCTCGTGTTGCTGTTCCTGTTTCTTCTGTTCCTGTTTTCTCATTTGGTTTATTTTTATTTTCTGTATTCCATTTATTATCAAGTGTGGCTTGTAGCTTTTCTCCGGCAAATACATTTCGTGAAGACTTCCATCTGCCATCTTTTTGTCTTGTATAAGTAGTGGCGGTTTTTGATCCTTTTGGAGTATGCTGTACGGTATCTCCTTCTTGTGGCGAAATAGAATTTTTGCTATTAGTACCACTTTCCGGTGCTTTTTGCGAAGTTTTACTATCTTCCGATGTTTTAGTGGTAACTGTAATAGGTAGTGCCTCAGCAGTTATAGTTCGCGAATTGTCAGAAGTCTCGCCACCAACCCTGTCTCGCATTTCACGCTCAGATTGCGACCTTTCTTCGGCCAATGCTTGTGCTTCTAACTGAGAAGCAGATAATTTCTCTGCCTGTACATTGGTAGGAGTATTTGATTTTAATAATATATTCCTCTTGTTATTAAGATCTCTTAAGTGCTTAATAACAGCTTGCCCTTTCTCAATTGATCCACCTCCAATTGATTTTAATACCTTCTTCGGTATCCTGTGATATAATGCCTTTGCTAAAAACGATGCATTTGATTTTTTATCAACTGGTGTGACACCATCTCTCGTGGCTCCGCCGTCAAAAACAGAAAAATAGCCTCCTTGCTCATTTACATATTCCGGATTTGTCTCAACATCTGCTTCTAACAAACGCGAGTATTCATCCATTTCATTTTCAATCTCAGATAGTGCCTTTTTGCTATTATCTATTTTATCGAATTTCTTCCTAGATAATCTTCTAAGATTTTCAACCTTTCGCTTGGATCGTATCTGCTCAGAAACTCTGATACGGTCTCGCTTTGCTGATCCACGCTCTTGTGAGGCTGTTGTCTTTGATCCGCGTTCTCTGGCAGTGTTTTCGAGTTCGCTGACAATATCTGCTTCTGATCTGCCTGAATTTTTTCCTTCATATATAATCTTATCCGTTAATATTTGTTGTACGTGTTCTGGTTTTCGTATAGTCTTTTCCTTTCCATTTTTATCTTTAACTGTTACGCTTATTGTTTCTCCTCCTTTTCCGGAGTTGGCTCTAACATATTCATGTGGTTCATTATCTATGGTAACTGTATTTGTCTCGAAATTAGTAGATATTCCAGTACTTGTTTCTTTTACTTTTCCCGCTGGACTTAATTCTGTAATACCAAGTGTGTCTAATGTGGCATCTTTATTTTCTCCGCCTTCTATAAATACCTTCTCTCCATTATCTTGTTCAACGTATAATCCATTTATTCCTTGAACAACCTTGCCCTTTATGCCGCCATAATCTACAAAAGATCCTACTTCTATTTTTTTATCATTAGCTGTATTTACACCCTCATTTACTCCCTCATTTACTCCCTCGCTCGTAGAAAATGATTGTGCGTTTTTGGCAATAGGTGCTTTATTAGTAGGTATTTCGTCAACAGGTTGTTCGTTAGCGGGTGTGGATTCGTTTGAAGGTGGCGTTTCGTTAGCGGGTGGTTCGTTAGCGGGTGGAGTCTCTTCGGCAGCTGGTTTTTCCTTAATATCCCAAACCTTCTCGTCGTTCTCTGCTGTGAAAGACATCTTATCTAACTTTGCCTGTAAGTCAGCAATAGTCTTAGATACCTTCTCCCGACCCTTCTCTGTTTTAAGATTTTCGAGTCTTTTATTATTTATGGCAAGTTCTACCGTAATATCCTTAATCTTGTCGAGTTCCTTTTTGGTAGCCCCAAGATTTTTGTACTCATCTACCTGTTCTGCTATTCCTTTGATAAATTGAATAGACTGCTCACCTTGCTCTTTCGTAATTACTTTGTTTTCTATGTTATTGGCAACAGCAGTGCTAAATGCTTGTGGGTTGTCAATGGCATTTCGAATATCTTTTTTAAAGGTATTATGCGAAATTATGTGCGCGGCTGTCCCAACTGGAATTGTAGCAAGTGGCGTTTGAACAAGTAATTCTAAGTAATCCGTAATTTTTGATACATCCTCTTTTCTTCCTGTCATGGCGTTAAAGAAATCGCCATTCATTTGCTGTACTATTTCCTCCGCTGTTTCACCTCCAACTGCCTCTTTTAGTGTAGATACATAGTCTTTTAAGAATTGCTTTATGCCGTACTCGGTAGTAAATTCACCTGAAGCAACTCTTTTAGATATATCCTCCATGTTGGCTGCTACTCTACCTCTAATAGCAGCAGCAGTTTTTTGCTCTAAGTTGCCAATTCCAAGTTCAATCCAAGAATCTATTCCGGCTCTAAACGCAGAATAAGCAGATGCCTTATTTGAATCTCCAAATTTCTCAACAGCTTCAGGGTAGTAATTAGCATACATTTGGGCAAATGTAGCAGTAGCCATTGGAATCATTCCGCCTGTAACCGATCCTGCAATAATCATGGGAGCCATGTCTGAAATAACATACTCCGTAGACACTAACGCAGAGCCAATCCTTTGTCCAAAATCACTTGTGCGTGATGTTTCAAACTTAGTAGGATCTTTTTCGAATTTTTGAGCTGCTGCTATTGCTTTTGGATAAGGGTATTGAATGATATATCCCTCTTTATCCCTAACAGCTTGTACTTTATTATTGTCGTCTATAACTAAATTATAGCCATCGACAACAGCATTTTTCTCTGTAAGTCCTTTTTGGTACTTGGTAGATGGTCTATTCTGTGCTTCTTCGGTCTTGTATTCCTTCTTGAAGTTCTCATAAGATTGCGTCATCATTTTATCCGCCAAATCCTTTCTTCCAGAGTCAACAAGACTGTTATATATCCCTGTTCTTGGATCATCAGGATTTGGGACCATCTTTCCAAATACATCTACTGATAACCCTTGTAGGTAGTCATATACGGCATTTAGTTTATATGGAGTAGTCTTCCATGTATTTCTTAATGCCTTGAGTGCATTGCTGCCGCCAATACTTCCACCAGCTTGTTCTTCAGCATCTATTTTAGCCTGTATCTCATTAGATGTATTCTCTATATCATTTTCTACTCCAAATGCCTTGTTGTATTGCTCTTTTTGGTTTGTAAGTAGGTTGTCGAACTTTCTTAACTTTTCAAAATTTGCGTTATTCTCTACCGCCATCAAGAAAGCAGTCTGCCTTTCATCAAGTTGTTTTGTCTCTCCCGCTTGTGGTGGTGCTGATAACTGTTTCCACGCCTCGTAGGCATCAAACCCTTGCGGAACATTCAGTTCCTTGTTTAATTTACTCTTTAAGTCTCCCTGCACGGATTCAAGTGCTTTTAGGTTGGCTATTGTCTTTAATCGGCTACCTTCGTATGACGAAGCCCAATCTTTACCATTAGCGAGACTGTTGGATATATTGTCTTCTCCGTTTACAACTGTAAACCTATCGGGGTTATACTTATTAGCCATTATATCCGTAACTCTGCCGAGTTGAGATTCTAAAGCTTTTTTATCAGATTCAGTGGGAGCGTTATCTAATAGATAATTTAGGTCATGATATCTTTTTTCTAAATCTTTCTTATTTAGCTTAGATAGTTCATTGTATTCTGGGTAATCAGTTAAATACGGCTGATGCTCTTTGTAATCTGCTGGATTTATGCCAAATTGCTTTTCCGCGATTTGCCCCTGTTTGGATAATGGTCTGTCGGCATATTGAGGCTGTTTGCCTATTTCGCTTGCAATCTTTTCTTTTGATGATACGCCAACTCTCGTTTCAGATTGGTATGGATTTTCTATGCCGAGATTAGCAGGGCTAAATGCCGTGTTTTGTTGATTTATAGACTGTGGTTTATTTTTGTCACCAATATTACCATTATTTGCGACAGACCCGCCACCACTAAAGTCTCCGAAATTGGACAGAAACTCGTCCTTATTCATGTCAATAAGATCCTTGACTGGTGAACGCTCATCAGTCGTAAGGACGTCAAACAACCCATCCATATTCTTCTTGTCTTTGGCAAATTCGCTGAAACTTGCCTCGTCCATATCCACGAAATCGGGGGCGTTGTCCTTTAAAAACTTATATAGTATTTTTGGATCTCCTTTAATATTGGGCATATTACTTTCTGTTTGATAGAGAATCAGCTACTTGTGATAGCTTTAGTCCCTTAGTGCTTTTCTGTTCTGGTTGCTTGACTGCTTCGGTAGAAGTGGGGTTTGACGTTGATTCGCTTTCCTTAGCTACGTTGTTATAGTCATTATTAGTATCAAAAGAATCATCTACGTCTCCGCCTCCATAAGCTTTTAATGCTTTCTTAATTACAGCCATTGCATTATCATAGTCAGCTGTATTTTTATTTTTAATGGAATTGACTACTGTGTCTACTGACCCATCATGGTGCAATAGATATGTCCAGACCCAGTTAGGCACTGCTGTCATTGTTATGGGATCTTTTAGAGTGGATCCGATTTCATTAAGAGTCTTTAATAAATCGGATTCTAATGTAGGGTCTTGGCTAACTCTTTTTTGAAGCAATGCTGCTGCTGGTTTTAGATAAGTCTGATCCCATACAGAATATAACTTATCCTGAAAAGCAGGATCCTTCATTTTTTCTAAGTAGTCGTTTTCGTCTTTTGCGAGACCATGCGCTATTGCTAAGTTCTTGCCAGTTGATTTAAGAAACTGATAAGCTCCACTTGCTCCTGATTTTGGGTTGTAGGCATTATATCCCCCAGTTCCTTCAGATTCCATGTACTTAATCCTATCTGCCATTCCAGTACTTGCCAAACTATTAAGCTTAAACTCTACCGGAACTCGATAGTATTTTTCGTCAGGGTCTAACTTATATCCGCGTTTATTATATGATTCTATATCTTTTTCATCAAGTGGCTTGCCGAGTTTTTGAGCAGCACTAGTCATTCCGTCAAAATAATCACTGTTTTTCGTAATGATGAATCCAGTAGCAATTTGATTGCCGCCTTTTATCTTAGTACCTGTTATCTCGTCAACAAAAGTCTGTTCAACGGCATCCTTACCTTGAGTTGGGTAGTCGAATATTCCATGTGCCGGACTATTCTTTTCCTCAATGAGACTATGCTGCGTCGGATCTCCAATTATATTGAAATCTGTATATTGCTTATTACCTTCATTGACGTTTTTCTGAATAGTCTTATATATATTTTCGTGATCTGCTTTAGTAGAGTTTAAGTTATATGATGTTGCTTCGTCATATACTGCCTGTTGGTATTCTTCCTCTGATTTGTATTTGTCTTCTTTTATTCTTCTTGCGGCATCGGCGACTTTCACGGCATCTAATTTTATTCCTTTCTCTTCTGCTTTTTTATGAGCCGCATTTACGACAGCTAATTGCCCTGCTGTCATATTTTTAACATTCACCCCTCTCGCTTCGGCAGCTTTGATCCACGACTCTCCTTGCTGTTTCATGCGAGCTATCTTATTTGCATTAGATATTTCTTCTCGCTTCTTCCACTCTTCTGTTCTATCCTCTCCGATCTTCTTCGCCTTCGCAATATCCATATTCCGAATATCCTGCTCACCTTCCATAGTTCTTCCGAGAATAGAGCCTGGTTTTTCGTTTTTAGTGACAGCTAATTCATCAGCCGCCATTCTTGCTCTTTCGTCAACATAACGCTTCTTAGCATCTTCTTCGTTGCCACCAGCTGCCATAAATTGACCATATACAGGGTCATTTTCCCTATCGGCCTTGTGTTTTTCAAAGTCCATTTCAAAGTTATGGCGATACTTGTTCTTAAGAAAGCCTGTCATCTGCTCTTTATTATCTTGAGTAGTGACAATAAAATTCTTTTTCGTGTCGGGGTCTGTTCTTATCTCAAAAGACAGTCCCTTGTCTTTCATTTCCGCAAAGTCCTTATCTACATCAACGGGAGTTTGTACATATTCCTGTGGGTTGACCAATGTTCTTAAATCGTATGAAGATGGATCTCCCGAATTTTGGTATCTTTGATACTGGTCCCAGTAATAAGGATGAACATTGAGTCCCTTTTCTTGTATTGTTTTTAACGCACCACCAATTCTTTTATTAGCCGCTCCTGCATAGATGATTTCTTTGTTGTTGAGGATTTCATCTATGTTTTTTTGCATATTAGCATATCCAATATTAGTACCGTCTGCTGCAAATTTATTAATGTTGTCGTTAATGGCAGAAAGCGCAGATTGTGCTAATTTAGATTCATATTCATTTTGAGGTGTAAAGCCAAGATAATCACCCTCGTCTTTCATTCCGGCGCCCTTTCCCTTTACAAGTACCTGAAATAATGTGTTGGCGTTTTGAGTAGCTTGCTTCTGCTTGTCGGCCTCTATATCCGCCATTTTCATCTGTGCCCGCATGAGCGTATTAAGCGCATTGTTTCCTGCGCCAATACCGCCACCACGACCACCTAACCCACCCGAAGCCGGAGTCTCTACTTGACCAACGTTTATACCGTATATATTATCTGGCATATTTTATGTTTTATAGTACCATTGTAAGGTTAAAACTGACCACAAATATACAAAAAATTATTTATTGTTTAGAGATAAGATTTAGTATTTGTGTTAAATATTTTTTTGTCTGAGGTCCATATTTCCCATCAACTTTAACGGGATATCCATATGTATCATTAAGCATTTTTTGTACAGATTTTATGCTTTCTGGTGAATATTTATTAGGGTTTGCTTTTATGTCGCCTAATAGATTTAAATCTTTTTGATCTGGAACTATTTTCTGTATTAAAGATCCTTCTGGACTATACCCCGATTTATACATTTGGTACGAAGGAACATCATTTAGGGATAGATAGTAACTGTTTGGTGAATCAGTGCCCAATGGTGGCTTTCTGTAGCTCAATCCATCCGTAGTTTGTTGTTGTGTATTTGAAGTTGTTCCTGTGCCCCCAACATCACTTTTTCCTGAGCCTGTAGTTGTTAATTCAGGTGAAACATATGCATTCTTTTTCTCGCCAGTCTTTTTTAATTCATTTATGTAATTGTCCTGCATTTTTAGTGATACAAGCTTAGTGGCTAAATCAAGGGGGGTGTCAAGACCTCCTTTTTCAATGCCGTACATTGTTCCAATTTCTTTTCCGCGCAATGACGCATCGCCAGTCAAAGCCCTTCCCATGAAACCAGTTGTCTGAGAAAGCTTGTAGTTGTCAAGACCCGTTGTCCTGTTCTCTGCATTGGCAAGTTTTTCGAGATTTCTGTTCTCTATATCTTGTCTGAACTTGTATTTAGCATTGTCCTTAGCTACATCATCCAAAGCAAACTGCTTATTTGTCTGATTAATAGTGTTTACTGCATTTGATACCATCGGAGATAATCTCGACATGGTTGTGCTGGTAGGTAATGCTAATGCGCCTTGATTTCTTGCAATAGAATAAAGTGGCGCTAACGATTCAGTCTTATTGGCTTCCCTTACAAAATTAGGAACTTTTTGAAACATCTGATCAGCATATCGGCTGCTTAGTAAACCAGGATTTACATAGCTGCTTTGACCAACTGTTCCAAGTATTCCAATGCCATTAGCAGCTGCATTTGCCCCTCTTGCATATTTAAAGTAATCGGCATATTTCTGTTGATACTTATCTGCAAACTTCTTAGAGTCTTCTCCGTATTGTTTGTAGATTGAATCGAGTGGATTATCGGTTGGTGTATTTGATGGTGCTTGGCTTTGTGATGATGTCGGTCCTACTGGCAAGTCAACGCTATATTGGTTTGATGGAGATGCGTCATCAAATGGATATATAGTCTTTATTCCGCCGTTTGGGATATTTAACCCTGTTTGCCCTGCTCTATTTATGGTAGGATCAACAGAAGGATTAGATGAGTCTCCGCTCTTTATCCTATCTATAACTTCTGGTGTTAAGTATCTATTTAAAACATCGACCCATCCGCTTGAGTCATATTTTTTAACCACCCTACCTTTCTTCATTATTTGATCAGGTGTTCGTTGCTTTTTTTCTTTCTTAGACTCAACCATGCTTATCAAGTTCATTAGATACGGCATCCTGCCTATCTTATTCTCTGCATTTGTTATATCCGTAAATGCGTCGCTTTCTTTTTTACTCATCTTGAATTTCTTCTTAATTATATCGGCAAGTTCAGAAGGTGTGTGTTCTTCTCTTTTAAAGAGATCCGACATTTTAACTTCCTCCGCCAATGTGTTCGGTGAATTGTCAAATTCGTTATACATCATCGCTGCATTACCCAGCGATATCTTTTCGGCATCCTTCTTTTTGATAATTTGCTTATCCCTTGCTCCAGCTACATATGCTCCTTGCGGCAGTATATCTGTTACCTCGTCCTTACTCATCTTCTCATGAGTAACCTTAGCTTTGGTGTCAAATATGCTACCGTCGGGATAGATAATTTTTTCTCCATCCTCTGTCTGTATATGCGTAATGGGTATTCCTTTGTCTCCAACACTACCATACATTTGCGGTATGATGACATTGTTCTTATCCATAACTGGCATAGACATATAGCTTCCGGTTTCTTCAAAATCGGAGCCACCTTTTTCTACTTCTCCTCCTTCTTCCATTTTATGTGGATGATTGAATTTAGTTGCATTAATAGCAAATTGCGCTCTCTTTCTTAAATCAGGGTCTTTGCTATGTGCCATGACCCAGTGTGCTGCTTCTTGTACGCTCATTCCTTTGCTGTTGGCGTATTTGGTAAACTTGCCTTTGTTTTCTTCTTTAATATGTATCGGACCGCCCTCTTCCATTTTGGCAGGATCAATAGTAGAGTTTAATATATAAGCGTTGTATAAATTATTATCTCTCTCTTCTCTTTCTATATTCCGCTTCTTAGCACCAAGCCAGCCAGCTCCTGCTCCAAGTAACCCGCCACCAATGGCTCCATAAATTCCTCCAAATTGAGATCCCATAGCAGCACCTTGTAATCCCATGCCTAATGCCGATGACTTCTCATCTGAATAGTCGTCAGAAGGATTGGCAGCAGTGTAAATAGCCGACCCTGCTAACCCTGCAAATGGCAATGCCTTCTTGAATCCATCTTTTATCTTGCCATATGGATCTCTATTTAGCCAATTATCTGCTACACTTCCGCTGTCTCTGTTCTTAGACGCGGCAAGTCCGGCTATCTGATCTGCCTGACCGATGCCTGGAAGCATATTGCTTGACATTCCCACAAGCCCAGAAAAGTCATATTTTGGTAAAGCGCATTTTGCTTTTTTTACTTTCTTCATCGTGTTGTTTTATCTTGTTCTGTAATTACACGTTTTGTTAAATGTTGTAAGTTTGATTTGTCAGGATTATCAAGTATTAATCTTGCAATCATATACTTTCCCTCAAATCTATTCGTTGTGGCTTTCGGATCGACCACATTTTCGTTTAATATAGAAAGTCCGTCTGTCCCTCTACCGTCAAACATAGCCGTATCAGGAGAAGTATTTCTGTTCTTCAGTTTGTTAATTCTAACCAAATCTCTCTGCCAATCTATCTGTGATTCATCCGCCTTTTGCGTAGAACTTGAAATAGCATTAGCAGTATCTTTTTTGACAAGTTTTGTTAATCCTGTTGTGTTGGTATCGTTATACGCTAATATGCTATCAAAAGTTTCCTCGCGACCACTAATCCATGCCTTTCCATCATATTCGCTGGCATCTACATCCATTTCAATGTCAGTAAATGTTGCATGAGCCATATCCTTCTGATGAATAACAAATTCTATGGCGTGGGGATGATATTTTCCGTAAAACATCTGAAACTCTCCATACTTATCCCCATGCTTCCAAAATTCGCCATCCTTAATAGAATACATATGGTCTCTGTCATAGGCATATCCTTCAGGGAAGTATGTATGAAAGCTTACCCAGACTTTAGTATTCGGGTCATAACTTAATGTAAAGCTTTTATTCTCAAAATGTGTAGTGTCGTCTAATGATACAGCTAATCCACCTTCTTTTAACCTAAGCGAAGTTCCGTTTTCAACTCTTAGTGTTTCGGGATGTTTTGCGCTATAATCTATCTTAGTGAATAAGAATTTGTTAAATCGGTGGTCAAACCCTAACTTATATCCAATTCCGGCAGCTTCATCAACATTTATGAAATCAGGAAACTGTTTTGCAAGTTCTAAGTCCAAATTCTCTTTTAAGAAGTTCCTGACTCCGAAATTGGAGATTTCGACCAATCCTCTTCCAAATAAGAATATCTTCTTAGCTTTTCTATCAACCGTAAACCTGCCATACTGTGTGTTAATAGCAGCATTAGGATCTATTGTTCCAGCATATCCCTCTGGCACGTCCGAAAACATCTCCTTCGGTCTTGTTCTTAGATCGCCACCCTCGGTAAGAACCTCTAATATCTGTCCATTCTGTAAGTCAAGCAACCCATCAGAAGTGGCTATGTTGATTATCATGTCTGATGTCTGTGCATAAAAGTTGTTATTCAGCGAGAATAAAGACTTTATTTTTCCGAAATCAGCAGGTATGTTTAAATAGCTATTTGGTAGGAAGTTTTTGTAAGCATCTATAATACTTAGTGTATTTTGTTTCGCAGAGTATACTATCTGATTGCCCTCGCCAACTTCACATACACAAGTATCATAAGGATCAGGCATCCCTATCTTTGTCTCAAGATCGTTGAGAGTATTGAAGTCCCAATTATACCCATAGTAGTTATCATCCCACGGAAGAGTATCGTCATCAGCAATATAGCAGTTTGATCTACCAGCCAAGCATTTTGGCCTGCATTGCCTTATTGAAAATAGTTTATAAAGCCACTGACATATTAATAGGCTTATTTTGTCGTTAAATAAAAACCATCCCAATATAACTCCAGATAATATATCACCAACAATTCCACCGCCCAATGCGGTAGCTAAAACTAACGGTATTCCTATTACAATAAGAAGTTTTACGCAGGTTAGTATTATTCGCTTAAGCAAGGCTATTGTTCTCCACCTTACGCCTATCCTATTGAGCCATGCAAATGTCCACGGGGTATCTTCTGGTATTGAGCTATCGAGCTTTAGTTTAGATCTATTCCTTGCTACTTTTTCATAGGTAACATCAGCCCCTGTGGATGTCGGATATGTTTTATTAAATTCAAAGTGATATGGATCCGCATCTCCGTTTTGAAGTTTCCACAGATTTATCCTGCTCTCCGTCCAGAAATGGACTACCGTATTTAATGTATTGCCATGATAGGTGTCACGCCCAGTATATCCCGCAAAAGGTGTTTTAGTAGGATTCCAGCAAAATTCATAGTCATCACGAAGATTGATATTCTTTCTGTGATCTAAGTATCTTATGCCGTCTTGTGTTTCGGCTAATTCACATCTTGGTGGTATTTGACTGCAATCATGTCTACATAGTAACCTATCGACATAAATAGCAAGGTCTATTCCCAAAAAGCTTTTTCCGAGCCTATCTATTTCTGGGGGAAGTTGGTCGTCGAGCGTTCCAATCTTATCGGTAACAAAAGACATCCTCCTGAATGAATGAAGACCTATGTATGAGTCGCCAATTCCAAATTTCTCCAATCTTCCGCAAGTAACATCAATAGGGCTTAAGTCCATTCCAAGTGGAATATATGTGGCTGATTCTATCCTTCCATATTGATTGGGAGAGTCATTTAATAATATGGCATGGTGAGCTGAAGCTATTGAAATAGGGCAATTCTCACAGGCAACATCTCCAAAGAAAGATCCGTCTGATGTTTCATCAGCGGCATCTCCAAGACCATTATACTTCCCGTCTGTGAGGTATTTGTCTATGCTGTTATTTAGTCTTAGCGGTTCTCCAGATAACTCTAAGTAAACGCTACTTTCCCTCTTTAGGTTAAGCAAGGAGTATGTGAATCTTTCTCCCTTGTCTACTATGCTGTCTTTATCCGCATATGATATTCCAGTTATGCATCTTTTTGATCCTTTGGTGTACTTATGGGTTGACTCTTGCCTGTCTAAGCTATCAAGATGCTCTGTTTTGCTGTCAGTACACCTTCCGCCTTTCCTTCTTGTGGCTTTCAAGACTGCACCTCCCTTGTATCTACAAAGGTTTCCACCGTCAAATAGAGTAAATTCTATTTCATAGTCAACAACGGGATCGTTGGGGTCAATTAATGTTTTACATAAAATGTTTTCTTTACTTAGTGTAGGATATTCTACGCCATTAAGTGTTACCTTGAATGATGATACTAAGTTTTTATCTACAACAAGCTCTACGCAGGTTTGATATATCTCAGAGTTAGCCTTATCGCAAGCATCTAAGGTATAAAGAACCTCTACAAATCTCTTACACTTGCCAGTGGTATCGACAACAATAACATCACCAGTTTCGTCTGTTTTGTTGAGATTTATGCTCTGCCGTGTTCCTCTTTCATTGGTGGTCGTATGCCACATATTTATAGGCTCCTCCCCTTCAGCCCATATGCCATATCTCTCCCCAGTGCCAAAGACTTCATAAGGAACTTTAACTCTGTCTGCTGTAAGTGGTGTCTTTTGAAAATGAGTATCTGGGCTATGAAAGTTATATACTGGAAGATTTATATTTCCGCCACCTCTAAACTTTTTTATAGCCGTAAAATCACTTGCCTCTATATGTCTATCATAATATTCAAGGCTATTTACGGCGTTTTTGGGTACAGCGTATTCCTTACCTCTTATCTTTCCTTTAAAGGTGTGAGTCAGAAGTCCTCTTGCATTTACTTTTCTATCAATAGGATCTACTTTCTGCCAATATATGCTTACTGGATTATTGGGGCAGTAGGGTTTAGGCGGATTTGGAGGAAGTTCTATTCCACATACCTCAAGACCAATAACAAATACATCAGTATTTAGCCATTCGTAGTTATCAATATTATTATTGCCTATGACGCCATTATTCTTGGATACAGAGAACTTTACAAGAGATTCATCTGGAACCAAATGATGACGTATCGGAGTGCCAGCTAACTCTCCATATAAATAGGATCCATCGCAGCCTTTTGTTTTAGGATACAATTCAGAGCTTTGCCAGTAACCAAACTTTCCCTTTGCTGCTTTGTAGGGCTTATATCCTACAATATTGCATCCTTTATCGTCATAAACAACATCACCGCTGGGGCATGATTCAAACTCCGCTGCTGCGGGATCTATGGATGATCCACCAGCCTCATAATAAGACTGCTGCTTTAGCTCTAAGAAATAATCACCTCCTCCGCAAGTAGAGCAAAACTTACACGGCTTCCCCGTTGTTGGACAATAGCCATCAACGCATTCCTCTTCATCGGGGCAGAGTACCTTGCCTATTACTATATCTGCCGTTGGTGGAACAGCTGAACTGCAATCTTCACAATCAAGCCCACTGTTATCGGGTGTTACGCAAAGTTGATCGTCTGCAAATATATCGGGATTCATTTTACATTTAGAAATGACCTCCCTGCTTATTTTTTGGTAGATAACAGACTCTTCTACAAAGGTATCCGTATATAAATCCTCTATTGAGGAACTCTTTATCCCAAATGAGTTATTACAATAATCTTCTTCTATGTAAGCGGTATTCTCAAGTTCCCACTTAAATTTATCGCAGTTTGTGCAATTTGATGGATCTGATGCGGGAATTATGGTAAAATCATCCTTGCTGCCAGTTCTTCCTGGTATGTGAAATCCAAGCGATGATGTTCCGTCACAATAATTATAAACCGCTGCTAATGATATTACTTCTCCTCTGGGCAATGTTGGAACATCACCTGCATATTTAGCGGGCATCTTTCCAACAATGAACGATGTCTTTATTTTATTTGCGTAAGATTGAGCATCGAGATTCCATTCTTCCATTAGATTGTATAAAAACAATCTTCCGTCTCTTTGAACTAAATCCCTTCCTCTGATATATCCAGTCTTACGTGCTAATATCTCTTGTATTGATATAGCCTCGTCATCCTTATCTTTGCCCCTATAAATATAAGATATTCTTCTGCCATTGTGGTAAAGTGTTGTAAAGACTTCCGCCGTTTGAACACCTCCAATGGTCTTAATTACTGCAAGATTTAATTTCGGAAAGCTCTTTGGTAAGCTGCTTATGGTCAGCAAAACCGCCTTATCAGACTTATCCCCTAACTTATTGTCAGGGCTTGTAACTACTACTGGATTGCCAATGTTAAACCAGTTTGTCTTATTCTCATCGTCATCTACAAGTTGACATACAAATTGATAAGCACCAACGTATAATAAATCACTGCCGTCCTCTACAACAGCAGCATTTATAATTGAAGGGCATTTGCAGTCGAATAATACTATGTCCTCATATTTAATATCACAAAGATCAGCATCAAGATTCAATCTGTAATAAGTAAATCCATTAGACCAATAAACCCATAGATTATTGCAGGGTCTTAAATGCTTAAATTGTGGTACTATCTTCTCGCTCTGGGTAAAACAAAACTTATTCAAAAATCGCACAGGATCGGAGTCCTCTAACACAACCTTGTACGTACAAGTTTTTGTATCTCCGATCCCTATCTGCGATATTCGAGTCTCCTCATTGTGTGAGAATATGATGAATTGGTCCCGCTCCTCTATCAGTCCCCACCCACATATTTTGTATCCTTTAGGTATTGAAAAACATAGCTCATTCGAAGGCTCGTTAACGAGTCCAAAAGCATTAAAATCATAGCTTTCATGTTGCGCGTTGACAGCAACCCTATACGTGCCATCAGGCTGCATAGAAGGTACGGCATCTAAATTCATGCCTCCGCCAAACATATTTCTTACTTGTTGTCCCATTAATATTTAGGATTTCTATACCTGTCAGTAGTAGCCCTTCCGAGATTAACTTCGTTTCGGTCTATTGTTTCTGGTATGTATTTTGTCCAATGATTACGTGCAAATTCCATCCACTGATCATAACTTGGAACTTGTATGGCTGATCTTGCTAAAGATATAGATTCGTTCTTTTTCTTTTCAGCAATCAAGAATAATTCTCTGAATTTTGGATCCGCTGTTTTTCTAAATTTCTTCCAAAGCATCCTTTCTTCAATAGCATAAAATAATGCCTCTGAAACTCGTGCATGATTCGGTATCATAAAATACCCTTCGTCATCCAAAATAGTCGATAGGTAAGATAATAGTATTTCACCATCCTTTATAGAAGTTACTATCTTTGGAAGTGATATTTCGTATTCTGCATGAGACGGATCATCAAAGCTTAGATTAACGCAGTTTGGTATATGGTACGAAAGCATACCAAAGTTATTC
This sequence comes from Saccharimonadales bacterium (SeqCode), assembly GCA_041912375.1. GTDB lineage: Bacteria > Patescibacteriota > Saccharimonadia > Saccharimonadales > UBA4665 > JAYRNA01. The sequence continues at coordinate 35,394 of JAYRNA010000016.1, read as the reverse complement.
TGCCTACGCCTCATAATCTTAAAATCATAGCAAGAATTATGGCGTGGTTCGCCAACCCTACCGTAGTTATGCAAATATCTCTTTGATGCGTAATACTCTGGGTGTGAATCTTGCCATATTCTATCTACATTTACAATGACAACATCGCTATCACAATTACATTCTTCAGAATGACAAGTAGGACACTCCAAATTTATTTTCAACTTACATCCGTCTTCGCCATATAAGTTTTGTGACCACTCAACGACTTCTTCTCTACGAACTTTATGCGAGGTAAGGTCTCTATATAAACATTGTACCACTGACTTAAATCCTTTTGGTAAAACAGCTTGATAGTCTTTTATTTCTAACTTTACTATCCGCAAATCAAGATTTTCGCCAGTAGTTATTTTTTGCATAGTGTCATTAGCTGTCTTTAAGACAACAGACTCCGGTATCTGTAATTCTTCACCGGAATAGTCTATGTAGTCTTCTAAAACAGTCTTAATGCTTATATATTCTAAATCCATAGTATATTAGCTGATCAGTTCCTTTATTTTGTTCTCACGATCTTGCTTTTCTTTTGCTCTCTGTTCTTCTCTTTTCTTTCTTCTTCTCCACGCCATAGCATCGTTTCTTACAAACGCATTGTAATCAGTCAGCTTATTGTCGTCATGTAGTTTTCTTATCCAACCTTTTACACCCCTCTTTCCGCATATTTCATGCTTGCCTTCTACGGCAGTGAATGTGTAGCAATCTCTATTGTAAAATATTGTCCTTTTCCTCGCCCAGTAAAACTGGTATATCCACCCACTTGTAGCTAAATTTACGAAGCTTAATATTCTCTTGTGCTTCATACTCTTCAGAGAATTTAGTGCTGGTGATCCGTTAAACTTCGAAATATAAAACTCACCAACTCTGTACCATGTATAAGGATAATTCTTCTGAATAATATTCCTGCTTAGTTCTAAGAAAAACTCCGATATGATCTTTTTGTATTTCTCCATATCATCAGTCTTCTTTCCGCGAGTTTTCATCCAGTGATACGCAGCTTCATTAACTCCGTATGGTAACTGCTTTACAAACTGGTTGTCTGTCACGTTCTTTTTATATTCTGCTTCTGTCCATACATCAAGCATGGGATCTCTCTTCCTATCTCTTTCTATCGCTCTGGGCATAAATTATTTCTTGCTTCCTTTTTGTAAACTTGGAATAGCGTTAATATCTATATCCGACATATCATTGTTGAGTATATCCGCTCTTCCTAATGCAGTGGCAAAATACTTAATGGCTATTTCTGTTAATTTTGGTATGAGTCTGTCATCTATGATAAAGTCTTCATCCAATGGATTGCAGCTTGGTAGCTTGTTGTCGCAGCAATTAAACTCAATTGCCTTCATAGGCTCCTCGAAAAGACCAACGAGTATTCCAATATCTATAAAACTTGAATTGGCCAAATACAGATATTTTCCGTCAGAAAATGTCCTGAAGAACACATATATCTTTTTTCTGTTAGCCTCTATTCGTGAATCAGCTTTATATTTAAGAGCTTGTGGCTCTATAACCTCAAATTGAAGTCTACCTGATTTAGAAGATATATCGTATATCTTATTCTCAATCAATTTAGGAATAGGACATCTTGATCTTAGTATCTTGCAGACAGACCTAAAGCTTCCTTCGCAATCGCAAAATTCTTCATCAGTTTCTACAAATGGTATGCTTATAGTCTGCTTATTGTTATCATTGATGACCCTTTGAGCCATGACATCCTCGTAAAGTAATGCAGCTCTTATTTTCTCTAATACAAAAAGAACCCACCTCTCAGATAACTTGTTGTCATCCGAAAGTGGGCTGTCAAAATGATTTCGTATGGTAGAGACTATTTCTTTGTTTTTCACCTTCCAGATTTTCTCTCGCTCTGGGTCTAGGTATAGAGTATGTCTATTTTAGTTGATTTGAAATGACGCCTATCCTCTTTAGACGTTTTTTTATCTAATATTTTTACGGAGATGGTTTCTCCAATTATTTCGTCATTATGTCGTATGAACTTATTAGTCCTCGATGTATTAATCCTTATGTTTGCATAATGCCTTAGAATCTTACCGCCAGTTGAAGTAGTTCCTAAACTGTTTTCCCTTACTTGATTAGTAAATATGCAATAACATCCACTTTGCCCTATTGTTTGTGATATAACCTTCGTTAGTCTGCTGATGTACTTTAAATGAGATATAGCATCTCCTTCTCCGCATTTTGGCATAATAGCCGTAATAGAGTCTATGATGAACATACTAACAGCACCAGTCCTTATAATCCTATCCATTGAATCCAAAATGTCATGACCGTCGTCAGGTCTAATGACATTCATCATGTCGGGATCTATGTCGAAATTATCTATATAGCTATTGACAAATGTTCTATCAGTGTCGTAATAAATAGCATATCCGCCTTTTTCATGTATTTTCTCAATAGCCTTTAAGGACATATATGTTTTGGCAGATGCTTCTTTGCCAACTATTTCAATGATACATCCCTTTGGATAACCACCGATAATATTGTCTATCTCTTCAAATCCGGTAGATAATAATCCTTGATCTCTATTGGTGGTGTAGTCACAACTGAACTTGTATATAAGCTGATTCAGGTGATCGTCTATGTTGGTCATATACGCTCATGAATATCGGCAACCCTACCTTTGGTTATATCGTAAATGGTTGAAACTGCGCCTTTCACCTGACAAACATAGTTGTTGTCATTGTGCCATGTGTCTTCTCCAGTTAATGCCGGAAGCTGTTTTATTAATACGCCATGATAATCCTTCTCCATGTAATGATGCTTATCCCCGACTTTTATTTCGTGAAACTTGCATGACCCCCATTGAAATCCAAATTCTCTCGAAAATACTAATGGCAACGATTCTAATTTTGTGTTCCCATGATGAAGACCTATAAATGTACACCCATAAGTAAATATCTTTCTTGGCAAGGGCGTTATGTCAAAAGATATATTATCATCATTTTCAAAATATTTCTGAAGTGCTGATGCTAAATAGTACTCTTTTGTTCTGCTGTGATTAGATAAAACGAGTATAATATCTATAATAGGGCAGTATTCTTTCATCATTTGAATGCTTTCGTTGTAAATGTCAAATGCCATTTCAAACGATTCATCCCACCTTAAAGTATATTCTTGTGGAGTTCCTTTCGTTGTTTGTCCTAATATGTTGTCAGTATGCAGCATATCCGAACCAACAATAAAGGCAATCTTCTTTACATTATAAGAAACGCAAGATTTGTCAAGAAGGTTCCTTAAAACAGTCAAAAACAACGCTTTCTTATCTTCCGGCTTTGTTTCCGCCAATTCCCTCTTATCCAAATGAAAATCTGTAATGTCTATAAATGCACAACATTCATTTCCGGTTTTAGGATGATATTGTGATTTAATTGGCCTATATGTGCTTTTGTAGTAATTTAATATTGATAATATATCTTCAGGAGTAATATCATCCGTTTTCTTAATCGTGGCTAAAATAGAAGAAGTAAACTTGCCGTCGGGTCTTAGTTTAGACCAGTAGTTAGAAATCTTATAAGTCTTACGATCTACCTTGTGCAAATCGTACAACTCGTCAGGACTTTTAGCGTCAAATGATAGTACAACGCTCGATTTTAAAGTCCCATTGTTTACATCAACCTCAAAGGATCTTTCAAACTGTTCCGGTATTACTATGCTGGATTTATTGCCAACTGCTTGATTATCAGAATGTTGCGATTCTGTTTCTTGGTCGTACTTCCACATATATCCGCCAGCATGATACCTTTTGCCCTTAGCGCATTTTATAATGTTAGTAGCCGGAATACCAAGTTCAGCGGAAGCGCTTTCAGCAGAAGACCAAACTTTGATCGGACTGCTGCCGTCAATAGACAGTTGAATAACTTTTCTTGCTGTCAAACTATTATGGTTTATTTATAAACAAGCACAAAGATAATAAAGTTCCCGAAATTATCAATAAATTTTAAAATATTTCGAAAAATTTATTTAAGCCACCCATATTCAGAGGCGGCATTGAAAACAGGACATTCCTTATGAACCCCCTCAAAATCCCTATGTCCCATAATCTTAGCCTGTGGGAACTGCTTTTTAAGTTTGCTAAGAAGTTCCACCAAAGCCAGCTTCTGCGCCCAAGTCCTAGTATCCTTAGCCTTCATATTCCTATCATACCCACCAATATAGCAAATGCTGATAGTCGTGCTATTGTGCCCCTTGACGCCCTGACAAAGCTCGCTCAAGTCTATTACGTCGTTCTTGTTCAATGGCAGCAGCTCGATAACCTTTCCGTTCAGATCTACGACATAATTATACCCTGGTCTTGAAAATCCCCTTTCGTCGAATATTCTAAGTAAGTCTTCTTTGGTTAGATTGTTTCCGGCTTTTGATGCCGTGCAATGTACAGCTATAAATTGTGGTTTTCTTGGCTTGAAGTTGTACATATCAAACGCCGAGAAATCTTCAGTGGAATCAACGTCTATATCGTTAAACTCTAAAGTAGCATTTGCGCTACCAGTCTTTAATCCGACAACCAATGAATAGCCGTTCCACCCAAATATTACACTCAATATCTGACTTGTAAGAAGAATAAATATAAGTATATTCTTCCAATTTAACTTTAAATACTCTTGTATATCGTCAATCATCAATTTCTTTTAATGCCATTCTCATTACCGGAGACTCGTGGATATAGAACCTCATCCTCATGTTTTGATTAGGGCTTATACATTTGCGACAATTCAAATAGCTATAACTCATTATGTTGCACATAACAGTATTTAGCTCTTCTTTTGTATATATGCCAACTCCAACATTGTATGTGCAGCTATCGCTTTTGCTAAGTTCTATCGGCTCCGCTTTAGCTACGTCACATATACGATCGCCGAACATAAGGTCTAATCCTTTCTCTGTTGGGTCTGGTTCAGACGTGTGCATCAAGAAAAAACAATGTCCTATTTCATGCGCTATGGTGCTCTGGTATGCGTACTTCTTTCTTACACAAAAAAAGTTGCTCCCTATTCCCCCTGCGGATCCTGTTACGTTCTTGTTGTCATCCGCATAATTTGGCTGATCGTCCCCATAAACATACATTGTAATAGTGCTGTCATTTTTAAAGTTCCTCAGGTGATATTTTACGAAACTCGGCATGTCTCTTTTTATCTCGCTATTAACAACGAGCATACATCCCTGATTTTTATAGTTTGTAAATTGAATACCTGAGCTTTTGTAAAAATCATTTAGATAGTTTATTACACTATCACAACTTACCGCGTTTTCATTAATTGAATCCGCAAAATACACGAGTCTTAAATTGAATGTCAATGTAGCATCTTCAGTAAAGTATAAATCACTTGTTTTGTATGCTACTCCACAAGAAGGTTCAGGTCCTTCCGCAAAATCATACCCGTAATGCTTCTTACATGAGAATATTGCAAGCATAATTGCAATAAAATACAATAGCCTTTTCATTTTATCGGTAGTTGTTTTATTTAATTACAGCAGCTTAGAATCTGTGTTTCAAGTTGTGTTACCCTTGCTTCAAGAATCTTAACTCGCCTTAACAGATCGCAGACATCCGCACCTGTCATATCAAAGGCTTCTTGTATTGTTACCTCCCTAATAGTAGTTCCGCAATTGTCGTCACAATCGCTATATGATATTTTTTCGTTACCAATATGTTTCAGGCGATCCAGCGCCTCGCATATCTTACCTGAATGTGTCTGAATAACTGTATTGATATGCCCGTCAGCATAATTAACATACTCGCAATCGGCAATCTCAATATTCCTTAAGCTGTCATACAATTCCTTGATATGGCAATATGCAGAAGCTAATATCTCGTTAAACTGGGTTTGGCTCTGTACAGCAAAGTTATTGTTGCTCGATAAGTCCTTGATATTCATCTTGGACGTATATGGCTCGGATGTATAGTTTCCCGTTAAGGAAACATTCTTTTCCAGCATTACCTCGCCATCAGGAGTTCCAATGCTGATTTCCGTTGTAATGTTTACAGGATAATTATCAGGTCTTAACTTAAATCCGCCGACAGCCTCTTTTGAACTTGCCAGCAACGTCTTAGAGCTATTTCCTCTCTGCCCATTAGCCATTACACTTACCTTGTTTACAGTAAATGTATTTGGTAAGTTTTCTATAATAGAAGATAGGTTATAGTTGTAGCTAACCCCGTCTGACAGACCCTGCGTTGACCAACTAAAAGACTTGTCAGTAATCTTAGCCGCCGATACAGAGATTCCGTCATTCAGACAATACATATTAGCATTTGTGCCAATATTATCAGTGGTTAGGTTGCAAGCCCAATCAATCAACTTCTTAACGGCAATGTAGCTTTGTGCTGTTCCTTCTCCGAAGCAACTAAGATCGATCTCATTACTTTCAATAAAAGAACAGAATGCCTTTCCAACTTTAATCAAGTTATCCTGTATGTCGGAATCAGCGTCAAAAGCACTTTCTATGCCAACACAAGGAATAGCCTGATTGGAAGTATATGGAAGACAGCCTCCAGGTGTTTCCTGAAGGCAGTCTGGTTTACAATCTTTACAAATCTTTGTCATTGTTTATTTTTTATCCCTCAAATGTTGCTTTTACACAATATTTGCAAGTAGGATCACTTAAGTCGCTGAATACAACCATAAAGCAAGCCGTATTGTCAGATAAAGAGCTAACTGTAACACATCCAGTTCCACCGCCAGCAACAGTACCTTGTCCAACAAGTGTGTATCCAACAGTAGAGCAATCGGAAGTAGGCGCAGGACAAGCTCCAAGCGAAGTATTTGGCTTTCTATATACTTTATAGTTAAGCGAAGTAACTTCATTGTTTATGGCCTTTACTCTCCATGTGTTAGGAGCATAACCATCCGAGCAGTTTACCTCTCCCTTGTATACAGCGTCTACGTTCGAAATATTACAGTTTCCAGTGCAGTACAGCGTTGTTACTCCGGTCGTATGACAATCTAATCCCATACCCACCCCGATATTTGGAATATGATATGAATCATCGTAAACATAAACGGTATATGTTCCGTTGTTCAGTGAGCCTGAAATATAATGAGCGCCAACATATCCAGGTACGTGTTCAACAGCAACACCATTGCTGTCTTTAATTGTAACAGTGTATGATTCACCAGGATTAACTGCATTAGTAACATCAAATTCAAGATAACCTTCGTGTGTAACAGGATCGCATATCCCGCTAAGTCCGCTAATGCTTATATTGCAGCAATCAATTCCAGTAATAATACTTGTATTCAAAACATCACCATTTGTATCGTGAATGGTAAGAATGTGATCGGGAGTAGTATCTGCAAGATAAACTGTATTTGGTCCTGAATATGACCAGTAGCTTACAGGAGAACCGTCAACTCTGATCTTTCCAGTCCATGCGCTTCCATCTCTTAATATGGTGAGTCCTGTTTCGCAGTCGTAAGTAACTAAGAAGTTGCTGCAAGTCGTAATAACAACATTATGTGCTACTGTAACCCCTGCTCCATTAGTTAGGCTTACGCTATAAGTGCCATCAGCAAGTACGCTGTCAAAACAAGTTTCAACTCCTGCTGTAAGTGTATAGTCAAAAGCCGCATCAGGACCGATAATGATAGAATATGTTCCTGTTTTTGAGGCGGTTACGCATACTTTTTTATCGCCTCCGTCGCAAGCCTGTCTTACTGTAAAACTGAATCCATTAGTACTGCAATTCATTAGAGTAACCGCATTAAAGCATCTCTTCCTTCCAAGAGCATCTTCAACTACTAATACAGCTTCGTATGTATCATCCCATGAATCTGAACAGTAGTAATATGGATCAGTGGTAGTTTGGATTAAAAACTGATTGGTATCTGTTGGGCATCCATTTCCGTCAACCGTAACTGGTTGTCCGACATATAGACTTCTCATTGCGGGAAGTGACGCGCCAGTTAAGCTTCCAAAATGGATGCAGCTGAGTGTTGGATCGGTAGCATCGCAATCAGCGTATATGTCCATTTCAAGTCCGTCACATCCAACATACAACCTTCCAGTCCAAAAACATCCGGCATCTGAAGAGTCAGTAACCTTAACATCATAAGTTCCGTTAACCAAATCTCCAACCTCCGCAAAAGCACCAGCTCCGTCAGAGAATGTATAAAGAACAGGAGATCCTACTTCAATAGTATAAGTTCCAGATCCGTTTGAAGCTGTTATTGTACCTGAAATTGTACTTGTAGCACAGTCGTAAGAAAGTCCGGTAACGCCTATCGCGCAACAAGCAGATACCGTAAATCCTTTGATCTTCTTGCATCCAAATCCGTCAGTCACTTCGAGCACATAAGTTCCATTAGCAAGTACGTTGTTATATGTATAAGTCCCGTCAGAAGTCTTAGTAGTGCTGTAAATAGTAGTTGTTCCTTTCTTAATTACAACAGTATAATTAGGAGCCCCATCAGAAATAGTATAATCTATTCCGCTAACGCAAGCATCGGTAACGTCTACTGAAAGACTCATAGGTGTTCCAGCGCAATCACAAGGATCACCAGTAATATTAAGCGTCTTAATAATAGTACAATCTTCGCAAGTGTCGCAATTGAATACTAACTTAACTTCTGTAATTGCAAAAGCCTTTGTGATATTCAATCCACCAGCAAAAAGTACACAATCTTCGTCAGCAGTATATGTTCCTTCAAGGACACCGTTGATATATAATTTATAGCTAGCAGAACACATCACATCGCAAAGTTCAACTTCTGCAATATCTATGTCGGAATTACAGTCATTATTGGACGTAATGTCAAGATCAGCAGGTTGGCAGAATACCAGTTTAGTCGCAGCAGCATCGTCGCCATTACAAGAGTAATATTCAGGAGTATCACATCCGCAATCAACATCTACTTTGTAGTATTTACAAACTTCCAATCCATCATCGTAATCAGCATAGTCTACATAGCTATCTGCATCAAGTCTTGCTCCATATTCTTTTTTAATTACAGAGTAACTAGCCCCGTTTGAGCTTTCTGACCATGTGAATAAAGGAGTTTTGCATCTTGTAACTTTTGTAAGCTGGAATACAACTTCTTTATTAGTGTCGCAAAGAACCTCTCTATTTGATACCTTATATTGGCACTCATTTGGAAATACAAATGTAGCTACGTGTTCAACATTTACGCATACGTGAATAACCTTCCATTTAGATCCGGCATCCATATAAGTATCCCCAACCTCTACAATAGTAAACGCATGAGACTTAGTATCAGCTCCCGAAAAATCAGCTGTCCAATTTTGGGTGCTTGTTCTTGTTAATCCAGTAGGTGCATCATTAGAATCAACTTCTATTTCCTTTGAATAAATTACATATTTAACACTACCTGAAGTTGGAAGTTCGTTGTCAATTCCAGTAGCACTAAGCAATGGATCTCCAGTAGTAGTTCCTTTTCTAAGTTTTCCTGTAACTGTCAAAGTCGTAGTAACAAATGTACCAGTAACATCTAAGGAAATTACAGGACAAGCGCAGCAAGAAGTAGTATCTAATTGTGCTTTAAGTTTACATTCATCATCAACTCTTGTTACTCTTAAATCGTCTTGACAAGGCTCTGGTCTTCCAGTTGGCCCACAATTAGACCCTGAACATTCACATCCAGGTGTTTCGGAGCAATCAGTTCCGGTACAATCAAGGCTATCACAAGGAACACACATTCCATCCTTACATCCGCAGTTTTCGCCGCAATCACCAGGTGTTACGCAATAAGTAGTAGCGCATGGATTCTTTCCGCAAATACCACCATTGCAAAGACATCCTTCAGGGCAATCATTGCTATCTACGCAAGGTTTGCTTGAACATTGAACGCATTCACTATTTTCGCATCCGCAGTCACCAAGACAGTCAGAGCCGTCATTACAAGGCTTCTCGCATCCTGATCCTTCGCAGTTTCCTTCATGGCAATCGCAACCAAGAGCCAGCAAACAATCAGCAGTATTATTGCAATCTAATGTACTACAATCAACACATTGGTTGTCAAGACATCCGCAGCCTACACCGCACTCATTTCCAGTATAGCATGGTCCATCACAGCCTCTTGGTTTAGGTTTGCAATTTCCTGAATAACAACCGCATCCTACTCCACAATCATCATTATCTACGCAAGCACCTGAACATGGTTTGCAGTAGCAAGTTGATTCATCATAAGAAGTGCAAGTATGTCCTTCAGGGCAAGATGGTGCGTCGCAGTCACAAACTTTCAAACAGCAATGTCCAGCAATAGCAGACCTAACATATCCAGCAGGACATGAAATCTCTTGACATACGCCGTTGACACAATCAAAACAATCAGGGCAATCGTTGCCATCATTACAGTCAGGAATCTCCAAGCACCCGCCAGAAGCAGGATCGAAGTAATAACCTGGGCAACAGTCGCATTTACCATTTACGCAGCAAGTGTTAGGAGCAGAGCAGTCGCCTGAATCTAAACACTGCTGACAAGTGCAAGTTTCTGGATTTAAAAGCCAATTCTCTCCGCAATCCTTAGCGGCCCAATGTCCACCAAGACAGACTTGACAACTGTCATTTGTTTCACCCTCTATACACTCGTAGCAGCAACCATTAAATTCATTTGGTAGTTCGGGTGGACAGGCACAAGCGCCTTCTATACACTCTTTATTGCAAGGGCAATCGCCATCAACCAGACATTCTTTACACTGTCCGTTGTTGCAAAATTCTGAATCCTCGCAGTTAGATACACAAATGCCATCAATACAGCTTTCGCAAGCTGAACAATCGTCATTCGTATCGCAAAGACAAACCCTCTTGTGTTGAGGAGGGCAGGTGTTACAGTCATCACAGTCTATAATGAGATCAAAGCAGTAGCCTTGCTCCATGCCATCCATTTGCAACTCGATCTTTCCGTCTACAACTGGACAAGGCATTACAAGCCCATTAATCAAGTGTGCCTCGATAGTCGGGCTTGAGCAAGTCTTTCCACCTTGCAATATGTTTTTTACTTCAATAGTTAATCTTGGCGTTGCCATATTAATTCAAATTAAATTTTTTTATGATATTTCTTAATTGTTCGTTTTGGTCTTGTTCTTCATTGCATAAAGAATACCCCCCTTCAAGTGTTACTATCATAGGGCAGTTATTCTCTCTATCAACGTCGAATGTTATACCGCATTCTAATGCTTTTTCTATAAGATTATATGATATCCCGCAATTTCTTAAAGTGCTGAAAATATCATATGTTATCTTGCAATCTTTCGGAATTTTTAGTAATGTAAACTCTACTTTACAATCTTTAAACTCTGAATCAAAGTCATACGTTAGGTCGCAACTTTGATATTCCTTTACGATGTCAAATAGTATATCGCACTTTTTCTTTACCACGGTAAGTGACACTTGCATATCACTACAAACTCTGTAAAGATTCTCTTCCCACTTTTCTCTCGACACGCAGTATGGATTTTGCGCTATCCATTCCTGCTCATTAGTAGAATCTACTTTTATGTCTTTACGGCACTCATCAAAACAGCTAACTCCGAGTATTTCTATCGCCTTGTCCTTTATCTTGCAAAGCACATCTGGACATAAGCAGCTCTTTGTGTTGTTGTATAAGTTTGATAATTCTGTATCTATTACGGATAGCAGATTTTTAATGTGCTTGTATTCAATAAGCAATTCTCCGTTTCTCGAAATTCCGTCTCTTGATCTTGTGTTTAATGTATTTCCTATTGATAAGTCGCTAGGTTTACAAGCATAGCCTTCTTTAAGTCTCATGCTGTAAGAATCACCAATCTCTGCTACCTTTTGCTTGAGGCCATATTGTAATGACTGCAATGCTTCATATCCGGCATCACAACAACCACCATCACAAATATCGCTTAAACAAATATGGCAACTCATTAGGAAGAAATTTTTGTATATACTTTGTTTACTATTGTTTGAAATTTATCGTTACTGTTAATTGTAACATCTAAGAAATTAGCCAATACAGTTACTTGTCTTAATGACAACCTTGCAACATCGCTCTTTGATGCGAATAAGTCTGTAAGTGATAGAGTCTTTTGATTTCCACCTCCCCCATTTGAAGGACTTGCGTCAGGATTTGTAACTCCATACGCTTTGTATAGGTTGTAAAGTCCTCTTTGCGTATCCTTTGTTATAACTACATTTGGGCTTGGATTGTAGTACGGATACATAATATCTGCTTGATCCGTAGAGTGTCCGAGATTGAAAGAATGTCCAATTTCGTGTAAAACAACATTGAATAGTAATATGCTATCTTGACGCAACATATCATCCCACTTATATGCGTCATTAATAAACATATCGGCATATAGCCCAAAACTTTCTGCATTTGGAGCATAAGTATATGCCAATACACCAGTGTCAAATGGAATTGGCAAGCCTTGCATTCCGTTTGTCATAAACTTTATTACTATTTGCGCTTGGTTAATATCACCAGTAGCTTCAAATGTAATATCGCCCATGTATGGTTTCCATTTCACAAATGTCTGCGAGAAAGCATAAACAATCTTATACTTCTCCATGTCTTGTGAAAGATAGTTTTCATCTATATGCCAATAGATCTTTCCGCCGATTGGCTTGAGAATTTTATTGGGAACTATTGTTCCAATATTCTCAACTTGTGAGTGATGACACTCAAATTTTTCAGGTAGAGGTATCTTTTTTGTTTTCTTTGTCTTAGCCATATTATCTTGGTCTAGGCTTTGGTTTAGGTTTTCCGCATCCGCATTTCATACTATAATGTTTAGCGTGAGTATAATTCAAGTAATGATAAACTGTCGTGTCGAGACAAATACTTATTGTCACCAGAATATATCGGGTACATCAAGCTTTTTTCGTCTATTGAATGTCCGAGCCCTAAGAAATGACCCATCTCATGACATAAAATCCTTCTTATGTTATTGTCTGTTAATGTATAACTCATTCTGATATATGGAACTCCAAATACCTTGCTGTTGTATATGTATTTTCCAGTAGTTGTTCCCAATGTTCCAAATCCATCTTCAAAGTACATTTGTTCAAAGTACACATTCACATCACAATTATGTGTATCATTTGTTAAGTCATACTCCACATTTAACCAGCAATATTCTTTCATCACATCATCTACTACTTTATTGTAGTATCTTACAGTATTTATATCATCGCTCGGATAATGAACTCTTATTATAAAATAAATTGAATATAATATCGACTTCATATCTTTAAATTTATATTATGCCCTTCTTATCCAATCATAAATTTGCCATCCAGTATTCGGATCATTGATGTCCTCTTCAGAAACATAATGACAGAACAATATAGCGTCTTGATAAAATGCAATTCCTTTTGTTGTATCTAATTGATCTACTGTTAGACATCCTAGTGGAAATTTGTCAACTACTCTTTGAAAACCTTCAACCAATCTCCAATTTCCCCCTTCATCTTGTTCAAGTGCATTTACATTACTTACTGTCCTGTAATAAGGTTCTCCTGAACATCTGCAACAATCAGTCTTAGATTGTAAATCCGTTATAGCATCCATTAGCTCCTTAATCTTTATTAATATAGCTTGTCGAAATGCTAAAAATGCGGCTTCTAATTGTGCTAAATTCATTTTCTATTTATTTAATATTGCGTCTGTTACATCAGCAACTTTTACACCACTTATATAGCCATTGTTTACGTTACTGTAAATGTTGCAACTTCCTACGGATGAGTTAAGATAAATATACCCATTATTTGCATTGCTTTCTATGTTACCCTGATTTGAATTTTGGGATATACCACCCCCATTTGAATTACTATTTATCCAACCTATATTAGAGTTATTCTCTATTTGTCCTCCATTGCTATTGTATCTTATATATCCTATATTGGCATCATCCCCATTAGAGTTCCCGCTAATATTTCCTAAATTAGAATTATTATATATGCTCCTAACTCCAAGCAACCCAAATTCTATATCATGAGTACCTGAGTTGTAGTCTATACCCCCTGTATTGGAGTTATTATAAATAGAGTCTAAAACACTATTGTTGGCTATGCTGCCATTATTTGAGTTGTACCCTATGTATATACTATTTATTGGGCTATTATTGCTTGCTATATCCCCATTATTTGAATTAAACTCTATCCCTTGAAATGCTCCTGTGAAGTTGTAAATAATATGACCGTTGTTGTTATTGTTTGTTATGTATTCACAAGATCCTAAATTACCCTCTCCATCATAATCCCCGTTCAGGATTATATCACCGTTGTTTGAGTTATTCTTAATTTCTCCAAAATAATCCTCCCCACTCATCCAGTTTTGTCCAATATCACCTAAATTGGAGTTTTTAATTACACCCCCCCTATTATTTCCGTCATATGGGCAATAATTGTTGTATATAGAACCGCTATTAGAGTTGTAATTTATAATGTCACTTAAATTAGTTGATATGTTACCTAAGTTTTTATTTCCAGTAATGTATAAATTAGAGCCTGTGGAATTGTTGTACTCTATACTACCAGTATTGGTATTGTCCTGTATGTACATTTCTACATAAGTAGAATTATCGTGTATGCTATAAACACCAACGTTATTTTCAATCTGTATAAATTGTGCAGCATTGTAAGCAATTCCAATCGAAGGATCGCTGTTTCCCATTCCAAATAACTTACCAACAATAAGGTTATTACTTATCTTAAAGAAACCTGCATTATCTTGTATTGCTCCTTTAACATTATTGTTTACAATAGATACTCCGCCGCCATCCCATCCGCTATATGTAGTATTTCCAAAAACCCCGTCACACTTATTGTCACGCATAACAGTTTCGTTTTGGAGTTTAATTTCACCTAGAACCCAATCAGAAATATTTACAGGATTATCTGGATATCTATTTGATTGGGAATAATCTATCCCAAATATATTGCCATGCTCATCCCACTGTTTACTTATCCAATCATTATCGAAATCATATATAATACCAAACTGCTTTTCGCAATATTCAAAATCATTAAAATCATCCTTATAAATCTTTTGCCACTTATCTATTTCTGTTAAAGGATTGTTTCCTATATTGCCCTCCTCTAAACTTTCATATACATGACCGTAATAAGCTATTTTATAACCTAAAGGGTATGTATCGTATGATTTCCAAGTTAATATCGTATATATGCCATAGTTTTCCGATTTTGTGCAATTATTTGCCCAATAGATATCATTAGGTATAAGCATTAATCTAACCCCTTCTTCCTGAAATCTATTTTCACTTATTGCAAGTAAAAAAATCCCATTATCTCCCCTATCTGTAATCTTATACAGTGCATTAACTTCTAATAGACTTCCGTCAACAAGATCAACAGCTTCAGACCTTGTAACCTCATGATAGCAGCAATTAGTGCTTAGAGACTTAAGCAAGCATTTTCCATCTACGTCCTTGACAACAAATAAATCATCGTCAGTAGCATAGTCGCCTTGCTCAAAAGAATTAATCTGACAACAAGTAAGATCACTATCATACCTGACAGCAGATTTTTCAAGTCGTAAAACCCTTTTAAATATATCGCTTAAATCCTTATGCCACATTAAACAAATTTTTTCAAAGTAACCTCAAAACTCATAGCTCCACCTGTAATATCATCCACATTTACTGACATAACCATCTTTCTAAGTGCCGTAGCAACCGAATAAGGAAGATCAGTAATTCGCTGAATGACTGGAGATGCCAAAGTAGCAATATCGCCACTCGTAGAATCCAGCCCAGATTCAGCATCATCAGTGTCAATTCCTAGTCCAATATAAACTCCAGGTCCAGAACCTACAACAGTATTAGAATATACCATCACTTCAGAAATGTAAAATCCTGAAGGAACAAACATGTCGGGTATAACCTGTGCGCCAGCTTGTCCAAATCCAGGATCCCCATTAAAAGACTTACTGAATTTATATACAAGTCGAGTATTAACGCCTTCCGTATATGCTTCTGTCTTTCCGCTTACTGTATTTCCTCCGTAGTCAAAATTTAGATTTGCAAATGTAATATTTGTCTGATATGCATTTAATAAATTAAGACTTCGTAATTCAGCATGGTTAATCAAAGCAATGTCTTCCTGCCCACTTGCCTCTAACGTAGTTTCAAAATCAGAATTATCACGTACACTTATTCCGTCACAATAAGAAGAATCTGTCATTTGAACAGATAAGTATGAGTCTCTATCCAATATTACGTCATATAATTCAGAAGATCCAGACAACGTAAAATCAGAAGCCTCTGAATTAGAATATGCATTAAAGTTGTTTATAATTGATCCTCCATTTAATGTATAAAATATTAGACCACTATTATTGTTTTAATCGCACTCATCAACCCAGCTTCCGTTATAAAGACTTGTAAATCCTGAATATGCGTCATTTGCTAAGCGTATGTTTTCTTGATATGAATCCTCTAAATATACTAAAAACTGACCTGAGTTCTGATGCAGTTCTACGCCATACTGATAAGTCTCTCCGCCATCAGTTGCTAACGTCATGTCATACTGACCTGAATCCTCTGTTATTAGTATATTCTCCTGATAAGAATTGTCGTATATATGAACTCCAGATTGTGTTGAATCAGATGTTATTGTAATATAATCTTGTCCAGCTGTATTTTGGAAGCTTATAATTTCAATGTCATCTTGTCCTGATCTATTTGTACAGGTAATGTTTGATTGATAAACTTCACCCCCGCCTTCAGTACTTTCTCCATAGAATATGCTATTTATTTGATATGAACTTGCATCAAACAACATATTGTAATATGAAGTATTTACACCATAATAATTACCGTTAACATTTGAATTTCTTGATACAACGGCATCTGTATAATACCAACCCTTGAAATTAACCAATTCCATATAAGAGTCAGAAACTGTTATATCTCGAATACCCAACTCAAGACTAAAATTATATCCATTCCCCCACTGCATATAAACAATCGGACTAAGATCGTCTAAATTATGGTCGTGATTGAATGAAAATGAAACATCTATTCCATTCTCAATATCAACCCTTCTTGAGATATAGTCGTTAGCTATATCATATTCTATGTAATCAAGTACTCTTGTATAGTCAGTATCGTTATACGGTATTTTAGCCCAAACTGCACTTAAGGCAAAAGAAGAATCGTTAGTTCCATTTCCACCGCCAACATTCTCCCAAGCATAACCACCCCAAATAACTTTTCTTCCAACATCATAAGTTGGCTGCCATTCAGGATTATTTCCATCCCAAATGTTATATAGGTAATACCCAGACAAACTGGCATCAACAGTTCCATAACCTCCCTTGTCGTAATTAGGATTGAAGAAATATCCCCATCCGCTTTTCTCAAGTTCAGTTTCGCTAATA
Source organism: Saccharimonadales bacterium (SeqCode) (assembly GCA_041912375.1). GTDB lineage: Bacteria > Patescibacteriota > Saccharimonadia > Saccharimonadales > UBA4665 > JAYRNA01. The sequence goes on along the minus strand of JAYRNA010000016.1, from coordinate 18,016 downwards.
GCTCTTAGAAATATAGTAGTTCCGTTGTTTCCACCATCGTCATATAAACTAAGTCTATCCTTATTTTTATGAACACCAGAAATCTTATACAGTCCACCAGTTATTAACTGCTCGTCAGCTATTAAATCCTGTAATTCTACTAGCGTTACTTCATAATAACAGCATCCGTCAGCAGATAATGGTTTCAGATAGCATTTTCCGTTAGGGTCTAATACTGGTATCTTATCCCCATTGACAATAGTATCTTTAGAAGGAAGATTCTTTATTTTTGTGCAAATACTTGCTTCGTTACAATTGCAACTCATTTTTGTTTCTTTAAAGATTGTTTGATGTTATCTCTTGCTTCTAAAAATTGCTTAAATGGATTTTTAGTGTTTTCCTTTAATGCTTTGATTACTACTTTATCGCCATTGTTATTCACTTTCGCGAGAGACTTCATAGTAGATACACTGCCTTGATAAAGTTCTTTCATTTCTGAAAACTTATCCTTAGCAGATTGTATTTTGCTTATTCTTTTTTCTTGTATATTTAAGGTTTTCATTGTATTATGTTTTGGTAACTTTAAGTGTTAAGCTGACGTAGTATAGGTTTGATACACTATCTATATTTATGACTAAACAATCTCCAGCTGTTATGCTTGTTGTCCACCTTGTTAAAGTAGAATCGGTATTCTTGATATCCAAAGATATGAACGGCCCATTCCCGCCTACAATAGTGTCTGGCGATTCTGGTATTGCGTTGGCATAAGTATCTTTGTATATGTCTATTGCTATATCACCAGTTGACTTGTCAAGCGATAATAATGTCCAAGAATTAATTGTGCAATTATAGGGAATTTGGATGCCACCAGCTATTCCGGGAGTTAATCCTCCATTATTTATAAACTCAAAATTTATATACTCTACCGCGTTTCCAGGTCCAGTATAGCCTGTATAACCCGTATAACCAGTAGGTCCAGTATAGCCTGTATAACCCGTGTATCCCGTTGGACCAATCGGTCCTGTATAACCAGTATAGCCCGTATATCCCGTGAAGTTGCCGGGACCCGTATAACCCGTGTAACCCGTAGTTCCAGTGTAACCCGTGTAGCCTGTGAAGTTGCCGGGGCCAGTATAGCCAGTGTATCCGGTTCTTCCAGTGTAACCAGTGTATCCTGTGTATCCGGTGGCGCCAATGGGTCCAGTGTAACCCGTGTAACCCGTGTAGCCCGTGAAGTTGCCGGGGCCAGTGTAACCCGTGTAGCCCGTAGTTCCAGTGTATCCCGAATAGCCTGTGTATCCGGTAGCGCCAATGGGTCCAGTGTAACCCGTGTAACCCGTATAGCCAGTGAAGTTGCCGGGGCCAGTGTAACCCGTGTAGCCCGTAGTTCCCGTGTAGCCCGAATAGCCAGTGTAGCCAGTAGTTCCCGTGTATCCCGAATAGCCTGTGTATCCGGTGGCTCCAATCGGTCCAGTATAACCAGTATACCCCGTATAACCCGTGAAATTGCCTGGTCCAGTATACCCAGTGAATCCAGTATAACCAGTGTATCCCGTTGGACCAATCGGTCCAGTATAACCAGTATAGCCCGTGTAGCCAGTAAAGTTGCCTGGTCCGGTATACCCAGTGAATCCAGTATAACCAGTGTATCCCGTTGGACCAATCGGTCCTGTATAACCAGTATAGCCCGTGTAGCCAGTAAAGTTGCCTGGTCCGGTATACCCAGTGAATCCAGTATAACCAGTGTATCCCGTTGGACCAATCGGTCCGGTATAACCAGTATACCCCGTGTAACCAGTAAAGTTGCCTGGTCCGGTATATCCTGTATATCCAGTCTGTCCAATTGAACCTGTAAATCCGGTATATCCGGTATAGCCAGTTGATCCTGTTCCGGTATAGCCAGTGTAACCTGTATATCCAGTAGAGCCAGCGCCAGAAGGTCCGGTATAACCTGTAAATCCTGTATAACCAGTAAAATTACCTGGTCCAGTATAACCAGTATATCCTGTATAGCCAGTTCCTCCAGTATACCCTGAATAACCCGTGTATCCAGTAAATCCACCAGGGATTGTTACTGTAACTTTATTTCCTGCTCTCGATGAGCTAACGCCAACACCAGTAAAGTCTATTTCATTTACTGTTCCAGAAGATCCTAAATTAGAACCATTGTCCTCAAACTGTATTGAGGCGTTTTTGCTACTCCACTTAGATGCATTTTCAAACGTAAGTGGCGTGACAAATTTTTCATTATTCGCACCTGCATCTACTTCTACCTGCGTAGCCTGAAATGGAAATACACCTAAATAAAGCCAGTCAACTCCGTCGGAATGATACAACCCATGAGGGCAAAAAGTTCCAACAAACGGAACCCAATTAGGAACCCATTTGCTACCAGTATCCGTAAGGACTCCATAAATAGTTCCTGAAACAGTAGCAGGATCTGGAAGATCAGCACACGTATTTACAAATGGAATACTTGTTATTCCATGTATACTAAGATATTCCTCTATTAGTTCGTTGACGGTGCAACAAAAGTCATTTCCTCCAAATAGTTTTCTCTTGAAAGATTGATCGCTTTGATCTAATTTGACTTTTAATTGTTTTGACATTCATTTTAGAAAGTAACCTCAAAGAATACAGTCAATCCTTTAGGAGTTCCTGCTGTGCCTGATATGTCAAATTCAATGACATCTCCAGTAGCTAAAGTAACTTGATTGGCAGTAGTAGAATCATATACCTGATCTGTTAATGTCAATGTCATCAGTGTTGCTACTGTATTTTTGTATAAAGTAATTGTCGTTGTGTCCGCCGGATTGGCAACAGTGTTAATCCTGCCACCCAGCTTAGCAATCTTTCCTGTATTATACATTGCAGGAACTACCCAATACATCGTCTGTAAACTTGGTATTGTGTCGGATATAGTATCATTAGTCTGTACTAATGAAAATGACTGCGACTGTCTTGATGTAGCAGAAGGCCCAGTATAGCCTGTATATCCCGTAAAATTTCCTGGTCCAGTATAGCCCGTATAACCTGTCCTTCCAGTATATCCTGTGTATCCACTAAATCCTGTATAACCAGTAGCTCCTGATCCAGCAGGTCCAGTATAACCAGTATAGCCAGTATACCCCGTCTTTCCGGTATAGCCAGTATATCCTGTAAAATTTCCTGGTCCGGTATATCCCGTATACCCTGTTGTTCCAGTATATCCGCTATAACCAGTATATCCTGTAAAATTTCCTGGTCCGGTATATCCTGTATGGCCAGTAAAGCCTGTATATCCGGTAAAGTTACCTGGCCCCGTGTAACCTGTAAATCCTGTGTAACCTGTAAATCCCGTATAGCCAGAATAGCCCGTGAAATTGCCAGGGCCAGTGTAACCCGTATATCCTGTTGTGCCTGTGTAGCCCGTGTAGCCCGTAAACTTCTTAAGGAATAATCCACCATCGGATCCTAATGTCAAGTCGTTATTTACATCTTGTGATAGAATCTCGTATGAATATTCAGTTCCTGTTTCGTCTTTAAAAGTAAGAGTTCCATATACCCCATCTTGTGTAAGTGAAGTTATGGTTTCGTTAATATCAACTATTGCTCCGTCTTCATTCGTATAATCCGCAATTTTATGACCAGCAACCGTGTTGTTTATTTCGGTTGTGGTCTCAAGTTCAGGGACATCGACAGGATTACAAAAAGATACAATCGAGCAACAATTATCTATCCTGTCTAATGAAGAGTTATCTAAAGCTATTGCCTCCGCATAATCAGATTCAGCAAGTCCTGAAAGCTGCCAATAATTTTTAGTATCGTCAGTTACGACAAATTGTATTGGTAATACTAATGTTGTTCCGTGCTCTAAAGTACCAATAGTCCATACTTTAGTAGCCGGATTATATGATGTGTTAGGAGGAGCTGCGCTCTCGTCATAAGAAGCTCCCAACGGATATGTAAGAGTAACCTTCGTATTGGTAGCATCTACAAATAAGCTATCGTTGAAGATTATTACACTCCACTTAAGTAGATCGCCATTTTGGTATACACACCTCATTAGCGATTATTTTATTGTAAGTCCTAAGTTAATTTCAGCAGGTCCGCAGCTTCCGTCACATGGATTGCAAACCTCGTCGCCATCACAGATAATATCTGCACAAAGATTCTTAACGCAAACTTCGGCAGTTCCAATGACAGATAATCCATCAAAATCACCACCACCGCAATTTACTTTATATCTAATCTCGTAATATTCATTGGCAACGGCTTGTCCTTCTACTGTATCGTAAGTCAATACCCACGCATCTTCAACTTGAGAAATAGAAACATTTTCAAGTTCTGCATCATTGTAATAAACAATAAAAGTAGGGTCGTCACAATTTGTGATGAGATTGATAGTTCCAGTTTCGCCACAAGGTCCAACGCCATCATCGCATGATACAACGTGGCTGGTAACATATAAGCAGTCATCGCAAGGTAGTGGTCCACCTGGATCGACAATGACAGTTCCGTGATCGCATTTACAACCAGCCATATTATTTACAATTGCAATTTAAGTTCTTTAATAATTTACTGACCATTTTAAACTGGTCATTCGCCTTTGTCAGATTGCCAATCTCGGTATTGACACGGCATGAATCAAGCATAAGCCTAATTTCATCTAAAAGAATAACATCTTCTTTATTCTTAAGCCTCGCAACCGCATCAGATATGCAGCACTCGGTTTGACAAGAAAGAAGCTTGTTTCTTTGATATTTTATACCGCAACTTTCAGTCTTAAAGCAGTATATGCCGTCGTTAAATATTGAGCCATTAATGCCAACATCTTCGGGTGAAACCCTGTTTCTCTTATCAGTAAGTATAGTTACTGTATGAGACTTTGGCCTATTTGGCGTTAGAATTTCTAAAGAGTAGGATTCAGGTTTTGAGTATATTTGCCCCTCTACCATCCAATCACTCATATCTTCTATGAGTAAAGTAGAGCATCCATTGTAACCTATGGATAAATCAAAATTTCCTTTGATGCATGAACAAGAAACTCCCACCTAATCATTTTAATTTAGTCGTTAAATGTCTCTATTGTTATATACAATGAACCTTCTAAGTCAGTAGCTATGCCATCAGCATCAAATGTACGGAGAGTTAATACATTTCCATTAGTATACTCTATGTAGTGCTTTACCGCAGTTGGTTGTCCTATTTGCTCAATATTCCATACTGTATACGAACTATAAAATGAATTAGCCATTGTTATAGTATATACTCCAGCAGAAGATCTAGCGAATGTAGGTGTTACTTGAAACCCATTGAAAAGATTAGCTCTAGTTGGGGCATTAGTTCCTGTTTGAATAAGCCTCATTTTTAGTAATCTGCTGATTGGCTCATCATTTTCTTTCTGTATATAAAACGAAAAGCTATTAGATGTCGGATCTTCCCCAGAATAACAATTAGTAAGACTTCCACCGAATCCGAATCCACCTTCTCTGTCAATATCAGTAACTTGAAACTCTATTGTTAATATTTGAGTCTCCCCAGGTTTTAGACTGAATCCAGACCATATTTGGTCTACTTCATCCCAGGATCCAACCGCTTTGTCAACGTCTTCGATAGTAACAAGACTATCTATCTCGTTTAATTCGAGTTCACACTCTCGAAGAGTTGCTTCTGTTGGGTTAGTGACGGCTATTGCTGCTCTAACAATGTCGCCATCATGTCTTACTCTATAAACTCTTGACATTTAATTGTTTAATTTAGCTAAAAGTTACTTCCTTAGATACCCAACCTTCTCCAAGATCTACTCTTGCCGATAGTATCAAATCAGTACCAGATACGGTAAAACTAAATTCTACCGGATATTTAGTGACGCCGTCTACATCAATAGCTTGCATACGAAATACATTTTCGCAACAATCTAATCCGCAGCATTCGGCATTTTTATTCATTGCCTCCTCAAGTGAATCCACGCTTTTTCGATTACCGAACTTGTCGATAAACCACGCAAACCCACTTGCGAATTGTACTTTATTTTGTTTCTTAGACATATTAATTATCTAGTAGAACCGTTAATAATATCATTGTGATCAGAAGCACAAGTAGTCGCAACCTTAGTAGGATTCTTAGGAAGCACAGCTATCCATGCTGTCAAGAAACTCTCCAAAGAAGCCTTGGTAGTTGTATCGTTATAAGGCACGAATATTCTTGATTGACCAGTTTCTGATTTGAAAGTGCCATCACTGTCTGACCACGGAGTTCTATGAACAATGTCATAAGAACAATAATCCTTCTTGCAGTCAGATACAGTTACTGCATCTACTCTTCCGCCTTTTTGTGGAAGTCCAAGCTGTCCTCTATTAAGGTTGAAAGGAAGATATCCTTTGCCTTGTCCATGAGTGCTTTGTGAATACTCAAGATACTTAACCATATATCCGAAGTTTTCAGGAATCTGCATTGTCTGTTTAGATACAACAGTAGTTCCGCCCTTAGCCCAACCATCAATCGGGAAAATATCCATCTTTCCATAGAAATAAGCTTTCGGAGGTAAGGAAGGATAATTGCAGTCGCAAGACAGAACTTCTGGCTTAACAATAACACGAATACCGCAATCGTATGTAGTAGTTGTTGGACTATCTCCGCAATTAGGGCAATCGTTAGTATTGGCAATAGGATCAAGCGGATTTGGCTGACTATTATCCTCCAATTGATTACATGGAGTCAAATAAGTTGTAGTCTCGCCATCGTAAAATCCAATCTCAACAGTTTTGCAGCTATTGACAAGCAATTTAATAGGGCAGCATCCACCAGTGCCTTGAATCAAAGTAGCGTGACCGTATCCGTCAAGAGCAGCGTTTATTTGTGCAACAACCCTCTTAAGTTGTGGGATCAATGTTTTTTCATTATCAGCAAGAGATACTGTATTGGTAAGAACGGTGGCAGATCCGCCAGCAATTCTAACTCTATTGATAGCATCTACCTGCAAGCAATCCACACAGCCATTATCTTCAGGGCTTAAGCAGAACTCATAGTCTTTGTCGAAAAGTCTTACAACTTCGATAGGCCAGTTCTTTCTTGGTTGTCTCCAGTCAGGATATTTATCAAGACCAGTACGATAGAATGATTCTACCAGTCTGCAAGCAACTTCGCTGCAATCAGCGGTAGGTGAACATTCTCCACAAGAAGGATCTGAAGTATCGGCAGTAAGCACAAACTCTTCGCCTCTATTAAGAGGGTAGTAACCTCTCGTCAGGTTGTTCTCCAAAGAGATCTTTACTGAATAAGAAGAATCTACATCAATACACTTGAAAAGGAAATCCTTGATAGAAGGAAGTCCACAAGCAGGAGGTTGAGCCTCGACAGCATCAATGTAGTATGAATATAGCTCGCCACCAGACACAGTTCTATAATTGTCAGCAAGTCCATCGCCATCAGTATCAATAGCAACACCAAACACAAGCCTATCCGCATTGGCAGCCGTGACATTAGAGTTGTCAACAGCAAGGTGTGTATCTGGATTCATGGCAAACAATTGGCCTGGCTGTGCGTTAAGAACAGCATAAGAATCTCCAGCTGGGCAGCTGAATAGATTTGTTCCGGCTGTTACCAATCCGAGGTCGCCAGATGTTACTAAAACTGAAGTGTTGGCAGAAGATTTAGCCATAATCTTTTTATTTTTTAATGTGTTTTTAAATTTATATCTTGTTTATTGCCAAGATTTTATTAATCTGTAAGTCAAAATTCGCTTTGTCCGTAATGTCCCTTGTAGCTAACAAAACTGCAATGTCAACAACAACCCTCCACGCATCTGTATTGTCAAGTATAAATCCTTGATCAACAGTTACTTTTTTGCCATCACCACCAATATAAAACTTATCAGGTTCTACTAAACTGGGTGCTGCAATATCAGGAAGTCTCTTATAGTATGATATACATACATTGTTGACAGTGAAAGCATTATTGTGATAAACATATAGTCCTTCTGATCCTTCATCAGCCCATGCTTCGTTAAATTCAAAAGAGGGCTTTCTAAATGGATCTGTCAGAATCTCTGATATGTCGTCGCTTTGCGCTATTCTAAGTGTGATAGTCTTGTCCTTACAATTTCTATCATCGGTACAGCTTACATTTGCAGTTTGTCTAATCCTTCTGTAATAGTCATTGGGATATTTGAATATGCAAACTTTGTTGTCTTTTTTATTTAAAGTACACTTGTCACAATAGTCCTTAATTTCAGCCTTTCTCAATTCCTCCCTAATCTGTGGGGAAGTTTCGGCAAGCGCCAATCTATTGGTATAAAATATACTCTGTGCTTCTGTAAGATAAGAGTCTATGTCAATAACTTCAAAAGATTCATTCGCAGAAGAGTCTCCTCTGTTTATTCTCCGCCTGAACTCGTGATGCAGCTTCGTAGCTGGTATTGCCATTATCCAACAGTGTTAAACGCATTAGTCAAATTTGTCAGCAATTCAAGATGAGGAAAGTTCTTTTCTTCTTCAAAGTACTTATAAGCATCTACCCTGCTTTTTACACCAGGTAGTTCTTCGTATCCACCTTCCTTAGTTTTCATTGTCCAAAAACCATCAATACTTCTTGGTCTAAGAATAGACTTCCATACACCGAAGTTGACTAAATACATCCTATTCAACTCCTCTGTTGTTTTAGAGGCTGTGTCAATGAATACCTGCTGAAAAGTCTTATTAGAATTAGGGTATAAACTCACATTTGTTACCCATCTATTCTCTATTTCTAAAATAAGTGCTGTTGGATCTTCCGGCTTTTCTTCTTTTATGATGTCAAGAGCTCTTCCGACTGCATTTAGCCTGTCAAAATTATTCTTGATATTTGAAAATAATCCGTAAGCTTCTATCCTCGCATCGAGTCCGTCAGCCTCTTTGGCTTTCTTATCGGCTACATCAATTAGTTCAAACTTCTGATGCTGCGAAGTATAAGCATTTCCAACTTTTCCGTTAGTAACATCAGGATCTTTAGTAAGGCATAGATATAAAAACCTGTCTTTGGCATTAGCTAAATTCAACTTAGCCTTTCCGTTCTCAAGGTTAACCTTCATTTCAGAATGGTCAAAGAAAGCGTCATATCTATTGCTAATATCAACATCTTCAGGCTTAATAATCCGCCCTCTTCTGTCTCCAGTCTCATACCTAAGTTGAATCTTAGAAACAAGCTCTTTTAAATCTGTATCCGATCCGGCAAAGCCCCACTTATGATCGTTCAAATTAAATCTTGGCGTCAATGGTCTGGATGTTCCCAAAAAGGCATCCATCTTAAACGCTCCATTGTGCTGATAATTCTCTTCGTTCCTTGTGTCGAGTCCTGCTTCTTTTAGCGAAAACTCCTGTGGCGCAAACTTTTTAAAAAATGCCTTGTTCGGCTTAACCTGTACTATTACCTGTTTATCCATTACTAATTACTTTTCACTATTGTACCGCTGTTGTTATAGATTTGCGGAGCCGCTAATTCGCTATGATACGATTTGATTCGCTATGATACGATTAATAGCTATATTTAGGCTTTAACCACATTGTTAATGAAATATCGAATACGACAACTCCAAAATCAATGCCATAGAACATTTCGTAGTACTGTCCACCGTGAGCTGGTCTAAACTTAGTTTGGCCGTTGCTTGGTCCAGCAGGTGTCCAAAGTCCAGTTACATAATCGTAATACTCTGAACCCTTTCTCTTGAGCATCTTAACGTTTCCATTCTTGCCATTTCCAAGACCAATATCAAAGGCGATAGCTTCGAAGGATGTAATTGGATATCCGCTCTTAGGCTCTCTTACACTTGTGATAAATGTAGAGTCAAACAAAGGCATATGTCCTACTACAATTCTTCCAAACGGACGAATAAGATATTCAGTGAATTGGTATGCTGGGAATCCAAATCCTTTTTGGAATGGATTAAAGCTTTTAGCTCCTTCTTTAAGAACAAAGTCGGTAGATTGAATTGTTGCTGTTTCCGCAAATTCCTCTCTGATCCATCTGTCAAACAGCTCAATAAATCCTTGACCGCCCATAAACATAACGTCACGGTTTCCAGGACTTACTCTGTCAAACCAAACTGTATTTAAGTAATTGACAATCTGATTGATAGATCCATTCTCAATAGAATAAGGAAATACGTTTCCGTCTTCAAGGAAAGACAAGATGCCAGGACCAAGTTCAAACTCTTTCAAAGAAGATTTATCAACAAGTCCTTGAACTTGTGTTCCGAAGAAAGCCCAATATTCTTTTTCTCTTTCGATTTGTTGCATTGCCTGTGCTTCAATCAGCGAGATAATCTTTGCTGATTCCGGCATCGGTGCGCCTGTCTTATCGCACTGTGCAACAACTAGGTTGGTTCTATGAGCTTCGTCAGTAACCTTTACAGCCCATTTACCACGAGACATTTTTACTTGGAACTCTACATAAGAGAAGTTGTTTCCAATTTGCAGTGTTCCTGCATCTTTTCCGCCTTCTGAAGTAGTAGAGAAAATTTTACACCAGTAATCTCCTGAATTAAGATATTCAGTAGGGAAGAAAGCGTTTACATCGCCATTGTGATTTAAAAGCTTTACTTTGTACTTATATCCACCGCCATCAGGAACTGGACCATCAACAATAAGTAGTTGATATCTTTTATTTCTTTCAGGTGCAATTACGTCTGTTCTGCCATACCAATCCACATCAAGCTTGATGCTAAATTCGGTATTCATGATACCAGGGCACTCTTGCTCGACAATATTCTCAAGCATGATAGCCTTAGCATCTCCCTTTCCAAACAATTTCCACCTAACCCATTTATCTTCAACTTCGGTAGAAGCGCCAGAGCCTTCCAACCACTGCATCAAGTGTGTCTTCTCCTTAGAGAGCGAACCCCTTGCAGCTGCCATTGTACCGTCTCCATTTGCAGAAGCGATACGAGCAAGATATGTGAGATCTGTCCAGGGTTTTACCTCTGGATTAGTGAGCAATAATTTGTCTTGATCAACATATTTAGACCAATTGTGTTGATTGGTCATATCCTGTTGGTAAACCTTGTATTTACTCTGGGTTACATTGTTTAAAAGTCCAGACATAATGTGTGTTTATTTTTAAATGTTGTTTATAGTACTTCATCCAATTCAGCGAAATTAAACGCTGCATTGCCATGTTCTTTTTTATCTTCAGATGCTGATGAACCAACTCTCTTGGTTACAGTAGCTTCCAGCATATTGTCAAGATCATCATGAGCTTTGGATTTTCCCATTTCTTCTATATAAGAAAGATCGAACCCATCCATGAGTAATTTAGCGAAAGTCAGCTGCTTGTTGATATCCTTATTAAATTCAGCATACGCTTTTGCATATCCGCTGACTTTATAAGTCTTGCCGTCTTGCTTTACAACCTCGTCATTATTTAATACGAAATTTTCAAGCTTTTTCCTTTCGGCATCTGTGCTTACCCCGTAAATATTTCCTGATTTTATTGCTGCTTTAATATCCTTAATGGATTCTTCAGCTTTTGCGGCTGCTTCTTTTTCAGCACGTTTTACTGTATCTTCGGCTTCTTTTTCCATTTTAGAAGCCTTTGACGCAAAGTGTTTTTTAGCCTCTAAGAACTCTGATTCTGCTTCATCCTCGTCAACCGCATCTTCAAAAAGTTTGTTAATTTTTTTCTCATTCAACCCTTTATCTTGATACATTGCCTTGATAGCAAATTCCTTTATTCTTAAGTCTCTTTCATCTTCCCCTGTTAATTCCGCCCCAGCTATTCTTTTATAGGCTGTTATTTCTTTAATATCTTCGGGATCTATGCCGTTTCTAAGCATATTCGCCGTTTTTAGGATATCATCACCGTAATTTTGCTCATATTCAGCACGAATAGCATCTTCAGCCTCCTTTGTAGCAGAAGCTAAAAGTATCTTCTTAAGATCCTTTGCGGAAATGTCCTCTCCGAATTTTACATCTTCGGGAATAACTCCGTCTTTCTGAAATGATTGTGCTAAAATGAAAGATGCCGAACTTTTTGGTATGTCTTTGTCAGACTTATCTGCATCTTTTGGTGATGATTTTTCTGAAGAAACATCGGCTTTTTTGCCATTGTCGGAAGCTTTCTCGCCTTCATCTTCTGATTTTGAAGATGTTGGCGCTTCTGATTTTGACTGCCCGTTATCTTTTTTTGTCACAGACTTAGCGTCTTTCGCCGTCTGCTCATCTTTTGCTGTTTCTTCTACTGGTGAAGCTCCTAATAAAGCTCCTGATACTGAAAATGGGTCTCCGCCCTCAATGGACAAAACTTCTTGCCCCAGTACACTACTATCTACTAAAGTCATTGCAAATATATTTACTATTTATTAAAATTTTATGTAATTTTTCGAAAAACGTTCAAAAAAAGACGGTGTTCCTACCACCTCGTTTTTGCTATTTCGCGGAATTTTTGTTTTTTGCCGCTTTTTCGTCTATATCAAGCCCTCTTTTTGTATGCTTATCTTCCATAGCTAGCTCCTGTTCACGAAGATCAAGTTCCCTCTCTTTTAGTTCAAGTTCCTTTTCCTTCATCTTCGCATTCTTGGCTGCAACATCTCTGTCCATGTTTAACTTGTCACGATTCATCTGCAACTTAAGCTCATTCTCCTTGTCCTTGCGCTCATTAGCATCATTTATTCCGTCTCTGTCGACATCTTGAGCCAACATGAACTTCTGTGAGTCGATAGCTGTAATCTCTTTTTTATTCTGAAGCTCTTTTTCCTGCATTGCCATCTTGACTTGAGTTCTAAGATCTTCAAGCTGCTTTTGCATATCATTATTCTGCTGTTGCAATGCCATATCCTGTTGGAACTTTTTCTGCTGTGCTTCTTCAGCCTTATGCTCCTGCTCCTCAACTATCCGTAATATTTCATTAGTAGATTTGGCGGCAGCTATCTGAACAATAGCTGTCATAGGATACTGATTTTGCATCAGTGCCATAATATTATTCTTTAAATACTCGGCTCCGGCTATGTCTGCATAGTCATTTGTAATGAATAATCCCATTTCAGACCTTGATAGCATTTCAGAGTCTAACTCTAACTCCGCCACTGAACCATCATCAAGCACCCATCTTAAAACATCGTTGTTGTCCTTATAGGCAACTCTCGCTGCTTTCAGTAGGTTGTTTAAAGCCCTCTCAATGATATTACTGTAAGTGGAAAATATCTTTTCTGTCTGATTGCTGGATGCTTGTATGTTCTGTTGGTTGTTGGTAGAAGTGATATAGGGGCTTATTTGACCCAGCATAGACGGATTATAATACATACTTACCGCCGTTTGTGACTGTAAATATTGCAATGCGTTTATTGTCTTGTCAAATTCATTGACCTGCGTTAAGTCAATCTCTTTCAGCATTTGTGGTGTAACGCCGGAAGCCATAACTTCCTTCATCTGTATAGGCGCAATCTTTGCATACTTGACAGCACTAAGCCATTCACTAAATTTATACCCGTCTGGAATCAAATCTTGAACCATCAAGAATACCTTTCCAATATCCGTAGCAAGTTTTTCTTTAAGCCTTGCTTGCATAATGTCATAGTCGAGATTCCAAACTTTTCCCAAATCGACCAAAGCTACATTTTCCGTATTACCACTTAATGTCTCCAATTTCTGCCCAACGTAAGGATGTTTTACATCAAAAGGATTATTCAAACTCTTATACTGAAATGGAAGAGGGCCCTTATTGAAATAGATACCCTGTTTGCCTCCAACTTTACGACCCTCCCAAATCTCATTAACCCAAATCGTTCTCTCCTCTATATCCCCCTTTAGTTGATCGAACTCGTAATGTTCGTCTCTGTAATATTTATATACTTTTCCGTTGACTACACGCTTTATGCTTTTCAGCTTGCGCATACTCTTGAAAGTAATATGGGTCTCTCTGATGCTTGCTCTTTCAAGTTGCTTAATTGGAACTCCCATTTTTTGAGCAACCTGAGCATATAAATTGGCAATTTCGGATTGACCCCTTCTTGTTTTAAAATCGCCTGGAAAATTCTCTACTCCGCCATACTGACTATCAATTTCAAGAATAACCTCGCCTTTAAATTCTCCTGTATTAAGTAATCTTCCATCTCCAGTACCAAAAGAAATCATTTCTGGGATCCTTTCAATCTCTGACGGTTTCAGTATATCTCCATATCTATTTAGAAAATCGGTAAGCTTAGTGTATTCGACATACTTGCAAAACTCACCGTTTTCGCAAAACTCTTCGTTCTGGCTTCCAGCCCATGTAAAATACATCGGATTAACCTTCTCAAATACTGGTCGTGAGTGTCTTATTCCGGTATAGAAGTAAACCTCACCAGCACAAAGCAAATGCTCGAAATTATTATCCGTCTTTTCCTTAATCCGAAGCTCCTTCATTAGATAATTAGTGAGCTTCTGTGCTTGTATAGATGAAGGTGATCTATACCCCTTCTCCATATACTCCTTTATAGATTCAAGACCATCTTGTACTCTTTTGTCAAGATCAGCTTGCATTTGCTGCTGTTCTTCAGGGCTAAGTTGATATGGATCCTCTATGTTAAATTCTTGAAAATATTGCTGCTTAATCAGATTAATCTTTGGCTGAATAAGCTCTTGTTGTAAGTAGTTTTGTATAAGCTCTGCTTGCGCTCTTTTCTTTTCTGTCAGAGCAGATCCAGATGCATCATATACAATAGGCTCCAAAGGTCTCTTTGACCACTGACCCCACATCCCCTTTACAATCTGATTAATAATAGGGTAGTGATGCACATTATTAAGTCCTATGTCTATCTTCTCCTTGTCCAAGTGAAATGAAACGAGATCTTTGTACTGCTCGCTCATATTGCACCTGCCTACGGCTAAGTCGTAGTTTAATTTTAGCTTCTCTCTTTTTTTAGACAAATCAATGTCAGCACCGCCATGATAGAAGTCATAAAAGTCCATGACCTCATTTACCCACTTGAAGTTTGATCTACTCTTTTCATCGTAGCTAAGTCGTTGTAACGGAATATAATTCTCTTCCAATTTTTTTATGTTTAGTAGCGTAAATAACTACCTATTCTATCCTCTCTTTTTTTAAGCACCGAATCTATTAATGCGTTTTCTCTTTTTGCTTCTTCTGTCGCCGATATAGGAACTGCTACTTCATCCATCAGCCACATCATTAAAATTCTGAAACTTGATATATGGTCAAAGTTTCCAACACCATCATAATTTATATATTCATCAAGCCAACGTGGACTGTAAATAGAATCTACATTGAACTTTACAACATTACCTTCTTGATCATACTCAATAGGCGTTGTCATCCATGCCCTTGTTTTATTATCAGCCGCGTCTATAATCTGCTTAGTAACTCTTATTCCGAATTTTCCAACCTTGAAGTCTCCCTTGTAAGTCTCACCAAGTGCGGTATTTGGTGTTGGTTGCAATAAGTCTAAATAACCATTCTGCCTACAATATGTCAAAAACCCTGGTATGTTGTCCTCATATAATATCCTTGCTGAAAAATATTTAGCAAGTTTCACGCACAACTCGTGAATATCATCCACATTATTTAGCCTTCCTATATACTCTGCTACAATAGTATTCCTCATTTCAGAAGGATCCTGAATGACATCAGGCATTCCTTTATAAACTAATATTGAAGCAAATGATGTTCCGCCATTTTCTGAACCAACTAAGTCATATGTAACCTTATACAAACTGCTTTTATACTTCGGCTTCACATGATCTCCTGGATGTTCATATATTACAATACAACCCCTTGAATCAGCCCTTTCGTCAACATAATAAGTTGTGATAGGCTTTAGATTCATATCAGGCATCCACCGAAGACTTCTCTCTTTCGTCCATTCTAAAGTGCCAAATTGCGCCTTTGCCTTAAATAAATTCCTTATTTCAAGTTCAGATTGTCTATTTCTTAATAGTGAAATCGGGAATATGTTTGTATTTGGATTTAAGAAAACTTCAGAAGCCTTTAGCGGAGAATACATCATCTCAAAATCGAGAGGCGCGCTTGTGTCTGCTTTTGCCTTCTCGTTTCTTGTATCTATGCAGATTTCAAGCGCGGCATCTAAGTCCGTATTCCCGTTTTTATCTTTAACCTCATTAAAGGCATAAGTTGCTGGCAAAAACAGACCCATGTCTCCTGAATTTTCCCAGTAGTCAGGAAATGGATAATAATCGTACTGATTTGGATTGTAAAATAATTTCTTAACTCCTGTTATATATTTTACGTTTCCTCCAGTGCCAATGCACAGTTCCATTCCAAACTTATTGCCTCCAACTTTAAGTACACGCTCGTTAGCACTGTGTACTGTTTCTACCTTGTCTAATTCACCAACTTCTTCAACTATTATTTTCGTGCACCGCTTACCAACAGCATCATGAGTATCGTGTCCAAAGTTTCCGTGAAATATTTTGCTCTTAGATCCTTTTGTTTTCCACTCACCATTTTCTTGCACTTTGTATGAGTGTTCAGCAAATTCTCCTTCGTTAAATGTGCCTTTTATCTGCTTGTAAAAAGGACTTGGGACATAATCATCGGCTTCCCCGTAAGACCCTGGAATGGCTAATAGCCCGTCTTTTATCTTAGTAATTAAATCCGTTGATTTATCACCATCTGCTGCGCCAACAAATATGCCAGCTTGCAACTTTGATTTTGAAGTTGTATCATAGTATTTTGATCCGTCAAAAGTAAATTCATGCCCCGCAATTGCTGATAAGCTATAGCTCTTGCCAGCCGATCTTGATGATAAAAACATCAAGTTTTTTACGCTATTTTCGTATAGTGGTTTTCCAAGCGGCTTGTAGAATGTTCTCTTTAGAAATTCGTATGCCTCTACATATTCTTTATAGCTTCCGTCACTTCTTAGTACATTATTTGACTCCGATAATTCAAGTTCTTCGAGTTTTGATAATTTAATTAAATTCCCGCTTTTATCTCGCTTTCCTTCTGCTTGATCTTTAAACTTCTTTACAAGTCTATGACATGTGTAATTTTCGTCTTCCGAAAATCCAGAAAAACCTTGAGCCGCAAGTATAGCATTAAATACTATCCACTCGTTATCACGCAAAAGAGGTCTTGTGTAATACTCGGACTTTTGCAGCTTATCCTGCATTTTAATAGTCCACATATTCGAAAAGAAATAAAGAGGTCCTGACATATACCGCCACTTTTCAGTTTCATCAGCACTGTCATTTCCCCAATAGCCTTCAATACATCTTTTCTTCTGCTCTTTCCAGTATTTTAAATAAGCCCCAGATTCAGGGTGTAATTCAGGATGCTCAAAAACAAATGCCTTTGCATTGTTAATGATAGGCCACAGCCTGATATTCTTAAATTCATTAGCTTTTATCACAGTACGCCCTGCTCACTCAAACTCTCTTGCTTCCCTCCGTATGTTCTCCCCTTTTTCTTACTCGCAAGCATAGTATTTTTGGTCTTTTCGTATCCTTCAATTACTTTTGGGATCTTCTCCATTATCTTAATAATTCCTTCGGGATCGGACGCTATATCAGTTTGTTTTAAGTAAACTTGCAACTCATCCAACTTTTGCCCCCAAATTGTAAAAAATATTTCCTCCTTCGATAATGCAATCCTTCCATATTGCAGGCATATTTCATCCAATTCTGACCAGTCAAAGTCTTTTTCATGCAAATAATTTTCAGCAACCTCTCTTCTCCTTTCATCTAGGTCCATGACTCGATAAAGTTTAGAGTTTGGATCCTCTGTTAAATAAACAGCCCATAGAAGTTGACTTGCTTTTGCCTTCTTCTTGCACTTTTTAATAAAATCCCTAACCGCGCTTATATACTCAAGTTCTGGATTCTGCTCAAATATGTCTTTATTAGGATCTCCTGTTATTATACTCACTTATACTACTTTTTATAATATAGTATATGCCGGATATTGCTTCGCAACATCGCATATACTGGCGTTATCGGTCAGTGCTGCGGACGTGCTAATAATCATCATCCGTGTCAAATCCGAATAAGTCGTAAAAATCCTCCTCTGTATCAACATCAAACATCACCGTTTGATTGCAGTGCATACAGTTAAGATAAAATCCCGAATC
>JAYRNA010000015.1:0-312338 GCA_041912375.1 Saccharimonadales bacterium (SeqCode) | reverse complement strand
CAGTGATGACGCCACCAATATGACCTACAACCTCCAGGACACAGCGACTGACGCTAACTTCCTGGTTAATGTCGCTACTGGCTCAACTGGTAAGTTTGCTGTCCAAAAGAACTCAGTCGATATGTTCAGTGTCTCCTCAACTGGCTCTATCCTAGCTAAGAACACTAGCGATTCGACTAGTGCTTTCCAGGTACAGAATACTGGCAGTGCCGCGATTCTCGGTGTCGATACCTCCAACAATCGAGTTCAGGTCGGCAGCTCGACCGGCAACGCCAACGCTATCTATCTAGGCCTTAACAACTACAATACCGGTAGCGCCGACCCGGCTGGTGGTTACAACGGCGCTATGTACTACAACACCACCTCAAACCAATTCCGCTGCTACCAGTCAAGTGCTTGGCAGAACTGTAACGGCAGCGGCAGCCTGACGGCTGTTGGTACCTTCGACTCACAAGCGGCCCAAGCCAACGGTCTATACTTCTCGGCCGGAACTCTCTATGCCCAGTCAGCCGATGCCTCTCACCCAGGGATGGTCAATACCGGCAGCCAGACTTTCAGCGGCACCAAGACGCTGACAGCCAACACAATTTCACCTGATCTGTCGGTGTCCAACCTAGCCAGCGGTGGCAATGTCGGCGCCAGTGCCGCCGCTACGGTTGACAGCTACTCCAGTTTTAGCATCAATCAAACTACCAGCGGCCAAACAATCACCTTCTTTGCCCCAACTGCCGGCACCGGCCGGACAATTTATGTCAATAATGTCGGCAGCGCATCGTTTACCCTCTACGGTTCATTGCTGAGTCCCGGCGAAAGCGCTACGCTGATCTATGCCAATTCGACGTGGCGGGTTACCAGCGGATTGACGCCCCCTTCCAGCGGACCGGTAATTAACCGTAAAGCTTCTGACCAGTGTAAAGCCAATACCTCGGCGTCATACACCAACACCTACGGAGACGTAACGACTTGTGCTACCGCCGGTACAACCCTCCATAACGACAATGATTTTGTTTATACTATTCCGGCCAACGAAACCTGGTATTTCCACGCTGAACTGACCGCCATCAGAGCGGCTACCACCGGACTAAAGGCTGCTTGGTCACTGTCATCGACATCGGGTTCCAGCTGTTCGATGTCGATGTTGGAAAACTATAACGGTGCGGCTAACTCGGCAGCCAACAACACCTGCGGCACGGTGACTGCCATGCCGACTGGCGCCTTTCACAACAACACGGTCGGTAGCACGATAGCCAACTCCGACGAACTGTCTGTTTACGGTACAGTCACGGCCGGTTCGAGCGCTACGACGGTGACTTTCCAATGGGCCCAAAACACCGCTAGCAACAACCCATTAACTTTGCTCAAGGACAGCTACATGGAAGCTTACCGCGTTACTGGTGCCGACCTGGCTGAAATTTACTACAACGATACTGCCGATAGCCTGCTGCCCGGTGACGTCGTATCGCTTAGAGGCGGCGCTTCACAGATCGGCAAAAGCTCATTAGCCTATGATCGCAAAGTCATCGGTGTTGTCTCGACCAAACCAGGCCAAGTACTGGGTCAAAGCGATGGTGTCGGTGCGCCGGTTATCGTCGGTCTGGCTGGGCGAGTTCCGGTAAAAGTCAGTAGCGAAAACGGGCCGATCGAACCGGGTGATTTCCTGGTGCCGAGCTCCACCCCGGGGATTGCCATGAAAGCTACCGGGCCAGGGCAGAGTATTGGCCAAGCTTTGACAGGCTTCAGTGGCAGCGGGCAGGGTAGCGTCATCATGTTTATCAAGAATACCTACTATCCTGGCGAAAACCCCAGCAGTATCCCACTCGGGATCATCAGTAATCTGTCTAATCTGGGCGGCAGCTCGGTCAACGCCATCGGCATTGGCAGCGACAGTTCGCTCAACAAGCAAGCCATAACTATCGGATCAACCGGCTCGGGCAACTCGCTGCTACTCCAAAACGCTGGTTACAGTGTCAATATTAACTCACACGGCCTGGGATTGGGCGGCTCGACTGTCGAAGCGACCGCCGACGTATCATTTGGTAGTGGCAAAGATAGAACAATGAACGTCCTCCAGTCAACCACCGGAGCCGGCAATAGCCTGACTATTACGGCCGGACAAGGCGCCGGCACCGGTGATAACGGCGGCAATCTGATCCTCCAGGCCGGAGCCGCCGGTGGCAGCAATGGTTCGGCCGGCTCGGTGATCGTCAAATCAAATGCCAGTGACAGCGGCGTCAATCCAGCCTTCCTGATCCAAAATTCTGGCGGCATTAACTTGTTCGCAGCCGACACTCTCAATAAACTAATTCGGATCGGTGATGGTGTGCCGACCCTGGCTTCCAGTGGCCTCGGCGATCTGTTGATCAGCGGTAACCTTGAAGTTCACAGAGCTCTTAGGATCGGCAATGGTGTCGACGGCCTCAGCTTCATCGCCGGAGTGGCACCCAACAGCGCAGCCGGTTTCTATGTCGGCTCCAGCCGGCCGGTTAAGACTATCTCGCAGGCGCCCGAATATACCGGATTAACTTCCATCGGCGTTGGCAATGGCAGCCTGACCCCCGGCTTTGACACCTCGCCTGGTGCCTTCCACAGCTACTACGAATGGACCACCGCGCAGCCAACTGCCCAAACCGCCCGCATGTTCGTCCGGATCGCCGTACCACGCGACTTCAGCAGCTTTAGCAACGGCGACCGTATCTGTTACAGCGTCTGGTCTGACGACACTGCCGATACCTCCGTCACTGCGACGTTCTATGACACCGCCAGTGCTGCCCAAGCCGGCTTTAATGCCACGCCGTCTTCAGCCAGTACTTGGCAGCAAAAGTGCACCACCAACATCGGTGGCACGGTGACCGTCAATGGCTCCTCATATGTCACCGTCGAGATAGATTTGATGGCCGGACCGAATAAACACATTCGGGTCGGAGAATTCAGCTTTGATTACTTAAGTGCCTTCTAAGGAGGAAATATGTCCCAACAAACTACCAAACCCAAACAACAGGATCGTTTGCTGAAGCTGTTGCCGCTGCGTGATCGTCGCCGCCAGGAACAGATCCGCAAGCTGGTGATCAGTGACGCCCAGCTCAACTCGACCTAAGGCCGAACTGAGTGTTCAGCGTGATGTCACCACTGTCTTTTTAGTCGGTGGCGCTGACTTGTGATGTCCACACCGACCTTAAACAGCTTCGGCCAAGAGATACTATTAGCGTAGATAAGTAAACTTTGAGGCCACATGGAGTTCAGAGACGAAGCCAGTCGAGAGACCACCCCGGCATGATAAACACGCTGGGAGCCAAAGCACTAACCACCGTAGGAAGAGCACGTTACCAAAGAGTTTGTTTATCAACCACACTTAGGCTCTCGACTTATCATTGATCATCCAATTCTCAAGCCAGAGGTCATGGTAAACCGCCTGTCGTACAATTTAAGCGTCGATGGCAAAAAGACAGGCAATCATAACCAGTCAGGACAATTCAATACACTAGTATTATACGGCTAGTCTTAATCGGCTAAATGTATCAGTTGGCAAATATCTTAGTTAGGTCCAAAAAAGTGCTATACTGGCAGTAAGCGGAGCAGCTCATGAAACAAACAATTATCGCCGTAGTCAATCAAAAGGGTGGGGTCGGCAAAACTACCACCGCGATAAACCTTGCCGCTCAATTGGCTAGCGAGGGTCAAGCGGTGCTACTAGTTGACCTAGACCCCCAGGGAAACGCCACCAGCGGACTCGGAATTGCCAAACATTCTGGCAAAAATACAACTTATGAGGTGCTGTCGGGCAGGGTAAAACTATCAACTGCTGTCCAAGAAACCCATGTCGCACAATTATTTGTTATTCCGGCTAATGCCGATCTGGCTGGGGCCGAGGTCGAGTTGGTGAATACGGCTGAGCGTGAGTTTGTCCTTGGTAGAACTCTGGCAGGTACCGATTATCGTTATGTCATTATCGATTGTCCGCCATCACTGGGGCTGTTGACTATCAATGGTTTGACGGCGGCCGACTGTGTACTGATCCCGGTCCAAACTGAATACTATGCGCTTGAAGGTCTGAGTCAGTTATTGAACACCATCCAAGCGGTACGGGGCAGCACCAACCCCCGGCTCGAGTTGCTCGGTGTAGTATTGACGATGTTCGATAAACGTAACTCGCTGAGCGAGCAAGTCCAAACAGAGATCGAAAGCTATTTTGGCGAAAAGTTGTTCAAAACCGTTGTGCCGCGCAATGTCCGACTGGCAGAAGCGCCCAGTTATGGCCGAACGATTTACGAACATGATCGCTGGAGTAAAGGTGCCCGTGCTTATAAAGCGCTCACCAAAGAAGTGCAACAGCGCACCAACTAGCTGAACACATTATTTACTTAAACGAATCGAGCAGTCGGTTCAATTCCTGATCGGTTTTGAAGCTTATTTCTAGCTTGCCACCCCTGGCTGTACGCCGGATTTGGACATCAGTTTCAAGGCGTTTGGCGAGTGCTTTAGTGGCGGCTGTTTCGGTGGAGACTCGGGCGTGAGCTTGTCGGGGCTGGTGGTGACCGGCCTTAATGCCGGACACGAAGCGTTCGGCCTGGCGAACACTCCAGCCATTGTCCAAGATCGCTTTGAGCAAATATGTTTGGCGGCCAATGTCACCCTTGAGTGCTAATATTGCTCGAGCGTGCCCCTCGCTAATCTTGTGGGCGGCCAAGGCGGATTGAACTTCGGCGGGTAACTGCAATAAGCGGACGGTGTTATTGATGGTCGAAACTGCTTTACCGAGCCGTTTGGCAAT
Source organism: Saccharimonadales bacterium (SeqCode) (assembly GCA_041912375.1). Lineage (GTDB taxonomy): Bacteria > Patescibacteriota > Saccharimonadia > Saccharimonadales > UBA4665 > JAYRNA01. The sequence continues at coordinate 307,570 of JAYRNA010000015.1, read as the reverse complement.
GGTTTGGTAGGGCAGCGAAAATTGGTCACGTAATCTCTCGATGGTGATAGCTTGCTCCAGAGGTGTCAAGTCGACTCGTTGGACGTTTTCGATCAATGCCATTTCCAGCTGTTCGAGCTCTTTGGTGCTGCGAATGATGGCCGGGACGGCTTTCAGACCGGCGGATTTGGCGGCCCGCCAGCGTCTTTCTCCGGCAATGATAAGGTAGTTTTTGTCGTCACTGCCATGTGGAGTGACAATCAGCGGCTGAAGAAGGCCGTGATTTTTTATCGAGATGGCCAATTCCTGGAGGGCAGCTTCGTCGAAATGTTTGCGCGGCTGATGGGGGTTAGCTTTGAGCTGGGCTAGGGGGATTTTTTCGATACGCTCCTCGGGGCTGAGCAGCAAATTTTTGTCAAAATCAGCCGGCAGCAGAGCTTCAAAGCCCCGCCCTAAGCCTCGTTTTGATGTTTGGCTCATACTCTAAAATATAGCACGATATGGGGGCGACTGTCTCGCGTTCCTGAGATGATAAGCTGTTGAGGCTCACCCCTCATCAAGGAACCCTAGAAAGCTTGGGCGTCGCCGATCGGGAAGACCCTTAAAACCAATTTGCCGACGATTTGATCGGCTCGAATCGGACCGAAGGAGCGTGAATCCAGTGAATCGGGGCGGTTATCGCCCGAGACAAACAGTTGATCGGTCGTCAGCGTGACATCGGTGGATCCCGAAGTCTCGGGGATGTTTTTGCCGTAAGGCAGGGTTTTGTCGGGGTCGAAGCCCTTGGGATGGTCGGCATTATATATAGTATAGGAACCATCTTGAACGACTACGCGGTCACCGGGCAGGCCAATTACCCGTTTGATTAGCTGTTTGCTGTCTTTTTGGCCGAATTGACTGAGTCCGGTCTCATTGAAAACTATGATGTCCCCGCGTTTGGGGATATAGGGGTGGTTGGTAATGCTAGCCCAGGTGCGGGGCACTTTCCAAATTATCAGCTTGTCGGAGTTGTGAAGCGTATTTTCCATACTCGGGCCGTCGACCTCATAAGATCTAAAAACAAAGCTAACAATCAGCACGGCAATGGCTGCCGCTATCAGTAGGACGCCGATGGTCGAGAGAAACTCGCGCCAGCCCGAAGGTTTTTGGTCCGACTGATCAGTCGTAATGTCGTCGTATGGCAATGATTTGTCGTCCGGCTTCGGCGGCGGTAGCGACGGGCCGACAGAAGGAGGAGTGATAGCCAACGACTGCGGTTTTGAGGGAAGAAATTGTTGAGTCATTCAGCTTTTCACTATAGCATGAGCGGCACATTTTGGCTGCCTTAGGCCGGCGTTAACTGCTTGCCGGCTTTAGTCAGGAATGACTGACTGTCAATTTATGGCAAAAAGTCTTTACGGCTATGCTTTTTGCTGGTACACTACGTTTTGTCAGAGATGGACGCGTCAAGATACAAAAGGCGTCAAAGACAAACATCACGCCAAATAACAAAAAGCACCTTTGGGAATTCGCAGCCTGTGCCGAGGGTACTGCCGCCGCGTCTTTACAGCCTAGATGGCGTCAGGCCCAATCGGGCAGCGCCACTTAGCAACAGCCGAATCAATTCAATACCAGGACCAAGAGTGGCTGACGCGGCTGTCAGTAATCCACCGGCTGGAGCTTCGTTGCCGACCACTACTGTCTCAACTCCCATCCAGGCACCGGCCGCGGTTAGCGATTTGACCACACCGATTACGTATCGAGGGCTTGCTCATAGGCCGATTGCGACACCAGCTGGCGTAGTTAATATCAGCCAAGCCAGGCCTGCCACGGCTGTCAAGCCAAATCAAGCTTTGTCGATGCCACCGTCACCAGCCGCGGCGACGTCACAACCTAGCAATGGCAATCAAGCGGCGCCCTTGCCGCGCCGCAGGGTGACAGCCCTAGATATGGATTTACCGGGGGAGGCCAGTCCGCTAAGAGTCATCGATGACATAGTTCGCCGCGGCAAGTGGTATCACGTGCGGCTGTGGGCATTTCGCGGCATGGCTATGGCTGTGGTGCTGGTGATCATCGCCGGTGGCCTATTGTTTTCGCAGGGCGCTTTCAAACTTCGTAAGGTCTTCCGCGGCGGCACAGCTACTGCGGCGGCACTCCAGGAAAATGTCAACCCCGAACTCCTAAAGGGCGAAGGCTCAGGCCGGGTGAACGTACTTTTGCTGGGACGCGGCGGCGGCAATCATGATGCTCCTGATCTGACTGACACCATGATGCTGGCTAGCATCGATCCAATCAATCACGCGGCAACGCTGTTTAGTATTCCTCGCGATCTGTGGGTCAATATCCCCAATCACGGGTCGATGAAAATCAACGCTGCTTGGCAAACCGGTGAGTTTGCCTACCTGGGCAAAACTATAACCGGCAGCACCAACCGTAATGCCATCGCTGCGGGCTTCGATGGGGTTGATCAGGTAGTCGAGGACGTTTTGGGCATCAATGTCGACTACAACATGCTGGTAAATTTCCAGGCTTTCAAACAAGCCATAGACACTGTCAACGGTGTTGAGGTAAATGTGCCGGCTGACCTCGTCGATCCGACTATGGCTTGGGAGAACGCCAATAACCCGATACTGGCTCATGCCGGCAACCAAGTCATGAATGGCAAGAACGCCTTGCTCTATGTTCGTTCCAGGGAAACCACCAGCGACTTTGCCCGGTCTTTGCGGCAGAGGTCAGTGCTCATGGCTTTGAAAAGCAAGGTCGATACACTCGGAACTTTGAGTAATCCGATGAAATTGTCGGGTCTAGTCAGTGCTTTCGGCAACAACGTCGATACTGACCTGTCGATCAAAAACGCCACTCGTTTGTATCGCATCCTGCGCGGCATCGATCAAAGCAATATCGGCTCGATCGGTCTAGCTGACGCCCCAAATCAGTACGTGACTACCGGTAATGTCAATGGCCAATCAATTGTCTTGCCCAAGACCGGACTCTACAATTATGGTGATATTCAGAGTTTTGTCCGGTCTCAGCTCAAGGACCCCTACATTATTAAGGAAAAGGCTCGCATAACAGTCCTCAACGGAACGACTGTCTCGGGGCAGGCCACAGCTAAAGCTACGGAGCTTCAAAAATACGGCTACAACGTCATTAGCACCGGCAACGCTCCGACCACCGGCTGGACCCAAACGACGCTGGTTGATCTCAGTCACGGCAAAGCTAAGTACACTGCTCACTACCTGGAAGGCCACTTCAAAGTTAAGCCAGTCAAAGAGCTGCCAGACAAGGCTATTCAGACTAATGGCGCCGACTTTGTTATTATAGTTGGCAGTGATGAGGTTACTACTCCGCAAAATTAAGCCAGCCAGCGGCTTTTCACATTTCTTGCATCTCGCGCTGCTGCTTAGTCTGCCGCTTGCGGTATTTGTGCTGGTGCGGCTGGGGTCAGGTTTTGTTCAGCTGGCCTTCAGCATCATCGTGTTAAGTAAATGGCGTATGTTTGCTGTTCGCCCGCGCTTTTGGCCGGCCAATATCCGCTCCAACGCCGTCGACCTTATGGTCGGTCTGTCAATTGTTATTTTCATGACCCATAGCAGCAATGTCTGGCTGCAATTTACCTGGGCAGTACTTTATGCCCTGTGGCTGGTCTATCTGAAACCCGCTACCGGTATCGGCAGAACTAGCCTGCAAGCCGGTGTCAGCCAGTTTTTGGCGCTAATGGCACTCTATGTCAGCTGGGCGTCGGGACCAACCTATGGACTGACATTGATGACAGGACTTATCTGTTATTTGGCCGCTCGACACTTTCTCGATGCCTTTGATGAGCCCTACGCCAAGATGTTGGCTTATGTCTGGGGATATTTTGGTGCAGCGCTGGCCTGGCTGCTAAGTCACTGGTTGTTGTACTATGGTATCGTTTCCCAGCCGACGCTGCTGATTAGTACGCTTGGTTATGGCTTAGCGACATTGTATTACCTCGATCACAAGGATCGCTTGAGTAACGCGCTAAGACGACAGTTTATCTTTATTATGGTTGCGATTGTAGTAGTAATCCTCACCTTTTCTGATTGGGGTGACAAGGTCGTCTAACCCTAGGGGGTGTAATGTTAGCAGCCGAAAAATCACCAAAAACTTATAGCGTGTCGTCGGGCCGATCCGGTCGGTCTGAGCGACCAGCCACAAAGCGCCGTACACTGTGGCAACGACTGAGAGAGCTCGGTCCGGGGTTGGTAATTATCATTGTCCTGATCGCCGGTTTGAGCGGTTATGCTGGCGCCCGACTACAAGGAGGAGACATCGGTCCGTCCAACAGCAGCCTGAGTAACGAAAAAAGAATTGTCAGCAGCCAAGGGCAACTGATAAACCAAATCGCCAAAAGTGTTGGCCCGAGTGTCGTCAGCGTCAATGTCGACCTGACTGACTCGTCACCCTCGGATCCTTTCGGGCCATTTGACTCTGCGCCGTCGACCGAAAAAGCCGCCGGCACAGGAGTAATTATTAACAGCTCAGGTTTGATATTGACAAATCGCCACGTGGTCCCGGATACGGCAACCAGCGTTAGTGTCACGCTGAGCGACGGCACTGAACTAAAAAATGTCAGCGTTGTTGGTCGGACCAATCCGCAAGACAGCCTCGATGTAGCTTTTCTCAAAATACAGAACAGCCAAGGCCATAAGTTGATTCCAGCTAACTTAGGCAACTCGAGTACCATTCAGGTGGGCGACAGTGTCGTGGCGATCGGTAATGCTCTAGGCCAGTTCCAAAATACCGTCACCAGCGGCATTATTTCCGGCTACGGCCGCAACGTCCGGGCTGGTGATAGTTCGGGCAGTCAGGCGACCGAAAGCCTGACAGACCTCTTGCAGACCGACGCTGCCATCAACGAAGGTAACTCCGGCGGCCCGCTGGTCAACCTCAACGGGCAGGTGATTGGCCTCAACACAGCGATTGCCGGTGACGCCCAAGCTATCGGCTTTGCCATCCCGATCAACAACATTCGCGGACTGATCGATCAAGTTGTCGCTTCGGGCAAATTCAGCCGGCCATATCTGGGTGTTCGCTATGTTCAGTTGACGGCCGAGATTGCCTCGAGCCTCGGACTGCCGGTGCAAACTGGAGCTTACGTCGCTCCAAGTAATGACCCTGCCAACCCATCGGTAATTACTGGAGGCCCTGCCGCCCAAGCCGGCATTGTCGAGAAAGACGTCATTGTAGCGGTAAATGGCAAAAAAATTGATCAGACTCACAACCTGTCAAGTCAATTGACTCAGTACAAGCCAGGCAACCGAGTCAAGCTAACCGTCCTGCGTGACAAAAAAACGCTGACGATCGATGTCACATTGGGAACGATGCCGCAGCAATGACGTGAGTGTTCGAAGCTCGTGATATATATAAATTATGTGTCCGATGCCTAGCTAGGGCGCTGTGTGTTCAAACAAGCGTTCACGACGACAGGTAACTAAGCAAGCAAATAGCGCCCTACTGCAATTAAATGTTGCGACCTGACTGGCGATTACGGAGGCGTTCTATTTGACCTATTTAGGCGCATTATGGCAATAGGAATTGCGAGGTGTCTGGTTTATCTGGCCAGCTCGAAGACGTTTATGAAATCATCAGTTCGAGCGGTTTTGTAGCCAGCTTGGGCTGCAACTTGACTGAGTTGGTCGTGCTGAGGCGGCAAACATTCAGTTAAAATATACAACGGTTGATTTTGTCGTTTGGCAACCTGCCTAAAAAGCCTTCGATAGATTGCCAGACCGTCGTGACCGCCAAAAATGGCTAACGGCGGTTCGTATCGAGCAGCTTGATTGACTGTATGGGTATCTGGGACGTAAGGCAGGTTGGCCATCAGTATATGATAATCTGATGTTGTTCGATCAAGCAGGTTTGACTCAATGACAGATAAAGTCATTGTATATTTATCTACATTAATTTGAGCAATTTTTAGTGCTTTTTTGTCGATATCAACTAGATCGACTTTGAGTTTTGGCAGTTCTAGGCTTGCGGTAATGCCAAGTGCCCCGCAGCCTGTGCCGACGTCGGCAATCGCTACAAGGTCGTTGCTGGGGTTTGAATTTGGCAGCGAACTGACTACTTGCTTGAGCAGATCGATCATAGTCTCAGATTCGGGCCGTGGTTGCAGGACACTGGAGTTGATCAAAAAGCTGCGACCATAAAATTCGCAGCTGCCGATAATGTAGGCGATTGGTTCATGATGGGCGCGGCGACTGAGCACATTATTGAGTTTCGTGATTTCGGCGGGAGTCATTCGATGGTTCGGTTCAGCCAGCAGAAGGGCGCGGTCCTGGCCGGTGACGTATTCTAGTAACACCAGAGCATCCAGCCGTGCAGTCCCGATCCCAGCCTGTTCAAGTTTCTTGATCGCACCGAGTAAACTCTGTCCAGTCGTCATAGGTCAAGTATACGCCCAAGTCCGGGCCCCACGATTTTTTGGAAAACTACCCCGAAAATGCCACCTGCCGCGCTGACGACTTAAGTTGCGATCAGCTATTGATCAGTGCGTGCTCGGCCGCTTGTAGGGCTTCGATCATGTCATCGATGTCGCCGTCCATGGCTGCCGGTATATTGGAACGACTGTAACCGATTCGATGGTCGGTTATCCGGTCTTGTGGGAAATTGTAGGTTCTGATCTTCTCTGAACGGTCGCCTGAACCAATTAGTTTCTTGCGGGCGTCCGATAATTCTTTTTGGTCATCCTCGATTTTCAGCTGCAACAATCTGGACCGCAGCACGTTCAAGGCCTTGGCTTTATTCTTGATTTGCGACTTTTCGTCCTGATTGGTGATGACCAGACCGGTCGGCAGGTGGGTGATGCGCACCGCCGAATCAGTGGTGTTTACCGATTGACCACCGTGGCCGCCGCTGCGAAAAACATCGATCCGAAGCTCAGCTGGGTTAATTGCGACGTCGGCTTCCTCAGCTTCCGGCAGTACTGCAACTGTGGCAGTCGAAGTATGAACACGGCCTTGGCTTTCTGTAACTGGTACTCGCTGCACCCGATGAACACCGGCTTCAAATTTAAGATTACGGTAAGCTTGGTCGCCCCGAAGCGCAAAAGTAATTTCTTTGAACCCGCCGACCTCATTTGGCGCTTCGCTGATCAATTCGAGTTTAAACTTATGATTTTCGGCCCAGCGGGAATACATGCGGTACAGTTCAGCTGCGAACAGACTGGATTCGTCACCGCCAGCGGCCGCCCTGATTTCAATAATCACGTCTCGCTCGTCGTTGGGGTCTTTTTCGGTCAATGCTTCGACCAGTTTTTGCTCGACAGCAGCCAGTTTTGGACGCAACTCTTCCAGTTCGCTGGCGGCCATCTGGGCCAGTTCGTGGTCGCTGCTAGTTTCTAGTTCTTTGGAAGCCTTTTTGGCGGCTAACAGGCTGGATTTTTCGTCAAATAAAGTCATTATCTCGTCCAGGGTGCTCTTGCGCTTGGCTAGTTTGGGGTAGCTTTTATCGCCATATATCGCCGGATCCTGTAGTTTGGTATCCAGTGCTTGGAGCTCTGCTCTGAGTTGTGCTTGTTTGTCATCCATGAGCTTCGTTAGTTTTATAAGTATATCGCTAAATCAAAACCGCCCGAAATTAAATCAAACGGCGAGGCAATGGGGGAGTGACCACTTTTTAGGATTTTAAGGGAGTGGTGGCAGCTTCGGCTTTGGCTTCGGCTTTTTCTATCTTGGCGGCTTCACGCTTGGATTGTTTCTGGGCTGCTTTGGCTCGTTTTTCTTTGGCGGCTTTGCCGGCAGCTGAACGGGCCTTAAACTTGTCGACACGGCCCTCGATATCAAGAATCCGCTCTTCGCCGGTGAAGTAGGGGTGCGACGCCGAAGTGATGTGGACTTTGACCAGTGGATATTCTTGGCCGTCTTCCCACTTGGTCTTTTCTTCACTTATAACCGTCGAACGCGTCAAAAAGCGAAAACCGTTGTTCAGGTCTTCGAACACAACGGGGCGATAATTATCCGGATGCAAACTCTTTTTCATAATCAACCCCTCACTATACACATCTGTTAGCCTCCCGTCAATACGCTCAGCCCTGTTGTGCAATCGTGACTCATCTGTTAAGCTGGTCTGAGTATAAATTAATCAGGTTGGGATATGATCCTCCTTGACGGCACCTTGAGCGGACCGACAGGGCACCCAATCGTAGAGGAAGGATATATATGGCTACGAAAAACGTAGATATCAAGGAGTTATTGGCGGCTGGAGCGCATTTCGGTCACAAAACGGCTCGCTGGCATCCCAAAATGGCGTCCTACATTCACAGTAAGCGTGATGGGTCGCACATCATCGATCTCACGAAAACTGTCGAAGCGCTCGATGAAGCCCTGGCTTTTGTCACCAAAACAGCCTCATTAGGCAAGCAAGTCCTGCTCGTCGGCACCAAACGTCAGGCGAGGGAAAGTATCAAAAAAGCCGCCGAAGCAACCAACATGCCTTATGTCACCGAGCGCTGGATGGGGGGTATGCTGACCAACTGGAACACCATTGGCGGGCGAGTCAAACACCTGCAGGATCTCGAAAATCGTATGGCCAGCGGCGAACTCGCCAACAAATACAACAAACTTGAGGTGCAGCGGTTTCAAGAGGAAATTGATCAGATGAACGAGGTTTATGGCGGCATCAAGGAGCTCAACGCTCGACCTGGAGCGGTCTTTGTTGTTGACATTGTCCATGACGCCAATGCTGTGAGAGAAGCCAAAAAGCTCGGTACACCGATCGTCGCACTGGTTGATACCAATGCTGACCCCAGCGCTATCGATTTTCCGATTCCTGCCAACGATGATGCCACCAAGACGATTGTTCTAATGACTGGCTATGTCCAGTCGGCGATTGAAGCTGGCCAAGCCAAGGCCAAGGATACTCCGGCGGCGACAGAAAAAGTCGCCGACAAAGCATCTGGCAAAACCGACAAAACCGAGAAAGCTAAGAAGCTATAGCTGCGACAGCTTGGGGGCCCGCAGTGGACTCCATCACTTTAAGTGGTCAGCTCGCCTAACTAAGGTCGAACAACAAAAATCAATCAAACCAAAAAAACAGCTTAGTCAACACCAGCAATTTAAGGATGAGGAGAGAAATTATGGCAACCGATATTAAGGAAGTAAAAAGACTCAAAGACTTAACTGGTGTCGGGCTGACCGACGCCAAGGCCGCACTTGAGGAGGCCAACGGTGATTTTGATAAGGCCTTGGCAGCCATGCGCAAAAAAGGCTTAACCAAAGCCGAAAAACGCTCACAGCGTGAGGCTCGAGCCGGTCTCGTCGGCAATTACAATCATGATGGGCGGATTGGGGTGATCGTCGAAGTAAATTGCGAAACCGACTTCGTCGCTCGCAATCAAATATTTAGCGATTTGGTCAAAGATATCGCTATGCATATCGCGGCCAGCAATCCCGAGTACGTCAGTCTCGAAGCGGTACCACCACAAGTTCGAGAAAAAGTGCAAACTGAGTTGTCAGAAAAAGCCACCGCCGAAGGTAAGTCGGCCGATATGGTGACGAAAATAGTTGCCGGCCAGCTCAGTAAGTACTTGGCTGAACGCTGCTTGCTTAGCCAGCCATATGTCAAAAATCCCGACCAAACTGTTGCAGACTACGTCAAAGATCACAACGCCCGACTTGGAGAAAATATCGTTGTCCGCCGATTCGCTAGAATCGCTCTGGGCGAAGTAGGCTAGGCTGGTTTTCTCTGGCTCAATTGCGTATAGTTTAAGCCATGACTCCTGATCAAGCCGTGACCTCGGCCAAGGCCAAACTGCAGCAAGCGGTTGACCGCTTTGGGGAAAATCTCAAAAGCCTGCGGACCGGACGAGCCAGTGCCGCTATGCTTGATGGCGTTAAAGTCGAGGTTTACGGGACTCAGTTGCCGCTCAATCAAGCCGCAACGGTGTCGGCACCGGAGGCGCAATTGCTCCAGATTACTCCCTTCGATCCGAACAATCTCGAGGCTATCGCATCAGCAATTCGTAATCAACAGAATCTCGGGTTGAACCCGGTCGATGATGGTCGAGTCGTCAGGGTACAAGTGCCACCGCTTACCGAGGATCGACGACGCGAGCTGGCCAAGCAGGTTAGTCAAAAGCAGGAAGACGCCATGGTCAGCATCCGCAATATTCGCCACGAGGCTCTGGACATTATCGATAAGGCCAAAAAAGACAAGCAAATCGGCGAGGACGAATCGAAACGTTGGCATGGACAGATAGAGACTGCCATGAGTGCTGCCCGAAGCGACATCGAATCAATCGCCAAAGCCAAATCAAGCGAAATTTTGACTCTGTAATTTACTGATAAGATTTCTAGCGGTGAGTAATAACTGTGGTGCCGATTGGCGCCCAGTCGTAGACCCATTTGGCCTGATCTTCGGGCAGCGAGACGCAACCATGGGAGCTATTGATGGCTCCAAACCAACTCTGTGGACGCCAATAATTCCCGTGTACTGCGTAGCCTCCAGGCAGAAAATAGTTGATCCAGCGGACATGAGGTTGCAGATACCGAGTGCCATTGGCGTTGAAGCCGCGCATGTCCTGAACTGGGAGTTTTTCGTAAATGCGGAATTGGCCAATCGGTGTTGGTGTTGCCGGCGCCCCGGCGCTGATGGCGAATGACCGAGTGACAACACCCTTGTCGTAGGCGTACATCTGTTTGGTAATGACATTGATTTCTAGCAATTTGTCAAAGGCCGCCGGTGTCACGGATTGAAAGGGCAGGCTTTGAACCGGTAGGTTGAGTTGCATACCGCCGCCAGCCAAGAGGTGTTGGCTGATATTTTTGGCGAGACCAGCCGGATCAGCCGGCTGACTGCCGTTACTACCGCTGACAATTACTGCCGAAGTACCATCGGCGTAGGTTGCTACCACTTGATTACGCGGAGCCCGGGTATTGCTGGCAACTAGTTTGTCGACAGAACTTTTGACGGCTGCTTCATCGACATGGATGTAGGCCACGTGCTTGGATTTATCGACCACCGAGCTTATCCAGCCACTAATTGTAGTGCTTGAAAAATTAACTGATTGAGAGCCAAGATTGAGACTAAGCGGTTGACCAGTAATTTTTTTGAGGGTTTGTGGTAGGTCTTGGGCCGCGACACGACTATTGTAGCCAGTTTTTGGTTGGCTGAGAGCATGATGAAGTGGCAGCGTGATGGCCGCCGCTGGTCGTCCGACATGAGCCGAAGCATAACGTCCAGCAACTATAGTGGCCGAACCGACGACCAACAGAAAAAGCAGAGCGAAACTAACCAGTGAGTGGGCGTAGAACAGGTCGAGTAGCTGCCGGCTGTGTGACAGGCGTTTTTTTGGTGCAATCGAAACCGTAATGGTCTCTTGCCTAGAGATTGCTGTCGGGATAATTGAAACGCTCATTGCTGGCTCAGCGGCTGTCTGCAGTTTGGGCTGCGCAAGCCGAAAATCGTTACCGACCAGTTGGTCTGGGAACCTCACGCTATTCACTTTTTAACCTCGTTTTTGTCTGTGTTTTTAGGTTTTTGTTAACCTTCGAACATAACTATATACCCCTCAAAACGCTTTTGTAAAGAGTTTTCTCTTAAGCCAGTCAACCACTTAACCTCCAGTCAGAGACGAATATCGTTACCGGATGGGCCCATGGGCCCACAATCACGACCCGTCACCGCCCTGGACTTTGGTTTGTTAGCGCGTAGTTAAGCAGGTTCTATTTGCTATAATAGAGTCAATGTCAATCTTGTTATTGGTCTTGGGGTTAGTCTTGTTTGTCGGCCTGGTGGTCGTGCACGAGTATGGGCATTTCTTGGCCGCCCGCCGCGGCGGAGTTGAAGTCGAAGAGTTTGGTGTTTTTTTTCCGCCGCGTCTCTATAAGCTGAAAACAAAAAATAAATGGTTGTTCAGCATCGGAGCGATACCACTTGGCGGCTTTGTCAAGCTTAAGGGTGAGCACGACAGCGACACCGAGCGGGGTAGTTTCGGTGCCGCGACTACCTGGACTAAAAGTAAGATCATGGCCGCCGGGGTGTTGATGAACCTTGTCACCGCTCTGGTGCTGTTAACGATACTGGCGATAATCGGCATGCCAAAGCTTGTGCCCAATCAGTTTACAGTACAGTCCGACAGCCAACTGGTCAGCCGAGAAGTAGTTATTAGCTATGTCGAGCCTGGTTCGCCGGCAGCCAAGGCCGGCCTCAAAAACGAAGATCAGATCACTGCCTTACGCCTGCCAGGCTATAGCCCGGTAGCGATTAACAGCGCCCACGATCTACCCAAGATTACCAAGCAGTTTGCTGGGAAAACTGCTGATATCTACTTCAAGCGCGGCGGCCAAGAAATGCAAGCCCGCACCACCTTATTGACTCAGCAAGCCGTAGACAAAAGCAGCCACAGCGCCAACCCTCATGGCCACTTAGGCATCTCGCCGGTTGACATCGAACTCCAGCGTTCCACCTGGTCAGCGCCGGTGGTAGCTATTGGCTTTAGCGCCCAAGTCACCGCGCTAACTTTTCAGGGGCTGGGTCATGCTCTCAGTGGACTCGGCAGCTTGATTGCCGGAGCCGTAACCGGCAATAGCACTGCCCGTCAAAACGGACAGCAGGCAGCCAGCTCGCAGGTGGCCGGACCGGTTGGAATTTTCGTCATTCTGAAAGACGGCAGTCTGCTCGGATTTCGTTTTATGCTGTTGATTATTGCCATAATTTCATTGACACTGGCGATAATGAACAGCCTGCCGATACCAGCTCTCGATGGTGGCCGGTTTTGGCTGATGCTCGGTAGTCGAGCTATCAAACGTCCGCTTTCGGCCCAGCGCGAAGAAGCAATCAATGCCGCTGGGTTCTTTGTTTTGATCGGCTTAATAATTCTTGTAACTTTCGTCGACGTCCGGCGTTTCTTTTAGGACCAAATAGCGCGAGCGATTTGCATGAAGCACCCTCGCCCGACATTATCTGAAGCTGACCCGCAAAAAGCTCCGGCCGAAGTTATGGCTAAGGCTGCCGCCGTCGAAGTAGTGCCTTGGCGTCCTTGGCCGGGAGTTATTTATGTGCTGCTAGTCTTTTATGCGGCACAAATATTTGGCTGGCTGATAATTTCGGTTTACCCGGCCATTCATCACTGGTCAGATTCGCAGTCTACCGATTGGCTGCAAAATTCGGTGTTTGGTCAATTCGGTTTTATTGTGCTGGCCGAGGGCTTTACGCTGGTGGCGCTGTATATTTACCTGAGGCGACACGGCTGCACTTTCAAAACTATCGGACTGCTGCGCCCTAGATGGAGTGACGCAGCGATCGGCCTGGCAGCCTTACCCTTGTACTTTCTCTTCTATCTGATAACTGTTGCTTTGGTGACCCACTTTGTGCCGTCGCTCAATATCGACCAGAAACAGGACATTGGTTTTTCTAACGCGACTGGGTTGGTTCAGTTGGTCTGCGTTTTTATCAGTTTGGTGGTGTTGCCAGCGTTCACTGAAGAGCTTATGGTCCGCGGCTTTTTGTACAGCAGCCTCAAAAAAGCTTTACCGGTGGTTTGGGCCGTAATCATAACCAGCGGGCTGTTCGCAGTGGCTCACCTGCCGGAAGGCGGGCAGGGTGGACCACTTTACATAGCGGCACTCGACACTTTTGTGCTAAGTCTGGTGTTGATATATTTGCGCGAAAAAACCGGTAGCTTGTGGGCCAGCATCACGCTGCACTCTTTGAAAAACGGTATTGCTTTCGTCAGTTTGTTTGCACTTCACTTGAGATGATTGTATAATGTGTATTATAAGACAACCAAGTAGTATCGGGTTGCTGATTGACTCGTCTGGGGCATAGTTTTTTTCAAAAAAAGACGACCCCTTCAGAACCCCAGAGATTTTTAATGTTGAGGTAATCATAGTGTCGGAATTGGATCGAATGGTGGTCAAGCTTGGTAGTAATTGTAACGTCGAGGCAGACGGGCTGACTCGGGGTAGACCCAATCATCAAGCTATCGTCGACCAATGCACACAACTAGCGCCAATCAGCCGAACACACCGACTGGCGATAGTAATATCCGGCGCCGTGGCGCTGGGCGAACGGATTGTTAGTGACGCCGGCCGCACCAGTGCTGGTCACGACAGCCAATCATTGGCATCTGTCGGTAACCCAACACTGTTTGGTGCTTACCAGCAAGCTTTTGGATATATGAATGTCATGGCTGGTCAGGCGTTGGTTTCGCACCAGGAGTTGGAAGATCCTGATGAGGGCGGGATGTTTGAGCGTGCCTGTCATGGCATGTGGCGTAATCATTTTGTACCAATGTTCAACGAAAACGATTTTCTAGAATTGCGTGAGCTGAAAGCTCTCGACAAAGAAGCCGATAACGACCATTTAGCGGCTCATATTGCCACAAAATTAGGCGCCACAACACTGCTATTCCTGACGTCCGGCGTCAACGGTTTCGAAGTCGACAAAGAAGTAGTCCCCAAGCTTAGCATCAGTCAGATCGAGCAGCTAAACAAGCACGATTTTGGCAAATCTGACACTGGCCAAGGCGGCATCTTTTCAAAACTAGAAAACGCCGCCAGAGCCGTCTCGGATAGCCAAACTGGTCTACGGGCTTTTATCGGTAATGCGGCTGCCGATTACCAGGCTATCTTGGCCGGTGAAATCGGCACCGAGGTGGTACAATAGCCTACGAGCAGAAGAGGGGATATCCAATGCGCGTAAGTCAGCTTTTCACCAAAACCAGCAAATCGATTCCATCCGACGAGACGGCTCGAAACGCCCAGCTGCTGATCCAAGCCGGTTTCATCCATAAAGAAATGGCCGGTGTTTACGCCTACTTACCGCTGGGACTTAAAGTTCTCGAAAACATAAAACAAATTGTTCGCCAGGAAATGAATGCCATCGGCGGCCAAGAGTTGATAATGACGGCTTTGCAGCGTCAGGAACTCTGGGAGTCAACTGATCGTTGGGATGACCAAAAGGTCGACATTTGGTTCAAGACCGGGCTAAAAAACGGTACAACCGTCGGCCTGGCTTGGTCGCACGAAGAACCGATTGGCCAGATGATGAAGAATTACCTCGAGAGCTACCGCGATTTACCCATAAGTGTCTACCAGTTTCAGACCAAGCTTAGAAATGAACTGCGCGCCAAGAGTGGTATTATGCGTGGCCGCGAATTTGTCATGAAAGATCTCTACTCCTTTAACCCTAGTGAAGCAGCTCACCAGACGTTTTATGAACAAGTTGCGGCGGCGTACTTACGAGTGTTTGACAGAGTTGGCCTAGGGGAGATAACTTTCAAAACCTTTGCTTCAGGCGGGGCTTTCACTCAGTTTAGTCATGAGTTCCAGACCATCACACCAGCTGGCGAAGACACCATTTACGTCGATCACCAAAAACGTCTGGCAGTCAACCAAGAAGTTTATAGCGATGAGGTGATTCAACAGCTTGACTTAGACAAAAACAAGCTCCAAAAAACCAAGGCCGCTGAGGTCGGTAATATATTTAGTTTTGGCACCGCCAAGAGTGAACAGCTGGGTTTATTTTTCACTGACGAGGACGGCCATGAAAGGCCGGTCGTCTTGGGCTCGTATGGCATCGGTGTGACTAGGCTTATGGGTGTTATTGCCGAGCACTTTTCAGACGATTTGGGTTTGGCTTGGCCGGAGTCTGTGTCGCCGTATAAGGTGTATTTGGCGGGCTTGGGTGGCGACAGGGCAGTCACCGAAGGCGCTGACAAATTGTATCAGGACTTGACTGACGCAGGATGTGCAGTATTATATGATGACCGCGATGAACGAGCTGGAGCGAAATTTGCTGACGCTGACCTGTTGGGCATACCTTACCGGGTAGTGGTGAGCGACAAGACGCTTCAGGCGGCGGCCTATGAGCTAAAAAGTCGAGCGTCAAAGTCGGTTGAAACTGTTTCGCACGACGATCTATTAAAAAAGCTAGGCCAAAAATAATAGTCGTTTTATAATGAAGCTAACCTAGTCAAGGCACCAGAAAGTACCGCAGCCTAAAAAAGCGACGGTACATAATAAAGGAGGGAGATCATGAAGAAACTATTTAGATTGACTGCTGCTGGTGTCGCTGAATTAAAAGCCGAGCTGGAAAAGCTGATAGCTAAGCGAAGCTCTATAGCCGAGGCAATTAAGACAGCGCGAGAGTTGGGTGATTTGACAGAAAATGCCGAGTATCAGTCGGCCCGTGCCGAGCAGGACCGCAATGAAACGCGCATCGCGGAGATTGAAAATATCGTCCAAAACGTTGAACTTATCAAAAAACCACGCGGAGCCAGTAAAGTCCAACTTGGTTCATCGGTCAAGTTGAAAAGCGACGGCAAAACCAAAGAATTCCAGATCGTTGGGACTGTCGAGGCTGACCCGCTGAGCGGTAAAATCAGCGACGAGTCACCAATCGGGCAGGCCCTGCTCGGGAAGCAAGTCGGCGATGCCGTTGAGATCGTTACACCAGTAGATACGGCGACCTACAAAGTTGTCAGCATTAGCTAAGCAGGCTTTGTCTGGTTGGCGAGGAAGTTGATACTCAGCTATACTTGAGCCGATATGCAATGGCTAAACGATGTCGTCGAGAGGTTGATGCAGCGCCACTCCGGTGGTGAGATTGTCGTTTCTTCGGGGGTTTCACCGTCTGGAGCATATCACTTGGGGACTCTGAGAGAAGTTCTGACTGCCGAGGTATTGGCTAGGGAGATACGCCGACGCGGCGGGCAGGCGCATCATATCCACGTCGTTGATGACCTTGATGTCTTTCGCAAAGTACCAGAAAATGTCTCAGACGATTTCAAGGTCTACTTAGGCAAGCCGCTTTGCGACATTCCGGCGCCGGATGGCAGCGATATGTCTTATGCTGATTACTACTTGAAAGATCTGCTGGAAGCCGCCAAAAAAATGCATTTAACTATGGAAGTGTGGCGCTCACACCGGCAATATAGAGACGGGTTCTTCGTTCGTGCCATCGAGACAGCGCTCGATAAGCAGTCACAAATCCAACAAATTCTCGAGGACATTTCGGGGCGTAAGCTCGACGACACCTGGTCGCCGGTCCAAATTATTGACAATGGTTATCTGAAAACTCGTAAGGTGCTGCGTTATGACACGGATCGTAAGAAACTGGTTTATCGTAACAGTGACGGAGCAGAGACCTCAGTCAGCTACGGTCAGGGTGACGTCAAGCTCAATTGGCGGATTGACTGGCCGGCGCGCTGGTGGTTGCTCAAGGTCGATGGTGAGCCGTTTGGTCGAGATCACGCCACTAAGGGTGGTTCTTACGACACCGGTTCAGCGATAGCTAGCGAGATTTTCGACGCTCAGCCGCCACTACCTTTGCCATACCAATTCATTAATCGCAGCGGTCAAACCAGAAAAATGAGCAAAAGCACCGGTGGCGTGATTACCGCTACCGAACTGCTGTCGTTGTTGCCGCCGGAAGTGGTCTGGTATTTCGTTATCCGGTCGTCACCCGACAAGCAATTGTTTTTTGATGAGGGTGAAACACTGATTCGGATTACTGATGAATTTGGCGCACTACTGGCCAAAGCCGATAAGACTGATGAAGACCAGCAGCTCTTGGCGCTTTGTCTTGAAGGAATCGAGACGGCCACGGTTAGTCGAGTGCCTTTCTCTCATCTGGTGGCGAGCTATCAGGCGGCACTAAGAGACGTAGATAAGACAATCGAGATTATTGGCCGGACAGAATACGCCGAAGCGGTCACCCAGGACTCAACCACCATCAAGCGAGAGCTACAATTCATCGGGGCTTGGCTAGACAAAAAAGCGCCCGATAGCGTCAAGTTTTCACTTATCGATCGGGCGGCATTACCTGAGCTCTCTGGTAAGCAAAAGCAATTTTTATCAGACTTGGCCGATGAAATTGCGGCTGCCCCCGGCAATGCCGACGGGCACTGGTTTCATCAAACAATCTATAATTTCAAAGCAACCAGTGGTTTACAGCCGTCAGAACTTTTTCAAACAGTCTACGCGGTACTGATTGGCCAAGACCACGGCCCCCGCGCTGGGTGGTTTTTGAGCCTACTGCCACGAGACTGGCTTATCAAACGTCTTAGGCTTGAAGGCTAACTGCTGATTCACGTGCCGAAGAGTGATATCAATAGAGCAGCTACTGACTCACCGCTTCAGAAGCATTTGCTACAATCATTGCATGATCGAACTGAGCGACGAGGCGTTCCAAGCGTTAATAGACCAAGCGCTGGATGAGCTGCCCGGGGAACATGTAAAAGCCATTTCAAACGTAGCAATCCTCTATGAGCACGAACCAACACCCGAGCAACGCCAGGCTGGGCACTTACGCCCTGACCAGACTTTATTGGGGCTATACGAAGGAGTGCCGCTGGCGCAAAGGCAAGGTACAACCCGTTTACTGCCAGATAAAATCACGCTTTTCAAAGGCCCGCTCACTAGGAGGGCGGCAAGCATCGGTGCACTTAAAGAGGATATTCGGCACACCTTGTGGCATGAGATCGCCCATTACTACGGGCTTGATCACGATGGGATTAGGCGCCGCGAGTAGCTAAACGCCTCCCAGTCATTATCGCCGAGCTGGCGATTTGAGATAACGAGCCCGAATTTGAAACAGGAAATAAAGCCCGACGACTGAGCCTAGCAGCGAGAAGACTAGACTGGCAGCTCCACCGTAATCAGTGAAAAAGACAACCACCCCGTAGACGACATTTATCAGCAGGGCGTAGAACAGTAAGTCCCAACCTGATTTTTTCCTGGCGCGAATCGCTGGGAAAGCAGCGATGTAGCACACCGCTTGTAAAATAAGTACCGCCAGGCTTAACCAGATGAGAGTCGTCAAGCGATGTGTGCTAACTTTGGGTCCGCCGTAAACTGAGCTTAAGTCATTAGCGTAGTCGATCAGGCTGTTGGCGGTATGTGCCCAGTACCACAGCCAGTAGGCGGCATTTAGTGCCAGCAGCCCGAGGACCAAATTTATCCAAGGCAGATACCGGACGGTGGCTTTGATTCCGTTGGGTGGAAGCTTGGGGGCGTTTTTGACAAACACTTCCTCGAGGCGCTTTTCGAGCGGCTGCAAGGCGCTGATCATTTTATTTCTCCATAAGCTATGCTTTAAATGTAGGTCTAATCGTCAGCATTTGCAAATATTTTTCCCACATAGTTAGCTGGGCGGGGTATTTAGCTTGGCCAAGTGTCGCCAACTGACAGGGAGACTAGATACTGCTACACTAGACAGACGGGCAAGGGCTAAAAGAGGTTCAATATGCAACAAGCAATTTTTGCCGCTGGCTGTTTCTGGGGGGTTCAGTACTATTTTGATCAGATTCCCGGTGTGATTGCATCGACTGTCGGATACTGCGGTGGACATACCGAAAACCCCACCTACCAACAGGTTTGCAGCCACAAAACCGGTCATGCCGAATCAGTCCGGCTGGAGTTTGATCCCGCTACCATCAGTTATGAGATGTTGTGCCGACATTTTTTTCGGATGCATGATCCGACCCAGCTCAATCGACAGGGCTGGGATGTCGGCAACAATTATCGGAGCGCTATTTTTTTTATCGATGATGAGCAACGACAAACGGCCGACCAGATAAAATTCGAAGCCCAATCCAAGCATGATGCCCAGATAGTTACCGAAATTTCTCCGGCCACCAAGTTCTATCCGGCCGAGGACTACCATCAAAAATATTCCAAGCGCACCGGTCAAGGTATCTGCCAAATTCCCTACAAACCATTGAAGAGTAATTGATTTGATGTGACAGCGAATATTTTATCTCTTAGGGCAGGCGGATTATGGCGGCAATAATATTTGATTTCGACGGGACTATTGCCGATAGCTATAACTATGTAGCGGACTTTTTGACTAAGTCCGCCGCTGGCCGAAAGACGCTGCAGATTCAGCAACCTGACCTGCGCGGCCTCTCGATGATTGCCATGGCTCGTCGTTTGGGTCATCCCTGGTGGCGGTTGCCCAGACTTTTTGTCAAAGGCCGACGTCAAATGGCCGATGCTATCATCCAGGTCGAGCCATTTGTCGGGATACCTGAGGTTATCAAGAAGCTGCACGCCGAAGGCCACGAATTGTTCATCTTAAGTAGTAACAGCCTCAAAAATGTTCATGCCTTCCTTCACCGACACCGATTACACACCCTATTTTTAGAAATATACGGCGGGGTGGGGCTATTCGGAAAAGCCCCGGCGCTGCGCAGATTGTTGCGTGATAACCAGCTCGATAAAAGCCAGGTCGTATATATCGGCGACGAGTTAAGAGATGTCGAGGCGGCCCAATCTATAGGTCTGCGGGTAGTGGCGGTCGCCTGGGGTTTTGCCAGGCGCAGCGACCTGGCAGCGCGCAATCCGCTAGCTTTGGCCGACACTCCAGAGGGTTTAATGAAAATTTTAGAAGAAATATAACCCAAAGTACAAGTAGCGGTACAATAAACGGATGGCATATACACGGCAAAGCACCAGCCCCTACCAGCCGGGCCAAACTGAACCCTACAAATTATCTCGTTCCAAAATCGAACTTTTCATGCAGTGTCAGCGTTGTTTTTGGCTCGGCGAGCGACGGAAAATCAAGCGCCCGAGCGGCCCACCATTCAACATCAATAAAACGATAGACGAACTGTTCAAAAAAGAGTTTGATTTGCATCGGGCGTCTGGTACGCCGCACCCAATTATGGTTGACAACAAGATTAATGCCGTACCATACCAACATAAGGATCTCGACGTCTGGCGACACAATTTTAGCGGGATTGCCGCTCATCACGAGCCAACAAATTTGAATCTTTTCGGTGCCATTGACGATGTTTGGGTCAACCAAGACGGCGAGTTGATAGTCGTTGACTATAAAGCTACTTCTAAGAACCGGGAAGTAAATATCGACAGTGACTGGCAAATTAGCTACAAGCGTCAACTGGAGATCTACCAGTGGCTGCTTAGGCAGAATAACTTTTCTGTCAGCGATACCGGCTATTTTGTCTACACCAATGCCAGAGTCGACGTCGACGGTTTTGGCGACAAGTTGGAGTTTGTCACCAAACTGATACCATACCAAGGAGATGATAGCTGGGTTGAGCCGGTACTGATCAGAATGAAACAGTGTCTGGAAAATGATACTATGCCGCCGGTTGGTGAGGCAGCCATGGGCGGCGAATGTGACTATTGTAGCTACGCCAAGGCTCGAACTGAACTGACCCTGAAAACCATTCAGGGTCATCGCACAAAAAGTCTGCCACCAAAAAAGTAACTAAGCACGCTATAATATTTACATGCTAGATATCCAGTTTGTCCGAGACAATCCCGATCTGGTCGCAGAGAAATCCCGCCAAAAAGGCTATCAGGTTGACGTCAGCCAATTGCTGGGTTTTGACAGGGAGCGCAGGGAATTGCTGCAAAAAGTTGAGGCTTTACGACGTGAGCGTAACGATCTAAATAGCGCCGCCAAAGGCCAGAAGCCTGACGCCCGACAAGTCACTGCCGGCCGTGAAATCAAGGAGAAACTCGGGGTAGCTGAGCACCAGCTCGATGCTATTGAGCTCGAGTATCTAGAACTACTCAAGCAAGTACCCAATATGCCGCTTGACACAGTTCCAGTTGGCAGCAGTGAAACTGACAATCGGGTAGCCAAAACCGTCGGCGAACAACCGCAATTTGATTTTGAACCGAAGACACATTGGCAAATTGGCGAAGCAAAGGACTGGATAGATAAGCAACGTGCCGCCAAAGTTTCCGGCAGTCGATTCGCCTATCTCAAGGGTGACCTGGTGCGCTTGCAGTTTGCCATAGTCCAGTTTGTGTTCGAGACACTGGCTGACGCCAAAACCATCGCTAAACTAGCCGCTGGAAGTAACTTAGAGTTGCCGGCAACGCCCTTCGCACCAATTCTCCCGCCGGCCATGATTAAAACAGATGTTTTTGCGGCCATGGACCGATTGGAACCACGCGATGATCGGTACCAGATCGGTGAGCCGTCAGATGATCTATGGCTTCAGGGCAGTGCCGAACACACCATCGGCAGCATGCACAAAGATGAAATTATCG
Source organism: Saccharimonadales bacterium (SeqCode) (assembly GCA_041912375.1). Lineage (GTDB taxonomy): Bacteria > Patescibacteriota > Saccharimonadia > Saccharimonadales > UBA4665 > JAYRNA01. Next base: position 285,614 of record JAYRNA010000015.1, on the reverse strand, counting down.
ACGAAGCCCAGCTGCCGCTTCGCCTCGTCGGTTACAGTAGCAGCTTTCGTCGCGAGGCCGGCAACTACGGCAAAGACACCGAAGGAATATTCAGAATGCATCAATTCGACAAACTTGAAATGGAAGTGTTTAGTGCCGCCGATACTGGGTTGGCTGAGCACAAATTATTGTGTTCTATCCAAGAATATCTGGTCGGTCAGCTCGGGCTGTCATACCGAGTAATTGAGAAGTGCACAGCTGATATTGGCAAGCCAAATGCCGCCGGCATTGACATTGATTGCTGGCTGCCTGGACAGGGAGAGTACCGCGAGACACACACCGCTGATTACATGACAGACTATCAAGCCAGGCGTCTGAAAACTCGAGTCCGACGAAGCGATGGTCAGCTCCAATTGGTACACTCCAATGATGCCACTGCCTTCGCGCTCGGGCGCATCATGATTGCCATCATCGAGAATTATCAGACCAAGGAAGGCAATGTCAAGATTCCCGATGTCTTGAAGCAATACATGGCTGGTCGTAGCGAGATTTAATTGCTCGACAGGTCTATAATAGACAGCGTAGATGGATCGTCAGGGATGATAACCAAAAGGAGGTGCCGCGCGCGTGCTGCAAAAATTTGAAATTACCGGAGTTCACACTACAGTTGATGACAAATTACGCGCCTATGTCACCAAGAAAATTGGTGGCCTTGACCGCTACATTTCGCGCCACAGCCGGCGTAGTGCCCATGCCGAAGTGCACCTCAAAGAAGCCAAAGCCAAAGACAATCAACGCTGCAGCTGCGAAGTAACGCTGCATTTGCCGCACCAAACTATTGTTATCAAAGAAAGTGCCCTAAACATGTATGCGGCTGTCGATATTGTCGAGGTCAAACTCAAGCAGCAGTTACAAAAATACAAAGAAAAACACCATAGCGGCAAGATGCATCGGCGTCTTTTTGGGCGACTGCGCCGCCGTGGTCGATAAAAGTTTCCAGAGTCGCTTAGCGACGGCCTTGACAGGCCAAAACAGGCTAGAAATATCGATTGCTGATTGAACAAAATGCTGTCGCAAAACACTCCCAAACAAGTTATAATTGATAGCCACAACTTGTCGCAAGACTTAAACTGGGAGGGAAGGGAAGAAAAGAGACCACAGGGCTAATGAATATTGTCTTCAAAAAGATATTGGGGGATCCCCAAGCCAAAGCCGTTAAACGGCTTCGCAAGCGTGTCGTAGCAATAAATAAACTTGCCGACAAGTATTCTGACCTCAGCGATTCCAAACTGCGCGACCAAACCAAGGTGCTTAAGCAGCGTTTGAAAAAAGAGTCGCTTGATGCGATTTTGCCCGATGCTTTTGCGGTGATTCGCGAGGCGGCCACCAGGTCGCTTGGGCAGCGACATTTTGACGTTCAGTTGATTGGTGCGATGGTTCTGCACGAAGGCAATGTTTCCGAAATGAAAACCGGTGAAGGCAAAACGTTGGTTGCGACCGCTCCGGTCTATCTAAATGCTTTGACCGAAAAGGGCGTCCACGTGGTCACTGTCAATGATTATCTGGCCCAGCGAGATGCCGGTTGGATGGGCCAGGTTTACGATTTCGTTGGCATGAAAACCGGCGTAATCATTGCCGATCAAAGCTATATTTATGATGCCGATTTCGTCAACAAAGACCACCAGGACGATCGCTTCAAGCACCTCAGACCGTGCACTCGACAAGAGGCCTACGCGGCAGACATCACCTATGGCACAAATAACGAGTACGGCTTTGATTATTTGCGCGACAATATGGTGCGCGAAGAGGATCAATTGCGCCAACGCGAACTGCATTATGCGATTGTCGACGAGGTTGATTCGATTCTTATCGACGAAGCCCGAACCCCGCTGATTATCAGTGCCCCAAGCGTGACTAGTGGCACTGCCTATGCCCAGTTCAGTAAGGTGGTCCGCCAGCTGCAAAAGGAGAAACACTTCGAAACTGACGAAAAACGAAAAACCGTGATTCTAACTGACGCCGGGGTCGAAAAAGTCCAGCGGGTGCTGGGGATCGAAAACCTCTATGGCTCAGAAAATATCAGGACTATTTATCACCTCCAACAAGCGCTTCGGGCTCATGCCCTTTTTACGCGTGACAAAGACTATGTCGTCACGGGTGACGGTGAAGTTGTCATCGTTGATGAGTTCACTGGCCGTTTGTTGGCTGGTCGTCGCTATAACGAGGGACTACACCAGGCAATTGAAGCTAAGGAAGGTGTCGAGGTCCAGCAGGAAAGCATGACGCTAGCCACGATATCGTTTCAGAATTACTTTCGCCTCTATGAAAAACTTGCCGGTATGACTGGCACAGCTCTGACCGAGGCCGAAGAATTTCACCAGATATACAAGCTGGATGTCGTCGAGGTTCCGTCCAATCGTAAGCTGGCGCGGACTGATCGAACTGATCGTATTTACCGCACCGAACAAGCAAAGTTTAAGGCGATAGTTCGTGAAGTTACCAAGCTTTACACCAAAGGCCAACCAGTACTAATCGGTACTGTCTCTATTGAAAAAAACGAGACCCTTGGCAACATGCTAAACAAAGCCAACATCCCTCACCAGGTGCTCAACGCCAAAAATAACGAACGTGAAGCGGCGATTGTTGCTAGAGCCGGTGAGCGGGGCGCGGTTACTCTAGCCACCAACATCGCCGGTCGAGGCACCGATATTGTGCTCGGGTCCGATGTCAAAGAATTGGGCGGTTTGTTTGTCTTGGGTAGTGAACGACACGAATCAAGGCGTATCGATAATCAGCTGCGCGGTCGTTCCGGTCGACAGGGTGACCCGGGTGTCACGCAATTTTTTGTCAGCACCGAAGACGATTTGATGCGCATTTTTGGCGGCGATCGTATCAGCAAAGTTATGGCCAGGCTTAGTGTCGACGATGATACCCCGATCGAAAACCGAATGATCAGCCGTAGTTTGGAAGGGGCTCAGAAAAAGGTCGAGGGCTATCACTTTGATCAACGAAAAAGCGTTGTCCAGTATGACGATGTGATGAACCGTCATCGCAAAGCCATCTATGCCATGCGCCGGGAAATTCTTCGATCATCAGAGATCAGCAAACGGATTCGAATATTTATTGAAGAAGAAGCGCATTTATTGGCAACTTCGCCGCTGGCAACCAGCGATGAGTTCGAAGATGTGCTACGTGAAGTATTTGGTTTTGATGAAAAAGCACTCGATAGATTGTTCGATAGTGATGCCAGCAAGTTCGAAAAGGTGCTGCTTGCCGAAGCCAGCGAACTATATGATTCGCGTGTCGCGGCCTTTACGCCAGAAATAATGCACAAAGTCGAGAGGGATATTTACCTTCAGATATTGGATAATTTATGGATGCAACACCTTGAAAATATGGACCACTTGCGGGAAGGCATTCACTGGATGAGCGTCGGTCAACAAGACCCACTGGTTGAATACCGCCGTCAAGGTCAAATAATTTTTGACGGTATGCAGAGTAATTTGCGTCACGACGTAATTCGGGCTCTTTTCCATGCCCAACCGATTAGTGCTGAAGAGTTGGAACGGGCTACCGAAACCGAGTTGACTCGTGCCGCCCGCGGGTCAGTTGATAACGCCTCTCAAATCTTGTCGTCCACTAGTGAATTTGAGGAGAAAGATTTTAAAGACAAACGAACCGCCCAGGCCGCCAAGAAAAAACAGGACGTTAACCGCAAAAAAGCGCGCAAAATTGAGCGTAAACGCAAAACTGCCGCCAAACGGAGGAAGCGATAGTTGGATAGACAGATGGCTGGATAGCAGGGGTGCTATTGTTCTCCCGCTTGTCCATCTCATCTAGCCATCCATCCCATCCCGCCAGCCATGCGACACACCGTCAACCAAGTTAAGTTATCAAATGGCGCACAAGGACTTTTGATTCACATACCCAATGCTTCGGTTATGACGTTTGATGTCAATTTCAGAGCCGGCGAATACCTAGTTCAGCCCGATAAATGGGAGGTCCCCCACCTCATGGAGCACGTTGTTCTCGGGGCTAATGAGTTGATACCGAGGGCTCGGGATTTTCAGGCCGAGCTAGAGAAAAACGGAGCTTATAGCAATGCGACGACCGGCGTCTATGATATAACCTATGAGGCTGAGTGTGCCGATTTTGAATGGGATAGAGTTTTGGGACTTTTATTGGTCGCCATCACCAAGCCTTTGTTTCTTGAAGACGAGTTTCAAGCTGAGTTCGGCAATATACAAGAGGAAATGACAGCCCGGAGCAATAACCATTTTCGTCGGCTGAGCCTGGAGATGCGCCGAGAGTTTGGCTTGATCGCCAAAACCGACATTGAGCGACTGGAATTGATGGGCAATGTCACGGTTGATGATGTTCGGCAGCACTATGCTCGGACACATTTTGCTCCCAACATGCGTTTTGTCATCGCTGGAAATCTGTTACCGCGTCGCCGCAAGGTTCTGGTCGATTTGCTGGGAGCAGTTGAGTTACCGCAGACCGGTAAGCGATTTGACTTGCCCAGCGAAAGACCACGTCGTCTGCCTCGACCGATCTACGTGCCCAACGATACTGTTGAGAATCTCTATTTTTATATCGATACCTTTATGCAGCGCCGTTTGACCGATCCCGAAACTGACGCTTTGAACCTAGCCAATACCATGCTGACAGAAACCTTGTATTCCAAAATTCTTGGTACGGCTCGGGAGCGTGGTCTGGTCTACGGTATGAATTCAGGCTTAAGTCAAACCCGCAACGCCAGTAATTGGTGGTTTGGCGCCCAAGTGTCAGATAAGAATGCCTCGCCACTTTTAGAAATCATCATCAGTGAGCTGGGTAGATTAGTAGCTGGAGACGTCTCTGACTACGACATTAAAGCGACCAAACAATACGCACTCGGTCGCTTCCAACGCTCAGCCCAAACGGTGGGCGGCACGGCATCGGGCTACGCCGGAAGATACTTTTTTGACGGTGTGATTGATGATTATTATCGAATACCGGCCCGCATCAAGGCTGTTGACAGGGAACAGATTGTGGCCATCGCGGCAGCGATGTTTCGTGAGGGTATTTGGGGCTTTGGCGTACTCGGAAACTGCGGTCAGCCATTTGCTCAAGCCCTGAGAAAGCAACTGGTGCCACTGTGGCAGACAGAAAAACTGGTCGAGCATCTGGGGTAATAAAATGGAGGGACTTACGACTCAAGTGCTGACCCTGGCTCAAGAAATCGAAGCGGCTTACGCTCAACTCGATATTTCAGACCTGGTCCAGGACCTCAGTCGACTCCGCGCTACAAGTCAACAACCAGATTTTTGGCAAGATGCTTCCAGGGCGCAGGCAACCATGAAAAAAATAGCCAAGCTTGAGGCCAGGACCAAACCGTGGCTCGAGCTCAAGCAAACGATCGGAGAGATGCGGGAGCTGGCTCAGCTAAATGATGAGAGCTTGCAGCGCGAGCTTAGTCAGCAGCTGGCTTCGATAAGCCAAAAATTTGCATCGCTGAAGGACGATTTACTGTTCAATGGGCCATACGATGATCATGATGTCATCCTAAGTATCCATGCCGGAGCCGGCGGTACCGACGCTCAAGATTGGACACAAATGTTATTCAGAATGTATCGGCGTTATGCCGAAAAGAAGGGCTGGTCTGTGCGCATCATAGAAGAGTCACCAGGCGAAGAGGCTGGCCTGAAGCGGATTACTCTCGAAATAGTCGGTCGGTTAGTCTACGGCCAGCTCCGCTCAGAACACGGAGTGCATCGCTTGGTTCGACTCAGCCCATTCAATGCCGATAATTTACGCCAAACTAGTTTTGCCAAAGTTGAAGTGATGCCTATGATCAACCGTCCCGAGGAGTTGGTAATCGACGACAAGGAGCTCAAAATTGATGTTTATCGGAGTGGTGGACATGGGGGCCAGTCGGTCAACACTACTGACTCGGCGGTCCGGATTACGCACCTACCGACCACAATTGTAGTTGCCATCCAAAACGAAAGATCACAGCTGCAAAACAAGGAGACTGCCATGACAATCCTGAGATCAAAACTTGCTCAATTACGGATAGAACAGCATCAGGAAAAACTGAGCGAATTGAAAGGCCCTAACCAGTCGGCGGAATGGGGCAACCAGATCAGGTCGTATGTTCTGCACCCCTACAAACAAGTCAAAGATCTCCGCACCAGATACGAAACTTCCGATCCGGATGCTGTTTTAGACGGAGAGCTGGATGGACTTACTAACGCCTACCTAGAAAACACGCTGGCGTCCCCCGAAGTTTAACTAGTTTTATCGTCGCAACCAGGCGAGTGTTGGCAGGTCAGCGTACAACTGCCGGATGATATTTTTCGTGGCCGGGCAATAGGAATGTTATAATAGCGGTAAATGATTCTGTTAGATAGAGTAACAAAAACGTACAGTCGTAGTCTTGGTCCAGCCGTTGACCGAATTAGCCTGCACGTCGAGCCGAAGGAGTTCGTCATAGTGGTCGGGCTAAGTGGTGCCGGCAAGACAACTTTGCTAAGACTGCTGACCCGCGAAGAGCGGCCTACCTCTGGAAAGATTATTGTCGGCGGGATAGATTATGACAAACTGAAAGACAAAGATATCCCGCTGCTGCGCCGAAAAATTGGTGTCGTTTTTCAGGATTTTAAATTACTGCCCAACAAGAACGTGTTCGAAAATGTCGCTTTCGCACTCGAGATCGTTGGAATATCAAATCGCGAAATCCGCCACACCGTCCCCAAAGTGTTGGAGATTGTCAATTTAAAGAACAAAGAAAAACACATGCCTCGTGAGTTGTCTGGCGGTGAGCGACAGCGAGTAGCAATTGCTCGGGCAATTGTCCGTCAACCCCGTATTTTGATAGCCGATGAACCAACCGGCAACCTTGACCCCAAGCACGCCTGGGATGTCATCAAAGTTCTAGAAAAAATTAATCGCTACGGCACGACCGTGCTTTTGACGACCCACAATCAAGAGATCGTTAACAAACTGAAGCGGCGTGTGGTCACGATGCAGGGCGGTAAACTTGTCAGCGACAGAGCGAATGCGAGCTACAAGATTTAGCCTATGAAACGACGCTTTATAACGCTGTGGCGTATTATTCACACCGGCATCATCAACTTCATGCGCAACATAAGTTTGGCCGTAGCGGCCATGGCTGTGATGGTTGTAACGCTGACAATCGTGCTGTTCTCATTAATCGCTAACGCAACATTCGAGAACACTATTGCCGTCATCACCAACAAAATAAACGTATCGGTTTACTTGCAAGACAGCACAACTAAAGCCCAGGCAGAGAGCTTGGTCAAAGATTTGCGCAAGCAACCGGAAATAAGTCGAGTGACCTATCTCAACAAACAAGCTGCCTTGCAAAATTATATTGAGCAGAACAAAGGCAACCAGGATCTGATCACGGCCGCTGCCGAGGCCGGCAATCCAATCCCAGCGACAATTCAAATCTATCCCAGAGATCTAAACGAGATCCAAAAAATAAAAGAATTTTTGACTACGCCAGACAAAACAAAACTTCAAACCCCCGAATCACCTTCTTATAACGGCGACCGCAAACAAGCGATTGACAACATTACCCACGCCACCAATGTCTTGCGAAAAATCGGCGTCATCACGGTCGTCGTCTTTGCGATTATTTGCGCCTTGATTATCTTCAACACAATTCAAATGGCAATCTTCAACCGTCGCGATGAAATTACGATTATGCGCCTGCTGGGTGCCAGCACCAGTTACATCCGAGGTCCATTTGTAGTGGAGAGTGCCATTTATGGCTTACTTTCGGCTGTCTTCTCAATCTTGATTGTGAATTCGGCATTTCTGGCGTCTAGCACGGCTCTGCAAGCTAGCAGCCTGGGCTTGCTCGATATAAATTATGCCAACATCTATTTTGATGCCCATTTCTGGGGGCTTTTGACTCTGCAAATTGTCATTGGTATAGTCATAGGAACGGCTTCTGCAGTGATAGCGACCCGCCGTTACCTGAAATTCAAGACAAAGTAACAGATACATACAAGAGAGAAGCTAACCTCTAAACCTGTCCCTAGACGGCGACAGTGGCGGTTTGGCGGCCAGGAGATTAATGGAAAGGGTGGTGTACATAGCCTATGAAGCATGCTACAATATATATCGGTAGCACAAAAACCAAAAAAATGTCCAAAAAATCCAAAATATCCCAGCTGTTTGTGACGCTGCGCAACTTGGCGCTGGCGGTCGTAATTGTTGCGGTCGTCGGTGGTGGCGCCAATCTAGCCCACGCCGATCAATATGATGATCAGATCAATGCCTTGCGCGCCCAGAATGCCAACGCCCAGGGCATAGTCAATGGGCTGCAGGGGCAGGCTAGTAGTTATCAAGATGCTATCAATCGACTCCAAGCCCAGATTAATGCCGTAGAAAATCAGATTGTGGCCAACGAAGCGCAGCAAGTTAAGCTGCAACAACAAATCACCGAGGCACAGAATAAGCTCAACCAGCAGCGAAAATACCTTGGCGAAGACCTAAAAGCCATGTACATGGATGGCCAGCTCAGCACCATCGAGGAACTGGCGACTAGTAAAAACTTAAGTGATTACGTCGACAAAGAGGCCTATAGGACCACTGTCCAAAACAAGATCAACATAATGATCAAGCAAATAGCAGCCTTGCAGACCCAGCTTCAAAAGCAAAAAACTGAACTCGACGGATTGGTTAAGTCGGAAAGAGATCAAAATAATCAGTTAGCCAACGCCCAATCGCAACAACAACAGTTATTGAGTTACAATCAGGGCCAACAGGCAGCCTACAATCAACAGATCAGTGCCAACTCTAGCCTGATTTCAGAGCTTCGCCGGCAGCAGATTGCGGCCAACGCACGCTTTATCGGCGGCGGCGCCCCAGGAACCGGTCCGGCTTGCGGCGGTGGGTATCCGGCTCGTTGGTGCGAAATACCACAGGATTCAGTTATCGACAGCTGGGGTATGTATAATCGCGAATGCGTCAGCTACACCGCCTTTCGTGTCGCTGCCTCCGGTCGCTACATGCCTTACTGGGGCGGTATTGGCAACGCCAACCAATGGGATGATAACGCTCGAGCGGCTGGCATTCCGGTCGATTCAAATCCACGAGCCGGTGATGTGGCTATCAGCAACTCCGGTGCCTATGGCCACGCTATGTACGTCGAAAGTGTCAACGCCAATGGCACGATTAACATCAGTCAATACAATGCCGCATTGGACGGTCGTTACTCTACCCGAAGCGGTCTAGGTACCGGCGGCCTAGTCTTTATCCATTTTTAATTCCCTAGAGAGTGGTCGATTGCGTCACTGGTGAGGCTTTTGATATACTAATAGTGAATGTTTCGAAAACGAAAACAGGGTGCAGTAGTTACGCCACAGCAGCGAGTTTGGCCACGCCGGCTGATACAGGTCGTGGCGATAGTTGCAATTTTTATGTTGGGGACGGCCGTAGGTGATGGTCGGATTAGCCTTGGCTGGCACCATGGACTGCAGCCCGTCAGCGGTAATTTACCGGCTCGCCTCGACTACAATTCAGTCAATCAAGTTTACAAATCTCTCAAAGACAACTATGACGGTAAGCTGTCTGCTGCTCAACTAGATGAAGGCCTCAAACATGGCTTAGCCAATGCCACACACGACCCTTACACTGCTTACTTTACCGCCAAAGAAGCCAAGGACTTCAACAGCGAGCTCAACAATTCGTTTAGCGGCATCGGCGCCCAGCTCGGTCAAGATAAAGATGGCAATCTAGAGGTCATTGCGCCAATTAGCGGTCTACCGGCCGAAAAAGCCGGACTCAAAGCCCAGGATTTGATCGCCACTATAAACGGTGCAAACACTACTGGTATGTCTATAGATGATGCTGTACACCGCATTCGCGGTCCCAAAGGCACCAAGGTGACGCTTCAAGTGGTCCGTAACCACAGTCAGGCCCTGAGGCTGACAATCGTCCGAGATGACATTACGCTGCCAAGCGTCAAAACCAAAACTCTTGACCGCAACATCGGTTATATTCAAATCACGACCTTTGCCAACGACACGGCTGGACTTGTCCAAAAAGCAGCCGAGCAATTCAAGCAGCAGGGGGTGAAGGGTATCATATTGGACTTGCGTGACGACCCCGGAGGTTTGCTCGATGCTGCAGTCCGGGTTTCCAGTCTCTGGCTGACGCCAGGCCAGAATATTCTCCAAGAAAAGCGTGGCCAATCGGTGGTCCAATCGTATCAGGCGCAAGGAGGCGATATCCTGCACGGTGTACCGACGGTTGTCCTGATAAACGGCGGCAGTGCCTCGGCCTCCGAGATCACAGCCGGAGCCCTGCGCGACAACCAAGCCGCTCATCTGATCGGACAAAAATCGTACGGCAAGGGCGTCGTGCAACAACTGATTAACTTTGGCGATGGCTCTCAGCTCAAAGTGACGGTCGCGAGCTGGTATCGGCCCGACGGTCAAAACATTAATAAAAAAGGAATTAAGCCCGACGATGAAGTTAAGTTGTCCGATGCCGACGCCAAGGCAGGTAACGACACGCAACTCCAAGCCGCTCAAGCCTATTTGAACAAGTGAACTGTCAGCTCGGCTTAGCCTTGCCAACAGATAGAAGATAGGGTAGCATTAGAGCCATAACGTAGAGGTGTAATGGTGGCTGACAAAGCGACTAAGTATGTATTTGTAACCGGCGGGGTACTTTCTGGGCTGGGCAAGGGTATCACGGCCGCTTCGATCGGCAACCTCCTCAAAGCTCGCGGTCTTAGAGTCAACCTCCAGAAGTGTGATCCGTACCTCAATGTCGATGCCGGACTGCTCAATCCAAGAGAGCACGGCGAATGTTTTGTAACTAAGGACGGGGCCGAGACCGATCTCGACCTTGGCCACTATGAAAGGTTCATCGACGAGGAGCTGACATCTTCAAGTAGTTTGATGAGCGGCCGAGTGCTGTTGAAGTTGATTCAGGACGAGCGGGCCGGCAAGTTCGAAGGTGATGACGTTCAGATTATTCCTCATCTGACTGGGGCGATACAGGACTGGATTATTTCTGCCGGTGCTGGCTATGATGTCCATATTGTCGAGATTGGCGGCACGGTCGGTGATTATGAATCACTGTCGTTTATCGAAGCGATTCGAGAGCTTGGTGTTCGAGTTGGCCTAGAGAACTGCACATATGTCCACGTGGTTTATTTGCCTTATCTCGGTGCTAGCAATGAGACCAAGACCAAGCCAGCCCAAAACTCGGTTCGTGAGTTGCGCGGATTGGGCATCGCTCCAGACATACTAGTTGGTCGCAGCGAGAAACCCGCCAACGACGGCGTCAAAAGCAAACTCAGTCTGTTTAGCGGCGTGGCTCAGTCTGCGATTGCCTTGCTGCCCAACGCGCCATCGATTTATCAGGTTCCGCTGACGCTGGAAGACAGCGGTATCGCCGATGTCATTACCAGTCGACTCAAACTGAAAGTCAAAAAACCCAAGCTTAAGGCCTGGAGAGCAGTAGTTGATCTAGCTACAGCCAAGCACCAACGACGCAATCTCAAAATTGGCTTTGTAGCCAAATATATGGACAACACCGACACCTATATGTCGGTGTTTGAAGCTTTGAAGGCCGCCGCTTGGCACAACAAAACTGGTATTGACATTGCCTGGATTAATGCCGCAGATTTCGATGACGGCAAGGCCGATATTTCCAAAAAACTAAGTGGCTTTGACGGCATAGTTGTTCCTGGCGGCTTTGGCCAACGCGGGCTCGAGGGCATGATAAAAGCCGCCCGCTACGGGCTAGCCGAGAAGGTGCCGTACTTGGGCTTATGTCTCGGGCTACAAATGGCGGTGATTGGCGCCGCTCGTAACGCCGGCCTAGCTCGGGCCAGCAGCTTTGAACTAGACCCGTCGAGTCCTGATCTGGTGATTGACACCATGGCCGATCAGCGCGACAAACATATGACCGGCGGTACTATGAGGCTCGGTGACTATGATTGTCAGCTTGCCTCTGGCAGCCTGGCTGCGCGAGTTTATGGCACCAAAAAAATCGTTGAACGCCATCGTCACAGAGGCGAGTGCAGTAATGCTTACCGGCCACAGTATCAAAACTGGGGTATTCGGGCTAGCGGCATCAATCCCGAGAATAATTTGGTCGAAGTGATTGAAGGCATAGATCATCCGTTTTTCTTGGCCAGCCAGTATCATCCTGAGTTCAAAAGCCGACCCCAGCGGCCTCATCCAATGTTTGACGGCTTTATTGCGTCAATATTAGCTGCACATTGATTTATACCGGCTGGTTTGTTGCGCTGATCTCTGCCATTGAGGTATCATTATCACCATGGATCCCAACCAAACCACTGCCTCTGGCAACCAGACGATAAAGCATCCGTCGCGAATCCTGCTGGTTGAGGACGATGACGCGCTGGCTGACGTCTATATCGCTCGCTTACAAGCCGAAAATTTTGATGTCCGTCGCGTCGCCAACGGTGAAGAAGCTCTGGCCACGGCCATCAGCTATAACCCCGACTTGGTTATCCTAGATGTCATGATGCCGAAAGTCAGCGGCTTTGACGTGCTCGATATCTTGCGTGATACTCCAGAAACGGCCAACTTGAAGATCATGATGCTGACGGCGCTGAGTCAGGAGAGCGACAAACAGCGCGCCGAAGCGCTTGGTGTTGACGAATATCTGGTAAAATCACAAGTCGTTATCGCTGACGTTATCGAGCGAATACGTCATCAGCTCAATGAAAATAACGATAGCTAGTCGTGTTGCAAGCTGGTCGAACTTATAGAGCTTACTTATCTATCACTTAACGCTAACTTCTGTCCGGGGGACTGATTTGCCACTGAAGAGGCGAACTTTTCGCTTGGTGTAGGTCACTATGCCGTCCCTGGCGGCGTGGATGGTGTAGTCGCGGCCAACAAACGTGCCGTCACCGGCCCGTTTCGACATTCCGACCTGGCGAACAATCACCTGACCGACCTTAACTTTCTGTCCGCCGGACAGCTTGACTCCCAGACGTTGACCTGGACTATCGTGAATGTTTTTGGCTGTACCGCCAGCCTTGACATGTGACATGTTACTTCCTTGCGATTACTATTAGCTGCCGAGCGACAATTTGATCTTGACGATAATATATCAGAGCTTCATCCCCAGCATGCTCAAAACTTACTCGATTGTAGCCCAAATCTCCTATCTGGTCAATAAGAGGTAGCTGTTTGAAGTTGTTTGGCTTGACTTGCCAGGCTGGAATTGCCAAGCACAATCGGGTGCCAGGCTTGAGCTGTCGGTGCAGATTTCGCAAAAATTTACTGATAATCAGGTTGCAGTCTGAAACCGTTTGGGCTAATACTTCAGGCGATGGATCTGAAGTGAAGGGACGGCCCAGATAGGACTCACTGGCCACATAATCAAACGGCTTTTTCCAAATATGATTGGTGGCGTCCGCGGTTTCCACACGACAGCAGACTGCCGGCAACCTATGGCTCTTGGCTAGCCAAGCCAGATTAGCTTCGGAATAATCGACCATGCGCGGGTCTTGGTCGCTGCCGTAGCCTTCGTAACCCATCAGGCAAGCCTCTTGCAACACCACTCCAGTGCCACAAAAAGGATCGAGGATAGTCCCTTCCAGTCTCGGGCGGGGGGTAGGTTCGCCGAGCGGAGTCTGACAGATCGATACGAGCTTGTCTTCCTGCAATCGGCCAACGGCCAGGTTGACAATAATCTGAGCCAATTTCGGTGGCAGCATACCGACTTTACTGTCACGTTTAGGGCGCCGGCGGTCACGGCCGGAGTAGGCTTCGATGTCTTGAACTTTGACAGTCTGAGCAATAATTGTTTGTTCTGCTTTCTTACCACTGTCACGAATGAAGACCAACTCCCAGCCGGTCGGTCCGGTTAATTGATTGTGCAAAACTTGGGCGGCATTTAGTTGAGTCGATTTATTGGGCACTAAGCGGACAGATCGGCCGGTTTTTCTGATAATTTTTTTGAGTTTTAGACCGCTAGATTCTAGTTTAGCCAAACCGATATCTATATCAAGCAGGCTCAGGCCGAGACGCAGCTTTCCCGGCGGCAGTCTTTCGCTGTGACCAGGAGCAGTTTGAATCAAAAACTTTTCGATTTCGTCCCAGTTAGTCGTCTTGAGGGTCGTCAAAATTTTACAAAATTTTACACTGCCACCAAGGCGATCAAATGCCAATAGGCAAGGATCGACATCGACTATTGCTGCCTTGTCACCGACGGGACGAATTTTGTCAGCGCCATAGAGGCTTTCAATCTCAGCCAAACCTAGCGCCGGCTGCCTCCCCAAAATAAGCACACTCTGCATATATTTTTAGTATAGACTGAGGTTCAAAATGCCTCAAATCGATAATTCGGCTCCTAACACTCAGTTATAATGTAGCCAATGAGCGAACACCACTGGTTGCGCCGACGCTGGAAATTAGTGCTGAATGTCGTCACGATTATCGCCCTTGGTATAGTAATTTACCTGATTCGCGACCAGTTGGCGGCCACGATCAAAAATGTGACACACGTCCATATCTGGGTGCTACTGTTGATGATACCTATCGAAGCGCTGAACTATCATGCTCAGACACGGCTGTACCAGCGATTATTCGCGCTGGTTGGAAATAAATTGAGCTACAGCAACCTTTATCAGGCCTCCTTGGAATTGAACTTTGTCAATCACGTTTTTCCGAGCGGCGGTGTCACCGGCATGTCATATTTCAGTCTCAGGTTGCGTGCCGGACAAAAATTAACTGGGGCCAAAGCGACGCTGGTGCATGTTATGAAACTGGGGCTGACCTTTGTTTCGTTTGAGCTGCTTATTGTCTTCGCGCTCTTTAGCTTGGCAATCATGGGCCGCGCCAACAATCTAGTTATTTTGGTAGCGGCATCTCTGTCGACACTGCTTTTGGTCGGGACGGCCGGCTTCTTCTACATGGTTGGCAGCAAGACCAGGATCAACGGATTTTTCACAGCTTTGACTAAAGCCCTCAATCGCTTAATCCATTTTGTCAGACCAGCCTATCCTGAGACGATCAGTATTGCTCGCGCAAAAAATGTCTTTGATGACTTTCATGACAACTATTCAGAAATCAAAAACAGCTATCAGGAACTCAAAGTTCCGTTTCTATATGCCTTGTTGGCCAATATCACAGAAGTTCTTGCCCTCTATGTGGTCTATCTGGCGTTCGGTAAATTTGTCAATATCGGGGCCGTGATTTTGGCCTACTCGATTGCCAATTTTGCTGGCTTGGTGTCGGTGTTGCCGGGCGGTGTCGGCATTTACGAGGCCTTAATGACGGCCGTCTTGGCTAGCACCGGTGTGCCGGCGGCGGTTAGCTTACCGGTGACGATAATGTACCGGGTCATCAACACCCTGATACAGATACCGCCGGGTTACTACTTGTATCAAAGAAGGCTGCATCAGACCAGCCAGGCAGGGAGGGATAGCCATGTCCGAAGGCTTTGACGTCGAATTAGGCGTCAGTGACTTTGTCGCTGTTCTCAATCAGAGCCTTGAAACTGCTTATCAAAGCGTTGTCATTCATGGCGAATTGGCGAATCTGCGAATTAGCAAAAACCGTTGGCTATATTTTGACCTCAAAGACTCTTCGGCAACCGTTAAATTTTTTGGGACTGTTTACCAGCTGCCAGGCCCGATTGAGGACGGTATGCTGCTCAGCGTCCGAGGCCAACCGCGACTGCATCAGCAATATGGTTTCTCTGTCAACGTCCAGTCAATTTTGCCAAAAGGTGAGGGCAGCATTCGTCGGGCCGCTCAATTGCTCGAGGCCAAGCTGCGCCGAGAAGGACTCTTTGACCCCGACCGAAAGAGGGCGTTACTATATCCGCCGAAGAGCATCGGGCTCATCACATCGGAGGCATCGGCTGCCTACGCTGATTTTGTCAAGGTTCTGGGTGCGCGTTGGGGGGGTGTGACTATCCGATTGATTGATGTTCAAGTCCAGGGCGAGGCAGCCGTCGAGCAGTTGGTATCAGCCGTCGAGCGGTTCAACTCTCTGGCCGTACCGCCGGATGTCTTAGTTATGATCAGAGGCGGCGGCAGCCCGGAAGATTTGGCAGCTTTCAGTTCAGAGACAGTTACCAGATCAGTGGCGACCAGTCGGGTACCGACCTTGGTGGCCATCGGACATGAAATCGATCTGTCATTAGCCGAATTAGCAGCTGATAGTCGGGCAAGTACTCCGAGTAATGCCGCTGAGATACTGGTGCCGGATCGCCATAACGAGCATGATCGTTTGAAAATTACAGCCACAACCCTCGAAAAGTATGCTTTTGACAAGCTATTGGCTGCCAAGCAACAGCTACAACAAGCTACTCTTAGCTTGCACAGGCACATCGAAACGGTCGTCCAGACTGGCCGGCGGCGATTGCAGGCCCAGTCTCAATTACTCGAGGCATTGAGTCCGGCGTCGGTCTTGCGCCGTGGCTACGCTGTTGTCAGGCAGTCGGGCACCTTGGTTCGAACTGCTGCTGACCTGTCAGCTGGTACTATTGTTTCAGTCACAGTCGCACGCGGTAAGTTTGATGCGTCAGTCACAAAGGTAAAGGCCAGGGGGAAGTAGCCTATGTTAAAGCAAAGTCACAACTCATATAGCGATATGCGCCTGGAGCTCGACGAGATTCTCGATGAGTTGCAAGCTGGCAACCTGGATGTCGAAGCAGCAGCCACCTTGTACGAGCGAGGGCTGGAGCTGATCAAGCAGCTTGAGAACTACCTAGAATCTGCCGAGAATAAAATTCAAAAACTGCAAAATCGATCAGAGCCAGAATGATTTGGCTTGTCGGATTCGGTGTAATTTGTTTGCTGTGCTTCAGTCTGGTCTTGTTGGTCGGCGCTCCATACCTGCCGACACTCGAACCTCAGCTAGCTACGGCCCTGGGGTTGTCGGGACTAAAACCAGGTCAGACCTTGCTGGAACTTGGCTGTGGTGACGGCAAGGTACTGCGGGCGGCTGCCCAGCAAGGCTTGCATGCGGTAGGCTATGAACTGAACCCGCTGCTGTATCTTGTGGCTCGACTCAGAACCTGGCGCTATCGCCGGAATGTCAGGGTGATATGGGGCGATTTCTGGCGAGTCGACTGGCCGGGCGCCGATGCGATATTTGTTTTTCTGTTGCCACGCTATATGCTCAAATTAGACAAGAAAGTAGCGTCATACTGCCACCGACCGGTGCGTCTGGTTAGTATCGCCTTCGAGATCCCTGGTAAGCGCAGCGATTCTTCGGCAGACGGAGTCTTTTGTTATCAGTACCGCTAGACTTGCCACAGCCGAAAAACTTCGCTACCATGAGCCATATGATAAAGCATAATCAAAATGGGGCGGTTAGCGGGCAGTTGATCTCGTTGATCTTGGCGATATTATTGTTGATCGCCGCAGTGGTTTTTGGCGGCTGGGCTTTTTCGAGTCGACAAGACTATAAAAACAACACTGATCAGAAAATCGCCGCTGCCGTGGCGGTCGCCAAAAAGCAAGAGGCTGCTGTCCAGGCTGCCCACTTCGCCGAGGTTGCGAAACAGCCCTTTTTGACCTACACAGGCCCCGAGGCTTTTGGTAGTATTGTTGTGAAATACCCGAAAACCTGGAGCGGCTATGTCGACGAAAGCGGTGCTAGCAGCGGTGGTTCGACACCAGTAACTGGTTTCTTCAATCCGGGGATTGTACCTTCGAGTACTGATCCTAATTCGGTATTTGCCCTTCGTCTTCAAGTCATCACTCAGCCCTATGCACAGGTTCTCCAGTCTTTGTCGAGCTTGCAGGCAAATGGACAGAGTCGACAGGGTCAACTCCCAACTACAATAACGCCTTATGCCTTGCCGAAGTTGCCCAAAGTAGTTGGCGTCAAAGTGTCCGGCACGTTGTTGACGGGTAAAACCGGGACCATGGTTGTCTTGCCTCTGCGTACTGACACATTGCAAATATCGACCGACGGCAATCAATCGATCAATGATTTCAACAATTATATTCTGCCAAATGTCAGCTTTTCACCGTAGTTAAAATCACATTCGACGAGATACCCGTGCGATCTGTCCAGTGTTATACTTAGGAGTAGTGAAGGAGGGCTTTCACCCGGCCATGGGGCAACCACCCATTGATTCGCCAGTGCTCACCCAACAGCTGCTACTGACTGTAGCAGAAGAGTTGAGACTGCCCTTATTGCAAATATCTCGCCAGGCCGAATTTGGTCAAATGACCGGCCAGGCCGACCTGTCTAAAATTCGAACTTCAGCCGATGCGGCGCTGCGCCTGCTGGACAATTACTGTTTCGGAGTTCGGCTGAGTCTCGATCGACATAATCTTGAGTTAGAGCCGGTATCAGTAGCCTCAGTCCTGTATGACACCAGTCAAGTGCTCGGCGGGCTTGCGAAAGCTTACGGCGTGGCACTGGAGCTGGATATTGCCGGTCGCTTTGGTCCAGTTATGACCCATCGACGCGGTTTACAGACCGCACTAACCAGTCTCGGCGCGGCTCTTATCGAAGCGCTGCCTGCTCTCGAAGGCACCCAACTCAAGCTTCATCTTGCGACCCACAGAAGTCGCTACGGCATTGTTGCGGGGGTCTATATCAAAAATGACAGCTTATCTCAGCAAGCCTTGCGCAAGGGCCGGCGGCTTCAGGCCCAAAGTCGTCAGGCGCTACCCGAGGTAACGCCAAATACCGGAGCCGGGGTGTTTGTCGCCGACACGGTTCTAAGAGCCATGCAGCTTCATTTAGGCGCTTCACGACACCATCGCCTTTACGGCTTGGGTACGGTCCTTCAGCCGAGCCAGCAAGTACAATTTGCATTATGAAGCAACTCTTGCTGATCGAGCCCGACAGAACTTTGGCTGAGATTTATGTCGATACTTTGGCGCGAGCAGGCTATCAAGTTGTGCCGTGTGCCAGTGCCCAAGCAGCATTATTTGCCGCTGACGAGCTCAGGCCGGACGCCGTTATCCTCGAGCTACAGTTGATTGAACACTCCGGCATTGAGTTTCTCTTGGAACTGCGCTCCTACCTGGATTGGCAAAACATACCAGTCATCATCCATTCAATAGTTCCGCCAGCTGAATTCAATGCTCACCGCGACATTTTACAAAACCAGCTTGGCATAGACAGCTATCTCTACAAGCCGACTACGACGCTCAAAAACCTGATTGACCAGGTAGAGAGAGTTCTCGGAGTGGCTGCGTGAAGCGCCACACTACTACTGCTATAATTATCCGACGCACCAATTTTGGAGAAGCTGATCGGATTCTCAGTTTGCTGACGCCCGACGCCGGCAAACAACAATTGATGGCGCGAGGCGTCCGAAAAGTTAAAAGCAAGCTAGCGGGCGGCATCGAGCTTTTTAGTGTTAGTCAAGTTAGCTATTTGCTCGGTCGAGGAGAAATCGGAACGCTTGTCAGCGCCCGGTTAGACCAACACTACGGCATGATTGTTCGGGACATCGAAAGGGTCCAGCTTGGCTACGAACTGCTTAGGTTGCTCGATCGAGTGACCGAAGACGAGGCAGAACCAGCTTATTTTGACTTGCTCCGCCATGCCTTTATCGCCCTCAATGACTTAACGATTGATTTACTGCTGGTTCGACTTTGGTTTAGTGCCCAGTTACTTCGCTTGACGGGCCATAAGCCCAATCTAACGACTTTGGCCGACGACCAGGCCTTGAGCGTAGGGCAGGCCTACGGCTTTGATTTCGAAACAGTGCGCTTCGTAGCCCAAGCCAATGGCGGGTACAGTACAGACGACATCAAATTTTTGCGGTTGCTGTTTAGCGATAATCGGCCACAGACTCTGGCTAATGTGAGGGGTGCTCGTGATTACCTAGATCACGCCCAGCCGCTTGTTCAAACTATGTGCCAAACTCACCTGAGAATATAGTGACTGATTGAGGTTGTCACTGCAGTCAAGATAGAGTATTTCTGATTGTCTTTTGTTTGGCATATAATTGTAACTTATGGATACACCGGTAACGCTCGAAGACATTGTCAGTCTGTGCAAACGCCGCGGCTTTATTTATCAAGGAAGTGACATCTATGGTGGTCTGGCAGGCAGTTGGGACTACGGCCCGCTCGGCGCGCAGTTGAAACGTCAGATTATCAATCAATGGCTCAAATACTTCGTTGACGGCTGGGACGACATGTACCTCATCGATTCGACAATTATTATGAATCCGAAAGTTTGGCAAGCCAGCGGTCATGTCGACACTTTTACTGACCCGCTCGTCGAATGCCAAAATTGTCATCAACGCTTTCGGGCCGACAAAGTTGGCGCCAGCAAATGTCCCAACTGCGGACACGACAAACCTTTTGGCGAACCACGACAGTTTAACCTGATGTTCAAAACTAATGTTGGCCCGATCGACGACGACGATTCGATCGCCTATCTCCGGCCGGAAACCGCCCAGGGCATGTTCACTAACTACCGAAATATTATCGATAGCTTTTATCCTGACCTGCCTTTTGGCATCGCCCAAGTCGGTCGAAATTTTCGCAACGAAATTAGTCCACGCGACTTTATTTTTCGCTCGCGCGAATTTGAAATAATGGAGTTTGAATTTTTTGTCATACCCGATAAGTGGGAAGCAGCCTTCGAAAAATGGCGTAGCTGCATGCATGATTGGTTTGACCGGCTTGGACTTTCCCCCGAAAAAATCAAAGAAGTCGAAGTTCCCGCTGAGGACCGAGCGCACTACAGCAAGCGCACTATCGACTTCTACTTTGATTATCCTTCGTTGGGATTTGATGAGATGGCAGGACTAGCCTATCGTACTGATCACGACCTTACTCGTCACCAAGAATTTTCCGGCAAATCGATGTTATATCGGCCGAAATCTGGGGGGGAGGGCTTCATTCCTCATGTTATTGAGCCAACATTTGGAGTCGATCGACATGTCATGGCTGTGCTCGCCAACGCCTACACGATTGACAAGGTAAATGGCGAACGCCGGGTTTTACTGAAGCTGCCGACACAGCTAGCGCCAGTCAGAGTGGCGGTCTCGCCGCTGCTTAAAAACAAGCCTGAGTTGGTGACCAAGGCCAGAGAAATATTCAAGCTGCTCAAAGCTGAGTTTGGCAATGTCATGTGGGATGATAACGGCAATATTGGCAAGCGTTATCGGCGTCAGGACGAGATAGGCACGCCCTACTGTGTCGTTATCGATTTTGACAGTCTAAAAGATGATACCGTGACAGTGCGCCACCGTGATACCACCGAGCAACAACGAGTCGCAAAAAGCCAACTAGTCGCTAAGCTGCAAACAACAAATTAAAGACTGATCGCTGTCTGGCTTACGGCTTCGGCCGCGACTATTCGTTCGGCAATGGCTTGAACTAAGTCAATCCGTCGTTCGTTCAATATTTCACGCAGCGTCAGGCTTTCGTCTGTCGCCTGATGATGAAAATCAGCCCGACTGCTATTGCGTCGACTGTTACCCGGCAAACTTTGTGGCGCAGATACTGGGCTGTCGACGCTGCGCGGTTGATCTCCAGTTCGGCGGTAGCTCGGAGGCAGCCGCCGGCCTGAGTGACGCGGCCAAATCGGTTCATCAGGCTGAGGTCCTGCTTCATTCTCGTTTAGAACATACTTGTCTAAAATCAGCTCAAGCTTTTCGGCGTGACAGGAGGGGTAAGGCGTCATAACGACCAAGATACTCTTTGACAGCGAAGAAGTAAAGATTAGCAAAATTATTTTGCCTTTTGGTCTATCGACCGGACCAAAAAAACAATTTTATGAAAGGGTGCCCTTAACTGAATCAAGCCCCCAAGCCAACTTCGGCTCAATCGTCTATGCGGCTCAGCAGCTACTAACCCGCGTCCGGTATATCTTTCTGCCAGACGGTCTTATTGGTAATTGATGAGCCGTGTCGAAGACTGCGATCATTTCGCGGACCAGTCGACCGCCCCAGATATAGAACAAAAAGTGATAGACTAAAGACATGACGGAGCAGTCGGGATCGAACAACTACGCTTTTATTGACAGCCAAAACCTTAACCTAGGCATTCAGCGTGTCGGCTGGAAACTCGACTGGCGAAAATTTCGAAAATACCTCAAAGACGTCTACGGCGTTTCACAAGCCTACATGTTCATCGGCTACATGAGCGAAAACGAAGCCCTCTACGAATACATGCATGAACTTGGTTTTTTGGTGGTTCTCAAGCCGACGATTGATGTCTCACAATTCGAAAATACTAAAAGCGATACAACCAAAGACAACGATAAAGACAAAGAAAAACCCTCGGTCAAAGGCAACGTTGACGCCGAGCTCGTCTTGTATGCGATGAAGGAACTGCCCAACTATGACCAAGCGATTATCGTCTCGGGTGATGGTGACTTTTTCAGCCTGGCCGAGTATCTCGACGCTATCGGAAAACTCCGTAACATTCTGACGCCAAACTGGCAATACTCGAGTTTATTAAAGGGATTTGAAACTAAAATCGTTCGGCTCGACCAACTGCGCCGACAACTCAGTTATCACGATCGCAAAAAGAAAAAATCGAAAAATTCATAGCTTATTTTCCGTCGCCAGGAGTATACTGCCTGCAAATCAAAAGCAAGCAAAAAACAATAGTAGTTAATCAAGTAAGGAGGGGCTATGATCAACGACGCAACGGTGGTTGCTACGATTGCAGTATCAGATTTAGCAAAAGGCAAGCAGTTTTACGGAGAAACACTTGAGCTTAAACAGGTCGACGAAAACCCGGGCGGGGTGACCTACCAAAGCGGCAGCGGCAAAATATTTGTCTATCAGTCGACTACCGCCGGGACCAACCAAGCCACTTGTGCTTCGTGGCAGGTGGCTGATGTCGAGGCCGCCGTTACCAGCCTCGGGGCCAAAGGCATCACTTTCGAAAGCTATGATTTACCTGGCAGTACTCGGCAAGGACCGGTCCACACCATAGGACCTACCAAGGCAGCCTGGTTCAAAGATCCTGATGGCAACATTTTGTCGCTAGCCCATACCGGTCAGGCGACAAGATAACACCGGCATAATATTAAAGACCGCAACCGATAATCACCTATCTCGAGGAAGACTATGAAACTGACAATCACCAAGTACGTTCATTCATGTTTGCTGGTCGAAACGGATGACCGAACAGCGCTGTTCGATCCCGGAGTCATGAGCGAATCGGTACTGCCAGTCGAGAAGTTAAGTCGGCTCGACGACATATTTATCACGCATGTTCATTCCGACCATCTGAGTTTGTCCTTGATAGGTAGCCTGAATCAGCGTTTTGGGGACGCGCGCATCACCACTACAGCTGAAGCGGTTTCGCTGCTGGGCTCGGCCGGTCTAGAGGCAAGCAGTCAGCTGCCGTCAGGCGTGACTAGCTTTCACGCACCGCATGAAAGCGTTGAGCCCTTGTTTCCGCGCCCTCAACAACTTGCGTTTCACTATCTTGACAGCTTATCAGACCCAGGTGATAGCCATCACTTTGATGAGACTAAGCCGATTTTGGCACTACCGGTAACCGCTCCGTGGGGCTCAGCCATAGCTGCTATCAACCTGGCCCTTCGTCTCAAACCCCGTCATGTGCTGCCGATTCACGATTGGCATTGGAGCAATGAGGCTCGCCAACAGATGTATCAGCGCTTTACCGAGGTGCTTCAAAAGCAAGAGATTGTCTTTCATCAACTTAACACTGGCCAGCCGATTGTCATCGATATTTGAGTCAGACGACGAAATTGGATATGACATAAGATTGACAGAATGCAAATAATTTGCTAATGTATAGTCATGTCCGAAAAAACAAAAACTGAAACAGTCGATCAGATAGTAGCCAAAGCTCAACAGGCCGGCGTCGGATTGATGGCCGTGGCGGCAACCTTTGGCATGGTCAATCCCTCGGATCACGACAAGCGGGTTATTTTGCCGTCACAGCCCGTTTTCTCATTAGTTAATGAACCGACCGAGCAGGGTGGCAGCACTCTGCGCCGTGAGCGGGAAGAAGCTGGTCCTCACTATATTAGTTATACGGTCGCTCAACGGACACCTGGCCGTAGTGGTAAAGCTTAAGTTGACAAAACATCGTAAATAAGGTAATATACTAAACAAATGAATAGACTACGATCCGGCACCGAAACAGATAAGCAGCTACCCAACTATTGGCGTCGCCGAGCCGTCGCTGCCGGCGTTGCGGCTCTAGCGCTGATAGGCGCAGGCCACACCATCGCTGGCAATTTTGACTCGGAGTCTAGTTCGGCCGATCAAAAACACCTAGCCTATCCTCAGCGGCCGACCCAGGAGTACCAAGAGGAAGAATGGCCAAAGACTACTGTAACGGCCGAGACTGGCGATACCGCTCGCACTCTGATCGAAAAAGTTGACCCCGGGCTGACCAGCTCCGAGGTACCCGGCAGTCAAAAACTAGTTGGTCAATTAACAGAGATAATCGAGGATCAAGCGCCAAACGGCATCGTCCAAGACGGGGGCAAGTACCAGGTTCCGGCAGTGCCGACGCAAGTGGTTCCAGGTAAATAGCGCCTGGCGTCACAAGTTGTACACTAGATAGAGCGATTGCCGACTAACCCCTGAAACATCTGTGGATAACTGGTGTCAGAAACACCACCATTTTTATTATTTGGTACTTGCAGTGGGTCACTGTGGGTTGTACACTCATGCTAGTGGGTAATCGTGGGTCTGCTAGCAACCCCCCATGAAACAAAAACCACTAGAAAAGTAACGGGATGGCCACAATAGATTATTTCGAAAGAAAACTCGATGACAAGCGTCGATTAACCATACCGACCGAGTTGCGCAGCGAGTTCACCAGCGGAGTAGTCGTGACCCGTGGCTTCAAAAATTATCTTCATCTCTACCCAAAATCGGTCTGGGATGAAGCGGTCGAACCGCAGCTTCAGGGAAATATCCTTGACGAACAGACGGCCGAGCTAAATGTCCAGTTTCGAATGGGCAAAACAGAAGGGGCGATCGATCAAAAACAGGGTCGAGTCAGCCTCGAGAAGCACCTGCTCGATTACGCCGGCATTGACCGCGAAATCACTGCTGTGCGAGTCGGTAAATACTGGCGCTTGATGGCCAAATAGCCATTCAATGCAAAAACGAACCTTAACAATTTGACAGCACTAAACCAATCTCGATAGCAATAATGCAGCGCCTCGAGGTTAGCTATTCGGTAGTCAGCAAGTGGAATTGGATAGGAAAAACCACTCAAAAAAACCTAGTTCTTTTCTGAAAAACACCTCCCAAAACTCCACCTCACACATAAGTCTCTCAAACTTGACACGGCGAAAAGTATTTATACATTTTGCTTTGTCACCTCTAAAAACAAAAACTCCAAAAAAACAAAAAGCTGGCTGCCGAGTAGGTGACCTTGTACCAAAACAAAAACAAACGCAAGTAGATGCACCAAAACAAAAATCAAAATGAGCACCAGCCAGTACTGCTGCAAGCAGTACTCGACTATCTGTCGCCGCAGACCGGAGAATCACTCCTCGATCTAACGGCCGGATATGGCGGACACGCCCAAGCGATCTTTGGCCGTACCGGGAATTACGCCGATAGTCTGCTGGTCGATCGGGACGCCAACGCCGTCCAGCGACTAAAACAGATATTCGCACAACAATCGGTTGACATCAGTCAGACAGATTTTCTGTCAGCCAGCCAGGCTCTAGTCGACTCCGGTCGAAGCTTCAAGCTTATTTTGGCAGATTTGGGCGTATCGTCACCGCACCTTAAAGAGGCCCAACGAGGTTTTAGCGTTAAGCAAGTCGGGCCGCTCGACATGCGCATGGATAACCGTCAAACACTGACGGCAGAAACGATAGTCAATACATATTCTGTCGGCCAGATTGCCAATATTCTTAGGCGCTACGGGGAAGAGCCCAAGGCCAAGGCGATTGCTCAGGCGATTGTCGCCGAGCGGCCGCTGAAGACCACCGACCAATTAGCAGCTATCGCAGCCAGGTCCTGGCCTGGCCACAGTCGAATGCACCCGGCAACGCGTAGCTTCCAGGCCATTCGCATCGCTGTCAATGACGAGCTCGGACAGCTGAAACAGTCTTTGCCCTTGTGGGTCAAACTACTGGCTCCGGGCGGACGCTTGGCTATCATCAGTTTTCATAGCCTTGAAGACCGCATAGTCAAACGGGCTCTGCAGGCAGTCTCGGGTGATCGCTATGACGCTGAGCTTCAACTGTTGACTAAAAAACCGGTCACTGCCAAGCCTCATGAAATAGTCCACAATCCGCGTGCCCGTAGCGCCAAGCTACGAGCCGCAGTGAAAATAAACAAATAAGAAAGGGAACGCTCATGCCAATTCAGGTAAAAAGCAGCTCCCGCGCCTACAAGATCCACGTCAAAGTGGTCTAAGGTGAAACCGACTCAGCCGATTTTTCGGCTGAGTCCCCAAAACAAAACTTAAAAAAACAAACAAAAATATGACATACTCCAGCAGTTTGGCCATCAATCGTACGAGATTTGCTGGCCGCAACCAAAATTCGATCAGCTTTCGTGCCCAGGCTCGGACACTAGGTCCGGTCAGCAACACCATAGTCTTGATCGTCCTAGCTTGTTTGCTCGGCTTACTCTATCTTACTCAAGTCACCAAGACCAATGCTTATGGCTATCAAATCAATAGTTTGCAGCAGCAACAGGCCCGGCTCAAAAGCCAACACGACAATCTTGAGGTTGATTCTGCGCGCCTCCAATCACTCAGCCGAGTCCAAAACAGCCCAGTCGCTAAAAATCTTGTTTCGGTGGCCCCCAGTGCTACCGCTCGTAACTAGTCAGACAAAACACCTGTCGCCGTCGCCGCTGGTACTGTGCATTTAAGTGGTATAGCGAGCGTGACGGTGGTGGTTATCACTCCAAAAACAGACCAAAACAGAGTATAATTATATCTTGATGGCTCTGCCAAACAAAAACCAAACCATCCAATCAGTTAAAAGGCTCCGTATCTGGTACGGAGTCTTGGTTCTGGTCGTCGGAGTGTTTTGCCTCAGACTATTCGATGTCCAAATCATACGTTACAACCACTATAAATCTGCTGCTTTAAACGATCAGCTGAAACAGTACCAAATACCGGCAACTCGTGGTGTGATCAAGGCCCATGATGGTCAGGCGCTAGTGCCGATTGTTCTCAACCAACAACTCTATACGCTGTATGCCGACCCAGTTTATATCAAACAGCCCGATCAAGTGGCCGCAAAAGTGGCCGGAGTGATTGGCGGTCGCCCCGAAAGCTACAGTTCCAAAATACGGACTAAAGATACGCGTTATGTCGTATTGGCGCGCCGACTGACACCAACTCAGCAAGCTAGACTGGCCGCTTTGAAAATTCCTGGGCTAGGCACACAGGGGCAAGATTACCGTACCTACCCGCAAGACGGACTGGCTGGGCAGCTGCTCGGTTTCGTCAACGATAGCGGTAGTGGCGAATATGGCGTCGAACAAGCCCTTGATAAGCAGCTTCGGGGCCGTCCCGGACAGCTCAAAGCAATTACTGATGTCTACGGTGTACCTTTGGCGGCCAGTCGGGATAACACCGATGTGTCTCCTCAAGCTGGTAGCGATGTCGTTCTGACTATTGATCTCGCCATGCAACAACAGCTGGAGGCAATCGTTCGCGAAGGCGCCAAAAACGCCAAGTCCAGCGGTGCCAGCGCAGTAATTATTGACACAAGTAACGGCGCGATCAAGGCAATGGGCAACTATCCCTCCTATGACCCGGCGCACTACTCTGATGTTTCTAACCCGGCAGTCTTTCAAAACGCTGCGGTGGCTACCCCGATTGAAGTTGGTTCGACAATGAAAACGCTGACCACCGCGGCGGCGCTTGATCAAGGGGTAATCAATCCCAATACCACCTATTATGATCCAGCCTCTTGGACAGTTGATGGTTTCAAAATTACCAACATCGAGGAAGACGGCGGGGCAGGTACTCGGAGTATTCCTCAGCTACTGAATCTTTCTCTCAATACAGGTGCCACTTGGGAACTTATGCAAATGGGCGGCGGTCAGATAAACGCCAAAGCTCGCAACGCCTGGTATGATTATCTTACCAAGCACTATCGTTTTGGGCGTACTACCGGCATTGAGCAGGGCTATGAAGCTGCCGGCTATGTGCCAACACCAGCCGACAATGGGGCAGGCATTGACTTGACCTACGCTAACACAGCTTTTGGCCAAGCCATGACGGCGACACCCGTGCAGATGGCTGCGGCAGTCGCAGCAATAGTCAATGGCGGCAAATACTATCAGCCGCACTTAGTCGATCGCACGATTGCCGCCGATGGCAAGACCTCGGCCATCAAGCCAAAAGTGTTGCAGGGTGATGTCGTCAGCCCCAAAACCTCCTCCGAGATTATCCCTTTGATGCAATACGTCATAGAGCACCATAACCTTTCACCGCCGTTTGATCAAACAAATTATGTGGTTGGCGGCAAAACCGGCACCGCCCAAATAGCCAAACCGGGCGGTGGCTATTATGATAACTCCTTCAATGGCACCTACGTTGGTTTTGTAGGTGGTGATGCCCCCCAATACGTCATTGTCGTCTTCGTTGAGCGTCCGACGAATGGTGGCTATGCCGGCACGGCCGCTGCTCAACCAATCTTTGGCCGGCTGGCTCACATGCTGATAGACCACTCCTACGTTTCGCCAAGGAGCCAATAATGGTTAAAAATGCTATAATAAAACAAAAAATTACATCATGACGACACTGCACATTGCCATCTCCAGCCATCATTTTACCCGGATTTTAGCACTTGGCTTTTATAGCTTTGCCTTGAGCATGATAATTACTCCGATATACACCACCTTTGCTTATCGTCAGAGTTGGTGGAAGCGACAGCGGACCGATGCCTGGTCGGGAGGGAAGGCCGCTGTTTACCACAAGTTGCACGCCGAGAAACACAAAAAAAACATCCCAACCATGGCCGGGTTGATCTTTGTCGCCTCTGTCTCTTTGGTGACGCTGATTGGCAACTTGAGCCGAGGACAAACCTGGTTGCCATTAGCCGGCCTTTTGGCGGCAGCAGTTATTGGTCTGGTCGATGATTTTATGAATATTCGCAGCACTGGCGGGGTGGCCGGCATGAGTACCAGGATTAAATTCTTGCTCTACAGTGTGCTTGGCTTTATTGGCGGCTGGTGGTTCTATGCCAAGCTTGGCGTCACCTCGGTCTACTTACCATGGATTCACCATTTGCACATTGGTATTGGCGTGATTGCTCTGTTTTGGTTGGTGGTGATTGCCACGGCGATATCAGTGAATTTTACTGATGGCCTAGACGGTTTGGCTGGTGGTTTGCTCACTTCATCATTTACCGCGTATGCCATAATTGCAGTAATTCAACATAAATTCGGCCTGGCCGGGTTCTGCCTGACGGTCATCGGTGCGCTGCTGAGTTACACCTGGTTCAATATTTACCCGGCTCGTTTTTTTATGGGCGACGTCGGTTCGTTTGCACTAGGTACAGCCCTAGGGATTATTGCGATGCAAACGGATACGATTTATGTCCTGCCGATCATAGGCGCGGTCTATGTCGTCGAAACTGGTTCCGTTATCATCAACCGTTTGTCGCGAAAACTGCGTCACGGCAAAAGAGTTTTTTTGTCTTCGCCGCTACATCACCACTTTGAAGCTATCGGCTGGCCCGAGACCAAAGTAACCATGCGTTTTTGGATTCTGGGTCAGGTAGCAGGTGTTCTTGGTCTTATAGTCTATCTGTTAGGCCAGCGAGGTTAGTTATGCGGCCCCAGCAAGCCCCCAGGCGACGCAGCCAGATCCTGCGACAAGATCTTGGTCTCGGACGCAGACATCGACCTGATTATGTTTTGCTGATTATCAGTGCAGCTTTGCTGGCCATCGGACTGGTAGTCGTCTATGCGATTGGCCCAGCACTGGCTATTGCCAACCATGTTGGCAGCAACTACTACGTCAGTAAGCAGATTCTGGCCATCGCGTTAAGCATCCTGGCTTTTTTTGTGACTGCCCAAGTTCCTCTGAGTTGGTGGCGCCACGCCTACAAACCGTTACTGCTTGTCGCGGCCTTAGCAACCTTATTGGCGCTGGTATTGCCGGTCAACCCAGCATATCCGGCTCATCGTTGGGTGAGGCTGGGCGGTTTTTCGTTTCAGTCAGTCGAATTGGTCAAGTTTGCGATTACGGTCTGGCTGGCGGGGTTTTTGGCCGAAAGAGTCTACGAGGGGAACATTGGTTCTTCAGCCACGACACTCAAACCCATCTTAATCGCTCTGTTAGTCGTCGGCTTGGTGGTAGCTGGCGTCCAAAGCGACTTGGGATCGACCGGAGTCATGGTGGCGATTGTGGCCACCATGGCCTTCATCGCTGGGCTACCCCTGAAGCGTATCGGGTTGATTGGGGCGATAATTGTCGTCGGGTTGTTGTTGGCAATTTCGGTTGCTCCATACCGAAAAGATCGATTACAAGCTTATTTACATCCGGAAGCCAACTGCCAAACTACCGGCTATCAGGCCTGCCAGGCATTGATTGCTGTGGGTTCGGGCGGAATGATTGGTCTTGGTCTCGGTAGCAGCGTCCAAGCCTACGGTTATCTGCCGGAAGCCGCCAATGACTCGATCTTTGCCATATATGCCGAAAAATTCGGCTTCGTCGGAAGCATTTTATTGTTAGCACTGTTCGTCGGCTTCTTTGCCAGACTGAAACTTATCGCTGAACGATTGCCCGATAATTTCAGCCGCTTTTTGGTGATCGGCATTTTGGCTTGGTTGAGCGTTCAGACACTTGTAAACATCGGCGCCATGATTGGTTTGCTGCCACTCAAAGGTATAACTCTGCCGTTTATAAGCTATGGCGGAACCAGCGTAGTGTTTGTGGCAGCTGCAGTTGGACTGGTCTTTCAAGCATCTCGTTATACCAGCTTGGCTGCGCCGCGGATCGGCTCTGATTCATCGAGAACCCGCTTCCAAAACGATACATTACGTAGAGCGACGTATTAGGAGAAAACTGATGGTTCGTTCGCGCAAGCTTACCTCATCAGCCCCCAAAGACAAGGCACTAATCGTCGCATTTACTGGCGGCGGTTCGGGCGGTCATATTACACCGATTTTAGCAATTGCCGGGGAAATGAAGGATCGTCAGCCCAAAAATCGATTAGTTTACATCGGTCAAAAAGGCGACAAACTAGGTGATTTGCTAGCTCAAGAAACAGCAATCGATAAGGTTTACCGGGTTCGAGCTGGCAAGTTCCGTCGTTATCACGGTGAAGGCTGGCGACAATTCACCGACGCCTCGACGATGCTCAAAAATTTGAGAGACGGAGGCTATGTCTTAATAGGTCTGTATCAGAGCTGGCGAATCCTTCGGAGTTTGCGGCCAGATGTCTTGTTTATTAAGGGCGGCTTCGTCGGAGTTCCAGTCGGGCTGGCGGCTGCGTTGCTGCAGATACCCTACGTTACCCATGATTCGGACGCTATACCCGGACTGGCCAATCGGATCATTGCCCGTTGGGCCAAAGTCCACGCTGTTGCATTGCCGGTCAGCAATTATCCATATCCGCCGGATCAGACCCAGACTACCGGAATACCGGTCCGCCAAGCTTTTGTGCCGGTTGACGACGCAAGGCAGCGGAGCTATCGCAAGGCCACAAAGCTCCCAGATCAAGCTCAGGTAATCTTTGTTATTGGCGGAGGGCTGGGCTCGCAAACCATCAATCAGGCTGTTCAGCGAGCCGCTCCGCACCTGTTACGGGAGTTTCCTGGTTTACACCTTGTTCAGGTGACCGGACGCCATAACTACGGCGCTGCTAGACACTTTTACGAGAATCATGTTGGTACGACGGAGCAGGGAAGAGTCCAGCTTTTTGACTACTTGAACGATGTTCACCTATGGAGCGGGGCAGCTGACGTAATTATTACTAGAGCAGGGGCGACTAACCTAGCCGAGTTTGCATTGCAGGGCAAAGCTTGTCTTGTGGTGCCGAGTCCATTTCTGGCAGGGGGCCATCAGCTTAGGAATGCTGAGGTATTGGCTCGCGCTGGTGCCGTCGAAATTATCAACGATGATGAGCTGTCACGAGACTCCAACCGCCTGATCACCGTCTTAGGTCAGTTACTACGCGACCGTTCGCGCCGACAATCTTTGGCTGCTGCCTTAGCCAAATTTTCCCAACCACGAGCTGCCGTAGAACTGGCTGACTTGATTCTTTCGGTAGCCCGAGGCAGTTCATGAGATGGCGCCGGCAACGATCAACTAGAGCTAGAAATAGGCAGTCCAAGATCGAAAACCAAACTTTGTCCAGCCCGGCGACATTCTCCTCTCAGCTGCGCAGACCACAGCTTGAGTCTGATCTTGGTCGACCGTCGACTGCTCGCGGCCACAAAGGCGCTGTGACCAAATCAGCAGCCAGCTGGCGACAGCGTATCGGCTTTTTCGTGCTACTGGTTGTCTGCATCGTCAGCCTGGCAAGCATCCTGAGGCTCAACAATAACCCCAAGGTGTTGCTTTCAGATTCAGGAACATCGGATGGTCTGTTTCGAGAGAGTGACGTTTATCAACAGGCTGCTCAGAAAATCTTGAGTCGTTCCATTTGGAGCAAAACAAAACTGTCTATCGATAGTGCTGGTCTCAGCGCTCAGATGCGGCGCCAGTTTCCAGAGCTTTCACGGGTTAGCCTAGCCTTACCTTTGGTTAGCCACCGACCGCTAATCTACCTCGAAACTTCTCGTCCGACCCTAATTCTAGCCAATTCCTCCCAAAGTTTCGTCGTCGACACCAGAGGAATTGCGATTCTTCCTACGGCCGAGCTGGTCCGTCCGGCTAGCCTGAATCTACCAAGAGTCACTGACCAAAGCGGACTAAACCTTCGGCTGGGCCATCAGGTGCTGACGACAGATGATGTTGAGTTTATTCGTGTCGTCGCCGCTCAATTCGCCAGCCGTCACTTCGCTATCGCGTCCATGACGTTACCCCAAGCCAGTAGCGAGCTCGATGTTCAGTTAGTCGGCCAGCAGTATTTCGTTAAATTTAACCTCCAGACAAACACGGCTCGCCAACAATCAGGTACTGCTTTGGCTACGATTGCACTATTGCAGCGCCAATCAATTAATCCAAACAAATACATCGACGTTCGAATCGACGGACGCGCCTACTATCAGTAGGGCAGCAAACGGGTATCGACGATAAAGATAATTAGGCAGGAGATGTTTAGGTCCGGTCCACAAACGGTCTTTGGTGTAATTGGTATTAAGCTTCAACAACCCTTATGCTACTACCCCGCTAGTTCGTAATTTGTTCAATGAATATTGATTATGTTTATTTAAAAAAATGTATATCAATATGCAAAACAGGGCAAAAGTCAAATTTTTTAATATTTCATCAAAAAGGCAGGGGACATAAAATTATCGCCGAATTGTCCAAATAGATAATATTTCACGTACAAACTGTGGAAAAGTCAAATTGTGTTATATGTCACATTCCAAACACTATGGCAAATTGAACGACACGAGTGGATGTGTGAGACTAACGACTAAACCAACGTCAATATCGACTAAGCAACGCGGGTGACCGTATAGTTTAGGCAGAATATTTTCGAAACTACAGACTAACTCCCCTACAGGAGGGACATGTCATTTCGCCTGTTACTGAATATTTCATAGTCGTAAAATATACATTGTACGACGTTGTATGTATATGACTGTTGCAGCCTTTCTGCTCATTGCCCCGCCGTCCTAAGTTAGCTATAGATTAAATAAACCTGGTACATAAATTTCTGACATTGCTTTTGCCCTGTCTATAGCTACCTAGTTACATATAAGTACAATTAAGGCGACCCCTCCCTTAAATCGCTTATACAAAAAGCGAACAAAATTCAAATTTCAATCAATAAGGAGTATCCGGAACGATGATTCAGGCCCACTACGGAAGTAATAACAGGGAAAAAGCTATTTTAACGGGGGTGAGAACCTCTACTTTACTGAGTTAAGCCAAATTTAAGACATGCTGCTCGAAGGACACTGTCTTAAGTGCCTGGTTCGGGGTAATTTTTGTCGCAGAACTCGTTCCAGCTGGGCGGGTCAAGCAGCTTAAACTCGTTTTTCACAATCACCGGCATATCTGATGCTTCAGGCTGAAAACCGCTGATGTCGACACCGACAAAGATGCCTGCTGCATCATCAGGCTCGTCTGCCACGGCGTCGAAAATTCTTTGCTTGTGACGCTCTAGTGTTTTCCGAGCTTCATCGTAGCTACTAAAGTAGGTCGGCACCAATTGGGCACCGGCGTCGATCAACCGAAAGGGTTGGTCGCCAAAGGCATCTTTGTAGGCATCAAGCTCAGCCGGTACCTTGGCAAAACCACTCAGCTTATTGATGCCCTGCTGGAGCGCGACAGCGCCTAAACTTCTCAACAAAGCGACTTCCAATTCACGAAGCTCGGGCCTAGCACTAAATTCTTGGGCTTCGACAACGTCTCGACTGCCCTGAACGACCAATACCGGCTGACTGCCAGCTGTGTTACTCAAACGAACATCTTTGTAGCCTTCGTTACTCCCAGAAAGTGCCCCTAATATTGGATTATTGCAAACAACACTCAGGTATAGCTCTGGCGAATGATTGCCAACAGCTAGACCGAATTCTACTTCGGTGTGGGGTACGGATTCGTGAATTTCATTGCCCATAAGTTGAACATTGTAACACGTCTTGCCAGGCTTGCCAGTGTCGTCAATAACACCACCAAACTCCATCACGCTTTGGGTCGGTGTGACTAGGATATTAAAAAGTAGTTTATTCTGCTAGGGCGTAGGTGGCTTTGGCAACCCGCTTGAACTGTGATTTGCCCTGAAGATTTAGAAGAATGGTCGTTTCTTTTACGAAACGGCTCTTTAGGACTCTTTTAACGATTTCGTCGCGGTGCAGAGGCTCACCAGCTTCTTTGAGAACCTCGGTGATGATGTCAGCCACAGTCCCCTTCTCGTAGCCCCATTCTTTGAGGGCGTAAATACCACGGCCAATCAGGACGAAGCGCTTATCTTTAATCAATTCGTTGTGGATTGCTTGGGTGGTGACGTCTTTGCGTTTGAAATCACTATCTTTGATGGCGCTGGCAATCTCATTAAAGTGCATGTGCTTGCCGTTTTCCTTAAGAATGACATAGATTTTGTCGCGAATATTTTTCGGGTTCACCATGGGCCACTTGACAAGCCCCCAGCGACCATTGAGTGTCGCGAGTTGTTTGGAAGTTCGAGCCAGAGCGGCGGCTTGATTGACATCTTTGTAGTCGGCAGCTGCAGCAATTTCTTCGATGGTTTTGGGTTCACCAAGCTGCTTAATGGTTTCTATCAACTTGGCGGCCTGGCTTTTGAGGGTTTTTTCGTCAAAGACAGCCTTGATACTGACGCTGAGATAAAAGTTGTCGTCTTCCTGAACTACAGCCAAGCGAGGCGAAAGTTGGCTCAGGAACGACACCCTGGCTTGCTCTTCGCGCTGAGCGCCGGCGCTCAACTGATTGGCAATATCGCTGACTCGGCCGGCTTGCCCTGACTGTTGGAGTAGTCCAACTACCCGCGCTTCAAAGTCAGCAATGTTTGGAACTTTCCCCTGCTCGGCGCTGGATTTCAGGCGCGAAACAACTGATTTTTCCAATTGGCGGACTCTTTCTCTGGTAATACCCTGCATTTCACCGATCTGCTCGAGGGTTTCTCTACGGTCAAACAGCCCAAATCGTCGAGCCACGATTTCTCGTTCCCGTTCACGATCAATGGTTGCCAAAACATCACGGACCAGTTTTTCGGTGGTGGTGTCTTGAGCGGGGGTAGTTTGCGACATATATCTCACATTTCCCTGTTAATAACAAAACTTAGTATAATTATAAAACTATATTTTGTAAAAGTCAATATTTTGTTATGTTCAACTTATTGTAGCACATTGATGACAGCGTTGCGTAGTCGATGTTGTAAAAATGTTAATCAGGCCACGTGTTGTCTGCAGCAGCAAATACAGCATTCAAATCGGCAAATTACGCTGGACTCAGGCGATGGATACTCAACCAAACATTGCTGCCAAGGAGTAGGCATTACCAGATGCAACCCTAAGCAACTCCAGCTTTTACCTGTAATTATTTTTTGGTTGTTTTTTTGGCGGTCTTTCGCTTGAACCGGCGTTTTTTGGCGGGTGCTTCTTTCAGGATTGCTCGGGCCTCAGCTTCAGTGAGAGCGACTGGATCTTGGTCTTTGGCAATACGAGCATTTGTCTTGCCATCTGTGACGTAAGGCCCGTAGGGACCGCGCAGTATCTTTAGGCCGTTCTTGAACTCAGCGATGTTTCGGGCGGCGTCTTTCTCGAGCTTTTGGGCATATAGTTGACGCGCTTCAGCTTCGGTTATGGTGTGGGGATCGAGCGGTTTTATCGACACGAAGGTTTTGTCAACCTGGATATATGGTCCGAAGCGACCAATATTGGCTTTTATAGGGTCGCCCGACTCGGTTAGGCCAACCTCCCTCGGGAGCTTGAACATTTCTAGAGCCTGATCGAGAGACACGGTGTCGATCGTCGTGTCGGCTGGCATCGGAGCGAACGTGGGTTTTTCGTCCTCATCGGCTGTGTCACCTCGTTGCAGCATCGGGCCATAGCGCCCGAATCTAGCAAAAATCGACTGACCGGTTATCGGATCGAGGCCCAGTTTCCTGGCCTGGGACACTTCTTGGCGTGAAATGTCAGCGGATTTCTCGATCAGCGGGTGAAAGTCGTTGTAAAAGTCAGCAATCATTTTTTGCCATTTCTCGGTGCCAGCGGCGATATTGTCGAAGTTTTTTTCGACGTTCGCCGTAAAATCATAATCTACGATTCGCGGAAAATATTTGACTAGGAAATCGGTCGTGACATCGGCAATTGGTGTTGGCAACAATTTGCCGCGGTCGGCTCCAGTGAGTACGCTGTTGGTTTGACTGACAACTTTGTCATTTTCTAGTCGGAGTTCTTTGACGGTGCGCTCACTGCCAGTCAGGTCTTGTTTTTCGACATAGCCACGTGTTTGAACTGTCGAGATAGTCGGAGCATAGGTACTTGGACGACCAATGCCTAATTCTTCGAGTTTTCGAACCAAAGTTGCCTCAGAATATCTTGCTGGCGGTCGTGAAAAGGTTTCTACTGCCTGAAGTGTGTTTAGCTGGAGTTCTTGGCTCTTTTTTAACGGGGGCAGCAAAGTGTCGTCTTTGACTCCGCCGTAAACATTCATAAAACCATCGAAACTGAGTATTTCGCCCTTCGCCAGAAAATACTCAGAGTGGTGGCTCGTCGCAATTGTGACTTCGGTTCTTTCAAGTTGGGCAGGAGCCATTTGACTGGCGAGTGCGCGTCGCCAGATTAACTGATAGAGTTTAGCCTGCTGGTCGTCTTGGCCGGCCTCTGACTTGCTAAAAGTCGTTGGACGAATCGCTTCGTGAGCTTCCTGGGCGGACTCATTTTTGGTTTTGAATTGGCGTGGTTGGTGATACTTACCGCCAAATTTTTCAGTGATGTATGTCTTTGCGGCATTGATTGCAAGGCTCGAGAGACTGGTACTATCGGTACGCATGTAGGTAATGTGGCCGGCTTCGTATAAGCGCTGAGCCAGCGTCATAGTCTGCCGGACGCTGTAGCCAAGACGCCGACTGGCTTCTTGCTGAAGCGTGCTGGTCGTAAAGGGCGCGCTCGGGCTTCGGCTGCCGGGTTTTTGTTCGATTTTAGTGATGGTATAAATGGCGCCAACCGAACCTTCAAGCCATTTTTTTGCACTCACTTCATCGCTGATTCTGGTTGTCAATTCGGCAGGCAATTCCTGGCCATCGATGTTGAACAAAGCGATGATTTTAAAATTACTGCCTGCTTGGTGATCTTTGATCTCTCGTTCCCGATCGACGATAAGCCGCACGGTGACTGATTGAACACGGCCGGCGCTTAAACCGGTTCGGACTTTTTTCCATAGCACCGGAGATAGCTCATAGCCAACAAGCCGGTCGAGTATACGCCGCGCCTGTTGGGCGTCGACCAGATTTATATCGACTGGCCGGGGGTTTTTTATGGCTGCTTCAATGGCCGGCTTGGTGATTTCGTGAAAGACGATTCGTTTAGTCTTATCAGGGTCAAGTTTCAGTGCTTTAGTCAGGTGCCAAGCAATGGCCTCGCCTTCACGATCTTCATCACTTGCCAACCAGACTTCGCTGCCAGCAGCGGCCTTTTTTAGGTCGGCAACAACTTTTCGCTTGTCGGCGCTGATTTCATATTTGGGAGCAAACTGTTTGTCGACATCGATATTTAGCCCCTTTTTGGGGAGATCGCGGATATGACCAAAACTGCTCTTGACCAAGTAGTCTTTCCCGAGAAATTTCTCGATGGTTTTGGCCTTGGCCGGACTCTCTACGATGACAAGATTTTTTGACATAACGTACTCCACTTAAGCGCATTTCTAGGCGGAATGCAACCTGCGTACTATATTAATAGCCTGACCGAGCTTTTCTACAGAAACTTAACCTATCCGGAAATAGCTTGGCCGGCTTTGAAGCCGGCCCAGACGCCAAAAAACGAGCCGACAGCGCCAAGCAGGATACTCCAACCACCCAGCCAGTTGCCATGATCGAGGCTGGCGCCTATCCAGCCACCAACTGTACCAAAAATGGTGATGCCTAGAAAAATCATAAGCTTCATATTGGTAAGTGTAGCACTTTTAAAAAGGATGTGGAGCAAAAACTAGCGTATGCCCCACTGATTGGCGCCCAGCGAGCGGATTTTGCTTGTTAGCTCGAGCATTGTCAGAGTTCGATTAAATTCACTCGGTTGCAACTTACTGGCTTCAAGCAGAGCTGTTCCGTCATTGACTCCCCCTAACATCAAGTCCAGTATCAACTGTTCGTGGGCGTTTCCGCCCCTCACTGTGTGGGCCGGCGTAAGATGGTGATCCAAGCCAAGTGCCTCAAGTACGTCCCAGAGTCCAGTCACTGGAGTCGCCCCTGCTTTTATTAGGTTGTTTGTGCCAACTGAGCTTGGGGCTGTAATATTGCCTGGTACCGCCATGACATCTTTCCCCTGTTCCAACGCAAAGCGGGCCGTGTGCAGGCTGCCACTCTTCAAAGCCGCTTCGGTTATCAGTACGGCATCGGACAGGCCCGCGACCAAACGGTTGCGAGCGACGAAATTCTGTTTGTAAGTAAAAGATTGTGACGGATATTCGCTGACCAACGCTCCGCCTGATGCCAAAATCCGATCGGCCAAACCTCTGTGAACCGCCGGAGCAATCGTGTCGACTGGCCCAGGCAATACAGCTATCGTCAAGCCTTGTGCTTCAAGTGCCGCTCGGTGTGCCAGGCCATCAATGCCCAGCGCCAATCCACTAACTATGACAATTCCCTGTTCGGCCAGCCGTGAAGTCAAATCTTGAGTCACTAGCTTGCCATAAGTTGTCGCGTTGCGGCTGCCGACAATGGCCACCATCGGTCGTTGCAACAGTTGGTCCGCCGCAGCTCCCGCCCAATATAATGATTTCGGTGGGCTGGCTATATGCCGAAGTCGATCAGGAAACTGAGGTGAACTAAACGTGAGCTTCTTGATATTCATAGCGAAATATTATACGATATTGACATAATGTCATGAATTTGCTAAAATGGCAATTTGTGAGTCCTGAAATATGGATTCTTGTACCTTTACCTTTATTTCTAACGGTGTCAGCGCTTTGCGCGTGACAACCCTTGTTAGATTGTTTTAGAGCGCGCCATAGAAAAGTTGTTACCCTCCACTATTCTCTTGGCTTTCGAATTATCGACAGCGCTCTAAACCATACTAACCCCTTTAACTAGATTCCTCGACAATTTTTTTGTCCCGGGGTCCCCAATTTCAAAGTGAACCTAAATGGTGGCTTCACGGCCGGCACGAGTCGCTCTTTTTTGTATGACGTCGATGCTTCGCTGGGGTGGGTTGAAGGGTTCGGCGACAACTATGTTGTCGCCTAAAACAGGCCGGCGAGCGGTGCCCACCCCCTCTCGTCGGCCTTTTTTTGTGCTATTATAGCGCCTATGAACGAGCACTATTCGTTTAGTAAGACTGAGCAGAGGCTGACTAATTTACCTCCGCAAATGCCACATAGTGAAACGCATAATATTCTCAATGTTATTCTTGAGGCCGAGGACAAAACAAACGATGACTTACAGGCACACTATGCGCTCGATCTAGACGAAGTCGGAGCGTATTTCTTGAACGAAAGAGGCAGATTGCTTTACAGTGCGATGGCTCTTGATTCGCTTCGCAAACGTTTTGCAGAAGACATGCCTTCAGAGGTGGTCCAATATCATCTACAGCGGACACTCGATGTCATTTTTCCCCCGACTGACGTGGCTGACGCATGAGGCGAACTTACCGTAGTGCTTAATCAAAAGCTTTGGATGATTGTTTAAGATCATTTTAATAGTCACTACAAGTAAAATTTCGATCAGCGCCTGAAAGTTGACTAACAAAATTGATTTTTAGTTAAGAAGATTCTATAATCTAGATTAAGATGGAGATCAAAGGAATATTGGCCTATTTGACAGGGGAAGAGGAGCTTTTGTTGGGTGTTCAGAGTCCAGTTGAGGTGCGCACCATAGATGTCGCCTCGAGCAAAAGGGCACTCGAGGCGAGGCATCAAGCCAGTCTTGACCAACGATCTGTTGATGACGATCAATTCGAACGCCGTCAAGGAGGCTCGTCTATTGACAACGCCCTAAGGTTGATGGATGACAGACAGAAACTACGGGATATCGAAGCACAAATAGAGGAATTTAAACTTCACGGACCAGCTTGAGTTGACAGAGACTTCTAGCCAGAAATATGAATTTTTCGTTTCTTTTAGTTGATCCAGTCGATTGGAAAAACGTTAGACGAGAAAGCTTCTTGTCTCGTTTGGCAGCGAGTTGCTAAAGACATACTCGCTCAAAATGGCATTGACTTCTCGATTGAGGTTGGTAAGTTGGCTTTGTTCTGAAGTCGAGAATTTTTGCAGTACAAACTTCTCGGCACTGATGCGTGATGGGCTTTTGGGTCCGATGCCGACACGAACTCGACCAAATTCCTCACCCAAATACTGCATTATTGAGCTGACGCCATTATGGCCGGCACTACTGCCCCCGAGGCGCAGCCTTATCTGCCCAAAGTCGATATCTAGTTCATCATGAATCACTACAACGTTGTCGAGTGACAGTTTATAGAAGTTGGTTACTGCTTGCAGTGCTTGTCCGCTGAGGTTCATGAAGCTGGTTGGCTTGATCGCGATCACTCGAGTATCGGCCAATTGGCCAGTGCTCATCAAGCATTGCAAATCTTTTTTTTGGATCCAGGCCGACATGTCCTCGTTTTGGCTAACAAAACTATCAATGCAGGCGAAGCCGATGTTATGCCGGGTGCCGTCGTACTCCTGGCCGCGGTTACCGAGTCCGGCTAGCAGCACTGTTTTGTTGAGTCCAACCGTGTAAAACATTGTCGGATCGCTGACTTGCGGCCGTTTCTGTAGCCACGACATAACTTACGGCTGCTTACTATTAATTGTTGGACTGGCACCATGCTTATGGCTGACGTGTTTTTCGATAAACCATAGCTGGAGAGGTGTGCCGGTGAAGTTGTAAGATTTGCGGAGGTTCTTTTCCAGATAGCGGCGATAGCTCCAATGGACATAACGACTCTGGCTGCCGAAAATTTTGAAAGCCGGAGTCGGGTTGTCAGTTTCCTGGACGATATAGTTTAGCTTTGGGTTGCGGTTTTTGAGGCCAGCCGGAGGATGAGCATCAACAGCTTGTCGCAACCACCGGTTGAGTTCGCTGGTACTGATGCGTTTGTGGCGTTCGACATCGATCTCGAGGGCGAGATCAAAAAGCTTTGTGATATTCTGACCGCTTAAGGAGCTGGTAAAAATAAGCGGTGCCCAAGGTACAAACTCGTAATGTCCAGCAATTTGTTTGGCTAATTGGTCCCAGGTAAAGGCGTCCTTGTCTTTTACGGAGTCCCACTTAGTCACCACTAACACCAATCCCTTGCCGGCGTCCTTGATCATACCGGCAATTTTTTGATCAAGTTGGACGTTGAGCTCATTGGCATCCATAAGCAGCAAACAGACATCGGCTTGTTCAATAGCACTTAGCGCCCTGATGACGCTAAAACGCTCGATGCCGACCTCTATTTTGCCTGATCGGCGAATCCCAGCTGTGTCGAGCAGCTCAACTTCCCGGCTCTGATAGCGCACGATAGCCCGATTTATATCTCTGGTCGTACCGGCTCGATCGGCTACAATTGCCTGTTGCTTTTTTGCCAGACTATTAAAAAGCTGCGACTTACCGACATTTGGCCGGCCGAGGATGGCAACCCGAAGCCGATCATCATCCTCGGTTGACTTCACTGTAGGAATAACGGCCGACAGTTGGCTCAAGAGGCTTTCGAGGCCTAGTCGTTGTGTGGTACTGGTGTGAACGATTGGTTTTACTCCTAGGCGCTCAAAGCGCGACAGATCAACAGCCCTTGCTTTGTCGACTTTATTTACTACTAGAAACACCGGTTTTTGGCTTTTGAGCGCCATCTTGGCTACCCGTCGGTCCTCTTCGGTAATTGGCACATCGGCTTCAACTATCACCCAGATTACATCTGCGCTGTCCGCAGCCTGGATAATCTGCTCCTGAATCGTAAACTCAAATTCATCCTCTGGGTCCTTTACTCCGGCGGTATCGACCAACCAAAAATGTTGCTGTCCGTACTCGGCCTTGGCCACAATGCTGTCGCGAGTGGTACCGGCTTCGCGGGCCACAATTGCTTCGCGGCGATCGAGAATGGCGTTAAACAGGCTAGACTTCCCGACATTTGCTCGGCCGACGATAGCTACGATTGGTAATTTTTTTGCCATTTATTCCATTATAACAGATGTAGACTATTGACGAAAATCAAATATAATTTTAATATATATTTAACGATTTCGAGTAATGCTGCTTGTCGTAGCCTTGGGATATCGTCGCTTGTTTACTGGCAAACTGACTACTGATCTACTATTTGCCATTGTCCTGCTTTGAGCCGGTTAAGTCGGTAACTGCCGAACGAGCTTCTGTGTAGCGACAAAACGCGGTAGTTTACGGATGCGAAAGTTCGTCGAATCTGACGATTCCGTCCTTCGGACATTTTTATTTGCCAGATGCGGCGTGACGTATCAAGTGCCTGAAGATCAAAGCCACTCAGCCCGTCATCGAGCATCACTTGTTGCTCCGATATCTGTTGTCTCGAGGTGGTATCAAGCGGCTTGTCGAGGATGACCTGATAGACTTTTTCTTTCTGGTAACTGGGGTGGGTAAGCTGATGTGCCAGTTTACCATCGTCAGTTAGTAGCACTAATCCCGACGACGCTTTGTCCAACCGACCGACTGGTTTAAGAAACCGATAGTTGGCTGGCAGAAGCCGATAAATGGTTTCGCTGCCCTGCCCGAACCTCGAACAGACATAGCCGACTGGCTTATGTAGCATTAGCAATGTGGCTTTCTTAGGCAAGTGGACAATTTTGCCGTCAAGGGTCACCTGGTCATTGTCGTCCACTACCGTGCCAAGTTCAGAGGGTTGATGATTAACGCTAACTCGCCCATCCACAATGGCTCGATCGGCGGCTCGGCGACTGCAACCGCTGGCTTGAGCAATGTATACGTTTAAACGCATAGACCCAGCATAACTCCAAAATCCTAGTCCGTCATTAGTAGTAGCTACAATGCAATGTCGCTAGGGTCGCTTCCGGGGGCAGTTGTGGCCTGATTTTCTGTGGGTCTACCGCTGTCAGGCAGTAGTCGTTTCGGGCGGTTAGTTGCTGGAGTGTCCGATTGAGTCGGTGACCCAGCTTCACCTGAAATAATTGTCGTTGGAGCCGGTACAGTACCGTCTCCAGCTTGTTTTGCCTCTTCAATAGCTAATAGTTCATCGAGATTTCGTTTTGGCTTGGTGTCGAGCGGCTGAATTATTTTTTTGTGAGCAATTGTTACATTGTCGTTTTTGGGCTCTTTTAACGAGTCATCGCTATCAGTCGAGGGTCCATCAGCTGCTTCTTCAGTCGGTTCGATGCGCTCAGCATCGGGTTGGATGGTTGGTGCCGAAGTTGGTTGATCATGATTGTCGCTGTCGGCAGTAGTCATTGCGTCGGGCTGCGCTGAACTGTCATCGGGAGTGATAGTTGTGCCGGTGTCCTTTGAGGCCTCAGCTTTAGCCTCATCGGTACCGCTAACTAACGTGTCAAGAGCGTTGTTTATGATTTTATCATCGTTTTCGGCGGCTTCGGGGCTTTGGCGTTCGCCCTCATTATCAGTTGACATATCAGGGCTTGCAGCCGGAGTGTTGCTGGCGTCTGATGCGTCCGATGAGGCAGAGTCTGTGTCTTGATCTGGCGTCGTCGTTGAGTTGTTGTCATCACCTGCCCCGGGCAAGCTGACACTGCTGCCTGGAGTTGTTGGATCGGTGGTGGCGCCGGCCACGAAGTCTTCTATCTTGGCCTCGACGGCTGCCTCCTCTTGAGCGGTAGAACTGGCTACACTATCAGATTTAAGGGTGGAAGTGTCGTTTTCAGTGACAACGGGCACATCGGCCGAGTCGGTCTGCGGCACCTCCGGTAGCGCAGAAGCCTCAGGTTTACCGGCAGATTTGGTGTCGC
Organism: Saccharimonadales bacterium (SeqCode); assembly: GCA_041912375.1. Classification (GTDB taxonomy): domain Bacteria; phylum Patescibacteriota; class Saccharimonadia; order Saccharimonadales; family UBA4665; genus JAYRNA01. Next base: position 241,033 of record JAYRNA010000015.1, on the reverse strand, counting down.
TTGCTGTAGCTGCTTCAGTCGCATCTGCGCCTGGTGTTGGTTCCGCCGAGGAGACGGGAGTAATAAGGCTGGAGTCAGACGCCAAGTCGGGGCTTGCGTCTTCGGGCATCGCCTCGGGCACTGCTGGCGCTGGCTGGAGTATTGTCGGTTGCGTATCAGTCCCTGGGGTTGAGTTTTGGGGCTCGGTGGCCGATGGGTCAGGAGGAGTTTGAGCAGTATTGGCAGGGGCAACTGGATCGCTAGGTGTCGGCAGCGTGACGGGCTTGTCGCTGGTGTTGTTGCCGGCGGCCGTCTCAACAGTCAAAGCTGATGCCGAAACAGCTGGCTCAGGTTGGGTCGGCGTAGTTGCCACAGGCGGGGGCGTCGTTGGTGGTACTGGTTCATCAACGACGGTGGGTGGCCCGCTGGTGGCAGGTATTTGGGCGTCAGCTGAAGCTTCGGTTGTAGTTGCTGTCGTCGGCTGACTGAGGGGTTGTTTGGTGCTGGTCGTTGCCGAGGTTGGTGCAGCGGACGGGGCAACAGTTGCAGCTGGATTATCGCCAAGCAGTTCATGGGAGACATTAACGATATCCTCGAGGGTAACTTGAGATTTGACCAGGTAGCGATCGGCGCCCAATTTTTCGGCACGGTTTTGGTCCTCGCTCTGGCCAAGCGCCGTGAGCATAATGACTTTGACTTCTTTCATGCCGTCGGTATTGCGCAGTATGTCGAGCATCTCAAAACCGCTGATTTTGGGCATCATAACATCTGATATAACCAGATCGGGTTTCTCGGCTTTGGCGACGACTAAGGCCTCCTCGCCATCTTGGGCTGATACAATCTCGTAGCCCTCGGCTCGCAACCGGGCTTCATATATCTCTCGGAGGTTGTTGTCATCCTCAACCAACATTATTTTTGACATATGCCCTGCCCCTGTAAAGATTTGCTTATGCTTATAGTTGACATCATTGTATCACGACGAAGCCAAAGAATTAATTGGTTTTAGCTCAGCGCTTGCAGCCGCTCCAGCCAATAGCTGGTTAGCCTTTTGACTGGTCAAACGAGGCAGATTAATATAGAAGGTACTGCCATGGCCGACCTCGCTTTCTACCCAAATGCGACCGTTGTACAGCTCGATAATTTTTCGACAGATGAATAGGCCCAGACCAGTTCCTCCAATCGTTCGGGTAGCTGAATTATCAACGCGGTAGAACTTTTGAAAAAGATGACTAACATCGGCGGCAAGAATTCCGGGGCCTGTGTCGCGGACATAGCACTGCACAACTTGATCATTACCGGTAAGACCAAGGGTTATTCTTCCCTCTTCCGTGTACTTCACAGCATTATCAAACAAGTTGGTGATCGCCTCGCGGACTCGATCAGGATCAATATTTACGTAGTACAGGGGCCGAAGGGTTTTCTCGCTGGCGACATCATGACTGGCATTTATTTCTTGGCCAGAGCCGACGATGAATTCGACATATAGACCCTTTTTCTCGGCGGCGAAACGAAGGTCAGAAACCAGTTGTTCCAAAAATTCTCCAAACTCAACGACTGTTGGGTGGCTGGTCAAACGGCCGTCCTCGGCTTTTGCGCTGGTCAGTAGGTCCTGGAAGAGCTGTCCTAAGTGTTGTGTTGATGAATGAGCTTTCTCCAGATAGTCCCTGGCACGTTTGTCGATGGTCGATACCTTGTCATTCAGGGCTAGTGCCAGGTAGCCCTCAATAGCAGCAACTGGTGTTCGCATCTCGTGACTGGCTGTACTAATGAAGTCGGCTCGTTGCTGCTCTTCAGCTCGCTCCTGGCTGACGTCACGAAACACGGCGATAGCAGCTGTTACTCGTTTGCGGGCGTCGACCAGAGGAGAAATGCTAAGGTTGATGGAGATTTGTTTTTTGTCTCGGCGAATCATGAAAGCGTGATGATCGCGCAAAGTTTGCCCAACTTTGAAAATTCGGCAAAACGGATTTTCGTTGTCGTCATAAGCCTCCCCTTTTTCGTTGACAAGATTTATTATCGATCTAACGTCAATGCCCCTTGCTTCATCGATCGGCCAACCGCTTGTAGCTGAGGCGCCGGGGTTAATTAACTGGACTACCCAGTCGCTATCGATCAAGACCACACCATCCTCGATGCTGTTAAAAATTACTTCAAAACGCCTTTTGTCGTCACGCAGGTCGTCAGCCGAAGCCGGCTCCAAAGCCTCCATAATTTTGGGTTGGCGGTGCAGACCAAACATAGCTAACAGCGACCTCGGCCAGATAATCGCCAGGTCCATCCACTCGTATTTGTTGTCCGGACTGTATGCATATTTCCTAAGTAGTATTATCAAGCTTCGGACGGTGTAATGCAATGCCCTTATGCTTCATCTTAGGTCCTCTGGACGCTCTATAACAGATGTGATAAGATGTGGACTGCTAAATTTGTGAAGACTAGGCCTCATCGTCTAGCGGTTAGGACGCCAGGTTCTCATCCTGGTAACCGGGGTTCGATTCCCCGTGAGGTCACCAATTCAAGAGCCCCTCCTTCGCGAGGGGTTTTTGAATTGGTAATTTCACTGCGTGAAATGGATCGAACCTAGGTTCGAAGAGCAAAGCAGCGCACAGGAGTTTACTCCGAGCACTGCTGTAGGTCGCAAGCTCTTTAGAGCTTATTCCCCGTGAGGTCACCAGTAAACTCCTATGTAGAATGTTAACCCGGAGTTTTTTGCGGTGGCTCAGGCCCTGACGGCTGATCTGCTGTCGGCTGGGTTGTTGGTGGTTGAACTGGTGGTGACAGCGTAGTTGGCGTTTGTGTCGCCGATGATTGGACTGAGGTTGGCATGGATTCAGTCGGTTGAAGTTGAGCTTCTGGCGCATGAGCCGCGGCTGGTTGTTGCGGTGGCGTTTGTGTCGCCGATGATTGGACTGTTGGCGGCTGAGTTGCTGTTTGATTGTTGACGCCCATGCCAAAGACTGATTTAGCAAAGTTTTGACGGATCTCGTTTTTGATAGTATCCAGGTTAGTTCCTGCCGGCAGTGTCTTGGCTAAGGCGCGACCGTTTTTCAGTAATTTCCAGCCAAATATGATACTGAGTAAACGTATAACAAAGGTAACCAAACTCGTTACTGCCACGATCAATCCAAAAATAGGCAATATTTTTAGGACAAACTTTACCGTATTAAGATCATAAGCCCAGGCCCCTGGGTTGTTCGGGTCATAATTGATGGCAATTGTTTGTCCGGCAGTCAATGAGCAAGCACTGCCAGAACCGCTTGAGGCAGTCTGGTTATACTCTTTGCCGTTGACAGTGTACTTAGCCTGTGCGGTACACGAAGGACCAGAACTATCGTTACTATTTGTACTATTTGTCGTGGTGGTCGGCTGGCTAACACTTACCACTGTAGCGGTTGTTGTTGCAGTTAATTTGTTGATGCCCATCAAGTTTCCAATAAAGCCAGTCCCAACTAGGAACACTAATCCAACAACCACTCCAATAAGTGAACCGAAAATACCGCTTCGTTTTTTGCCACCAAAAGGATTGTCGATGCCGATAAAGCCGTCCAATACCAGCAGTCCGCCGATTGCTTGTTGGGCAGCGGCAAATGTCGTTGGATTGTTTTGTTCGTAGCCACTCAAAAATTGCAGAGCATGATTTTTAATATTCTTGTAAAACATTTTTCTTTTCCTAGATTATTAGGGAATATAATTTTCACATTATCACAAGGTTTAGGTTTTCCAAAGCCATAGTCTTAGCGGTTATTTATTTAGTAGGATGTCATGATAGCACCAGCTAGCCGCAGAAAACGACAGCGCCAGCTCTGTAAAACGCTAATGTATATAATAATATTTATGTATTGTCATATTTATGTAAATGATATATAAATAATGTACTGATAGTAATTAAGGGGGAGTAGTATGAAAAAATTATTACAAATAGTCTCAGCCGCTGTCGTCGGGTCGACTCTGGCGCTCGGCGTGGCCGGAGCAACTAACATTGAAGACACCGGTCCTGGGTCAACCAATACCGTCAACACCAACCAATCAAACACCACAAAAGTAAATTGTGACAACGATGTCAAAGTTGACAACAGTAATTCCCAGAACTCCGGTTCGGGTAGTAGCAACAATAGCGGCAACACCAACAGCGGAAGTGCCTCGTCTGGCAACAGCAGCAATAACAACAGCACCAACGTAAACGTCAATGCCGATTGTGCTAACAAGGCGTCTTCGAGTACCAGCTCGAGCAGCGGCGGCAAAGGCGGCAAAGCAGGCAGCAGCCCTAACCAGCCAGGTAGTAGCGCCAGTGCTGCTGCCAACTTGCCCGAGACTGGCAGTAATGGTGTCCAAAACGCGCTGATTGCCGGTACGATTGCCATTGGCGGTACAGCAGCACTCAGCAGCGTCGGTGTCCAGGCCTATCGTCGTCACGCTTTGAAGTAAGACAGGGGCAATAGCCAGATATGGTAAGCAGCGTCCAAGCGCTACGTAAGTACGGCTACTATAGTCGGCTTGGCTTGCTGTACATCGTAAGTCTTGCCGGCTTGGGTTATCTCATTCATCCGGTACCAGTTCTGTCGGACGTTCAACGTGTTTCGTTTGCCCACCCTGATCCATCTCTCACAGCCAAAACCCCGAGAGTTGTCCGGGTAGCCGGCCAGCCGGTCAGGGTCGTAATTCCTGCCTCGGGCGTCGATTTACCAGTTGACCCGGGACAGTACAACCCAGCTGACGGCAGCTGGACCTTGAGCGGACTTCGTGCCCAGTTTGCCACAAGCAGCAGCCCCGCCAACAACATCGCTGGAGACACTTTCATCTACGGACACAATAATAACTCGGTCTTTGGGGCACTGCGTCATAATACCCCCGTCCGTGGCGCAACAGCCCTAATTTACACCGACAACGGTCACGTACTGTCCTATGCGTTTGTTTTTGCCAAAAATCTGAGACCTGATGACACGTCAGTGCTTCGTTATAGCGGTCCGCCGGTCATGACGATCCAGACCTGCACCGGTAGCTTCAATGAGTGGCGTACGCTATATCGTTTCCACTTCGAAAAGGTGATAAGTTGATGCAGACCACTTTTGGCAACATTGTTGTCTTGCTCGGAGCATTTGGTGTGTTACGCCTAGCATTTATCATTTCTCGCGCCTGCATCTATGACATTCGTGACACCAAACGGCGTCGTGATTTTCAGCGCACCAGGCACGCAAGGCGTTATCGTCATCGACCGTTAATTTCACTAGTGATTATCACCCATAACGATGCCGGCACAATTGATAGTTGCCTACAATCCATTTGCGGCGGTTCCTATCGTAAGTTTGAGGTTATCATTGTCGATCGGGCTTCAGATGATCGGACGCGTGAACGGGTCGTGGCGTTTCAGAAGCGTCACCCAAAACGTGCTATCAAACTACTAAGCCGTCGTCAGACCGGGACCGAGCTTGCTTCGATTCAGGCTGGACTCAAGAAATGTGCCCCGCAAGCTGAACTAATCGGTAGACTACGAGTGTCTGATAGGCTCGATCGAGAAGCGCTGGCTCGTGTTGTTCGTCGGTTTCAAACCGATCATCACGCCAATGCAGTAGTTTTTAATCAGCGATTGTCAATGCCCGCTAGCATTGGAGGTCTTGTTCAAGCCTATCTAGATGTTGTCTCTACAGTTGTCCAAAAAGCCCGCAGCGAGACCCGATCAGCCAGACTGCTTATCGATAGCTCTGTGCTGTATCGGAAAGCTGCATATCGCCGGGCCATCAGGCAAGCTCAGGCGCAACTTCCCTTCCGGATGCAGGTGTCTTTAATCGGAGCGATCAAATCGGGTAGCTCAACGATTGAGACCCAGGCCGCCTTCGCTGGTGATGCGGTGGTTCGTCGTGCGCCGGTACAGTCGTTATTCCAACTCTGCGCTCAAGTAATGCGCCGACGAGCCTTGCATCAATACGTCTGGCGGCAGCAGACTTTTGCTCAGCTGCATCAAGCCCGTATTCGCAACCGCTTGCCGGGCTTTGGGCGGCTTTGTCTTGGTTTGCTTTCGAGTGTCTCGTCCGTACTACTGGTCGTGCTTTTGACTTACTTCACGTACTTGGCTCTAGTACTTCACGAGACGGCCTTGTTATTGATTTGCTGCCTTGCCGTCGGGCTACTGCTGAGCTTGGCTATTTGGTCTGATGAGGTCTTGAGCGGGCGCCAAAAAGTCCGATATTGCCTTGGGCTGCCAGCTACCTACGGAGTGCTGTACATTCTGGCGTTGGTTCGGGTGTTTGCTCCCGGTTATGGATTGTTGCTGCGTCGTTAGCGCCAAGTACCACAAGCTGGCTAAGCATTCTGTTGCAGCAGAAGCTCGAAGTACTTCGTGCTGCCAAAAGGTATTTTTTGTTTGACCAATTTGGTGCCTAGTAACGCATTGGCCGAGAACAACTTGAAGCTGCCGTATTGTTGGTTGATCTCATCGACAGCCGTCGTTAGCCAACTCTCGCGACTGACGCTTTCTAGCAGGCTGGTTTGATTGCGAGTCGAGGGAGTCAGCTGATAGCAACTGACTCCGAGAGTTTTGATAAGTGAGTGCTTAGGCCGCATATTGAACAGAAAGAGAGCGCGCTGATATAGCTGATGATCGCTGAAAAAAGTCGATTTGAACATCTTACGCACAGACCAACTATCGCCAGTTTGCAGCTGTGCCCAAACGATGATACCGCGGGCGTCAACTTGCTGATAGCGTAGCTTTTTGCCGGTGGTCTCACAGAGGTATTGAAAGCACGGCAGCAGGAAATCGTCGTCTGATGAGGCTTTTTCTAGTACCCACTGGCGACCGACGGTGCCGAGTCTGGTGCTGGCGGCATCAACTTCGTAGCCGCGCAAACGCTGCGCCCAGTCTTCGCCGATGACACTATGGAAGACGAGTCGCCTAAGAGTGTCGCTCGAAGCAGCTAAAAACTCTAGCGGCGTATGGATGCCTGCGGCATTGAGGCGGGCTTCATAATGGGCGGCTATACCGCTCAAATCGGTGAGCTCTATCTGTCGATAGTAATCGACGAGGTTACGGTGGTCGAGTCGATCGAGGCCGTCCGGTTTGTGCCAGCTGGCAGCTTGCTTGGCCAGGAAACGATTAGGTCCGATACCGATATTGACCTTCAGCCAGCCGCCAACCTCGTCACGCAAACGCTGTTTGATCTCTCGACCGATGTCTTCTATGGGACGACGGTGTACGTTCTCCAGAGTGCCACTTAGATCAATGAACCCCTCATCAATGCTTTTCATGACGACGTGCGGCGAATAGCTAAGCATGAGTCGCGCCAGCTGTTGGTACAGGTAGTGATATTTAGGGGGGGTCAGTCTCCAGCACGATGAAATCAGGACAGATCAGCTTGGCCTCATCGAGGCGCATGCCGGTACGAATGCCAAGAGCTTTCGCTTCGTATGAGGCAGCGATGACGCAGCAGTGCTTGGAGAGCCGGTTGGTGACACCTATTGGTCGACCGCGTAGGCTGGGGTGGGCTTGCTGTTCAGCCATAGCAAAAGCCGAATTGAGGTCACAACAGATGATTAGAGGCTTGCTGGGGTTAAGGCCGTAAATTGTTTTGCTCCAGTATGGTCGTGAGTGTCCAGGTCAGCGCTTCAGCGTCGAACTCGAGACGGTAGTCGTTACTGCCGTCCGATACGTCGAACACATGGACCATGCGCTTGCCGGCGGTTGTCGGATGGCGCAGGCCGAGCTCACGTAGCTCAATGTCGCGACCACCCCAGTGCAGCCGGTAAGGCTGGCAGCGCATTGCCGACGGGCCGCTGGTGCGGAACACGGCCACCACATCTACACGCTTGTTGACAGCGACAGAGGGGTCCATGGCTACCGCCCATCGCTAATGGGTTGTAGCGGTACCAGCTCTGGCAAGACACCGATCTCGGGCCAACGAACGGCATTTGGCCAGATGCGCGGGGCGATAGCTACCGTTTTTACTGTCTTGGGTTGATGGGGTGACGCGTTCATGAGATAGCCTTGGCTCTCACGACCATCCAACGATTGGTCTCATCGAGGCGTAGCCGATACTCATTGTGTCCGTCGCTGACATCAAAAAGTTGAATCAGCTGTTGACCTTTTTGAATCAAGTAATGCCTGCCAAACGCCACAAAGACGTATTCTCGGCCGGCATAGACCATACGCCGAGGATAGCTTTCGAGTCGCTGCCGAGGTCCTCGGTTGCGAAAGTAGACAGAAGTGACTTGTACCTCTTGCATGGCAAAATCAGAAATATTCATTTTTAAACTCCTAGGTCACGATTAATAAAAAACACAAAAGACGCGCTTCAAAAAGCCGTCTAAACGGATTTTCAGTGAGAGAGCTTCCTTGGGCCCGAGCCAGCGCTACCGTTTTTATGCGATGTCTCTAAGGTGGGCTGAAGCTGGAGTTTAGTGGAAGAAAGCAGGGACCGCAGTGTACCTTCTTGATGACTGAAGTCCGTAGAGTAAATCGCTAGCGAAGTCCCTACGTGGCTAAGCCCGATTATACGCCACTATCAGGCGGCACGTAAAGCCTTAGCGAATGCTGTCGACGAAGGCCACAAGTTCTTTCGGCGTAAGTTCGGCCTTGACAAGGTAGCCGTCGGCTTGCCGTTCAATATCAGCTCTCACGTCCTTGCGTTGCTCAAGGTTGGTGGTGATGATTATTTTGGCTTTAATGGGCGGCTGCTGCTTGGGGTCACGCAGACTCCGTAAAATCTCGATTCCCGTAAGGTTGGGAACCATCAAATCGAGCAGGATAATATCATACTGATTGGTCTGGGCGGCGGCCAGGGCACGCTCACCATCGGCAATAACCGTGGCTTTGTAGCCGGCTTTGGTTAGGGCCCGGGCGTATAACTCACCGATGAAGTGCTCGTCCTCTATGCACAGGACGGTGCGATTGGCGGCGCGATCGGTATTGGCTGGCATGCCTATACTGTAGCAGATTTACAGATTGGCAAAAACAATTCCTGCCACGTTTAGCGGCGATAAAGAGAATGGTTTTTTATCCAGCCGTGCGCCCCACGGACAATCTCTTTATCTCCTGTTTGCCTCAGCTCGGCGGCGATCTGACTGTAAGGGACGACGGTGAATCCAAAGGTACTGCCCTTGCCTTCTTGGCTGCGCACCCACAAGTTTCCGCCATGAGCCGACACAATTGCCTTGCTGAGATAGAGACCGAGTCCGGTGCCACCGATTTGTGCTCGATTGCGGTGGTCGCGGTAAAACTTGGTAAACAGATGGGGCAAAATACTGGTTGGTATACCGAGCCCGAAATCTTGAATGGTAGTTTCGACCAAACCATCTTGGCCTAAGTGTGTATCAATGTTGATAACTTTGCTTTCGGCGCTGTATTTGATAGCGTTGTCGACAAGATTGTTGATTACTTCGTGAATACTAAGACGATCGATGCCGACTGTCGGTAGGTCAGTGGCTATCTGGTAGCGCAAAGTAATGCCGCGAACCTTGGCCCGCAGACTTAGTCCTTCAATCGCCTGCTTCAGCACGCCGGGCCAGCTTTCTTCTTGTAATTGGAGCTCGAGCTGGTCGTCGTCGACCCTAGTCACATTGAGTATGTTGTTGACAAAGGCCATAAGCTGGTCGGCCTGGGCCCGCATTTTCTCGATAAAGTCTTGTAGCTCGCTATCGATATTTCCAGTCAGTTCGTCTTCTAGCACCTCTATATAGCCCCGAAGCAGAGTCAGCGGTGTCCGCAGTTCGTGGACTGTTAGTGCGATAAAGTTAACTGCTTGATCGTCTTGACTGTATTGCTTGGTATGATCGAAAAGCACCAAGATTGTTTCGGTCTTGTCGGGATTATCCTTGTTGTAATAGACGGCTAGATCAAACAAAAGCGCTGGGTGGTTAGCTCCAATATTGAGCTTGACTCTTTCCCACGTATTATGGGCCGTAGCGTTATGGTTTTTGGTGGCTTTGAGCCATTTGTCAAACGTCTCTTGGCTGGCAAAAGACATGTCGAGTGCCGAATAAACATTTTTTCCGATCAGCTCATCTTGTTTGTTGCCGAGATATTTCATAGCAGCTCCATTGGCGTAAGTGATGGTTTCGTCGGCGTCGAGGACGATCAATGGCAGCGGCAGGTTTTTGGCGATAAAGTTATGATCAAGGCCACGTTGCTGTCGTTCAGTTTCACTTGCCAGGCGCGAGGAGACATCAGCCAACTGATAGATTTGCGATACCAGACCTGTTACCAATTCTCGGCCCAGTCGTAGATCATCGGTGTGCGGAGCTGCAACCGCCTGATCCTTAGAGTTGACATGGAGTACTGCCTGCCAGATTGACTTAACAGGTTCCAGCCCGAGACGGCTTGAGACGGTTGCCAGAACCAGGCTGACTATGACGGCGCCGATCAGGCTAATGACCAAGGCTTGGTCCGACGGAAGTTCGAGGTTTTCAAACACCAGCCACCAGACGAACAACAGCAATAAATTACCGCCGAGCAAAACAGCGAATATTACCCAACGCAGTTGGCTCTGGAGTCTGTCGAGATTGTCCATAGAGCAGATTAAGGCGCGTAACTGACGGCGCCAGTTGTCGCTACAGCAGTCAGCCAAGTTTGTCCAGGATTGAGCTTGATTGGTTTACCGGCTGCATCGGTGAAACTAAACTGGCTGGCATTGGCTGTTTTGGCCCATTGTCCGCTCATAACAACACCATCCTGAAAGATGTAAACCGGACCGCTGCCAATAGTACTGTAATCAGAATGGTAACGATCGGCCTCAAGGCTGTAAGGCATGACCAGCGCTACGACAACTTTGGGGCTTATCTGCGCGTTGGTGTTGGCGTCAATGTGTGGCGCACCACCCTCACTTCTTTGATAACTGTTGTTAGCTGGGTTGTAGTCGTAGTGTACGTTGTAAAGCGGGCCCGACAAGCCTAGATTTATCGATTTGGCGGTTGGCTGTTTGGCTGCTGCTTCGGCTTTACGGAGAAAACCAGTAAAGTTGCTGGCGGTGTATCCCTTGGCAGCTTCTAGCTGGTTTAGCGTAGCGATGGCAGTATAGACATTATGCGGTGCGGCCCGCTCAGCTATCCTATGATAAGAACCGCTATTGAAAAACTGGTCGAGATCGCGCACCCCCCAAGCTTTGATGTCAGCTAGGGCCTCGGGGCTACCACCGACGTGAGCATAACCGGCATCAAAACCGAGCGCCCACTGTTCGAAATATGGTCGTGCGCTGCGGATCGGGCCGACATTTTCTGGGGTTGTGTCTTGAAACAGTGCCAGGAATCTGGTAATCCCTCCCTCAGCGATAGCCTCGAAAACGACACCTGCCTGGCTCAAGCCGGCCTGTGGCCGGGCCGGCAGACTGTTTTCTACCATTACTCCTGTGACTGGTCTTTGGTTGATAGCTGGGTCAACTGGCAGGCCGCTTAGGGTGGAGGCAACTAGTTTAGGTTTTGGACTAGCGACGATCGCTTTCTTGACACTGGTCGTCTTGGCGATGGTCGGTTTGGGCTGATGGTGACCGAGTATTCCGATAACGAGCAATATGATAGCCAAGCAGCCCAAACCGACCGCTGACCAGGCCTTTTTACTGTGTGGCATAAAGCGCGACAGACGACGAAACCCTGTTTTGGTCTCGGCCGGCGCCTTAGGCAATTGAGACGAAACGACCTCAGTAGCCTGCTCAGCGGCAACTTGTTCCGGTGTGCGAAATGTTTTTGTTTCTTCAGCTACCGTCGGTTTGGTAGTTTGTGCCGACGGTGGAGACTGAGCCGATCGATCGATCGGCAGCGGTCCGTCAACCATGCCTGCAGTATAGCAAATTGTTTATGCTTCATCCAGTACCGAGTGACAGGTGTAGTGGCCGCGACTTAAAGCGCTTCAATCTGGCGTCGAATGCGCTCCAGACACCGTTTCTTGCCCAGGACAGCCATGGTCTCGGCAAGCCCTGGGCTGAAGGGTGCTTGGGTGGTAGCGATTCTGATCAGACTAAACAGTATGGCTGGTTTTTGCTTAGTCTCGGTTAGCAGTTGGTTGAGTCTATCTGTCAAATCAATCAGGCTAAAGTCACTGGCTTCAAGCCGTTCGCCACTTGTTACAAGCAATGCTTTGATCTCGCTGGAGTCGAGCTTTTTGAGCTGTTTGTGTTGCTTGATCAGGGAGCTATCAATAGCTAAATCAACGAAGAAAAATCGCGTCAGCTCGGGCAGCTCGGAAAAATATTTCAAGCGCTCCTGGACAAGCGCCAAAACTCTTTTTTTGTAGGCTTGATCGCTGCCTTTGGCTTCTGCTGGCCAGAAACTGTCTGCGAGGTCGGATAACTGCTCCAAAGATAACCCTCTAATGTAATGGCCGTTGAGCCACTGTAATCGCCTCTCGTCAAAGCGGGCTCCGCTGCGACCGACGTGGTCGAGGCTAAAGGCTGTGATGAGCTCTGTGATATTAAATATTTCTTGTTTGGTACCATCATTCCAGCCCAAGCTGGCGATAAAATTGATCAAAGCTTGTGGCAAATAGCCCATCCTCAGATAGTCAAGCACGTCTTTCGCGCCATCGCGTTTGCTTAGCTTTTTATCGCCACTGGGCCCGAGGATATGCGGTAGCGTCGCCAAAATTGGCGGTTCTACCGCCAATGCTTCGTACAAATTTAAATAATTTGGAACGCTGGCCAAAAACTCTTGTCCGCGCATTACATGGCTTATATTCATTTCGGCATCATCGACGATGTGAGCAAAATTGTAAGTCGGGTAGCCATCGGATTTGATCAGGATGAAATCGTCAATTACCTCGGGGGTGCTACGAAGTTTGCCCATCACCTCATCCTGCCAGCTGTAGGCTTTGGGGTCTGATTTGAACCGCAGGGGTTGACTGCCGTCCCAAACAGCCGGTGATTTTGGTCGGTGATCGCGGTACAGGAAAGGCTTTTTGGCTTGGGCCGCGTTATTGCGAAAGCCCTGGACTTCGTCAGGCGTGTAGGGGTCGGCATAGGCTCGTCCGCTTGTTACCAGTCGCTGGCCCCACCGCTGGTAATGGTCGAGACGTTGACTTTGGACGTAAGGGGCGAAAGGACCGCCAATGTCTGGGCCCTCGTCGTAGTCCAAACCAAGTTGTCGAAGGCTATCGAGCAGGTGTTCTCGGGCCCCTGTCACCTCACGCTGGCGGTCGGTATCCTCGAAGCGGACGACAAATTTGCCGCCACTCTGGCGGGCCAGCAACCAGGCGAAGAGCGCTGTTCGGATACCTCCGACGTGCAAAAACCCGGTTGGACTGGGCGCAAAGCGGGTGCGAACGGGTTTCATTACCAGGTATTATAGAAAATAAATGGACTGAACAGAAATTTATAAGCTGTTGGCGATGGATACGAGCTGGCGATTGCTGAGAACGCCGTCGCTGTGAACTTGATACCAGACGCCATTATTTATCCAAGTAGCATTGTTTGCGCCGTAGAGGTAAACGGTTCGCCCAGCGGCTTGAACGACCTGGTAGTCACCTTTTGGTGTGACGAAAGTATCACGCAGGCCGGCGCTGTCCCAATTTGACTGTTTCTCTGTGACGCTGTAACTGCGGTTATCGCTATTACTGCGAAAATTTAGACCAACTACCCCAGCGCTATAGCTTAAGTCGCCAAGGCTAAAACCGGCTGGTCGATAGCCTGGCAGTCCAGCGTTAAATCCGGCTTTTGCCGAGGCCACTCTTACTTGTATCGAAGGAATTGATTGCACCAAAATAAATCCCAGCAAGATAACGACTCCGGCGATTACACCTGTAAGACCGTTGATTCGGAGCTTTCGGCGAGGCGGCCTGGGTACTGCAGCGTGACTATCGGCCTGCTTCAGCGCAATCTGGAGCACATCGCGGGTCGTTTTTGGCTGTGAAGGCGAGGTTTCGTTGGCACTGGTTTGACGCAAAGGCCGCGAAGAAGTACTGCCTGGTGCTACCGGTAGCTCAAGAACCGGCCTTGGGGTGTCTTTAAAGCGGAATACTTTCTTGCTTTGTGGAGTTCTTTGGGCGTGCTTCAGCCGTGAAATATCAACTGCCGCAGCCGGGATTTTGGGAATCACAGCCGGTCGGACTGGCGGCTGACCCTGTGCTGCTGGGTGGTGGGCTCTCAGATGACGTTTTGGGGCAGTGCTCGGTTTGCTGACTGCTTTTCGCATCAAAGTGACAGCTGTTTGGGGCGCATGCGGTTTAACTGGGTGGATAGGTCTTTGGATATCGTGGATTGGCTGCGATGTAGCTTTGTGGTGATGATTGGTCTGTCGGGATGGCACAGCGTTTTTCTTTGGCCTATGGTCTGGTTGGTTATGGTGAACCGACTTAGCGATGGCGTTTGTATTAGCCTGAACGTCTTTGGCTGAACTAAGCAGTTGCCCAGTCTGAGCATCGTAACGTTGATCATTTATTTCGATGAAGTTCTGTTTTTTACCCACGGATCTGCCTATATTTTGGGAACTATCTACCATTCATCTTAATCCCTCTTGTCGTGTGAGGCAAGTCCATACATACTATCTATCAGGTGATAACCCAGCGCCAAGGCTAGCGTTAACTAGCGACTCACCTTACATATATGGACTATCTAGACCCCAAAAAACAACTCCAACATCGCATAATTCTACTGAGTGGTTATGTCTGTCTGGCGATCGCTATCGTCATTGCCGGACTAATACTGCTGTATCAAGCGTACGGCTTTGGCCTCGGAAAGAATGGTACGGTTATCCAAAGCGGCTTGATGTTTTTGTCGAGTCAACCTCACCCAGCGTCAATTTCTCTAAATGGCGGTCCGGCAAAGACTCAGACCAACAGCCGGCTGGTTCTGCCGGAGGGAATTTATCGGGCGGTATTGTCTAGAGAAGGTTATCGATCATGGCAGCGCAGCATTGAGATTGACGGTGGCAGCGTTGTTCACTTCGACTATCCTTTCCTTTTCCCGAAAACTTTGCAGCCCAAAAACATCCATAGCTATGATAAGCTGCCATCGCTGATGACCCAGAGTCCTGACAGGCGCTGGCTATTGATGCAGCCTGCAGGAGCCGTAACCGATTTCGAGCTTTATGATCTCAAAAACCCAACCAAGCCTGCCACCGCTCTCGCTCTACCTCCTAGCGTCCTGTCCAAAGCAGTCGCCAGTCAGAGCTTCGAACTTAGTGAATGGGCCGATGATAACCGTCATGTTGTTTTGCAGCATACTTTTGATGGGAAAGTGGAATATATTTTGTTTGACCGAGCCACTCCGGACAAGTCCGTCAACCTCAATACCACCCTGTCGGCCACTCCTAGCAAACTGACTCTCAATAATAAAAAGTATGATCAATATTATCTTTACTCGGCGGCTACTGGCGAATTGCAAACAGCCTCGCTGAGCAACCCGGCGCCTGTAACTGTCTTGCAGCATGTTTTGGGGTACAAAAGTTACGGCAATAACACCATTCTATATGTCACCGACGTATCAGCACCCGCCGGCAAAGTGCTGGTCAAACTTGCTGTTGGCGATCGCTCCACCACGCTTCGGTCGCTGTTGGCTGGCGGGAACTATCTGCTTGATCTAACGAAATACAGCGGCACACTCTACGTCGTTATGGGTGCCAGCGCTCAGAACAAAGTCTATATCTACAAAGATCCGATTGGGCAGCTCTCTGCAACGCCTAAGACCGCGCTGATCCCCGCCCAAGTGTTCCACGTAGTCCAGCCAAACTTTCTCAGTTTTTCAACAAACGCTCAATTCATTGTCGTCGAAAACGGCAGCCAGTTCGGGGTCTATGATATCGAGAATACCAAAGGCTATGCCTACACAGTCAAACATCAGATTGACAGCCCGGCAACTCATGCAACATGGATGGATGGACACCGCCTAACATATGTTAGTCAAGGACGGTTAATAGTATTTGATTACGACGCCGCTAACCTCCAGTCGCTCGAAAGCGCCTCGAGTAGTTTTCTGCCGGCGTTCACGCCTGACTATCACGCGTTCTATTCATTGGCCGCCAATCCCGCCAACGCTCAGCTTGACCTTACTCGTACGCCACTATTGACGCCAGCTGATCAGTAGGCATTGGAGTTTTAGCTTGATCGGTTGAGTCTTCGCAGCACCAGCAGACTGACTCCCACAACCAAACAGACAGCAAGCGTTTTACCCACCCAAGTCCGCATTACTCTCGACAGCAGTGTCGGGCCATTACCAGGCAGGCTGCTCGGGGTGTTATCGTTGAGGTTGGGCGCAGAGCCAGTGCTATTACCGGAGACATCAGGACTTATTTGTTCGCCAACCACAATCAGCCGGTGTAGGCTGGTTCCAGGCGGATCACAGGTGATAAGCGTGGCGGTCGCTGTCTTGCCAGCTACCGGGCCCAATACCCCGACATTGCTGGGGTCAACTATTGTTCTAGAGATAACTTTATAGACATAAACTTTATCCTGGTACGTCAGATAAAAGGTGTCACCGACGACCAGAGTCCTTAGCAGTACGAAAGCAAACTTATACTTCCCCTTGTTGAAAATGTTATTGCTGCTATGGCCAAAGAGAGCTGTATTGCCGTTTTGTCCGGGCCGTACAGTGGTCGGATAATGAACTACCCCACTCTCCAGCGCGTTTTCGATAGTTGTTTCGTTGATTGACGACTGGTTGTAATCGACCGGTATCTGAACATTTATTTTTGGGATAATTACTTCTGGCGTAGCTGTCGGAGCGACGCTGTTATTATCAATGATCAACGGCGTTGCCGAGGCGACCCGGCTTGGTTGGATGAACGGTGAGATTATTACTTCGTTGAAAAAACCGAATAAAAAGATGATCACTACTGTCAGCCCCAGGCCAAGTCCAAAGAGCAGTGATTGAAGGTGATGCTTGGTCTCAAGTTTTCCGCCAGCGGTTACCTTGTCGCGTATCGCGGCCTGAACATCGTGCGCCCGTCGCTTGTCGCGCGGTTTTTTTGCAGAGGAGTGTCTAGGACGAGTTGTTTTGATTGACTCTTGTTTGTGCTTGGCAAGTAACTGAGCCTGTCTGGAGTCGCCCGAAGGACTGGGCTGTGTAGTCGCCAGTGGTTGGCTGGCATAAAATTCCTGCCAGACCTTGTGCTTTTCTCGATCGCTTAGTTTTTGATAATAATTGTGCCATTCAGTCTGAACAGCCGCCAGGTCTTTGCCGGAAGTACTTAGGTCGTACATAAACTGTTGATGCTTGCTGCGAACGGGGACACCAAGGGTTTCGGTCAGTTCGGCTTCAACAGAAGGAGCTTCGTCATATATCCGCGAAACTTTTTCTCGTATTAAATCCGCAGCCGTTTTGGCGTCGGGCGGAGCCTGTGACGCCTTGGGTTGCGTCACGCTATCTGAGTCGTCATGAGTTGAGTTCGTTGCCATAAAAAACTTGCGAGCCTAAAGTAGCTCTGCTCATCCAAGTATAGTACAATTACCTCGAGTGACCTACCATAGGTCCTGTTTGGATCATGGTGCTTGACGCCAGAGATAGCAGCAAGGTACTTTTTTACGCGCCGCGGTGGTGGAATTGGTAGACACGCTGGACTCAAAATCCTGTGAGCCTAAAGCTCGTGACGGTTCAAGTCCGTCCCGCGGCACCAAACGTTTACTAGTTAGCACACTGACGTTCCGCTCGGAAGCCACGCGTAACTTAGTTATACTTTCTTGTCAACTAAAGATGTCGTGAGAGCCGCAAAGGTTTTATTGGGGTTTTGAAGCCACCACACCGTCGCAGCAGCGGCAGCTTGATAAGTTGTTAGCTGAAGTTGATTGGTGGTACTGATTTCGCCACCGACCGACACAAAATAGTGCTCAGTGTGGCGAACAACTAAATTGATCGGGTAAACCAACGAAAACTCATGGAGTAGGTCGCCAAACTGCATAAACTCCATCCTGGAGGTAAAAGCACGCGGGAACTGCGCGCCAACGGCCAGTTTTTGCAGTTGATTAAAATTTGGCGCGATCAAGGTGTTAGGTCTTTGCAAAAGACGACTTGGGGAGGCGCTGAAATTATCGATAGCATCACCGCATAAGCTGAGCTGTCCCGAGTACTTCGTGATAAACGATTCCAGCAAAACTGCCGTTTCGCTATTGCGGCCAAATTCTCCCGCTAGTAAAACTCCGTCGGACCAGGCTGCCAAATCGAGCATATCTGACAGCGAGGTTTTGCTAAAACTGCCGCTTGGGGTGCTCGGGGCGTATTCTCCGGAGTCAAAAAATTTACCGACTACTTTTTGTAGACTATCAGGTAACAGCACGCGCGCGCTGCCAATGCCCGATTGTTGCGCCTGACCATAGGCTTCCGCGACTGCCGCGAATCCGTGTCCGCTGCCGCCAGCTACGAGCAGTTTGCCAGCGTGCCGTTTATTTTCGGGCTTGCTCCACAAGATATCCGGGAAAAGCGGCGTCTTAGCTGTTTGTTTGTGCCAGAAGGTACGATCCACCTTGGGCCTCCAGTTGGTACACCATGTTTTTGCGCTCTACGACAATCTGCCAGCCGGCATTTTTGGCGTAATTGAAGAGCTGTAGACTCGGGTTAAAAGCGATTGGTTGATCGGTGAGCGACAGCATCTCGATGTCGCTATCAGTATCTCCGACGGCAATGCTACCCTGCTTGATGGCCTTGTGGCGTTTTATCAAGCTGTTCAGAAACTCGGCTTTGCGACCAACTGACAATTCTTTTTGGCCGGTGAATCGCCCCGAGACAGTGGGATAGCGAGTAGCCATAAAATCATCGAAGCCATAGTGTGAGGCGACTTTGCCGACGATGGCATCCGGGGAGCCAGAAATGGCAAATAGTAAATAGTTTTTTTGTTTCAGGTCGGCTATCAAATCCCGAGTGTAGGTGTAGACTTGATTTTTGTACTCCTCAAACACTGCATCAACCAATTCGTCAAAAATTGTAACTTCAAGTCCCGCCAAGCCCTTGTCAAAAGCAACGACAAGCACCGCTTCGTATTCTTTGAAAGCTTCGCTGTTGCCTCTTTGTTTCCAGCGCATTCGAGCATGGCGCACGCCCGTAAAGTCACTGGCCGAGATGATGCCTTTTTTGGCCATGGCATCGCCCAAGGCATGGTATAGCTGCCAACGGATGACTGTGCCATCGATATCAAATACCGCAAAAGTCTTTTTCATGTTAGCCACTCAGCGACTTTTTCTGCAAAATAGGCTTCGTGCTCATGAAAGCCATGATCGCTTCCAGGCACTACCATAAAGTCTGTTTGTTTGAGCATAGCATTCGAAGTATGTCTTAGTAGCACATCTAAGGCTTGGGTTGCTCCACCGGGTAAGGGTGTGAATTCATCATTCTCGCCGATGATGACCAGAGTCGGCTGATTAAGCTTCTGGTACTGGCCGAAAAGTGGTCCTTGGCCAATACGCTCGATTTCAGCCTCGTAGTAGGGGAAGACATTGTAATCCCCGTCTGGATCGAGCCAGTCCAAAGCTGATTGGGCGCTGAACGGATAGAGACCGGTGTATTTTGGCATAATGTGCTTGGGTGCGCCACGGTCTATCGCTTGGCGGGCATAGTCAATCGCTTGCCAAAATTTCCTCTTGCCTAGCAGATGATAACTAATACCGATGTCGTCGCCAGGCCCAGCCAAAACGTATTTTGAAAAAGCAGTCTTGGTTTTTCTGTCGGCATAGACACAAATCTTGCTGGCGCCACTGCTGTGACCCAATAAGTACAAGGTTTCGTAGCCCATGCCAGTCAGGTAGTCAGTCGCGCCATCGATATCTTTGACTGCGTCGGCGATAATTTCGTAGTGCGTGCCGCCGAGGTAGTGCTCGGCTGAGTCTGGCAAGTCCAAATTGGCGATTTTCAGCCACTTTTGGTGATGGGCACCACGATTATTGAATGCCAGAAGAGCCACTCCGTTTTTGACTAGGGCAGTGCCCAGGGCATTGAGTCGAGTTGGATTGTAGAAGATACCATTATCACCCATTCCGTGTAGCCAGATGGCGGCTTTTGTGGTTGGCTTTGTGGGCAGGTAAAGTAACCCCGGTAGCACTAGCTTGTCCTCGCTTAGAAATGAGATAAGCCTAAGCTCGTAATCGAACTTAAGAATTCGGTTAGCTAGAGCCATACAGATTACTCCGCCCGGGTAAATTCAGCCGGACGCTGCCAGGTGGTTTGTAATTGCGGAAAGGCAATGCCATCATGTGTCAGACCGCTGTCGTCGATTGGGTCAGGTGCCGTCAAAACATCAAAGTGACATTCATTGGCAATGTCTTGCAGTTCCTTTTTGGTGTATAGGTGCAGTGGTAAATTTTCGCCGCAGACGTCAGCACTGTTTAACCCGACAGTTACGCCTTGGGTCGGGTCTTCGGCGACCTTTTCGACAAGCTCGCCCTGAGGCAAACCGCCGTTTGCCGAGCTGACTTGCAGATATAATTTGCCGCCTGGTTTCAAGGCTTGGTGCATTCGTACGAACCGCGGTATCAGCGCTTGGCGACCGGCGTATTGCATTGTTTGAATCGAAACGATGTAGTTGAAGATTCGTGCCCCACCATAGTTTTCAATCTTGCCAACGAAAAGTTGATTTTTAAGGCCGGGGTGTGCCTCTTGGTTGTTTTGTATCAGACGAGCTATACAATGCGAAGAAACATCACAGCCATGCAAGCGTTTTATCTCAGTATTTTCGTCCAAGGCCAGGAAGTTTAGCCCGCTGCCAATGCCACTGTACAGTCCAGGTCGGGCTCCAAGCGGTTCGACCCCATCGACTGTCTGGGTGACGTCATCCGCGACAATATCGACAAACGGTGACGGGCGTTCGCGTGCGATAAAGCCGCTGCCTAGCAAGGCGTCCCACATCTGGCCGCACGGCTCCAATTCTGCTCGTCTCATATATCCAGTGTAACAGATACCGGGCAGTGGTCCGAGCCGAGGATATTGGGGTGAATCTCGGCCTGAACCACCGCCGGTTTCAGAGTACGTGAAACCAAGAAGTAATCAATCCGCCAACCTACGTTACGAGCCCTGGCGTTGGCGAAGTGGCTCCACCAAGTATAGTAACCGTTGCCTTGATTGAAAAGTCGAAAACTATCGATAAAGCCGGCCTCCAAAAACGCCTGAAAACCGGCTCGTTCTTCATCAGTAAACCCCTTCTTCCCTCGGTTTGTTTTGGGGTTTGCTAGATCGTCCTCTGTGTGGGCGACATTGAGATCCCCGCAAAATACAACTGGTTTGGTGGCTTCGAGTTGTTTGCAATAGGTCAAAAAGGCCGGGTCCCAGTGCTTGTGGCGTAAAGGTATCCGGCTCAGGTCATCTTTTGCGTTGGGCGTGTAAACTGTCACTAGCCAGAACTTATCAAACTCGGCGGCAATTACCCTGCCCTCTTGGTTTGGATCGCCGTAGCTGTCACCAACCAATTTAAACTGTTTGATGATCGCTGGCGGGAAACCGTAGTTGACTTGCAAAGGTGGAACTTTGGAGAGCAGTGCCGTGCCACTGTAACCTGGTTTATCGGCCGGGCACCAAAAGACTTCATAGTCGTCGAGTGTCAGGTTGAGCTGCTCTGGCTTTGCTTTAATTTCTTGCAGACACAGAATGTCCGGGTGTTTACTTTCCAGAAAGGGCTGCCATAGCCCTTTTTTGTTGACGGCTCGAATACCATTCACGTTCCACGAATACAGCGTTATCATGCCTAGTAAGTATAGCTTTAGGCTAGATACTTTGCTAGACTAACGATTTAGATGAGAAACGGTTCATACCAACGCGTGCTTCTCAAGCTGTCGGGCGAACAGCTGGCCGGAAAATTTGACAGTGGCATTGACGCCGAGCTCTGTGCCTGGTTGGCACAGGAAGTAAAAAAAGTGGCCGACCAAGGCATTCAGCTAGTCATCATGATCGGCGGCGGCAACTTTGCCCGAGGTGCCCAGCTGGCTGGACACGGCATCAAGCGAGTGACGGCCGATCATATCGGTATGCTCGGCACCCTAATGAATGCTCTGGCTCTAACTGATATTTTCGAATCTCAAGGCGTGAAGACTCGTTGCTTGTCAAATATTTATGCCCAGCAGGTGGCTGAGCCATTTGTCCATCGATTGGCCGAAAAACACTTGGAAAAAGGTCGCGTCGCCATTGTTGCCGGTGGTATTGGCCGACCATATTTGACTACAGATACTGCCGCTGTTTCCCTGGCCTTAGAGCTTGAATGTCAGGTGGTATTGAAGGCAACCAAGTTTAACGGAGTTTACGACAAGGATCCAGCGGCACATGACGATGCCCACAAAATAAGCCATATGACTTTTAGTCAAGCTGTCAGTGACGAGGCCATTAAAGTCATGGACAAGGCAGCAATGGGTCTGGCTATGGAGCACGGACTACCGATTATTGTTTTTGATGCCCTTCAACCCAATACTATCCAAAAGTCCGCATCTGGCCAGACCGATGGCACGATCATATCCAAAAAGTAATCATGCTACGCGGCTAAGTCCTTGACGTCTAGATTTATGACATCGCCTGGCTGAGCTTCACCGCGCAAGATTTTTTGAGCGACGCTATTTTCGACTGCCTTTTGCAAGGCTCGTCTTAGCGGGCGAGCACCAAGCCTTGGATCGTGACCTTCGTCGACGATTTTTTGGACAGCAGCAGCCGTTAGAGCGACTGAAATATTTTGATTGGACAATGTCCGATTGACATCGACGATCATCAGTTCGACTACCTGAGCTAACTCACTCGTGGTCAGCGGACGAAATAGCACTGTCTCATCGAAGCGATTCAAAAGCTCGGGCTTGAATTGGCCACTCGAAATAAGTTCGTCGTTGAAGGCCGGAGCAAAACTCTCCAGGCTTTCGCCACGCTCAATCCGCTCACGAATCTGCTGGGCACCGGCGTTACTTGTGCAAATAACTATGCAATCACGGAAAGAAGCCGACCGGCCCGACATGTCTGTCAGTTGCCCTTCGTCGAGCAGCTGCAGCAGAAGGTTTAGGATGTTTGTGTGAGCTTTTTCGATTTCATCCAATAGCACAACCGAGAATGGCTGATTGCGGACTGACATCAAGAGACTGGATTGCTCCTGTTCCCCGCCCGATAATAGCCTTTGAACGTCGTCGGGTTGTTGATATTCGCTCATATCAATCCTGACCATAGCCGTTTCCGATCCGAAGTAGGTGGCCGCAACCGACCGAGCTAGTTCGGTTTTGCCGACACCTGTTGGACCGAGAAACAGAAAGCTGCCAATCGGCCGTTTGGGATTGGTGACGCCGGCGCGTGCTCGACGCAGCGCACTAGCAACACTACTAACGGCATGCGATTGATTGACCATGCGTTTGTGGATATCGCTTTCAAGGCTGAGCAGCGCACTGGCCTCGGCGGGAGCTGCCGAGGTGGCCTTGACGCCTCGAGTCTGTTCGACAGCTCGTTGGACACTGCCAGCATCGACCAGAGAGTTTTGACTATGGCTGACCGCTTGAGTCAGAAGTTTAACGGCCTTGCCAGGGTAAGCCTCGTCTTGTTCGTAGCGGCCACTTAAGCGATAGGCTTCGCGAAAGGCTTCGTAGGCGATCAGAACCCGGTGTTTTCCCTCTAGACCGAGAGCGCTGTCCTCCAGCACATTCATGACACCGGATTCAGGCGGTTCCTGGAGCATAATTGGTGTGAATAAATTGGTCAAGCTCTGATTGTTGCTCTTGATGTGCTGCCAGTCGTTCGGAGTTAACGCTAGGATGATCGGCACGGTGTTATTTTCGGTTAGTGACAAGAATATTTTCGAGGCGTCGAATGCGCCGGCCTGGTCAGCGAAAAAAAGTTGAGCATTGTCAAAAAATAGGATAATGTGACCGGCGTGGCTTGCCTCATTGGCTAGACTGAGCATAATTCGTTCCAGCTCTCCTTGCTTCCTGGCAGCGGAAGTGATGTCGGTGGCATTCAAGACCACAATTTGATGATAAGCCAGGTTGGCGGCTGTCTTACCCTCGATTAAGCGTTGAGCAAAGGCGTAGACACTATTGGTCTTGCCAATACCGTCCGGCCCGACTAGCGCTATGGCATCGGAGTTATTTTGGAGGGCTGATTCGATAGCTAGTACGCCGGCTGACTCGGTTAAGGCACCAAAATGGGCGCCGTGGTTGATAATTCCCAGACTCAGATTATAGCCAAAACGATTGAGCAGGGGGGTATAGCCAAAGGCCCAGTCGCGACCAATACCGCCATAATAGCGCGGTGCGTTCTGGATCTCGGAGAGATTACGTGCCAGCCAGTTCGTGACTGCCTCGATATCGTCGGGCCGCCCTTTGCGCGCCGTAATCGTTTGCCTGATAGCCGGGCTATTGTAGAGTAAAGCGCCATAGAGGTAGCCAAGCTCAATCAGCGGACTGTGATGAAAATCGGCGAGATTGCTGGCTAGCTTCAGTGATTTTTCGGCCTGTCCTTGGCTGTTTTCGATTAGGGCGACCGTATCCTCAGCCCTAAGCATCAAGTGGCTCGAAATGAATTTAGCCTGCCAGTGATCGCTCAGGTTCGATATCAGCTTTTTGGGGTCGCTAAGTGAACCGCTCGACAGTCGAGTCAGGATGGCACCGGACAACCTATCGGCTATGGTTAACCCATCGGGCGGCAACGGTTCAAGTTGGCGTTTCCACCAGACGGCTGGGACATAGCAGCATATTGATAACCCGAGCCCAAGATAAAACCAACGATGTTCTGCGGCAATGCCAAAGCCAATACCACTAGCGGCCAGCAGACAGCTACTAATGATTAGACCGAGATAACCCTGCTTGCCAATACGTTTGCCAATTCTAGCCTGAGCCATGCGCGCGCTTGCGTGGTCTATACTCTGACTCATGAGGCAATTCCCAACACGATCAGTACTGGTCCGAGAGCCGGAAGTACCGGCCAAACCAGCACTTCTGCTGTGGTCGCCAAAATAACTAACAGCGCAATTACACCGGCGCACAGTAGCACTACTAGACGAACAACGAAGCCGATAGCCCTGCTAAATATGTTATCGCCCCAAGCTCGGAATCTATCACCTAAGCTGGCCCCCGGGTAAGTGATAATTCGTCGCCACGGCGCAAACAGTGTTTGCAGTAATTGTCTCACAGAAAAGCTTGCCATAACGCTAGCCAATCGCCGCCGATACGAGCCTGCCACGTGCAGCCAGCCCCGGCCGTACCACCAGGAGAAAAATGTCAACACAAGCATAACCAACATTGTAGCACTTCTTGGCTCCTGAGGTGGCCGCTGGAACTGCTTACACTTGCAAAAAATTACTAACGGTGTCATGCTAGCCTCGTGCCTTATGAGAAGGAGCCTGCCACCACCAGCGCCAAAGACTTCATGCCGTCACAATCGCCTGACGGTTTGACACCTGAAGCGGTTAGCGCTGCAGTCGGTCTTATTCCGGCTGAAAGATCGCGTCGTCAGACGATCAAACGAGCAGTAACCGCCGCCGGATTAGTGGCCGTGGCCGCCTACGGAGTGTGGCAGGAAATGAGCCAATCAGGCGAGTACGAATACTTACCGGCCGCCAAACAAACACACAACCAGTCCCAGGATCATTTTCGGATGGCCAGCTGGAATATGCATGGTCAGGCTGCATCTCGTAGCTCTCAAATCGCCAAACTGATAAAAAATCATCACCTTGACGCGCTAGCGCTTCAAGAAGTAACCGGTAACGATGTCAAGAAGCTACATGATCGCCTGCCCAATCTTAACGAGACCTTTGTCTTGGCCGACCTCAAGCAGCACCCACTTGATAACGGCTATGGCAACGCCATTTTATCGGTTGAAAAACCCTATGATATCAAAACACGGCCACTCGGTGGCTATGGCTTTTTTGAAAGCGCTATCGGAGCGGTCGGTGGTTTTGCCGATGGACTGCTGTCGAGTGACGCCAACGCCTCGACCGTCATGTCGAGTACATCAAACGGCGTCCAAGAAACGCGCGCAGCGATTGCTGAAACGATCAAAATCTCATATGATCACAAAACAATACCAGTAGAACTAGTTACTACTCACATTAGCGGTCACATCGACCGAGCGCTCCACAAACGGCAATTCTCTCAGTTCATTGATTTTACCAAGAAAAACACTGAAGACGACCGACCAACTGTCGCGATCGGCGATCTCAATGCCGAGAAACAGGAAGTTGTCCCAGCCTTCGCCAATATCGGTTTTATTACGCCCCTGACAGGAATAACCACCGTCGATAATGTCAAAGACATCGATCATGTTGCCTATACTGTTGGCTCAGACTTTGACCTGTGCTCGGCACACGTTCTTAAAAGTCCCAAGACCGACCACTACCCAATCGTGGTTGACTGTCCCATAAAAAGTACCAGCGATTAGTTCTGGTTAACGTTAGCAATTCAATCTATCGATCACGCTACCAAGTTGATATTAGCTGCGGGTAGGCAGAGGGGCTAAAAATTTTAGGCGATCAGACCAAACAACAGCTACATTGCTTCGCTAAGTGCGACACAGAAATCACGGATACGTTACTAAGCATATTATGAGAGCAACATTACAGCCTGGAACTTTCCCTTATCAAGGGAAAAGAGCAGCCCTGGCAAAAAAATCACGTCTTTTTGCCGGCGCGATGATAATCGAAAGATTAGGGAGATTATATGCCGAACCCAAGAAAACAATTACTTTACGGAAATAGTTTTCTTGGCGTAAAGCTATAGAAAAACCGCAGGTTTGTCTCATATAGCATGGCGGAGAGACAGGGATTCGAACCCTGGATAACCTTGCGGCTATACACGCGTTCCAGGCGTGCTCCTTCAACCACTCGGACACCTCTCCGTGAGCTGTCGTCCCTCATTATACAGCTCTCTCGGCGGGCATTGTTCGGTTAATTACTACACTTACTGCTTGCGAAAGCAGCGATTACAGGGTTAAACTGGCTTTATAAGCTATGCCTTTGATTGAAGTCCAAGACGTCAGTAAACTGTACGGCTTCGGCGATGCCACTACCCTGGCGCTCGACGAAGTCAGCCTGACGATTGACAAGGGCGAGTTTGTGGCAGTCATGGGACCGAGCGGCTGCGGCAAAAGCACTCTTATGAACCTAGTCGGCCTGCTCGACCGACCGAGCCACGGCAATTATCGTTTCGATGGCAAATCTGTGGCGCGATTGAGACCTAATCAAGCAGCCAAAATTCGTCGTGACACAGTCGGCTTTATTTTTCAATCGTTCAATTTGCTGCCTCGGCTGACAACGCTTGAAAATGTCGCCCTGCCCTTGGCTTACAAGGGTATTTCTGCCTCACGGCGGATCAAACTGGCTAGCCAGATGCTGGAACGAGTCGGTATTCAAAATCGAGAATATTTTCTGCCCGGACAGCTTAGCGGCGGCCAGGCTCAGTGTGCATCGATTGCTCGGGCGCTGGTTAATAACCCGAAACTAATCATTGCCGATGAGCCGACTGGAAACCTAGATAGCGCTAGCTCCCGCTTGGTCATGGAGCTGCTGGCTGACATCCACAAAATGGGCAATACCATAATTTTTGTTACTCACAACCCTGAACTAACCCGTTACGCGACCAGAGTTGTCTATATGCATGACGGTAGTATAGTCCACGACGAGAAAACAGCTCTTGGCAGAGTCGCCGCGACTACGAAAAAGTTACTTTATAATCTGCCAACTACCAGCGAGGAAGACGACCTAGCAGGGGTTTCGGCTCTCATGAAAGCCCTGCCCGGAAAAAATTCCGCGCCCGCAAAAAAACGTCAGCGTCCGGGCAAGGCCCGGGTCAAAAGAGGGGTCAAAGTCAAAAAAAATAGAGGTGCTGCTTCATGAAGTCAATCACTCAGGGCCACATGCGCGCTGGTTGGGAGACAGTTCGAGGTACCAAAATGCGTAACTTTTGGACGATGCTCGGTGTCATTATCGGAGTCGCTTCGGTCATTACTATAGTTGGTATTGGTGAAGGCGCCAAACAACAGATAAGCGGCGAGATCCACCACCTAGGCAAAAACCTGATAACTGTGCGACCTGGTCAGCTTAAGCCCGGCTCAGCCGCTGGTGACAGTACCACCAGTGCCCTATCTGGGCTAGACATCAACGGTTTTTTGACCGCCAAGGACGTCGGGATCATCGCGTCGACAAAAGGGGTTGCAGCAACCGCGCCAATGGCTGTGGTCACAGGCGCGGTTCGTGGGGACAACGGCTACTATAGCGACGGCTTTGTTATCGGCACGACTGCTGATTTTTCCAGTCTGCTCAACCAGACAACTTCCGATGGCGTGTTTTTGACTAACGATGATGTCGGCAGTGATGTTGCTGTGCTTGGTAAGCACGCCGCCGAAGTAATGTTTAATGTTGATGTGCCCTTGGGGAGAAGCTTTCGGTTTCATGGCAAGGATTTTATTGTCCGCGGTATATTCAATGACTTTAATACTACCCCGCTCAGCCAAGAAGCCAACTTCAATAATGCCATTTTCATTCCCTATGATGTCGCTCAGGATCTTAGCAAGCAGACGGCACCGACTTTCGAAATACTGGCTAAGCCGGACAGTACCCAAAATGTCAATCAGACCATAGGACTCATCCAACATAACTTGGACCGGGCCCATGGTGGGCAAAGCAATCTCAGCGTTCTTGCGGGCAACCAAAATCTAGCCACTAGTGACTACATTCTTAGTCTGTTGACTAGGCTTATCGCCGGCGTAGCCTCGATTTCGCTAATCGTCGGCGGTGTCGGCATCATGAATGTCATGTTGGTTTCCGTAGCTGAACGGACTCACGAGATAGGTATCCGAAAGGCCATCGGAGCCACCAATCGGCAGATCCTAAGTCAGTTTATGATTGAAGCTACGGTACTTAGCTTGGTTGGCGGTATTATTGGCATTTTGGTGGCTTTTTTGATCGACATTGTGCTGCGCATTACCACGAACCTTCACCCAGTTATTAGTTGGCAAGTTGTGGTTTTGGCGACCGGTATCTCATTGCTTGTCGGAATAATTTTTGGCACTGTTCCGGCCATCAAAGCAGCCCGTCGTGACCCCATCGATTCTCTAAGAGTCGAGTGAGCCTCAGCACACGATTAGCTGGGATTGATCAGGCTGTAGATGGCCGCGATACCAGCAACGGCCATTAGCCCCGTAACCAGCCAGCCAATCAGTGTGATATGTCTGCGGTTGGCCCAATTGCCCATGATCTTTTTGTTGCTGCTAATCAGGACAATAAGTGCCAAGACAACCGGCGCGACAATGCCGTTGGCTACGGCTGAATAAATCAAAGCTTTTATCGGGTTAAGTCCAATGAAATTGATGCTTAGCCCAACCAACATTGCGATGATAATAACTCCATAGAATGCATAGGCCTGCTTGAGGTTACGGTTTAGCCCCTCGCGCCAACGAAAACTTTCTGATACGGCATATGAAGCTGAGCCAGCCAAAACCGGAATCGCCAATAGCCCTGTGCCGATTATGCCCAGCGAAAACAGCAGATAGGTTGTGTTTCCGGCGAACGGCCTTAGAGCCTCGGCCGCCTGTGAAGCGGTCTCGATGTTGGTTATGCCGTTAGGAAATAGTATGGCGCCACAGGCCGCAATGATGAAGAACATCACTAGGTTTGATAAAAGCATGCCCAGCCAGACATCTATTCTCATGCTACGAACTGCTCGTTTGTTGGTGCCGCGCCGTAATGCGACCGTGGTTTTGCCGGCGGCAATGTCCTCCTCAACTTCCATTGAGGTTTGCCAAAAGAAAAGATAGGGCGAAATGGTGGTGCCAAGAATAGCACAGATCAGGATAATCTGATCGCGACTGAAAGTTATACTAGGGATAAAGGCGTTGCGCAGGACAGAACTCCAGTCAATGCCGGCCATGAGAGTCGACGCTACATAGGCCAGCAGGACCATGGCCAACCATTTTAGATAGCGAGCATAGCGCTGATACGGCATAAAGATCTGAAGTCCTAAGCTCAATACGGCAAAACCGACCACTAGCCAACCAAAACTAAAACTTGGATTGAGCAATTGAGCAGCTTTGGCCATTGCCCCCAGGTCAGCACCGAGGTTAAAACTGTTTGCCATAAATAATAGTGCCGTGCAGATAAGCAGTATCCGTCTGGAAAAATGCAGGCGAATGACTCCGGCCAGCCCCCGACCGGTGACTAAGCCAATGCGAGCACACATCTCTTGAACTATGGACATCAACGGGAACGTCAGGCCAGCCAGCCAGAGTAACTGGAAACCATATTGAGCTCCAGCTTGTGAGTACGTGGCGATACCCGAGGGATCATCATCCGAAGCGCCGGTAGTCAGTCCCGGCCCCAATGCGTTCCAATAGTCTCCGGTCTTTTTGACGACCGCATTATCGGGGATTGACACGACAATTTGATGAGTTTTATCGACCGCGTGGTCTAGTAGTTCGGCTGGCGCCTCAGCACTAAGCTGCAGGATATCTTTTTGTTTTTTCATGAAAAATCATAAGCGCTTAACATAAGTATTGTAGCACGACGACAGGCTTTTTTAAGCTGTCTGTCTAGAATTTATTGCCGTAGTAGTACCAAAAATGTTTCAAAATCAAGCCAGCGATTAATAGCAGCCACAAAATCAATATGCCAAGGTGGTTCTTACGG
Source organism: Saccharimonadales bacterium (SeqCode) (assembly GCA_041912375.1). Taxonomy (GTDB): domain Bacteria; phylum Patescibacteriota; class Saccharimonadia; order Saccharimonadales; family UBA4665; genus JAYRNA01. Next base: position 210,601 of record JAYRNA010000015.1, on the reverse strand, counting down.
ATCACAGCATAGATTTTTTGGGTCTTGCCTTTCGGCAGATTGATCGTATGGTTGTCGATGTTGTACAGCGTGACGTACCAAAAACTGGTAATGGTAACAATCCAGACTGCCATACAGTACAAGCAGAGCGCCTGGATACGATATACGCTTTGGAAAAACAACCAATGGACGAAGCTAACCGCAAAAACCAGTCCTGCTTCTAATCCCAACCAAAACCAGCGCCTGAACACGCCTCCGGCTTTGATGGCGATGCCGATGGTAGCCATCGAGGCAAAAGCGCCAAGACCCAGAAATGGGTTAGGAAAGCCAAAGGCCGAACCCTGTTTTGATTGGACAACGCTTCCGCAGCTGATGACCGGGTCAAGGCTACAGGAAAGATGAAGGTGGGGATTTTGGAGGAGGGCGAATTTATCCTGTGTCAAAATAAATGAGCAGTAAAAACCGATGATGCCAGCGACGATCAAGATATAAGGCAGCGCCTGCCGGAGAGTAACTTTCTTTTTGGCCATAGCTTTTTCTAGTATACCGGTTTTTGGCGGGATTGGTAACTCGACAAGCCAAGGAGACAGTTCCGCTAGAGTTTATCCGTCCACCTCTGCCTTAGAGTCCCCATTAATGCGACGGCCTACTTGACGACAGCCACTTTCCTTAGAGGGTGATTAGCTGGCGCACTGGCCGGTACTGACTGTCGGGGAAGATTCGGCCGTACGCGGCATAGCCGCACGCACTTGAGTGCTTGTCAAGCTATAGCCGATATTGGGATAAGTCGTCGACTCTGCAAAGACCACGCCGATAACCGTTCCGTCGGCATCGATCAATGGTCCCCCGGAATTGCCGGGGACGATATGAGCCCTGATTTCGTAGACTCGTCGCAAAGTTGAACCGCGGCCGTAGATGCTCCGACCGCTGGCTGTGAAGTTATCGATAACGGCCGCCGGACCGGCGTTTAAGGGGCCTCCGCCAGGGTAGCCAATCACTGCTGCGGCTGTCCCGGTCGGAGCGATTGTCTGCGCCAGGGGTAGTGGCCTGCCTGCGAGCCCCGAGACAGCCAAAACGGCAAAATCTAGGTTGGGGTCAAAGTAGATAACTCGGCCGCGGTGGGTCCCTTGCCCATCGAGAACATAAGGATGGGAGATGCCGGCGACGACGTGGGCATTGGTGGCGATTTGGTTTGGTCCAACCACAAATCCAGAGCCCTCGACAATCCCGCCGCAGCCTCGCCCTTCCAGCTTGACAACTGAGGCTTTGTCGCGATTGACGGCTGCCTGAAGTGATCCAAGGTTCGGCAGCGCAACATCGTGACTCGGGCTTGGCTCGGCTCCAATAAACACTTGGGGATAGCCGTTGGGGTCGATTAGGTGGCCAAACTTGGCAACTACTGCTGGGGCGCTGGGAAGCCTACGATTGAGCGAACCAAGTATCCGAGAATTGTGCAAGCTATTTTGCAGACCGTCATAAGGCAGGGTTGCCAAAATAGCTGCCAGCAGCCAAGCCGCGATCAGCCAGGCAAAGACAGCTAGGACCGCTCCACCAGCTGAATCGTAGCGATTGACGACTATGTGGCGCCGAAGCAAGACTTGTTTTAGTCGAATACCCAAGTATTCTCCTAGCGACAAGAACAGCAGCGCACAGCCGAGCGTTGTCATCAATGTCAAAAGAATTCGGGAGTTTTGGCCGCCGGCCAAACGCACGCTGTATTGTTCAAGTAGTGCCCCCAGGTAGAGCCCGCACAAAAAGCCCAATGTCGAGCCTAACTGACGGACAAAACCGATACTCCTACCCCTAAAGAATGAACTGATCGCGAAAACAACGATTATCAGATCAATCAACATTTACTAAAAGTGTCCTCGGATTAGACCGAGACAAATCATGCTGAGACTGGCCACGATACAATAAATACCGAACGGCCTAAGTCCCCTGTTTTGGAAATATTTGTCAAGAAACCTGACTGCCACGTAGGCCGCCACAGCCGCGGCAACACCCCCGGCAATAATCTGGCCACGCAAGCCGTCATCAAGATTGCTGAAAAAATCAGGCAACTTGACGAGCCCGGCCCCAAGGATTATCGGCGTCGCCAGCAGGAACGAGAACCGAGCCGCATCTTCGGAGTTCAAGCCGCTGTAGAGACCGCTGACCATGGTAATGCCGGAACGACTGATGCCGGCCATCAGAGCACCAATCTGGGCAATGCCAATAAGACCAGCTCGACCAATACTTAGCCGACTACTTAAGTGCTCGGTAGTTTTGGTTAAGCTTTTACCGCTTGCTGCTTGAGGGTGAGTCCGTTGGTAGTGATCGCCGAGCAGCAGCAACAGGCCATTAATAAACAAAAATATAATCGCCGACAAAGGTTTGGCAAACTGGGTTCTGAGGTGATGCTCTAGGGCTAGAGCCGTCAAGCCAGTCGGAATCGTGGCAAATAACAGTAGCCATGCCAGCCGGCTGTCGGGAGTGTTGGCTTTGCGGGTTCCCAGAGAATGAAAAAACCCCTTAGTTATCCTTAGCCAGGTGTGGCGATAGTAAACAATTAGGGCCAGCGCCGTCGCCACGTGCAGGACAACCAAAAATGATAAGAAAAAAGATTCGTTTTTGCTTTCGTCGACCAGAATGACACGCCAATTGAAAAGCCAGGCCAAGATAACAGAATGCCCCAGACTGGATATCGGGAATAGTTCGGTAGCTCCCTGGAGAAGCCCAAGGATGATCGCCTGAATGAATGTGATCATGGTCGATACTAGTGTACCAAAGTTAGTCTATCAGTCGGCTGCAAAGTGCCGAGCCCTCAGCGCCCTTTTGGTAAGCGGTCACCTGGGGACGTTTGGCCCATTCGGCAAGCACCGGTTGGATGATTCGCCAAGCCTCCAGCACCTCGTCACCAGTGGCAAACAGCGTATGATCGCCTCTGACAGCATCGACCAAAACTCGCTCGTAGGCATTGGGGTGGGTCTGTCCGTTGGCGTTTTGGCGATAGGAAAAATCCATGGCCTGGGCCCTTAGCTTATTGTCAAAGCCGGGCTCTTTGGTAAGCAAATCGAGTTCAATTCCCTCATTGGGCTGGATTCGAAAACACAGAGTATTTGTGGTAGCGGTTGCCTGGCTCTTGAACGAAACATGAATCTCGGTTTTTCTCTCTGACAAGCCCTTGCCAGTCCATAAGGTTATCGGTGTACCGCGCCAGCGTTGACTATTGATTTCAATTTGAATAGCCGCAAAGGTCTCAGTGACTGAGTGAGGATTGTTGACTTCTTCACGGTAGCCATTGTATTGACCTCGTTTGGCCAAATGTTCAACTTGATCAGGTGAAATTGATGGTACTTGTTTGAGCAGCGACTGTTTTGCTTCATGAATAGCTTGACTGGTCATCGCTTCTGGTCGATCCATGGTAACTATGGCCATGAGTTGCAACAGGTGGCTTTGGATAAAATCGCGCAGCGCACCCAACGGCTCATAAAATAGTGCTCGGTTTTCGATACCGATCTTTTCACTAGCCATGATTTCAATATGACTAATACACTGATTGGACCAGATGGCTTCAAAAATTGGATTTTGAAAGCGAAAGACCAGAATATTTTGAACCGTTTCTTTCGCCAGATAGTGGTCGATTCGAAATATCTGCTCTTCGCTGAAAGAGCTTCTAAGGTGATCGAGTAATGCTTTCGCTGAGTCACTATCATAGCCAAAGGGCTTTTCGATCAGTAGCCGCGTCGCGGCCACACCGTGCGGACAAGAGGTATTGAGACCGGCCGCGCCTAGTCTGGCGACAACCCCGTTATAGACTTGCGGTGGAATGGCTAGGTAGTAGAGCCGGTTTATACAGATGCCTAGAGCTTGTTCACGATCATTGAGAAAATTCAAGAGCTTAGCATAGTCCCCGTCGTCAGTCAGGTTCATTTTGAACAAGCTAGTACGTTCATTCATCAACTTCAGAGCCTCAGGGTCACAGATATTGTCGACTTCGTTGATGCATAACTCGACTCGTTCTAACAGCTCAGCGGCCGTGATGTCTTGGCGGGTGACGCCTATGATCTCGGTGTTTTTGTGCAGCAGACCGTCTTTCATTAGGTGGTAAAGTGCCGGTAGTAGATGTCGTTGGGCCAGATCGCCGGTTATGCCAAAGATGACAATGAAGCTTGGCTCGAGCTCGAGGTGCGAATGTTTCATTGGTTGAGCTGGTGGCCTCCGAATTTATTACGCATAGCGGCCAGCAGTTTGGTCGTGAAGTTGGTCTCGCCTTTTTGTGACGCCAGACGGACGTCAAAAGCTGATTGTATGCTCGGCATTGGCAGGTCCAGCTTTTGGGCGGTTTCGAGCGCCCATCTGGCTTCACCGCTTTCGGCGACGAAGCCGTCGATTCCATTCAGCTCTGGATTTTCGGCCAGCGCTGATCGCGTAAGCTCGTTCAACCAAGACGTAATGACACTGTGATGTTGCCAAACTTCACCAGCTCCAGCCAGATCAAGTTTTGGGTAAGGACCTTCTTTAAGTAGCCGATATCCCTCGGCCAATGACTGCATCATGCCGTACTCGATAGCATTGTGAACCATTTTTACAAAATGTCCGCTGCCGCTTGGTCCGAAATGTTGATAGGCTCCGTGGGGGCTGGCCAGCGTCTTCAGAGCTGGCCTGATCGCTTCAACCGCCGAAGCTTGATTGCCACCGACCATCATAGAAAAGCCATTTTGATAGCCCCAGACTCCACCGCTAGTTCCGATATCAAGCCAGCTGCATTTTGCGGCTGTCACCGATTTTTCGCGCTCGGCAGTCAATCGATAGTCGGAATTGCCACCGTCTATTATGATACTTCCCTCGGGCAATAGCGTCAGCCAGTCTCGGAGCTGCTCGTCGACGATAGCGGCAGGCAGCATCAGCCACAGGATAACTTTTTCAGATTTGAAGGCGTCAATTACCGCTTTTTTGGTCGGGGCGGACATGGCTCCATAGGTGGTGGCCTTTTGGATCGGCTCGGGGCTGCGGTTATGGGCAATTACTTGATGTCCGTTTTCAGCAAGTTTGCGGGCAAGCTGCATGCCCATTCGGCCGAGGCCGTGTATCGCTACGGTCATTTCTGGTCTCCTATCTGGTCACTATAAAGGTGAACTTCTGCTAAAGTTTTTAAAAATTGGGCTGGTTGCTTGATGGGATCGACGTCACTTTTCTTCAAACTTTCAACGGCTTCGCGCTTGCTCCCGCCAAAAGCGAAAACATAGGCTGCCGTTAGGTGCTTGAGGCCGTTGAACGTAGTGGTCAACCGCACCAAGGGAGGGCTATCGTAGCTTAGGTAGAGTTCGTCAGATTGAGCAGCAGACGAATTTGGCAAGATGCCTGCGATGTGGCAGTCCTCGCCGATGCCTAGCTGAGCGATGACGACAGCGCTATCACGAAATGCCTGGATCAGAAATTCCTGCTGTCTGCGGACGGTTGCCACCCGGTCGAGCATGGGCAGCAGGGTTGGGACTAAGCGAGCCGACTTACCGTTGAAACCGGCCTGAACCAGTTTGGTCCAGTTTGAATCGCTATGTCCCACTGGCCCAAATCTTTCATCAACCAGAGTAATAGTCAGCTTTTGAGTCAGTTGGTCGTCGATACCGGCGATTACCTTGGTGCTGGCCGGTATGTTTGACCCGCCACTAATCAACCAAAGAACTTGATGGCCAGCCTTCAACTCCCGTACCAGCCGCTCGGTCAGGTCAGTTATCCCCTTCTCCCATCCGGCCGTCTGGACATAACGCATAGCTACACTATAGCAATCCGGTTTCAGTCACCAAAGAATTTGTCACGGACTGAGCCCGAATATTTAGAGTCGTCACAAATTATTGCTGGTGAAGGTTTTTGATTTTAGCGTAACGGCTTTGAACCTCTGGCCAATTGACGACGTGCCACCAAGCTTTAATGTAATCAGCTCGTTTGTAGCTGTAGTCCAGGTAATAGGCATGCTCCCAGACGTCTAGTCCGAGAATTGGTGCCCCACCGCCGCCCATAAGCGGCGAATCTTGATTGGGCGTAGTGGTGATCGATAGGTCGGGCATCAGCCAGGCCCAACCGCTGCCAAATACCCCGAGTGACTTATCGGCAAAACTATCCATGAAACCTTGATACGAGCCATATTTTGTTGTTAGTCCTGTCGCCAAATCACCTGACGGTTCGCCGCCGCCACCACCACCCTCGGGTGACATGAATTGCCAAAACAAGCTGTGGTTATAGTGGCCGCCGCCATGATTACGGACCGCTGTCCGGATGGCCTCAGGGACATTGTCTAAATTGGTCAGCAGGCTGTCTATCGATTTCGATTGTAGATCAGGCGAAATCGCTAGGGCAGCGTTCAGCTTATCGACATAAGTTTGATGGTGCTTGGAATGATGAAGTTCCATGATGGTTTTGCTAATATACTTACCAAACGCATCATAGCTGTAGTCCAAATTCGGTAGCTGAAACATGAGCACCCCCTTATCCCATATATATTATAGCAATCATTACCATGCCCGAGCAGCCTTAATACTTTGAACAGCTGCTTAGCCAGACCATAAGTCCAAGCTAAGTGGTACCAATAAATCAGTCAAAGGCGCTATACTAGACAACATGCAAGGCGGCAGCAATTATATATATCGGCTTCTTTTGGTGTTGACCGCCGTGGTCTTGGCTGGTGGCACAGTTTTCTATCACATAATCGAGAAATGGTCCTGGCTAGACGCTTATTATTTCTGTGTCGTTACTCTTTCAACCATTGGCTACGGTGATTTAACGCCTCATACCGACTTCGGTAAATTATTTACGACATTTTATATTCTAGTCGGTGTTGGCATTATCACGGCCTTTTTTTCAGCTACAATCAGGCGCCGAGGGGCGATATTTCGCCAAAAACACGAATCATCGTCTGACAAAGCCGTCGAAAAATAATGACGGGATCGACTAACCGCTGCGCCGCATATGGCCCAGTCCGAGCAGAACCAGTAGTGTCATTATCGACGCACCTACGAAAGCAACGATTGCCGCGTCACGAGCCAGGATACCGATGGTCCAGTAGGAATAACCGTCCCCAAGCAGCAGACCGCGCAGCGTTTCTCCTTGGAAGAGAGTTTGTTTTTGTTGCTGGAGTGTGGCGTTGGTCGGGTCAGACATGACCTTGGTGCTAACTTCTGAGTAGGTCTGGCCATTGGCCACTTTTTTCAAATGAGCTGCAATGAACTGGTTGGCGTAAGCCTTGGCCTTGGGACCGTTATCGACCTGTTGTCCGGCGTACTTTTGAAGCCCCGGAAATTCCGCTGGATCAAGCGCTGGGCTGCCTTTAGGAGGAAAAAATATTTTTTGCGATAACAGCTCATCTCTCACTGAGGTCGTTGCGTAGCTGTAGCCATTCCAAGCTATAATTCCTGTCAGAAAGAGCACCGCAGCTACGACCACTCCCAATAAGACAAATATTCGGTCAATTGTTTGTCGTTGTTGTTTTTTGTTGATTGCCATGTTTGAGGTCCTTTTTTGATTATGCTTTAGTTTGAGCGTAGCAAGCTTAGACGCTATTGTCTATTTCTCCTCTAGCCTATCATCCGACGATAAGGAAAACCGCCTAGACACTGAGATCTTTTTTGGAGAATAGGATCGCCGCCAGTAGTGTCAAAATTAGGCCGAACACCAACAGGATAGCGCTGCCAGTCCACGGCCAGACATTAGCGGTCAGAACCTGTTGAAAATCGGCGAAATGGAAAATCGAACCATACCGCAACCAGCTGAGGCTTGGTTGCAGTTGAGCCACTATGTTCATGACATACATCAAAAAGATACAGCCAGCACTGACAAAGTAAGCTTTGCTTCGCTCTTGAAACGCTGCCGAAAAGAATAGACTGAGACCATAGACCGACAGGCCGAAACACCAGCCAAGCAGCCATAGCAAGGCGTAGGGGCGCAGATGCACATCTATATGGTAGGCGGCAATAAAAGGGATTACGCCAAAAACCGAAACTGTCAAAAATATGCCGATGGTCAGCAGCCCCGATGAGACTTTGGCAACAAATATCTTTGGTCGTGGCAAAGGTAACGACAAAAGCAGTCCCATAGTCCGGTTTTCAATCTCGGCGGCGATCGAGTTTCCGGCCCGAGATAGGATCAAAATTATATATATAATTGGCCAGACGAAGTTGAATTGTTCGGCAGCAATGTAGTTTTCAAAGCTGTTAAAGTTAAGCGTCTCACGGCCAAAAGCTTGCAATACCTCCTTAGGAAAATGCTTGAGCAGCTCAGTGAATTGGGCAGAAGATGCCTTGATCGATGGATATATAGAAACGTACAACCAGATAAACAGCAGCGTGCTGAGGCAGTAGATGATCAGCGACAGCTTTCGGTCGCGGAGTTCTCGCTTGGCCAGCTGCCAGATCATTTGTAGTACTCCATAAAAGTTTCCTCGAGCGAGGCATGGCTGATGTTTAGATCTTTGAGCGGGTAACCTGACAGCTTATGAAGCACAGGATTGATATCACCCTTGACCCGGCAGATTATTTCATTGTGCCGATAATGAATGATCTCGATGTCTTTGCCTGTAAAATCACTCTTAGCTATTGGTTTTTCTGATAGCGCTTCGATGATGTGAGTTTTGAGGCTCAATATTTCAGACATGCTTTTGGCGGCTACCACGGTGCCGTCTTTGATAACGGCGATATCATGGCAGATGCGTTGAACTTCCAAAAGATTATGAGACGACAAAAACACCGTGCCACCCGAGTCGTTAAACTCTCTAATGCTCTTGTATAGCTCGTTTTGCAACAAGGGATCGAGGCCGCGAGTCGGCTCATCCATGATCAATAGCTCAGGATGACCGCAAAAGGCCAGAGTTATGGCTAGTTTTTGCTGATTTCCAGAGGACAATCTTTTGACCTTGGTGTCGAGGTTCAAGCCGAGGCGCTTAGCGATATCGTTGGCCACCCCCAAATCTCCGCGGATCGCTTTGAAAAGGTCGAGATGTTCTTGGGCGGTCCAGTTGGGATAAAGCTGCAGATCTGATGACAAAAATCCAATTTTAGTTTTGAGCCAGGCAGCATCACGGGTCGAATTTTTGCCGAGGACTGAAATAGAACCGTGACTGGGACGAATATAATCCATCAGGCAGCGTATGGTAGTCGTTTTGCCGGCGCCATTGGGTCCCAAAAAGCCAAACACCTGCCCTTTGGCAACTTCGAAGCTGACGTCTTTGAGAACTTGGTGTCCTCCAAAGTTTTTGTGTACATTTTTTGCGGCGATTGCCTGCATACTGCTAGCCTATCAGATGGCTTTGTATTCCGACAATGCTTTGTTGCATTTAACCGGCGCGTAACTATTTGGCGGACTACTGGGTTTCGAAGTCGCGTGGCAGCTCGTCAGGTATATTTGGCAAGAAGTATGCTTCAAATTCACGCAACTTGAGTTCACCGTCCCAAAACTCGTCGGCGGCATAAGGGCGAACGCCGTTTGTTTGGTTGTGAGTTGCCTCTAGCTGGCTCAGGGTTTTGACAACCGCCAGGTTGGCTATCCTAAGCTGTTGATTGGTGAAATTTATCGCTTCGGCAACCTGACATAAAGTTTCTTGGGTCTCATCGGTCGGATCGTCCTCGGGTGGACCAGCGAAGAATTCATCGGTCGACAGCGCGTGTACTAGCTCGATATCTTGCATAAAATGCAGCGCGTTTTGAAATTCAGTGACAGAAATCTCCGTGTCTTTCAAGTGGTCACTCATAATCATTTGGTCTCTGGTTTCGACCGACTCTTCGACAAGAAAATTTCGAAATGACTGGATATCAGTCGGGATAAACTCGGACATATTCATACCGTACCACTTTACCAATCATATTACAAATACCTAAGCTGGAAGCTGTTGATTCTCAGTAGCAGCCTAAAAGATGAATGTTAAAAAGCTTTTCGGTTAACGACCAGCGATAAATGCTCCCGAGCATACCCCGCAAACCCAAAACACCCCTAGTGGGGTGTTTTGCCGTGCCCGCTTATATCGTTACCAGCAAGTCAGCACATGTGGCTATAATATGCTTAACTTTCAAACAGTACTGTAAAAATAATCACTATACTTTACTTTGATAAAAACCAATGCTTGAGCAACTATTGTCTCTATCTGGTTTTGGTCGTTGAGTCTTGAAATGCCTTGCCAATATTCTGGCCGTCTCTGGTGCCCAGGTTCTCGGCGTTTTTACCACCTAAATATTGTTACATTTTTTAATACGGGTTTAGCAAGCTCGCTGTCGACTGCCCGCCAACGATAGACCTAGACTAGATTCTGTTTTCAATTTTGCAGTGATGCCGCTAACGATATAATGTCGTAGGTGAATAATAAAAAATATTCGAGGGCTGTTGTCGCAATGCTGGCTTTGGCCGGAATTTTATATAATTCCTGGCCGCTAGGCTACTGGCTGAACTATTCGACGGCCCGTTACGGCCTCGCCAGCGATCTCGACGAACCGGGCCATCCTTACAGCTGGGTGTTCATACTATTTGATATCTTAGTGAGCCTGTGTCTGGTGGCAGCAGCTTTTGTCGCGTGGCGCATGCTTAAGTCAAGCCATTGGTCAAAGCTGTGGGCAATGGTTATAACTGGTCTAGTCGTTTTTGGCGTTTTTACGGCCATTAGCGCCGCGGCACCGACAAATTGTCAGACATCCGTGATTCAAATTTGTGCCAAGTTTGATCGACGCCTGTTTAGCCCCGATGGTATTGGTAGCGCGATTGCCGCAATCGGATTATTTGTAAGTCTGGTCGGCATCAATTGGCTGCTATATCGCGGCAAAGCATATTCGACTATCCAGAAACTGGCTCAAGCAACGCTAGTTGTTTGGCTAGCCAGCATTATCATTTTTTTGATTGCGGCCGCGACAAATTACAATGCTCACTTGACGCAACAGGTACAGCTACTTGCTTCTGGACTGGCTTTGGTGGTTATTGGGCTGGGGATCAGTGCGCTAATAGAGCAACGTTTTGGCTCAATCAGCCCACATATAACTGACGGCATGTAAAAAGCGCCACTGCACAGCAAACCAATAAAGACTACAATTCCATCAGAAGGAGGTGAATAGTAAGGTTTGTGGTCGACAAACGCTAATTTGGAAAGGAGTTAGCCATGGAAAGTCAACTTAGTCAGTCTAGGTTTGCAAGTGTCATTGTGTTGCTCATTGGTATCTGGGTAGCTATATCTCCTATCTGGATTTCTGTCACCGGTGCTGCTCTGACGAGCATAATTATTACAGGAATAGTTATCGCGCTCGGTGGTCTAGTACAGCTGTTCTGGAAGTTTAGTTTGCCCAGTTGGGTTGCAGGCTTGGCAGCAGTTTGGTTGTTTATATCAACCTTTGCCATAGCCGGTGCCAGCACAGCTATGATATGGAATCAGGTAGTATTTTCGGTCTTGGCGGTATTGTTCTCGATATGGGATGGTACGGAGATTACTCAGGTGCACAGCTACAACCAACATCACCACGCGACCTAAAAAGTATGTAAACTTTGTTTGCATAAAATATATTTAATGCGCGCCTCTTTTGCTGGGGCGCGCATTGACGTTGTCTTGGCTTGCTTCTTAGTTTAGATATTTGACAAAATCCAAACCGCGCCTGCAACAGCCAGCAAAAACAGGCCCAAACCTACCGGCGAGCCCCAGCTGAACCACGAGCCCCATGAGCGCCAATGCTTATGAGTTCGTTCGTACCAGTCCATTTGCTCTTCTTTTGGCATTTTTGACATAGTGTCGACTCCTTATTTAGTAATAGTGAGTCTCTAGATAAGATGTGTGCACCAGCAATTAATTGTTTCCCCAGAGACCGGGGAGTTATTTGTGACCCTGGATTTACCAACAACTAAATTATATCAAAAATTGTTTACTGGTGCAGTCTGGCTGAGTATTTAGCAATCCATGATGTACGCTGTAGATTTCTAAAAATCACATACGCGGCGTTCATCAAATTAGGCTATAGTTATTGGCATGGAAAAGTCACGACTCGAAGCCTTTACCGATGGGGTATTTGCCATCGTCATCACTCTGCTTGTCCTTGACATAAAACTACCCGACAATACCACTGGCCACAACCTAGACGACCACCTAACCCACATCCTGCCGGCGCTCGGTGCCTATGCCCTCAGCTTTGCTATTGTCGGCATGTATTGGGTGGCACATCACCTGGCAGCAAGAATGTTTAAGTCGATTGATACTAGAGTATTGTGGCTGAATATCATCCATTTGTTTTTCGTATGTCTCATCCCGTTTACTACCAGCCTGCTTAGCAAATTTACCTTTAGCGCATGGGCGGTGGCAATCTATGGCATCAATATTCTATTGATCAATCTAGCCGGCTGGCTAGTAGTTCATTATCTCTATCGACACCAGCAATTAGCCAGAGCTAACTTTACTCACGACATGTTCATCGTGCACCGTAACCAATACCTGAAAATCGCTTTATTGTATGCGACCGGCATAGTTTTTAGCTTCATAAACCCACACGTCAGCTTAGCAATATACGGGCTGGTAACGATATATGTTATTGGCGGTACAATTTTCCCGAGCCTGTCTTGGCGTAGACGGCTGGCTACCAACTGAAGTCTCAGAGGATTTTGTGAGCCTAAGGTTCGAACCTTCTAGAGGGCATAATTACTGCATACAAATGGCTTCACAATCTGTTGCGCCTAAGTAATACGACAACTTTGGCAAGGCGTCGTTAAAGGCTTGTGACCAGGTGTCAAAAGAATGTGCCCCGCGAGCAATGATTTCGAAGCTTGAAGTAACTTTCTGCCTGTTAGCATCATTGTAAGTGTGGTGCATTTCCTGAACCAGCTTTTTGTTGTCGTCTGAGCCTATGGCGAACTGAGCCGTTAGTTGAGGGGTGATATCGGCGTGGTTTATTAGCCAGTTTATATTGTGTTGCTCCATGGCTGTTTTCGAGCCGTTGAAAAGCACCGGCAGTGTCTGCTTTCTGTTATCCAAAAATGGATAGGGGTCGCCGCTGATGTCCAAAAAGTGTTGATAAACACTTTGGTGTCTCAAAGTTAGCATGGCGGCACACATTCCGCCCTCGCTAAACCCGCCGATCCCCCAGTTGGTCGAGGCGGTCGAAACCCGATAATGAGACTTGATGAACTGGGGTACGTCGTCTGTCAGATAAGTTTCGGCGTTACCGTGAGAGCTGTCGACACACTCTGTATCGTTAGAAAAACTGCTAGTATGATCGGCAATAACTATGACCGGCGTGATTCCAGCATGGTGGGCCGCAAATTTGTCGAGTGTATTTACCAGGAGTCCTCCCTGCAACCAACTGGAGGGGTTGCCGGGGGTACCGACCAACAAAACCATGACAGGAAACTTTACGCTAGCGTAAGTTTTGTCCCTGTAGGCCGGCGGTAGATATAGGTAGGCGCTGCGGGCCTTGAAATGCGAGCTGGAGCCGGGTATCTCGGTTTTCAATACCGTGCCTTTGGCTTCACCACCGGCAAACAGAGAACCCTCTATAGTTTTCACATTATATTTGGAGTGAGTGGTCGATCGGACTATGGTATTTATAGAACTCTTCTTGGCGTAACTAGGCGACAGTACCGAACCCAGTGTTGGGAAATATTGATAAAAATTATTGACAAATAAACCCAGCAATATCAGCGTACTAAAGAAGGAGGCTATGCCATAAACAAAGTTAAGTTTATCGTACTTTGGCTGCCAGACGGTTAGGACCAGCAAAAAATTTGCTAACCACGCCAATGGGTAGCCGGCATTGGGTATGTTGTCCAGGCCGAAAGCGCGGTTGATAATGAATATCTGCAAGCCCAGAAGCACCAAGCTGATTGCCAGCGGTTTGAGGATGTCTAGACGGTAGTTCGAGCCGGTTTTTGAAAGCCGCTTGAACAATGCTAAACACAAGATAACCGTCGAACAGCTAAATATGATTAGCAGAACTGGGTTTAGCAAGTAGTCGCGCATAACGGGCAGTATGACTCCTCGGGTTAATTGTTGATATATAAATTATAGTCTCTTTTGATACTAGACTTTTAGGAGCTAGGGACTTTTTTGTCACCGTTTGAGCCTGGCTTTGACTACGGGTCAACGGCTACATTCTTGTAATAATGGCGGCTACTATTGTTTCTTCCGCCAGTTTTTTGGGTTAACTTTATGTCGATACTTGGTTATCAGTTCTTTGCCGACCAGCAAGCTGCCAACCCAAAAGAACAATTCGCCTAAGACAATTGCTGTAGTCACTAGAACTGCTTTTGACGAGGTGCTTATAGTTGACAAAGTAAAGGCTATGAAAGACAACCAAGCGGCACCCGAAGCACAGAGGAAGATGATGCCTACCCGAAACGAAGCGCCACTTTTTTTCACTGTATATAGTTTAACATCGCTTGGCTTCAGACGGCGTAAATCTGTCAGCACTTAAAGCTAGAGTTTTAGATATATGCCGCGTATAAAAATTTTTGGTCTGCGAAAGTTCAAAGCTGAAAATATTTGAAATCATGCAAACCTGAAGTGTATAAGTTCTCACAGACCAAGTGTAATGGCGGGTGTTAGCATGCGAGTTATATGGAGAAAAAAATAGTCAGAGCCGCACTCAGCCAAATCAAAAGAGGCAGCTTGAAGTTGGTGTTTTGGGACGGCGAAGTCAGCAACTTCGGAGAAGGCTTACCGAAGGTCAGGGTCACCATAAATAAGCCGGGCATTGTCAGCCGTGCTGTCAAAAACCCCAGCGTGGCGTTGGGCGAAGCCTACATGGATGGCCATATAGACACAGACTCCGTTCTCAACCTCATGAAGCTAGTTTCATTGAATCCAGTTGTGAGCGAAGGCAACAGGATCCGCCGAGTCCTGAAGCTCAACAAAAATATCAGGTCCAAACAAAAAAATTATATCGCGCAGCATTATGACAGAGGCAATGACTTTTATAAGCTCTGGCTGGACTCGACCATGTGTTATTCGTGTGCCTATTTTCATTCTCCGCGTGACAGCCTCGAAAAGGCCCAACAACAAAAAACTGACCATATCCTGCGAAAGCTGCAACTAAGTCCGGGGATGAGTTTGCTAGATATCGGCAGCGGCTGGGGCTATTTGTTAGTCCAGGCGGCAAAGAAATACCGGATTCGCGGAGTCGGCGTGACGCTCAGCGAGCAGCAGTATGAATATTCAGTCAATCTGGCCAAGCAATCCGGTGTCGACAAGTTGGTCAGCTTTCGTTTACAGAATTATCTAGACATCCCCAAACGAGAAAAGTACGACCGGATAGTTAGCGTCGGGTTTTATGAACATGTCGGCCGCGGCAATCACAAGGATTACTTTGAGGCCTTGAAGCGACACCTAAATGACGACGGCATTTCGGTGCTGTACTGCATAACCCATCAAAATGAAACTTCGAGCA
This sequence comes from Saccharimonadales bacterium (SeqCode), assembly GCA_041912375.1. Taxonomy (GTDB): domain Bacteria; phylum Patescibacteriota; class Saccharimonadia; order Saccharimonadales; family UBA4665; genus JAYRNA01. The sequence continues at coordinate 195,254 of JAYRNA010000015.1, read as the reverse complement.
GTCCCTGGATCGATAAATACATCTTCCCCGGGGGCTACATCCCTAGCGTACGTGAGACTACGGCACTGATGCCTAGGTATGGGTTTTACCTGTTCGATTATGAAAATATGGGTCAGCACTACGCCATGACTATCGAGCGCTGGTATAGTAACTATGAAAAGCAAAAAGCTAAGGTTATCAAACTGTACGATGAGCGGTTTTACCGGATGTGGCAGCTCTATTTGGCCGGCGCCATGATGACCTTCAAAACCGGTAACTCGCACCTCTCACAATGGACTTTCAAGAAAGGTCAGAATCCATCGTGGCCGCTGACGCGAGAATATTTGTATAGCAAAACTTAGCTGGTTTCAAAAATCACTGATAACTATTTTCTTCATCTTCATCATTTTGGCAAAAGCGTTCGGGCGCTTCATTAGCTGGTTCATGTTTTCGGGCACAACCTGCCAGCTTAGACCGAACTTGTCTTTACACCAGCCGCACTGTTCTGATTCTGGTGTGGCCGAAAGTTTTTGCCAAAAATAATCAATTTCGGCTTGATCCTTGCAGCTAATACTAAACGACACAGCCTCGTTGAACTTAAATTCTGGACCGGCGTTAATCGCCACGAAGTCAATACCGTCGAGCTCAAATTCGACAATCAGCACTTTCCCCGCCAAGTCTGACTGGAAGTCCGCCAATCCTTCTGACTTACTTTTTGGGTAGTATTCTATGTTTTTGATTTTGCTTTCGCGAAAAACAGAGACGTAATAATCGACCGCTTCCTTTGCATTGCCGTCGAACCATAGGTTCGCGGTAATCTTTTGTGCCATTGAGCCCTTCCTATAGTTTTTTGAATGTATTTATTGTAGCAAAAACTTGGCCTTAGGTTAGCGCTTGTACGCTTTTCGCTTCGGTCTCAGGTTGCAACAACTTTGGGCTCCTCTTAGTGGATGAGTTTCGCAACTATCGAAGTATAAGTAAAGCTTAAATTAGCGACTATGCTTCACAAGACCCACTGTCAAAAGTAAATGATGGTGTTGTCACGCTCCTTTCGTTAATGGTGTAATGAATGGTCCCTTGTAATCCTACAATATCCTTTGTTGTTGCCTGATCTAGAGGGACGTCATTAAACACCCAATGTATTTGAGCGCTACCAACGGCAGAAGAGGAATTGTCCAGTGTTATGGGATAGGTCTTACCATTTACTTCCAACGATGCCGCTGACGGTTTGTGCATATTTGCAAAATTAATTTCCTTCGATAATGCGTAGTGTTTACTAAACACATAATTAAGTTCAACGGTTATCCCGGGTGGATTTTGACAAGCTTGAGCATTGCCAAATCCAACATAGATTAGCCTTTCATTTGATATGTCGCTTTTGCTGGATAAAGTGGTGCTACGTTTTTGAGCAGTATGACTAGTTTTTTTCACGCTAATGAAAGCCATTGAAACCGCAAGCATAGCCACCACAAAAAATATTACTGCAATAGCGCTAAAGCCATTTTGGCTCCTGTTCATGCTAATAGTATGCAAAAAAAATACGCACCAGTCCATAATGATTATGCTTGGCTCCGGGGACTGGATCAGAGCACTTCTTCAGCCGTGCTCGATGCAAGCATCTGCGCGCGGCTTTGGAGACCGAACCAGCGACCTTAACCCGCCAAGACGGGTTGGTCGCAGCTTCAAATTCAGCCTCGGAAAAATGAAAAAACCGTCAACAGAAGCTGACGGATTTTTCATGGCTCCGGGGACTGGATTCGAACCAGCGACCTAGTGGTTAACAGCCACCCGCTCTACCGCTGAGCTACCCCGGAACGCTTGAGAACAGATAGGATTATAACGAACCCTGTCGGTGGGTGCAACGCTTGGTTAGGCTACGTGATGGTGCTAGGAGCTAATGTACCAGCTACTCGAGCACCGTGTTGGGCTTTTAGAGTGTGCCGTTTGGAGAGCTCAAGTCTATGAAAACATGATTATATGGAGTCTGTTTCTGGCCAAGATGACAATTTGATCAACTTCTTGAATGATGTGTCGTTCATTGCGGCATCATCGCTCGGCGCATATTTCTATCTTCTTCGCGCTTTTTTAGAACTTGTCGCTTGTCGTATTGTCGACGGCCACGTCCGACAGAAATCTTGAGCTTGATATAACGGCTGCCGGTCTGGATTTCTAGAGGTATAATTGTTTTGCCTTGTTGTTTGGCAGCGACCAGACTGGTAATTTCTTTGCGTTTAGCCAGCAGCTTACGCGCACGAGTCTGATCCTCAGTTGGGATCGGAATGCCATTGGTGCCGGCAATCGTAGCGTTGATCAGGAATAGCTCGTCGCCCTTGAGCGTTACGTAAGCGCCGCGGAGATGACCGTGACCTTTCCTTAAGCTTTTAGTTTCTGCCCCAGTCAGCTCCATGCCTACCACCAAAGAATCGCTGAGCTGGTAGTCATGCCTGGCCCGGCGGTTGGTAATGCGTTTCGGCTGGTCGGATTTACGTTTAGCCATAAGGGTTAGTATGACGGATTACGGCCTATCTACCTAGTGGTTTAGGGGGTTAGCTGCGACTGAATTCTTGCTGGGCGACACGCCAAAGGCTCGGGTCGTGCAGTACTTTGAGGCGATAATACCAGTATTCTCCGCCCCACAGATAAATTTCTCGCATTCCAGTCTGTCGCCCGTAACTAAAACGGTCCTTTAGTCGGGTGGCGTCCAGCGATTTGTTTTGCTCGCTCAGGCTGGTTTCGGTTATCGACTGACCATTAGGCGGCCAAGCTTCGGCTTGTAGTTCAGCGATCAGCATGTTGCGGTGATTGAGCAGTTGTTGGCTGCCGGCAATAAATCCGTAAAACCAGGCCGGATATGGGTATTCAAGGTAGCGACGGGTCACGCCAGCGTCCCAGACGCGCTTATAAACCGAAATGCTAAATTCGTCTGGCTGGGGTTGTCCTAGTGGCAGTCCAAGAGAGTTATTGCTGCGACCGACAACGATTCGATGGTGCGGGTCAAGCTTCTTTACTAGTTGGTATTCACTGACGAGCCGCGATCGATCGAAATCGGTACAGGTACCGAAACCTCGTAAGAAGTATTCGTTTTCGAGCTGATAACCCGCTAGGCTTGGCGACGACCGGTAGCGCTCGACAACCTTTTGGATATAGCTAAAGAGTTGTTGTCGCCAGACTGCTGTCGGTTCGGCTTTTGCCCAGTCCGGTTGGTGGCATTCCGGCCAACGCGGTTGGCGAAGTCCAACCGTAAGCACAACGTGTGCGCCGGCGGCTTCGGCCTTTTTAAACTGCCAATCGAGTTGGCTGAAATCATAGTTGCCGGGGCTTGGTTCGATGTCATTCCAATAGCTGACCAGCCGGAAGTTCTTGACGCCGATATTTATCAGCCCGTCCATGGTTTGTTCGGGATCAACTCCGAGGCTTCGGGCATAGTCCGGGATAAAGCTGGTCCCCAGCAACAATGGCTTGCTGGCCTGGGAGTGGATATACCACTGGGAGATACCAAACATAGTGACTAGGCCAAGTGTCAGCAGAACTCCGAGCACCACTAAGAGACGGCGTTGCCAACTACCGTGCCAAAACCTTGAAATTGACATTTTTAAGCGTTTTGACAGTTTATTTATATAAGTTGAGTGGTGATGTGCCATATACTAGTAAGCAGCTTGTTATGAACTTGAGCCTAGTTATCCCAGTATACAATGAAGCAGCGTACCTCGACGCCTGTCTGAGCGCGGTTGCCAAACAAACTATTGCTCCACTGGAAGTATTGGTGGTCGACAACAACTCTGACGACAACTCTCGCCAGATTGCCCAACGCTACGATTTCGTCAGAATTTTGAGCGAACCTCGTCAAGGGGTTGTCTATGCCCGAAATCATGGCTTTGACGCCGCTCGGGGCGATATCATCTGCCGGATCGACGCCGATACCATCCTGCCACCGTCTTGGCTGGAAAAAGTTGCTGAGATATTCCAAAACGCCGCCGTCGACGCCGTCAGCGGCGCCGCCGATTATTATGATTTCGGACTTCCAGGGCTAGCAAACTCTGTTGACGGCCGTGCCCGTAGCTGGCTAGCCAGGCAGCTAAATGATAAGAATTTTCTCTGGGGCGCCAATATGGCCGTTCGCGCTGGGGCCTGGCGGCGGGTGCGAAACCAACTTTGCTGCCAAGCAAACCTGCACGAGGACTTTGACCTGGCAATCCACCTCCAAGAGGCCGGTTTTGTGGTTGATTACGAAGGCAGCTTAATAGCCGGAGTGTCATCGCGCCGGGTCGACACCAAGTTTGTCGACTATATCCGGTATAGCTTAGTTAGCCCAAAAACCTATGCCCTGCATAAACTTTCAATTCAACACAAAATGTACCCGATACTTATGGTTTGCTGGCTGATCTACCTGCCGGCACGTTTGATATATCGCAGTTATGATATCGGCAGCAACAGCTTTTCGCTAGCTCAGCTGTTCACTCCTCGAGTAACTAGGATCGATCCGACGACAAATATCGTCTAGGCTGGGTTTGACACAAAGCCTCCCTTGTCGGTCGGGGTCGGCAGGCAATTGCCCCATAATCCTCGCTTGGCGGTGCGGGCCGATTGTTGGGCTAAGGCGAATTGAGCAGATTGGCTGAACGGAAAGTAGGGGTAATAAAAGCCGTAACCGTTTTCAATGATCTTTTTGTCAACATTGGTGCCGTCGGTCAGATAGATATAGCGAAGCAGTCGGTTGTAGCGATCTCGGTTGGTGCTTTGCGGGTCAGATACCAGGCGGACCCGGTTAGCGCCAATCAGGTGTTTGGTATAGGCGGCCGCCGCTGGCCCATAGCACTGCACAGGAGTGTTCGGCTTGTGGGTCTCGGGGGTGTCAACACCAATAAATCTGACTAGCTCTTGGTGGCCATTCATGGTGACTGCTATGGTGTCACCATCGACAAAACGACTGACCCGGTACAGGCCAGGTTGATCGCGCGCGATTGGCGTTTGGTTTAACCAGTCGTTTTGTACCAACAAAATAACTAGAACTAGTAGCGTGAAAGCTAGTCCATATAGGCCATGGCGTGAGCGATAACGATAGGCCATTAGCTACCAAGTATCTCGATGACAGCGGTCATGTCAACTGACCTGTCGGTGAATTTAAGAGCAATTTTAGATCGCATCATGGCAACATCCGGTCTATCGCTAAAGCGTCGAATTTGATCGAGGGCACTAAAAATCTATGCCTTTATTTGCCAGGAACTTGTTGTCAAAGTGGTGCTTAACTTTTTTCATTTCGGTCACAATATCGACTTGAGATCCGAGTGACTCGGGAAAATTACGGCCGGTTAAGCATAAACTGGTCTTAGGACTTCTATCCCTAATCAGCCTGGCAATATCGGCCTCTATCAATAGTCCATCATTGACGGCATTATTTATCTCGTCACAGATGACCAGGTCATAATCACCGCTTGAAACGGCTTTGAGTGACTGTCGGTAAGTTTGTTGAGCGGCTTTTTTATGCTGGTCTTCGGTAATGTGCTTTTCACTCAGATCGCCGGCCTTGTAAAATCCCTTGCCGCCCTTGTAAAAATACAGTTGATCCTTGTAAAGCGGCTGTATATCACGAATAAAGACATGTTCGCTGACGCCCCAATATTTGATGAACTGGATAAATGCCACTCGCCAACGGTTTCCTAGGGCCCGACACATCAGACCAAGGCTGGCTGTCGTCTTGCCCTTACCGTCACCAGTGTAGGCTAAGACCACTGACTGTTTGGTTGAATAATCTTCGAAGACCATTGCTCTCATGTTACTATAAACGTCACACGATACGGAGATAACTATGGCTTATAAACCCAGCCCAGAAGAACAAGCGCCGATTGAGGCTGAACAGACTGCAGAATCTAGTCTGCCCGGGCAACAGCCAGAGCCTCAATCAGCCTCAGAACTGGCCTCAGAGACAGAGGCTGTTCCGCGATCTGGGCTAGGTCGAATTATGAGGAGTGGGCAGTTGCTGCTTCAACTGATGGGAAAGTTTGAGCACAACAATTACATGGGCCGGAAACACTAACTGATAAGCTGGTGGTTTTTGAGGCTGGCGTCGATTTTGGGACGATCAAAGCCAACGATAATATCACCCGCGATGTCGATGACCGGAATACCGCGTTGGTCAGACTTTTGGACTGACTCCAGACCAGCAGCCGGGTCCTTCTCAACATCTTTATAGGTGTATTTGACACGCAACTTATCGAGGTAGTCCATGGCCGCGTGACAAAAGGCACACCAAGGTGCTCCATAAATTATTATCTTTGAATTAGTCATAGCTACAGCTATATTACCACTATACTTTGTAAAGTAAAAGTATATTTTTTGACACCGTTGAGTACGGTTGCGTACGCCAACCGACAACTGATATAATCACTAAGAAATGACGAAGACGACCGCGCCACTTAAGACGCCCTCGCCTAACGGTGGATCGTTGCAGCACTCAAATGAAGCAGACTATCAAGCTGCCAGACGGGCTTTTTTTGGTGCGGCAGCCAATATGAGCTGGCAATTAGCCATCGTGGTGCTGGTGCCGGTTATTGGTGGGCATGAACTTGACGAAGCGCTCTCGCTGTCTCCGGTTTTTACACTTGTGGGATTCTTTGTAGCCATGGCCGGAACTGCTGCTGTGGTTTGGCGACAACTGCAAAGGCTAAGTCCGCTGCCATCACATAAGGAAAAATCATGATCGGTGTCTTAACGATGTTTGCTGCCGAGAGCGGTCCAGCAGTCCACGTTTCGCCGCTAGAAATATTTCAGGTCGGCGGGCTGAGTGTTACCAACTCGATGCTCTATGGCTGGATATGTCTGGTGGTTATTTGCGCGCTGCTGATTTGGGTTGGCCGGAGGATTACCGTCAAGCCACAAGCTGGACTGATGCAGCTGATCGAATACGGCAGTGAATTTATCTCGAAACTCGTCGAAGACGCTTTCGTCGATAAGCGGATAGCCCGCAAGTACGTACCCTTTTTTGCTACTTTGTTCTTTTTCATCTTGTTGAACAACTGGCTGGGATTGTTACCGATAGTTGGCGAAGGACTTAAGGCCGGCGAACATCCCTTGTTTAGACCGATCACCGGTGATCTCAACGCCACGCTTGGTATCGGCTTGGTGACGATGCTAGTTGTTTATATTGCGTCAGTCCGTGAAGTTGGTGGTTTTCGTAAATATCTAAGCCATTTCTTCATCGGCAGCCCACTCAATCCGCTCTACCTAGCAATTGGTTTAATCGAGATGCTGACAGATCTGACGCGGGTGCTGAGCTTGAGTCTCCGATTGTTCCTGAACATTACCATAGGTGAAATAGTGATTAATGTCTTTGGCTATCTTGGCCATGTCATGGCGCCGATTACTGCCCTGCCTTTTACACTGCTTGAACTGGGAGTCGGTGCGCTTCAGGCTTACATTTTTGTCATTCTCAGCGTCAACTACCTGGCTATCAGTGTCAATGCCGGCCAAGCCCATGACGACTTGACCGACGATGGAGCAGCTGAAACAATTGGTGCAATACCCAGTAAGGCAACCGCGTGAAAGCGGCCGAGTTTTTGGTTTGTCTGTCAACAGAGTTATTAAAGCAAAGGAGTAAATAGCAAATGTCAGAGTTTAGCTTAATCGCACAAGCAACGACCGTGAATGTCGATATCATCGGCAAAGGCATCATGATCGGCGCCGGTTTTATCGGTCCTACTATTGGTATCGGCCTAGTCGGCGCAAATTACTTATCGGCAGTCGGACGCAACCCCGAAGCTGCCAAATTCTTAGGTCAGGCCTTGGTGTTTGTTGGGCTAATAGAGGTCTATGGTCTATTGGCGTTCGCCGCAACATTTTTTGTCAAATAAAGGAGATTTTCGTTTGTCTACCGTGTACTTCGAGCAAGTCATAACGTCTAGCACTGAGCCCAGCGAGCAGTATGTTACGTTGGCGCTGTTGAACGCTTCATTGGCTTCACTAGTCCAGACTCGTAATCAAACAGTTATGATAGAGAGTGTCGAGACATGCTAATCACAAATTTTGCAGCTTCATCGTCAGGTATTGGCGCTCTCGGGGTAGACGGACAAGCGTTTCTAGTACAACTGATCACTTTTGTGCTGGCTTTCTTGGTGCTGCGCCGCTATGCCTTCGGGCCGATTGTCAAGGTCTTGCGGGAGCGACGGGAGCTGATAGAAAGTGGCGTCAAGCTAGGCGAGGAAATGCGAGCAGAACGCAGCAAATTGGACGAAGAGATAGAGACTACGCTACACAAAGCACGGCAACAGGCCGATGATATAATTGCCGCCGCTCATAATAGCGCGCGTCAGGCGATACAGCGCGGCGAAGACAAGGCTCACCAAAAAGCAACTGGCATTCTGGCCGATGCCCAGGCTCAAATAGCCCAGGACACCACACGTGCTCGCAAAAAGCTCGAAAGTGAACTCGTCGGTTTGATATCCAGTGTAACTGAAGTTATTATCGACGAAAAAGTTGATACCAAGAAGGATGCCCAGCTAATCGAACGAGCCATAAAGGAGCAACAACCGTCGTGAGTTTATCAAGCAGCCGACAACCATCAATCCTGGTCTCGCTATTGGAAGTTTGTCTTGCCGCGGCATGTAGTTACAGATTGACGAGAATGCGAGAGTGTCAGACATGAAGCAGCCTAGACTACAGGTGGCCAAATTTATCGCCGATGCCACGCTGGCGGACGGGTCGAATCGGCGGCTTAGCCAGCAAATCGCTGCCTATCTCATAACGGAGCGCCGCGTAAGCGAACTAAGCTCGCTGCTGCGAGATGTCCAGTATGATTGGCAGCAAGCCGGATATCTGGAAGTCATGGCCGCCAGCGCTCATCCTTTATCCGAGAGTTCTCTTAAACGGCTCAAACAATCGATTGGCAAGCATTTTCCGGCGGTGAAAACCATCAATCTGACAGAAGTCCATGATCCAACTATCTTGGGAGGAGTCCGGCTCAGCCTGGCCAGGCAGCAGTTAGACCTTAGTGTCCAAGCCAAACTCAATACCCTGAAACAACTAACGATTGCCGGGAAAGCTTAGCCATGGTTTCTTTGAACTCATTGCTGGCTACTTGTGATCGTCTAGCGATAAATTATCGATTGCCGGTAACTGCCTCAATATCGGTTGGCAATTGCCCGGTGTTGATTGCAGCTGAAAGGAGTCAGTAGTGTCAGAACTATCGATCAGGGAATTATCAGACGATATCCGTGCGGCAATTGCCGAATTGAAACAGCGTCCGGAGATCGAAAGCGTCGGTGTGGTCACCAGAGTTGGCGACGGAATCGCCTGGATATATGGTTTGGCCCAAGCAGGCTATAACGAAATGCTTGATATCGATGGTAGCAGCGGGCAAAAAGTCACAGCTTTTGCCTTCAATCTCGGCGAAGATGAAATCGGAGCCGTTATTCTCGGTGATGACACCGATATCAAAGCGGGCGCCAAAGTTCGCCTAAGCGGCCATATCCTCGAAGTACCGGTTGGTTCTGAGCTGATAGGACGAGTCGTCGATCCCCTAGGTAACCCATTGGATGGCGGAGATGCTCTGAAAAAACCACGGATGAGTCCTGTTGAACGAACGGCTCCTGGGGTTCTGGACCGCAAAAGTGTTCATGAACCGATGATGACCGGACTAATGGCCATCGATGCAATTGTACCGATCGGTCGAGGGCAGCGGGAACTAATTATCGGTGATCGCCAAACCGGCAAAACGGCCATCGCCGTCGACACTATGGTCAATCAGGCTCGCCAAAAAACGGGTGTTATTAACGTCTACGTGGCTATCGGCCAGAAAATGTCTAAGATAGCAGCCCTTCAGGAACGATTGAAACGAGAGGGCGTCATGAAGCAAACGATTATCGTGGCTACCAGTCCGGCTGACCCTGCCGCGCTTCTCTACCTGGCACCGTACGCTGGTGCCGCCATGGGCGAGTATTTTCGAGACAATAAGCAACACGCCCTGATTATTTATGATGATCTTACCAAACACGCTGCCGCTTATCGCCAGATGTCATTACTCTTGCGCCGCCCGCCTGGCCGCGAAGCCTACCCTGGCGACGTATTTTATCTGCATTCACGCTTGCTCGAAAGGGCTGCAAAATTAAACGACAAACTTGGCGCCGGCTCGTTGACTGCCCTACCAATCATTGAAACCCAAGCTGGTGACATCAGTGCTTATATTCCGACAAACGTTATTTCTATAACCGATGGTCAAATATTTCTGGAAACCAATCTGTTTTACCAGGGTATCAGACCGGCCATCTCCGTTGGACTATCGGTGTCACGGGTTGGTGGTTCGGCTCAAACCAAGGCAATCAAATCGGTTGGTGGCGGGCTGAAGCTCAGTCTGGCCCAATTTCGTGAGCTGGCGGCCTTTAGCCAGTTTTCGACGGATCTTGACCCCGAGACCCGGCATACTATCGAGCGCGGGCAACGCCTGACCGAATTACTCAAGCAGCCTCAGTACTCTCCCTATGCCATCTGGGAAATGTACAGCAGCCTGTATGCTACGACTGAGGGCTGTTTCGACGAAGTCCCTTTGGAAAAAATCAAGCTGGCCGAGGAGGCGCTTCACAGAGAGTTAAAGGCTTCGCAGCCAAAACTAGTCACTGCCCTAAATAGCGGCGACAAGCCGACCGACGATCAAAATGCCGCGATTCTGAAAATCGCCAAATCAATTGCTGTCAGCTACAAGCCAGCCAAGAAAGAGACTAGCCCGTGACAAGTTTTCTGCCACCAGTAAATAACCGTGCCTATGAGGCCGGTCATGGCAGCTTAGCTGGTTATGATTTTTCCCCCATGACTGGTTATGAACTGATTGCCAACGAGGTGAATAGTGGCTAGCACCATCACTTTAAAGAGACGGATTAAGTCGGTCCGCAGCACTCGCCAGATCACCAAAGCCATGGAACTGGTTTCGGCGAGCAAATTGCGGAGAGCCCAAGAATACGCTCGTCTCAGTCGAGATTATCGTGATCTTGCCTATGACCTGCTAAAGCGACTCAATGCCATGAGCGAAGTTGAGCGACAACCGTTGTTTCAAAAACGCCAGGTCAAGACTAGGCTGTATATCGTGGTGACCAGCAACACCGGTTTAGCTGGGGCTTACAATGCAAATGTTCTGAAGCTGTTGACGGTCGGTCTGCGTAAAGACCAGGAAGAAAAGGTAGGCAGCCAGGTTATCACTATTGGCAGCAAAGGAGCCCAATTTGTTCGTCGTCTCAATAGCGTCGAGCTGACCGCCGTTTATCCACCTTTTGGTGACAAGCCAACAGCCAACGATGTCCGGCCAATTTTACAGTCGGTTATCGATAGCTACAAGTCTGAACAAGTCGATAGCGTTCAGGTGCTCTACACCGAGTTCAAGTCAAATCTAGTGCAGGAAGCACGCAGTCTTCAGCTGCTGCCGGCACCGGTTCTAGAGGCCGATGAGTCGACATCCGCCATCAGTAACTTTGAACCGGATGTTGAGACTGTCATCGACCAAGTAACTACCAGGTTGGTTGAAGCTCAAATATGGCAAGCAGTCCTAGAAAGTCTGGCCAGCGAGCACGCCATGAGGATGTTAGCAACCAAAAACGCCACCGACAATGCCAACGACTTAATTGATGACTATACTCTAGAATTAAATACAGCCCGCCAGGCTGCAATTACTCAGGAGCTGGCCGAGATATCAGGCGGTGCCGAGGCACTAAGAGGTTAGCTATGACAAGTCAAGAAACGGAGGACAAATAATGGCAGTCGCGACCAAAGCATCAACCAAGCAAGGGAAAATTACCCAAATTGTCGGCGTGGTCGTCGATGTTGAATTCACTGTTGACAATCTACCTGCGATTTATAACGCACTTCAGGTCGTACACGATGGTCGAACTCTAACACTTGAGGTCGCCCAGCATTTGAGTGAATCAAGTGTTAGGGCAATTTCGTTGAGCTCAACCGACGGACTGCCGAGAGGACTGACAGCGACTGACACTGGGGCGGCGATCAGCGTGCCAACCGGCGAAGCAACCCTTGGTCGCATGTTCAACGTTACCGGCCAGCCGATCGACGGTCAGAAGGATGATTTCAAAGAACGAGCTGCGATTCACCGCGCTCCTCCCCCGCTTATTGATCAAGCAGGCTCGGTCGAGGTTCTGGAAACCGGCATCAAAGTGATTGATCTCATCTCACCTGTCACCAAAGGCGGCAAGGTCGGTCTTTTTGGCGGTGCAGGGGTTGGCAAGACTGTGCTTATCCAGGAACTTATTAATAACATCGCTAAGTTTCACGCGGGCTATTCGGTTTTCGCCGGTGTTGGAGAGCGAACCCGTGAGGGCAATGATCTCTATCACGAAATGGCCGACGCTGATGTCTTGAAAAACACCTCATTGGTCTTCGGTCAGATGAATGAACCGCCGGGAGCTCGCTTGCGGGTTGGGCTGAGTGGACTGACTATCGCTGAGGGTTTTCGCGACAAAGGCAGCGATGTACTGCTTTTTATCGACAACATTTTTCGTTTTACCCAAGCTGGTGCTGAGGTGTCAGCGCTACTTGGTCGACTACCATCAGCCGTCGGCTACCAGCCGAACTTGGCCCAAGAAATGGGTCAGTTACAAGAGCGGATCACCTCAACCAAGGAAGGTTCGATAACATCGGTCCAGGCAGTTTATGTTCCAGCCGACGACCTAACTGACCCAGCCCCGGCGACGACTTTCGCCCACCTAGATTCGACCATCACGCTTAGCCGGGCATTGACTGAGATCGGTATTTATCCGGCGGTCGATCCCCTAGATAGCAATTCGACGATTCTTGATCCGGCGATTGTCGGTGAAGATCACTATAATGTCGCTCGTGAAGTCCAGCGTGTCCTTCAACGCTACAAGGATCTTCAAGATATTATAGCCATATTGGGCATGGAGGAGCTCTCTGAAGACGACAAGCAACTAGTGGCACGCGCTCGTCGCATCCAGCGCTTTCTCAGTCAGCCGTTCTTTGTAGCCGAGCAATTTACCGGTAACACCGGCCAATACGTCAAGCTAGCCGACACAGTACAGAGCTTCCAAGAAATCCTAGACGGCAAACACGACGATAAGCCGGAGAGCGCCTTTTACATGAAGGGAGGCATTTCTCAGGTCAAAAGTGAGGTCAAATAGGCGTGTTTCATTTCCAGTTGGTCAGCATCAGCGGTAAGAAGTTTGACGAAGATGTCTATGAGGTGGTCCTGCCAACACTCGATGGCGAGATTGGAGTACTGGAAGATCATATGCCACTTGTCAGTGTCGCCACCACTGGTGCAATCGCTGTTCGCCGCCAGCCCAGAGACAGCGACGCCCAGAGGGAGTATTTCGTTACTAACGGCGGTGTCATCGAAGTCGCCGACAATAACCTACGAGTGCTCGTTGATGAAGCAGACCGGGCCGACGAAATCAATGAAGCCGAAGTTCAAAAAGCCCTAGAGCGGGCTCATAAGATGAAGGCCGAAGCCAAAGATCAGGTTAGCCTGGAGCACGCTCAGAGTCTAGTTGATCGCCATGAGGTACGCCTGCATGTGGCCTCGCTCAAGCGGCGGCGCAAGGGCTAGGCTACAAACGGATACATAGTAATGTGTTGGAGGTTGGATCCAACAATTTGCTATGGCTCAAGGTTTATTTGACGGCACTGGTGCAAAAGGCACATTTTTTTGCGGCTTTGGGAATTTCGCTCAGGCAAAACGGGCATTTCTTTTCGCTAGGATCTTCTGGCTCTTTATTGCGGTTTGAAAAAGCGATGAATTTGTTAAGTGGTTGAATGATCAGGAAAAAGACACCGGTGGCAACGAACAAAAACGATATAACTGCGTTTAGAAATGAGCCATACATAATCTTGCTGCCGTTGATGGTCAGTGATAGCTTTGAAAAGTCCGGCTGACCGCCAATCGCGGCAATCAGCGGTGTGACGATATCTTTCACCAGTGAGGTAACTACCGCGCCAAAGGCGGCGCCAATGACGACGGCTACCGCTAGGTCGACTACATTGCCCCGCAGGATAAATTTTTTAAAATCCTTCAACATGACTAGCTGCTCCTGAAATTACTATTTGTACTATAGCAAACTATCACTAACCATTCCGAATGCTCACTCAGCAGCAGCAAACGCGCTTGCAATCGTTGGGTCAAAGTATTATGATTGTATTCGCATTTGTGATAAAAAACACAATTGGTAGGAGCTGAGACCAAAAAAGTTTGTCACCACCTAAATTATGTTCGATCAAGAAATCCCTAAAGAATACTCCAAAGAACGCCCCAGACCTGAGATTAACGTTATGGAAATAAGTGATGGCTTAGACTTTGGCTATGGTGAGATTTCGGGGCAACAAGAGCAGCGAGAAATCCTCCAGACTGTCAAGAATGTTGTTCATCATAACCAAGACATAATTGTGCCGGTTCAGGCTCACGATGATGGTTGTGGCGATGGCCGGGAGGTGCGAAATATATTTTCCTCACGAGAGCAATATCACAAGAGCCTACACCGTCCTAAAGTGTTTGGCGGAGGCGTAACTATGGCTGCTGCGGCCAAAATTGGCGTCGGTGCGTCGGCGGGTCAGACACTGAACCAGGTTTTTGCAAACGCTGCCGATCAGCTGGACGAAATCGGTGTTGACTTTGGTGCTCACACCGACGAAAAAGCCGTTGGCGAGAAGTGTGGTTGCGGTGCAATCGACAAAGCACCCCAGGCTTTGTTTGCCAGCCTGAAATACGAAAAGCCGATTCGAGAGGTCGTCAAACAGTTGGGGGGGGACGAGGCAGTGCTTGACGAGGTATATCGAAATATTCGTAGCTACGTTGGTGAGGTTCCAAACCAACCTGCCTTTAGCGGCAAACAGGTGGTTGACAGGGTGCTCAGTCACGCAAAAATTGTTAAACAGTTGGGGGGCAATCACCGCGAGCGTCGCTTCGTAATTAATAAAGTTCCGAACTACACTGTTGATCAAAGGCTTGTCCGCCAGGCGACACACAATAAAGCTCAAATATTTGCCGTGGACGATTGGCGTCTGGCAGAAATAGCTGCCTGCCTCTCAAACAATGACCGCCATAAACAAGCGATTAGCTACCACAGCGAGCTGGTCTACACTCTGGCGGTCGCCGCCGTGTTGACCAAAGGTGACCTGCCGGTTGATATGATTGAGGCCGCTCCAACACCGGTGGGAGCTTAATCTACTCTTTACAAAAACTTTGCCACACGGTACGCTTATGTCATCAACTAATAGGAGGTTCCAATAATGTTTGGAAGACGAAAAGTGGCTGCTTTGGTAGCTGAATTTCTGGGTACAGGAGCGCTGACGCTGCTGATCTTAAGTGTGCAACGTTCAACTATCGGTGTGCCGTTCTTTGTGGCTGCTGCGGCGGGACTTACCTTCGCACTAATGAATTTCGCCGTGGGGAACACTTCTGGCGGGTATTTCAACCCGGCGATTTCCGTAGGCATGTGGACAGCTCGCAAAATCTCAAGCCTGACGGCCGTACTCTACGTTGTCGTACAATTGCTCGGTGCCTGGGCGGCATATGGACTCTATACCTATTACGTAAACAACAGTTTGCAGCCTGTTGGCGGGCATTTCTCAGGACGTATCTTAGTAGCGGAGGCTGTCGGTAGCGGTTTGTTTGCCTTCGGTTTTGCCGCGGCCGTATATCAAGGTGTCAGCCGTGCCTCAGCAGCCGCCTACTCCGGTTTGGCACTGATGCTTGGTGCCATTGCAGCTTCATCGGCAGCGATTGGTCTACTGAACCCGGCAGTAGCTCTCGGGATCAGGTCATGGGTCTGGGGTACTTATGTGCTCGGACCGGTACTTGGCGCTGTCATTGGTGTCAACTTGTATGCCCTGCTCTTTGCTGGACCGAAAGCTAAGACCGCAGCAACGAGTACCGGATCGGCGTCATCGCAGGTTGCCTCGACAACCAAGTCATCGACGAAAAGTTCTAAAAAGCGCTCGAGTCGCAAAAAATAGCATTTCTTCTGGTCGACCTGACCTTTTTTGTGACCGCCCGGCATTACTCCGGGCGGTTTTAGTTTGAAGCAAAAGTAGTGGAGTGGTTTGGTTTATGTTTCTGGCTGTTGCCCGGGCGAATATCGGCTCCAGGCTAAAGTTAACCAACTTAGGATCGTTATGACGAAAATGCCCCATAGAGCAGTATTTATATTTTATCGTCGATCAAGTCTCGTTCAAATTGCCTTATTCCAGCCAGATTGTTAGGGTAGCCGCTGGTGTCTGGAAAATTCAACTGAGTGATGTGCTGCCAGACAGCACCAATTAATTGGACAAACTGAGCCAGTTCATTAGCATCAAACGTCAACTCTAGATTATCGACCAGCTTGTCTTGGTCGTTTGGCTCTATAAATTCTAAAGCGCCGCTAGCGACAACTAGTTGTTTACTAAAACTGGCTGAATTTTCGACCAGTAATTTGTAAAACATCAGTTGTTGGCGATACTTATGTAGTTTAATCTTTTCATGCTCATCTTTACCTTGCCAGCTAGGGGCTGGTTTGCCAGTTTTGAAATCGATTACTTGGACGACGCCCGGACCGTTAAAGTGAAGTTTGTCTATCTTGCCGCTCAGATTGGCTCCAGCAACAATTACCCCCTCGTTATTAAAGCCGCGCTCGACAATGTCTCTGGGCAAAAAGTCTTTGCCGCGTTGTGCAAAATAACGCCTAAGGGCCTTGTCGCCGCGAGTAACCAATCGCTTATGGTCAGTGCCACGGAGATGTTTTCGTGCGAGAATGTCTTCAAAGTAAGCTTGTAGCGACCGGCTTAACGGTAGTTTGCCAGAGTGTTTGAGCTCGGCATGGGCCGATTGCAGAGTTTTGTGGACGGCATCGCCGTATGCGGCGGAAGGTGATAAAGCTTCTGGGAAGCGTAATAAATTATGCACCAGAAAATATTCCGGACCGCCATCCCTAATATCAACAAAATTGTTTAAGTGTGTCACGCTGAGCTTGTAATTAGCCAAAACCGGTTCGAGCAAGGTTGGTTTGTCGGCAATAATCTGTCGGAAGCGGTAAGCCCAATCAGTTGATAATATCTCAACTGCTTTGGTTGTGTTTGGGCTATCAATGTTCTTAGGTAGCAGACTGCCGGCATTATCCTCAAGGATAAAACTCAAAGGCGGTGAGGGCTGGTTGTCTAGGGTGCGGCTATAGCTGGTCAGGAAGAGTGTTTGTTTGGCCCGGGTTAAAGCGACAAACAATAATCGTAAGCGGTCGTTGTCGCTGTCGTTGGCTGGTTCGATCGGAAGATTACGTGGCAAGGAGATGCGTAGACTTCGGCGCCTGGCGGTTGGTCCCCAAACTTCATCCTGTACGTTAATCACAAAGACTGCGTCAAATTCAAGACCCTTGGCTTTATAGGCTGTCATGACTTGGACGGCATTGGTAGTTTGAGTGTGCGGGTTTGTGTCAATAATTTTAAGGTTGGCACTTTGGTGTAAATTAGCAAATTCAACTAAATCGCGTATCAACAGAGTCTTGTTGGGTTTCCATTGTCTCAGGCGGTGCCTGAGTGTCGTTTGCTGCCCTAGAAGCGTCAGATAAGCATCGGTGGCCGTATCATAGCGGTGGCGGCTGAAATAGTAGCTTCGAAGCGGCGAGATAAAGCTATCTGACTTACCCTTGGGCAGCAACAGGTCATCGTACTCGCTATCAACTCCGTCCTCGCTAATTCCGACTAGCTTATCGAGCATGTATTCCATTGGTTCAAGCTGACTGCGCTTGGCCAGCTCAACAAACCAGGCGGTTATCTGGCGCAAGTGGATGTTTTTGTGATTAATCAGCACTTCAAGCCAGTGTTTATGTTGGTTATAGCAGTCCAGGCTGAGTTGGGCCAGCGTAGCAGACGGTAGATTCCAAAAACTGTAACTCAATACTTGTCCCAGCAATTGATCGACATCGGCTTGGCGGTTATCAGCTATTGCCACGATCAGAGCCGACATCGTCAGCAGCTCAACAACTACTGGTGCTTCAAGTATGTTTTCGCGCCGCTCATAAGCTACCGGTATGTGCCGGGCGCCCAGATAAGGCATCAATCGTTCCAGATATTTGTGGCGTGGCGCGATAACGGCAATATTTTCCGGTTGCGTTCCTGATTTAATCAATTTCTCGACTTCGTCAGCTATCCAGTCATATTGTGCCAATTCGCTAGGCAGAGTTATGTGGTTCGACGACTTTGAGACATGGTTTGACTGGGCGACTAGTTGTTTGTCGACGTCCGGTACGACCAGGTCTAATCTATCTGTGATTTGACCAGCAATGCTTTGGCTGACAGATAGGATATTGGCGCTGCTGCGGTAGTTGGCGGTTAGGGTGATGGGTTTAATGGAGTATTTGTTGACAAATTGGACCATATTGGAGGCTTGTGCTCCCTGAAACGCATAAATTGCCTGGTCGTCATCACCTACAGCCATAAGATTTGGCCTGCCCTCATGGATAGGATTATCTCCTAGAGCGTTTAGTAGCCTTAGTTGAGCTTTGTTGGTGTCCTGAAACTCGTCGACTAGGACATATTGGAATCTTTCTTGCAGGTTATAGCGAAGGTCATTGTTTTGCTCCACGGCGTGTACGGCTTCAATCACCATATCGTCGAAGTCGTACAACCCCTGCCTTGACATGGCATCGTTTAGCAGTTGATAAATATTAGCCATGGCCATTAGTTTGTGGTTGTTTTGACCGCCATCCTTGTAGACATAACGACCATTGTTGTCCTTTTTGCACCAGTTTTTGCGCCACTGAGTGATAGCTGGGGCGTATCGACCTTTGGCATCTGTTAGATTAACGGCCAGTTCCAGTTCGGTTGCGGCCTGAGCGGCATATTCAGGAAAGCCGAAAAAACTTTTGCCGTCGATCTGCTGTCGGGTCAGCTCTAGGAACTTTTTGTAGGCTGGTAGTTGCTTGGCTGAGGGTGTGGCAGAAAATGATTTAGCTAACTCTAGCGAAGTAGCTTCTATAAAGTGTTGATTAGCGCTGAGCATCAAACGCAATTCATTTGGTTTGAGAGCATTTTGTTTGAGCCAGCCAATGACGCTGAGTACGTCCTTGAGGAAAACAAAATCTGTACCAACCTTAACGCTTAAGGGGTTGCTATGGGGCAAATTGTCAAAAATCTCGTGCAGTTGTTGATAGCGCCCCAGCTCGTCGATAGGTTGTAGTAGTTGCCGGTCCGTAAAATAGTCTGGGTTTTGATTGATAACGTCGCTGCCAAAACTATGAAAGGTATGAATCGCCACATGATAGGCTGATTGCCCAATTATCTGGCTTAACCGTTCTCTCATGTTGCGGGCCGCGTTGTCGGTAAACGTTAAACACAAGATGTTGCTCGGCGCGACATCGACTTTTTTGAGTATGTTGGCTACTCTCATGCTTAGTAGCTGGGTTTTGCCTGTACCAGGTCCGGCCAAAACTAACACCGGGCCCTCAGTTGCCTCCACTGCCGCCCGCTGACGTTGGTTCAGCAGCTTAAACTCAGTTTCAAATTTTGCCATTAGCCATATTGTAACCCGCCAATCAGTAATGGTTAACCAATGATTAGCCTTTGGTGAAAAATTTAAGTGACGAAAATAGTTACAAGTTAGATTTAGCACAGATTTCGCAGCTGTCGTTGTAATCAAACTCGGATAACCATTGCTTGGTGGCTAGCTGCCAAGGTTCAAGGGTGTGAAAGCCTTTGAAATCGGCGGCTTCGCGCAGTAGATGGCCTAACCAGCCGCTGAATTTCAGCGAGCCCCAAATTACCGCTGCCCAGCGCGGACCGGCTGGGATGACTGTAACAGGTCTCCGGGCAATATAGCTCTTCATGTCTTTGCCAGTTAACTGTAACTTTAGATTTCGGGCTACGGACTCGCCGTCGTGCAGCGCTGTTTGTGCCAGACCGCTATAGGGGGTATTGGCGTTATCGCCAATAACAAAAATGTCGGGTTCAGTCTGTAGAAAGGTGTCAACTGCTACCTTGCCGCGACCCATTAACACAAAATTGTTTTCTTTGAAGAATGGATGGTTGGTGACACCGGCAGTCCAGACAACAGTGTGGCTGCGGATTGGTTTGCCACTTATTGTCAGTTCATCGGCCGTTTCCCCCTGGACAACACTATTTAGATAAAGTCGGACACCAAGTTTCTTTAGCCGACGGCGGACTGATCGAGATATTTGCTTGGGAAGCATCGGTAAGAGTCGCGGGGCAGCTTCGATCAAATCAACGTGAACTTTACGTCTGGGCAAGTTGTGTCGTTCGATTAATGCCAGCAGGTAGCTGGGTAGTGCTCCAGCGAGCTCAATACCGGTGGGGCCGGCGCCGACAACCACGTAATTGAGGTCGGGGCGCCTTTGATCGACAAGTTGCTGGTGCAAATGGCTTTTAAAGCGTTGCGCCCCAGCTTGGGTTTTTATGTTGTAAGAGTATTCGTCCAGGCCGGGAATGCCGAAATAATTAGTGACCACGCCTAGGGCTAGCACCAATGAATCGTAGTGATAACTATTGCCGCCTTCTACGATAATTTTTTTAGCCTTTCGATCCAAAGTCTTGGCGACACCTTGGGCTAGTTTGATCTGTTTGCCACGAAATATATGTTCGAACGGTATGCTCGAATTGCTGCGCTTGCCTCCGGTAGCAGTGTGATACAGCGCCGGATAATAGAGCATATCCTGGTTGTCGCTAAGCAGCGTCACATCAAACTGCTCGTCTTGACACAACTCTAAGGCGGTTTTGACGCCGCCAAAACCCCCGCCCACGATTAGAACTTTCCGTTTTTTCATCTTGCTAATGATTATATCAGTAAGACTAAGTTTGATTAATAAGACTGATTAGCGGCTCGACAATTTTTTTTGGAGTGAAATGAGCCTGCGAATAGGCTCTTGCTTGCTTGCGCAGTTTAACTACTTTGTTAGGATGAGCTGCCAAGTCATCTAAAACTAATGCTAGGCGGCGAGCATCATCCGGAGGCACAAAGAGAGCCACATCGCCCAGTACTCGTCGCTGCGGCGGGGTGTCGGAGGTTACCAGGCCGCACCCCAGTGCCGCGCCTTGGTATATTTTATTCGGCACGACTTTGAGCGCCTTGGGCCCTGATCCAAAGATCCCCAAAGTCACATCGTGGCGAGCGATCTGACTAGGGTCGGCCCAATCAATCCAGGTGATTTTCGTAGTGTTTTTAGGATACTTCGCTGCTCTCTTCGCGGCCGCGTATTCCTGGCCCGATCCGGCCATGGTTACTTCGATAGGTTGAGTAAGCTCAGCTAGAGCTTTACCGATAGTTACAGTCCCCTGAAGTGGTGTATACAAACCAAAAAAGATTACGCTAAATGTTCGTGATTGATTTAGGCGTCGGGGCCTAGGGGTTTCAAACCATGATTGAGGCGCGCCAACAGATACAACAATGCACTTTGGCCGGAATTTCGGGGCAATATCACGAAAATGTTCGTCAGTATCGACAATGATTGTCGTTGCTGCCCGAAGCGCTAAAGTGTCGAGCCAGACAAGTAAATAGTTTTTAACCCGACCGCCCAGCCCGCGATCTTGAACGGTGGCAGCGCCTGATATCATGTAGTCCAACATAATATGTTTGGTGGGGAATATCATCTTGGCCAGCAGGACATCAAACTGGCCCAAATAGCCGACAATGATGTGCTTTGAACGGCTGGCTTGCCGCCTTTTGGAGACAAGTTTGACCCAGCAACGCAATACTTTAAGTCCAAATAAAGGCAGCCGCCACGGGTGTTCGGCAATAGCGATGCGCTCAGCGGTGCTCACCATAAGCGGCACATTGCACTCTTTGACAGTGATCGAGTGACCTCTCAAGCCATCGATTAAAGTTTGAACACGAGGCGTTGTATTTAAGTTATAACTACCAAAGAAGCAGACGCTCATTGACGTAATTGTATCAAAGCTTGCGTTAGCGTACCGGTAACGCTTAAGCTAATAGTATGGATGAAATAAAAAATGGCTTAACTAAAGCCAAGTTTAGTGGCGAAGTTGATGATGCTCCAGCAACCCTGGATCTGTACAGTCATGACGCTTCGATGTTTGAGCTGCGACCAAAACTGGTTGTTAAACCAAAAGACGCAAAAGATGTTGAAAAAATAGTAAAATTGATCTCGGCCAAGAAAAAATCCCAACCAAGTTTAAGTTTAACTGCCAGGAGCGCTGGGACCTGTATGTCCGGGGGGTCTATCAACGACTCGATAATTGTTGACTTCCTGGAACACTTCACCAAGCTTGAAAGCGTTTCAGCGGAAAAGGCACAGGTTCAGCCAGGGGTATTCTATCGGGATTTTGAGCCCGAAACTCTCAAGAAAGGTTCACTGATGCCTTCCTATCCGGCGTCAAGAGAACTGGCAAGTGTCGGCGGCATGGTCAACAATAACGCCGGAGGCGAGAAATCTCTTGAGTACGGCAAAACCGAAAACTTTGTCACTGAGCTGAAATTTGTTTTTTCCGATGGCATCGAACGAACTGTAAAACCACTGAATAAGTCCGAACTTGATAAAAAATTGAGCCAGAAAGACTTTGAAGGCCAAGTCTACAAGCGGTTGTTTGAGCTACTTGATAACAATTACCAACAAATCAAAGACGCCAAACCGCGGGTCAGCAAAAATTCTACGGGTTACAATCTCTGGGATGTTTGGGACCGCGAAGCCGGCGTTTTCGACCTAACCAAATTAATAGTTGGCGCACAAGGTACGCTTGGTTTTGTGACTGATATACACTTTCGTTTAGTTCCTGCTCGGCCTCATTCTGGACTGCTGGTACTATTTATGAAAGAGATTGACGATCTGGGCGATGTGATAACCAAAGTTATGAAATCTAAACCGGCGACCTTTGAATCGTTTGATGACGCCACGATGTTTTTGGGTATGAAGTTTCTGTTTAGTTTTCGCAAAATGATTGGTTGGGGCGGTGTCTTGAAACTGTTGATTAGCTTCATACCTACCAGTCTGCAATTTTTCCGCGGCATTCCAAAACTAATTTTAATGGTTGAGTTCAATGGCCAGACCGAAGACGAAGTTCGGCAAAAAGTCAAAGCCTTGCACAGCGAATTATCGAAGCATAGGGCCCGATACGAGATTAATGGCTTCGAGGAAGATCCCACAGAAGGTAAATCTGAAAAGTTCTGGCTGATGCGCCGCTATAGCTTCCAACTGCTTAGGAGCAAAGTCAAGGACAAGCATACTGCACCTTTCATAGATGATTTTGTTGTAGCCCCTGAGTATTTGACCGAGTTTTTGCCTCGACTCCGTAAAATTATCCGCAAATACGATCTGTTTGCGACCATCGCTGGTCATATGGGAGATGGTAACTTTCATGTCATTCCTCTTATGAAACTCGAGGACCCAAAAGACAGAAAAAAGATTTTGCCGGCTATGAAGGATGTTAACAACCTAGTGCTACGATATGGCGGCTCCTTGTCTGGGGAACACAATGATGGGCTAGTCCGAGGTCCGTGGCTGGAAAGGATGTATGGCAAGGAAATGCTTGGATTGTTCAAAGCTACCAAGCGCATCCTTGACCCCCAGGATATATTCAACCCGCACAAAAAAGCCAACGCCGACTGGGAGTATTCCTTTGGCCATATCAGAGAACATTTTTAGCGGGTCGGAAGATTATCGGCACAAAATCTCACGAATTTGGAACGTTTTGATAAATCGATCTCACGACTGTCTCTTTCCAAGCGGGCGGTTAGGGCTTATTGCCAGTTTGGGCTAGCGGGATTGTGACAGAGGCGGTGGTGCCATGACCGTATCGACTTGACAGGGTTAACTGGGCATTATGGCTGTCGCAGATGAGCTGAGCGATAGACAAGCCCAGACCATAGCCTTGGCTGGCACCGTTGTGCCGTGAACTGTCAGCGCGATAAAACCGGTCAAATACGCGCTTTAGTTCGGTTGGTTTTATGCCGGCGCCTTGGTCGGAAATCTTCATGACGGCTTGTCCGTCAGACGAATTCACTGAAACTTTAACAGTTTGGCCTGGTGAGCTGTATTTGATGGCGTTGTCGATCAATATAACACCTAGCTGCACTAGGCTGTCTTTGTCGCCAAAGACTTTAAGCGGCTTCAGAGCCGTGTCAAACTTAATACCCTTTCGTTCAGCCAAGACAGCGGTCTGGGTAACTGCGTCGGTGGCTACGGCATCAAGCGACACCAGAGTAAAGTGTTGTGCCATAGCATCGGACTCGAAGCTAGTCAGCCGCAAGAGGTTGTTGACAAGCTTCTCGAGTTTAGTCACTTCCTCAAGATTGCTGGTGAGTGTTTTTTTGAATTCGGAAATTTTAGGTTTGGGGTTTAATAGCGCTACCTCGCTTTCCATCTTTAAGGCAGTCAGAGGCGTGCGTAATTCGTGGCTGACGTCCGCGGTGAAACGTTTTTGCTGTTCGTGAGCTTCTTGGATTGGCTCAAGCGTTCGACGGGCCAACCAGTAGCTGGCAAAGCCGGCGCTGATGAAAATACATAAGTTAAGCAGGATAAGCCTAACTAAAAGGCGATGGGCGGCAATTTGATAGTCTCGGCCCGGGGCCAAAATATTGTTATCCTGAAATACTGGATACTCTTGATATATTCGCTCAGTTTCGTGATGCAAACCTCGTGCTAGCTCAGTAGTCGTCACGTGGTAAAAAAGAAAACTGAAAGTAAAACTTAATATCATAACCAGAATCAAGTACCAAACAGTCAGTTTAACGGTGGCTGAGCGAAACATAAGGTCGGCTTAGGTGCCCAGCTTATATCCGAAACCACGGACTGTTTGCAGCAGTGGTTTGTCCTTTGGAAAGGGTCGGTCTATTTTATTGCGCAGGTACCCGATAAATACTTCAACAGTGTTGGGCAGAATGTCGGCGTCTTGATCCCAGACATGATCAATAATCATGTCTTTGGTGACGACTTGGCCCCGGCGGTGCAACAGGTATTCCAGCAATGCGAACTCTTTGTTGGTCAACTGAATGGCCTTCCCGCGCCTTGTTACAGAATAATCGACAGAATTAACTTTCAAATTGTCCAGTGATAGCACTGTTCCCAAATGAACCTTGGGTCGACGAAGCAGCGCCCGAACACGAGCGGCAAGTTCTTCAAATGAAAATGGTTTGACCAGGTAGTCATCGGCACCGCTATTCAATCCTTCAACTTTATCGCCGATACTGCCCCGCGCCGTTAACATCAACACTGGAGTGTCAATTTTTGCATCTCGAAGTTGCTGGCACAGAGCGACCCCGTCGATAGACCCCGGCAGCATTCTGTCGAGCACAATCACATCATACTCAGGCTCCTTGGCGTGAGACAGCCCGTCGTCTGCCGTGTGAACCATATCGACAGCATAGCCTTTGATCTCAAGCCCTTTTTTGATGGCTTGGGCTATCTTGGGTTCATCCTCGATGACAAGAATTCGCATATAATCATTATACGAAGAATATTGAAAAACAGCTTAAAGTGAGCCGGTTAATCATCATATCTGTCCTGATTTGCCAGCAGGTGACGTTTGGCGTGAGTTGCAAATATTAAAAGTGCTAAGCCACCCAAAAAGATGAAATATAACGTTCTGTCAAGAATATTGGCAGCGACGATCGTCGGTGTACTGATATGGTGTAGACGCTGTGAAAATACCAGAAATGATTCTCGGAAGCCGATGGCTCCTGGCGTTAATGACACAAACAGAGCGAAATTCGCTGCGCCACTGTAAATGATGGCTTGATGGAGTGTTATTCCAGGCTGGATGCTGCGCAGCTCGACATAGTAGATGGTTGCTACAATGCACAGATGGAGTAGCGTCGTTCCGGCCAGAATATACCAGCCGCGTAAATCCATGTCATTGAATCTTGTCTGCAATGACTTCTGGTAACGCAACAAGAGCGATGCAATCAATAGTAACAGCGGTAAGCTTATCAAAGTCCACCATTTCAAGATCCCAGACAACAAAAACAAGCCGCTAAAAATGGCATAAAAGACATAGTACAACAAAGTAGCGCTGGCATAACGCCTCAAATCCAGTTGATACTTCTTTTTGACATAGACCGCTCGAAACGCCGGCCCGCTCTGCAAAGGCCCAAAAAAATTTACTACAGAGGTGTAGGCAGTCAACAGCAGGCTGTCGCCAAGCGTTGCCTTGACGCGGCAAAGCCGCAGTGTTGCGATAGTGTTTAAGGTAAGGGCGCCTAATGCCAGACAATATAGGCCAAGTATAATCGCAATTGTTTGGAGGGTAGTCTGGCTCAGCTGTTGGCGAATCGATGGGTGAGAAACAAAATAGTAAACAAATAGTGCCACCGTAACAGCGATAATAATCAAGGCGACAATGCTTCGCCAGGCCGATCGTTTCATGTAACTAGTTTAGCGCAAATAGAGATAAGGCAAGCGATGTTATTCTGTTCAAAAATCGCCAGGTTCAGTTTTTTAAGGTTATAATGGCAAGCGGATTATATGAAACTCACAACAGCTACGACACAGCGAATTGTGACGATTATCGCCAGTCGACACTTCTTTTGGTTGATTGTCTTGTTGTTAGTTTTTCAAGCACTCTGGATTGCCTTAAGTGGCAAGTATCCTATGGCGTTTGACGAAGACTTTCACTTGGGAATCATTCGACTCTATAGTCACCACGCTCTGCCATTTTGGCAATCACAGCCCGATGGAACCTATGCATTCGGAGCTTTTACGAGGGACCCATCTTACCTTTACCACTACCTAATGAGTTTTCCTTTTCGACTCGTTCAGCTGGTGATAGCCCCTCAAGCAGCTCAGGTAATTAGCTTGAGGCTAATCAATATTGGCTTGTTTGCTAGCGGTCTATACCTATTTCGGCGAGTTTTAATGACCTCGAAAGCCTCTCCGGCGTTAGTGCACAGCTGCCTGGCGGTTTTCGTACTGATACCGATTGTGCCCTTACTGGCCGCTCAGATAAATTATGACAACCTATTGTTTCCGGCTGTAGCATTGGTGCTGCTTGTGACGGTCGCGTGGTATCAACAGCTGCGTCGTGATAACAGTTTCAATATAAAGCTTTTTGGGGGGTTAGTAGTTGGTTGCCTGCTAACTAGCCTGATCAAGTACGCATTTTTGCCAATTGCGTTTGGCATCGGACTATTTGTGGTAATTGCGGTTATAAGCCATTACAAGAGCTTCGTCGTTTTTCGCCAGTCCTTGAGAAACTCAATCAGGGCATTGAGTACAGCTCAAAGTATATTGCTGGTAATCTTGATGCTTGTTTCGTTGGGGCTTTGGACTGAGCGCTACGGGGTGAATTTGCTGAGATATCACAACCCCGTTCCAGACTGCTCGAAAGTTCTGACCGTTTCGCAGTGCAGTGTCTATGCCCCTTGGATACGAGACTATGACTTAGCCCAAAATAATCTCGATCACGATAGTCCATCATCTAAGTCAGTCTTAGTGTTTGGCAAAGAGTGGCTATTTGGGATGTGGCTAAGAAGTTTTTTTGCAGTTGATGGTCCGTCCAGTAACTTTCAAACACGGGGACCGCTGATTTTACCAGGAATGATTGCGGTCTTCTCCCTGTCGATAGGCTTGATTGCGCTACTCGTCAGTCATAGGCGAGTTTTTGCCACTTATCAGGCATCGGTACTTGGGCTGTTTATGGTCGTTATAACTTGTTATATTGGCTCGCTGCTTCTAGATGAGTTCCATGCCTTTCTCAAAACCGGTCAGCCTGTTGCGATAAACGGGCGATACCTGTTGCCGGTCATATTACCAATTTTGCTACTAGTCGGTCTTGGGTTAACCCAAGCGCTGCGACGGTGGCAGTTGTTGAAGTTGATTCTGCTCTTGACTACCTTGATTTGTTTGACATGGGGCGGAGGTGCTCTAACCTTCATCTTAAGAAGTAACGACCATTGGTATTGGGACAACTCCACCGTGCGTCGAGTCAACCACGCCATCAAGCAGACGCTTGGCCCGATAACGCCCGGCTACAAAACACCGACAAAATTCTTGCCCTAAATAGAAATTTGCTAACTCAGCCGAACCGTTGGCGTTTAGTTTGTTCGAGATTGTCTTCGATCAGGATACGGTTTATTTTTATCAGTTCGGCAATCACCATCAGTACCAGGCAAAGAAAAGCAGCTATCATCAGCACTGAACCAACCAGCAAAGATTGAATGTGTCCCCTGGTTGAGCCCTCTCCAAGACTAACAATCATGAAGCGTCCAAATGGTACCAGTCCAAGAGCAAAGATTACGCCAGACAACCAGCCAAACACAGTATGCGGCCGGTACATGACAAAAGCCCGACAGATAGTTATGGCCGACTTAAGCACATGCTCGCCAGTAGAAGAAAAAAGGCGGGATTCTCGGAGTTTGGGGTTTGTTTTGATAGGCACGCTTGTTATGTGGAGGCCCTTATTGCCAGCCTGAATGATAGTCTCAGTGCAATAGCTAAAGCGAGTAACGGTATTGAGTCTAAAGAGCGAATCGCGACTATAGGCTCGGAAACCGCTCGCAGCGTCCGGCAGCCGGGTCGAGGCAGCTTTGTTGACAATCGCGCTACCTATGCGCTGCAAGACTTTTTTGCTCGGTGAGAAGTGAGCAATCGTGCTGGTCTGCCGGTCGGCAATGACAATATCGGCAGTGCCATCGATAATTGGCTGGACCAATTCAGGGATGCTCGCTTGAGGATATTGATTGTCGCCATCAGTGTTGACGACGATGTCAGCTCCTAGCTCAAGCGCCGCTAATACGCCATCGTGAAACGATCTGCCCAGACCTTGATTATGGGCGTGTCTGACAAAGCGCTTTACCCCGTGTTGCTTAGCGACAGCGACAGTCTGGTCAGTTGAACCGTCGTCGATGACTAAAATTTCGATATCGTCGATACCTGGGATCTTTCTGGGAATGGATTTCAATACCAGCGGCAGGGTGTCCGCTTCGTTTAAACAGGGTATTTGGATAACTAATTTCATGGGTATAGTCTGTCATTAAGTATACCTGAGCTATTTCAAATGTGTCGCCAACTATTTGATAGTCTGTCATTGCCATTCTATAAGCAGTGACGATAGAGCACAGCCTTCTCTCAGCTTAGAGCGATAAAGTTTATGCATGGAATATTCGCACCATAGGCACTTTGTCGGTATAATAGACTTCAACTTTCAATGCCACAAACAACCCTACGTACCCCTAAGAATATCCGACTTGGCGCCGCCAGGCCGGGACAAGATTTGTTAACCGTCAAGCGGCAAGCGGCTCAGTTTCCCAATGTCGGCATGACACTGAGAAGTTATCAATACGATCCGCGAGATCTACACAAACGCCCTAGCCAAACGGTAGTTGTCAAGGCTGGCCCGCTACGCAGTGCTTGGCGTGCTCTCACCCTCAAACGATTCATAATCACAGCGGCTTTAGTGACGCTGCTTGTCGGGGGCTGGCTCGGCGGGAAATTCATCTATAATGCCCACAAATTATTTGGCGGCAGCATACTGAGCGTGCTTCATACCACCAAGCTCAAGGGTGAAAGCAATGGGCGAGTTAATATTCTGCTAGCCGGAAACTCTGCTGATGATCCTGGCCACGAAGGAGCAAGTTTGACAGACTCGATCATGGTCATGAGCGTTGACACTATTCACCACAAGGCATTTTTGCTGAGTATTCCCAGAGATTTATGGATTCATTTTCCTAAAGACGGTCACCAAAAAATTAATGCTGCATACGTTTATGGCCAGAATAATGACTTTTCACAGTCGGGCTTTCCTGATGGCGGCATGGGTCAACTCGAGCAGATTATTGAAAGCAATCTGGGGATTGACATAAATTACTATGCACTTATCAATTACAATGCTTTTCGGGACGCCGTGAACGCCGTTGGCGGTATAGATTTTAATGTCCAAAGTGTCGATAAACGCGGACTTTACGACCCTAGTATTGACTACACGACTCACGGGCCACTCGTCAAATTGACCAACGGCGTTCACCATTTGAACGGGCAGCAGGCGTTAAATCTCGCCAGATCCAGAGGTGACTCCTACTATTCTTACGGCTTCCCTGCCAGCGACTTTGATCGGACTCAACACCAACGCCAAATGTTGGTAGCACTTAAGTCCAAGGCCGTTTCAGCAGGAGTATTGGCTAATCCGTCGAAGCTGAGTAAGCTGTCGGACGCTATTGGCAACAATGTCAAAACTGATTTTAAACTTGGCGAAGTGTATCGTTTGTACAATATTATGAAACCAATTGGCAGCAACGATATCCTGTCGCTAAGCCTAAACAGCGCCAATGGTAAAAATTTACTGTCAAGCTATACTTCACCAACTGGCGAGTCGGCATTGATTCCGGCAGCCGGCAAGGATGATTTCAGCGACATTAAAGCATTTCTTCGCCAACAAACTTCCTCTAATCCGATTGTCCAGGAAAATGCCAGTATCACGTTACTGAACGCCACGACGAGCGATGGTTTGGCCTCGAGGCAACGGACTAACCTAGAAAATAATGATTTGCGAGTTGTGGGTATTGGGGATGCCAAAACGCCTCAGCTGGTAACTACAATTGTCGATGCCTCCGGTGGAAAAAAACCGGCAACCCTAAAACAGCTGATAAAACTTTATGGAAAATCAGTCACCACCGTTAATCCATACAGCGAGATTTATGATTCTGATTTTATCGTATTGTTAGGCAAGGATCGCTTGAGCCCAACCACTTCGAGCAATCATTAAGAGCTGATAATTTTTTTGCTTGTTCAGGTTTGCCTAGCTCTGTTACTATAGCAAGACGCATGACACAAGCCGACGTTGAAGTAAAATTTGTTGAATTCCTGGAAAAACATCCAGTCAAAACCTTTCAAAAAAAAGAAATTATTGTCTTTCAGGGAGAGGCGCCGCGTGGCGCCTATGTTGTTAAAAAGGGGACTGTTAAAGCCTACAATTTGAGTACTGGCGGTGACGAAAAGCCGGTGGCATTTTATTCGTCCCAGTCAGTTTTCCCCGGCGCCTGGGTCTACGGCAAGATGGCAAATGCTATTTACTACTACGAAGCGTTTAGTCAGGAGGTTAGCCTCTATCTCCTTGACCGTGAAGAGTATGTCGAATTTATGCGACGAAATCCTGATTTGTTATTTATGGAGCTCAACCGCTACATGGTCGATGAGCTTGGCAAGTCGATGCGGCTCAATGCCCTGCAGCACTCTCGGGCCAGCGACAAGTTGCTCTATACACTGCACTACTTGGCACTGAGCCACGGCACTCCGGTTGGACCACAACTAATCGAAATCAATCTGGATCTAACTCATCAGGATTTTGCTAATTTGACGGGGCTTACCAGAGAAACAGCCGCCACCGAACTCAATAGGTTAAAACATAGCGGTGTCATCGCCTATGGCAAAAATACGCCTTACCGGCTTGATTTATCCAGGCTGATGCAACTACTGAATGACGAATACATCTCAGACCTTCAACCTCTGACGGGATCCTAGTCTTTTATTCAACAACAGTATATTTTCATCAAGCCGGCTTGGTGGCTGATTTGGATTCTAGAGTGTCACTGACGACGCGTGCAAGATTGTGCGGGGCAGTCCAAGACTTAATAATACAGCGGTGGGCGCCGAGTTTGTAAGCCTCGGTTACTTCCGGCGAGTTCTCCATGTTGGTAAAGATTAACACCTTGACATTAGCGTGTTTTTTAAGCAAGTCATAGGCTTGCAAAAATTCTAAACCTCCCATTACTGGCATAAGCAAATCGAGCAGGATAAGGTCGGGCTCAAAGGTCCGCACTTTACTCAGCGCTTGCTTGCCGTCATATACAGTAGCGACCTCGTGCCCTTCGTTCTTCAATATAATGCTGTAAGCATTATTGAGATCTTTATCGTCTTCGACAACTAGTATCCGCGCCAAAATTTAACCCCTCTAGTGATTTCTAACACTTATAACATTTTGAGTATACATTGCGAAGCGAATTTTTTACAGCTTCGGTGGCGTCGGAGCCGGTTTCGGTTTATGATTTTGGTTGCGGGGCAAAGAAACATAAAAATGCGTACCTTGACCCTCCTCGCTTTTGAACCATATCCTACCACCAATAGCGTCAACTAGCCCTTTGACCAAGTACAAACCGAGTCCGGTACCAGTAGTTTCGCGGATCACAATATTCCGGGCTCGAAAAAACTTACTGAATATTTGATCCTGGGCGTATTTGGGAATACCCCAACCGCTGTCACTGACTTTGATTTGGATATCGTCGCGGCGGCATGAGATTTGAATCAAGACGTTGCCGCCGTCAAGCGAGTACTTTATAGAGTTTGTTAATAAATTAACTAGCACCTCTTTCAATATTAAGCTGTCGGTTTTGATAGTTTTGGCAGCTGTGCCGGTCACCTTGATCTTTATGGTGACATTTTTCTCTAGTGCGGCTATGGCTAATTCTTTGATCACTTCCTCGACAACCTCTTGAACATTTAGCTGCCGCGGTCGAACGGCAATTGTTCCAGCTTCTATCCTAGAAATATTCAATAATGTGCTAATAAGCTCATTCATACGATTAGATGCGCCGATAATGGTGTGCAACGCTTTTCTCTGGGTCGAAGAAATTTCTCCCATAAAGCCGTCGGCCAACATGTGCGAATAAGTTTTGATGGCCGAAAGTGGAGTTCGAAGTTGATGCGAAGCCAGCGAAATAAAGTCGCTTTTCATGCGGTCAACTTCCTCTTCGACGGTAATGTCGCGAAAGACTTCTATCGCTCCTAGTGGTCTATCGTCGCTGATAATTGGTGCAACACTGAGGGCAGCCGGGAATATTTGACCATTCTTTCGACGGTAATAAATATTTTCGGCCACTGGTTGCCCGCTTAAAATAGCCTTTGTTATGGGTCGGTCGATCAAGTTGAGGGGTTTATTGTCTCGGTTGACGGCGATGACTTTCTCGGGATACCACTCGCCGAGTAGTTCTGAGGACTCGTAGCCCAGTAGCCGTTGGGCAACCGGATTTACCCGCGTAATTTTACCGAATTCGTCTGTCGAGATCGCTCCGTTACCGATACTTGAAAATAGCGCCTCAGCTTCGGTTAATCGTTTAGGCGCTAATTCACCGTCGTTAAGCTTTATCATGGCCTTTACCCTGCTGGGGGCTCCGTTTGGTGGTCCGCGGATGAGCGATTTTGCGCAGTTGATTCAAATATTCTTCTATTAGTTCGCTGTCGTCGGTTAGCAAGGAAACCGACAGACGAATCCAGTCAAGCAGTTTTACTAGATCTTTGGGTGAAAGGTCTATGGGGTCTTTGTGGAGGTGGTTTTGAATCTGACGAGAAATAAATCTGTCGGCTGCCGGCCCTAAATATACGTGTGTGACACTAACAACTTTTTCATAGAGCTGATGATCCGATTTATCGCTCATCGGATTATACTTCCTCGATTTTTTTGAGCCGGTTGGCGCCAATCACGACCAGTATAAAGCCGACAGCCAAAAACACGTAAAATATATTGGCTAACAACAGAGTTATGTTGAGAGACAGATGGCCCGTCCTAGGTGCAACCGATCTAATGTATTGACTGGACACCGAACTGGCAATAATTGCCAATAATCCGGCCGCCAGTATCTGAACGGCTCGCCTATATAGCACGCCAGGGATTTTGCGGCTATAAAGTATGATTTCGTAAGCAGCCAAAATACCGGAAAACCAGGCATATAGATAGGGTATGATGATTGAAAAAATCATCAGCCAGACTGGCAAAAAGTAGGGATTGTTACTCGAGCTGAGACTTTGTAGATCTAACCTTCGAAAGATCAGGAAGCAGTAGCCAACACCAAACACCACAAACAAAGCCATGATTACCTTGGGTGTGACATAAGCTTGGCCTTTGGATTTCTGGGTTAGTCCGGAAGCTCCGCGACGTAGAAGGCTGTAGGCTATCAAAGGTATGACTAAACTAAGATAATTGACCAATATGATGTCGGCCGGATGAAAGCTATTGTGGCTAATACCGATGCTACTGAGCACCAGTGAAGTCAAGGCAGTTAGAGGCAAGCCCCAAGCTAGCCAGGTAATGCCCCTGGCTATCTGGTCGAAATTTTTTCCTTCTTTGGATTTTTTAATCGTCTCTGCGTAGGTCGACAATTTGGCTGCGCCAAAAAAAGCTGTAAACCAGAGCGCGATCTGAGGCAATATCACTACGAATAGCAAAATGTGGTACTGCTTGGCATTGAGGTTATAGTTGTGCATCGTATTCTTGTTGTCAGGAAGCAGGACAACAAGAATCAAATAAACGACGGCCAAAGCGGCAAAATATTTGACTGATCTAGCAACAAGATTCATTTTGACTCCACTGAAGTATTGTCCGGTAGTGCCATTATACAACTACCAGCGCAGTGTTTGCAGTGAGTGGTTGCTTGTCGCACACTAAACGGTAGGCCATAATACTTTTTATGGCTAATAATTCGTGGTCGAAACAAATTTCGAAAAAGCAGCTGCTTTGGTTGGGATTTGGTTTGTTGACGCTCTATGTTATCGTGCCACAGCTATCGAGCTTTCATCGAAGTCTGGCACAACTAAGAGACGCCGATAAAAGCTTCGTAATTTTATCGCTGGCGGCGGTGGCGGCTACCTATTTAGCTGCTGCTGGGGTCTATCGGTTCCTAGCCTTCCACCCCCTTAAATACCTAAGAACTGTCTTATTGCAGTTGGCCAGTATGTTCGCCAATCGTTTATTGCCTGCCGGTATCGGTGCTATCGGAACAAACTATCGTTACTTAAGGCGTTCTGAACATAGTCCGACCCAGGCCGGCAGTGTCGTGGCCGTCAATAACCTGCTTGGGTTTTTCGGACATTCAGTTCTTTTGGTGCTGTTGTTGGCATTTTTTCGGCCGCAGACACGAGCCGCACAGCTTAGTCAGTTTCAGCATGATCGCTGGTTTCTAGCAATTGCTGCGGTTGTGGTTGGGTGCGTGATAATCGCTGCCCTTTGGCATTACCAGAGATCTGTCAAGCGAGTCTTGCAAAATGTGTTTCATCAGCTGAGGTATTATCGGGAACAACCGTCTCGCCTGCTTTGGGCACTGATATGCTCGATACTGCTAACGCTGTGCAATGTTTTAGCGCTGTGGCTTTGTGTCAAAGCAGTGCACGTTGATCTGTCGTTGACATCGATTATGCTGGTTTTCAGCTTGGGTGTTGGTGCTGGCACGGCCACTCCCACACCCGGTGGCTTGGGTGGTTTTGAGGCTGGTTTGGTTGGAGGTCTGGTCATCTATCATGTGCCTAGCGCTACAGCGCTGGCAGCAGTCCTGGCATTTCGATTAGTTAGCTACTGGTTACCCTTGCTGGTAGGAGCTGGAGCTTTTGTGGTGGCATATCGCCGCCAGTACATTTAGCTAAGGATATTGACGGCCCGTGCGGCCACCAAGGCGATGACAACCAACGAAACCGTCGCCTGGACAAGCATCAAGAGCTTTGCCCGACGAGTCAAAGGCAGAGTATCAGTCGGGCTAAAGGCCATGGCATTGGTTGATGAAACATATAAATAGTCGATGAAAGTTGGTTGCCACTTCGGGTGCGAGTACGTTTCATTTTGATTCTGTGGAAACAAAAGGTCCTTTTCGTGCTTTGCGATCTGACGGCGCTTTCCGGGGCCCCCACCGTCCATTTCCCAGTAAACTAAGCCAAAGACGATAATATTGGTCAGATAGATGTTAAGCGCAGCCAATATCAGTTCGCGCCCGTTATTAACTCGGCCGCTTTGGAGTAACTGTCTGGCAACCTCCACGAGCGCATAACCATTAGCCAATCCTATCAACAGCAGCATCAGATAGACATTTACTCGACGAGTCAGTGATTTAAAAATCGGTTCGCGGGGGGTTGTAAATGTTAGACAGATCAAGAGCAAGGCCTCTAAGCCAATCAACAAACTACGCGAAACAAACACGAAATGGTCTGGTAGCAACACTTGGAGAAAAATAGCAAACAGCATTGTCAGCTGCACGTGCCATATCGGCTCATGGTTGTAGTATCGGTTGGCGAAAAAACGGGTCATGGCTGTAGTTGTAATCTATCTGAACTATTCAAAAAGGTCAAAAAAAGAAGAGCCTTTTTAGGGGCTCTTCTCTCTGCGGTGCCATTACTGACATCGCTGTCATCTTTCGATGACAATCACCTCACAGTGACAGTAGTTAACTGTACTCTTCTGCCCTAGTAGCTGTCAAGCGGAAATTTCATGGGATAACTACATTTGGATACGATTAAAGCGGTTAACGGCAAATGCTAGGCAGGCCGCAAACGTGACTGTCATAACGATTAGATCTTTTGTGAGACCAAAGTGTGTCTGATTTACCAAAAAATAGCGCAAGGCATCAACCATATAGCTGACGGGGTTCAAGGTGCTGATAACCCGTAAGGCGGTCGGAACGCTGTTGAGCGGATACAAAGCACTTGACAAGAAAAAGAGCGGCATAACCAACAAGTTATTGATACCCTGAAAACCTTGGAAATCGTCGACTAAAGAGGCAATACCGGCTCCAAAACTAGTTAAAGCCAGACTCATAAGCACCAGTACCAAAAACGCCGGAAAGACCAAGGCCCATTCATAAGGGCGAAAACCAAACGCCAAGGCAATAACGAAAACAATTAGGCCCTGCATTATCGATATCGTGGCACCACCAAGTGCACTACCGAGCAAAATGATGATTCTTCTGACTGGCGCGACTAACAACTCGGACAGGAAGCCAAACCGCTTGTCTTGTAAAATTATGATTCCCCAGAAGATTGCCGATAGCAAAACGGTCTGGGTGATAATTCCTGGCACTAAAAACTGTAAATAATTGCCTTCACCGGCTCGTCTATATATGGCGCCGATACCGTAGCCAAGCGCCAAAAGCAACAAAATTGGCTGGCCGATAGTGCCTAAAATTCTAGACCCGCTGCGTGTGTAGCGGCGAACTTGTCGCAACCAAAGAGTATAAATTATTTCCATGATCAGCGTAACTTAGTATTCCTAAGCGCTGTTTTAAAGTTCAAACCATTGTTCCCGAGACTTGACTCGTCTCGCAATGTCTCGCCGGTCAGTTTAAGATAAGCCTCTTCCAGGGTCTTTGTGCTGGTTTGATTGCATAGTTGGGCAGTTGTGCCCTGGGCCACGATCTTGCCGTGATCAATAATCGCGATTCGATCTGCGACCGCCTCGGCCTCATCCAGATAATGAGTCGTGAAAAATATAGTCATGCCTTTTTCCTGACTCAACTTCTTGACGTAATCCCACATCAGGTTACGGGTCTGAGTATCAAGTCCCAATGTCGGTTCGTCGAGAAACAAAATCCTAGGTTCATGCAACAGGCCACGAGCTATCTCGAGGCGTCGACGCATGCCGCCCGAAAAGGTTTTGACCATTGAATCTTTGCGCGACCAGAGCTCGACCAAACTCATCAATCTCTTGATCCTGCCAGCTCGCTCGACCTTGCTGATCCCGTAAAGTACGGCATGTAGTTCCATATTTTCGTATGCCGACAGCTCTTCGTCGAGACTAGGGTCTTGAAAGACGATTCCAAATGCCTTGCGAGCACCGTCTCTTTCTCTGGTAACATCGTGATCAGCTAGCCGGAGCTTGCCACTGGTCGGCCGCAGCATGGTAGTCAGCATCTTGATTGTGGTGCTTTTGCCGGCTCCATTGGGACCTAAAAAGGCAAAAATCTCACTTTTTTTAACCTCAAACGATATATCATCAACTGCAACAATCTCTCCGAATTGTTTTCTGACTCTCTGGGCAGATATAATAGCCGTCGTCTTCACAGTGCCCCATTATAGGAGCAAAACTATATTTTGTATACCAATTCGACCAAAAATCCAAGAAGCTGCCATACACTAAACCAGAGCTACGAACCTAAGTCATAGATCGACATAGGCGGGTCTAATGATGTTCAATTATTCGTCGTTGAGCTCGTTGCCGTGAACGGTGACAGCGTGAATAACCAGTATGCTGACCACGATTATCAAAACCGACCATATAGGGTACGCACTGATTGACGCCAAAGCACCGAGAGCGCTAATAATGGCCATAACAACTGCCACAAAGCGTGCCCAGCCGGAGCCATGAAGCAGCGAAAAACCAGCCAGCAGAACGATTACTCCGACAATCAGATCAAACCAGCCCCAAGCTGTGTAGTTAAAGATCAGTAAATGATTTGCTGTAGTCGCATACCATGTTGGCTTAAGTAATGAAGTTAAGCCTGCAATAGACTGAAAAAATCCCGACAGGATCATCATAAATCCCGCGAAAAACACCCATCCAGTCCAAGCACTTGGTGCTTGATTTGTAGTTGCCATAACGTACTCCTCTCCCACCAATTATAGTTACTATGTAACACTATTTACCGTTAGCATACTTTTGTCAAGATAAACATGTCCATTAATTGTGCATAAATTCGGGATTAATGCAAAAAAACTTTATTTAGTAGTAAATAAATGTTTATATAATATTTAAGATGAAGAAGTGGACAGTCGTAATTATACTAGCCTGCGCTCAATTTGTGATGGTCTTAGACAGCACAGTCATGAACGTCTCTATCTCGAAGGTGGTGTCCGATCTGGATACAACCGTCGCGGCCATGCAAACTTGTATCACCTTTTATACTCTGACGATGGCTGCCGTCATGTTGCTTGGCGCCAAGCTTGGTGATGTCTGGGGACGGCGCAAGGCTTTTATTGTCGGCGCTATCGTCTACGCGTTGGGCTCATTGACCACCGCTCTCAGTCCCAATATTCAGATCTTGTTTTTGGGCTGGTCCGTGATAGAAGGGCTTGGAGCAGTGCTAGTTATCCCAGCAATCGCTGCCCTGGTGGCCAATAATTACTCCGGCAAAGCCCGCGTCACAGCCTTTGCCATCATCGGAGGAATATCAGGTGCCGCAATGGCGGCCGGTCCGCTGATTGGCGGATTCGTGACCACCTATCTGTCGTGGCGCTACGTATTCTTTTTCGAAGTTGTCATAATGGCCATCATTCTATTGTTTCGCGGTAAGATATCCGATACAGCACCAGTTATAAAAACAAAGATTGATATTTCCAGCGTGGTGCTCTCGGCCGTCGGTATGATATCGCTCGTCTACGGCATGCTTCAAAGTAAGGTCTGGGGGTGGGTTAACCCACTCGGCGCTCCGGAGATCTTCGGTCACACAATCACCCCTTTAGGTATATCGGTCGTGGCGTACCTATTACTGATTGGTGTGATTTTTTTGAAACTATTTTACGATCGTCAGCAGGCCCTGATGCGAAGCGGAAAACAACCCTTGCTCGACCCAAAACTTCTGACCATCAAGCAACTACGCAGCGGGCTGTCGGTGCTACTCTCCCAGTACACTATTATCGCCGGAGTATTTTTCCTGATTCCGGTATATTTACAAATGACGCTTGGCTACGATGCGCTCAAGACCGGCATGAAGATCTTTCCACTTTCTGTCTCGCTGATCATTTTCTCGGTCATAGGTACCCGCTTAGTGCGTCTCTGGTCACCGCGCAGAATCATTAGGCTTGGACAGTGCATTCTTATCATAAGTTCAATTTTGCTGCTGTCATCGGTATCGTTAACCCTACGAGGTTGGCTATTCGGGACGGCGCTGTTCACTCTAGGTGCGGCGTTAGGTTTGTTGGCTTCGCAAATTGGAAATGTCAATATGTCTAGTGTCGAGACCGAGCAAACCAGCGAAGTCGGGGGTCTGCAAGGAGTTTTTCAAAACCTCGGTTCTTCACTAGGGACGGCATTGATCGGCTCGGTGCTAATAGCTTCCCTGACTACAACCTTCAACAACAATGTTCAGGCTAGCAACCTTCCTTCGAACATCAA
Source organism: Saccharimonadales bacterium (SeqCode) (assembly GCA_041912375.1). Classification (GTDB taxonomy): domain Bacteria; phylum Patescibacteriota; class Saccharimonadia; order Saccharimonadales; family UBA4665; genus JAYRNA01. The sequence goes on along the minus strand of JAYRNA010000015.1, from coordinate 155,546 downwards.
GGGTTATGTCGGCAGCCATAGTCAGACCGGTGTGGCCGTGATTCCCGTCACCGAGGTCAACACACTGGCCGAGTCCAAAGGAGTTTCAGCAGCAAACGCCTCTAGCCTGGCCCAGATTTATAGTGATTCACAAATTGACTCGTTGCGGAGTGCGATATTTGCGCTCATTGCAATTGCTGTCATCTCGCTATTTTTCTCCAAAAATATTCCAAATACAAAACTCAAGTAAGTCTTCTGCTCTGCTCGTTTAGAATGCTCAGTTTACTGATTTTTGTGAGTCTGATTTGCCTGACAAAAGTAATCGCCAAATGGTCGGCAAGACTTTGCGACGAGGCACCGATTTTAACACCGAAAATACCTCTCGGCCAGCGACTATCAACCCTATGCCACCAAAGATAGTTTGGACAACCAGCAAAACAACGAGCACCTTGTGTTGCGCCGATGAGTTATTGGCGTTGCCAAGGGCTTCAGAGATCAGTGGAGCCAACAACCAAACCGGTAACCACCAAAGCAGAATAAAGAACACGCCGACCCGGAGGCGAGCGCCGGACTGAGCAAGTACTGGTTCATCGGCCATAACACATTAAGTATAACCTGTAACTTCAAAATAGCGCATTAGAACAAACAGCTTGTTCGGTTTGAGATTTTGTCCGGTTGGCCTCAGGTGTTACCGGTAGTAACGGTATCTACTGCTGTAAGACAAAAAAAGAGGGTATCATAGGCTCATGGATTCGATCGAGAAAGCCTTTTTAGAAACTCCGAGATGGCGGTTTGTACCACCCGCCAGCGCAGCGTATGCTAACGAAAATACCGCGCTACCCATAGGTTACGGACAAACGATCAGCCAACCCACAACCGTGAAACAAATGCTTCGTTGGCTGAATGTCCTGCCAGGACAGCGAATACTCGATGTCGGTTCAGGTTCTGGCTGGACGACGGCTTTATTATCCAGATTGACCGGTGACAGTGGTAGTATTTGGGCTGTCGAACTAGTGCCGCAACTAGTCGCTTTTGGCCAACAAAACTGTCAGCGTGTTAATATCAGAAACGCAACTTTTCACAAATCATTCAAAAGCTATGGCTGGCCCACAGAAGCACCTTTTGATAGACAACTGGTTAGCGCTTCAGCCGACCGCATTCCTGATGAGTTGCTCGATCAGTTAAAAGTCGGCGGCAAGCTGGTCGGAGTCGAACAGCACAATATTGTCGAAATTACCAAAACATCAGACCAAAAATACTTAAAAATCGACCATCCCGGGTATATTTTCGTTCCATTAAAATCACCCGATTCACATATTTAGACTATACTTTTACACTACGTGAAAAAACTATAGACCTATGATTTGGCTCTTCTTGGCAGCAAACTCTTCGTCTGTAAGAATTCCCTGCTCTTTGAGCTTGCCTAGTCTTTCCAACATGGCAATTTGATCATCTTCGGTGTTTTGCTCCGTCGGCACAGTTGTCTCGGGTTGCTCTGGTGTCTCTTGCTGAGCCCAGCGATTGGCTTGACGCCGCGAAACATTGTTTGAAACCGCGGTAGCTGTACCGGCGATCACCGCGGTCCGCGCCATTCCCCTTAGTAATCCTGGCATTTTTAGTCACCTCCTTCTTGATCCATTTCGTTAGCCGCTTCTGGGTGGATCCGCCCCTCGGCGATTAAAGTACCGTTCGCCTTAATAATTGCTTGTTTGAGCGGCTTAGCCCATAGCTGTTCGACTACCAGCAAACCTGCTGCTGTGTCGTTCTCCAAAAGTTCCCCAACCTCGGTTATATCATCGTTGTTTACTAAATTGGCTTGCTGATCTGTAATGTACTTTCCGCGAAACTCTGAAATAGCCGTGTCACTACCGTCAGCTAGGTCGACAGCAGTTACTTTGCCGCTAGCATCTTTCTGGATCAATGACAGCGCAACAATCCTGATAATTCCCTGGTCAATCGCTGAAGTTAACGCCGCCAGTATGCTACCATCGAATTTGTTGCCCGTGAACCCAACTATAATGTAATCAATCGGCCCTACCATAACACCTCCTTAGCTTAACTATTTTGCGAACTTGTCTGCCATCTCGGCATTAACCATAATTGCCACTGCTGGCTCTCCACCAACCACCCAACCATCATGACCGGGTGGGATATGAGCTACGTCGCCTGGTTCGATAGCAATCTCCTGCCCATCCTTAGTTTTAATTCCCATCCTGCCCGATATTTCATATAACGTGTGCGGAACCTCACACCATTCCGTGCCTGCTTTGGGTTTGACATGGACACTCCATTTCCAGCCCGGTTCGTAAGTTGCAAGCGCAAATGTTACACCTCCTACAGTTGCAGAACCTAGGTTACCATTTGGAAATTCCCGTTTATCATCAGGTGTATCTTTTATGCTCTTTTTTATAATATCCGACATAATCCCTCCCTAAGTCACAATTGATAGCGGCAAGATATCACAGCAGTTGGTATTTTAATGTAAAAATTTTCATAGTGTTTCCATGTATTTGGGTTAAATGAGCTGAACCCTTGATCTAGTCCATAGCCAGACAGCTATGCCAAGACATTCAGATCAACTCTGCATTGAATGAGCTACGGTCTGCTTTACGCGCGCATCTTGGCTGGGGCGGCAGGATTCGAACCTGCGAATGCCAGGACCAAAACCTGGTGCCTTACCACTTGGCCACGCCCCATCAAAACAGATTGATTTTAACTTAATTGTCGGTTAGGTACAATTGCTGATCTGTTGCCAAGATGGACGAACGGCCATAAATCTGCTAAAATATCAATAAATAATCTCTATTATTTTATTTATGCCAAAAAAATCGCCCAAAAACCCTGCTGACTATATTGTGCCTTTGAATATCAACAGGTTGGAGGGTCGCATGTTACACCTTCCCTCACCCAAAGTCTCTGCTGGCAATAGAGACATTCTGTTTGTCTATGGACACCACTCGAGCTTGGAACGATGGTGGGGCTTAATCCAGGTTATGAATCGCTACGGCTCAGTTACGATGCCCGACTTACCTGGATTTGGCGGTATGGATAGTTTTTATAAAATTGGCAAAAAACCAACTATAGATAACCTAGCGGACTATCTGGCGTCATTTATCAAACTGCGCTATAAACGAAAAAAGATTGTCATTGCAGCCATGAGTTTTGGCTTCGTCATTGTAACCCGCATGTTGCAGCGCAGTCCTGAGCTTTCGAAAAAAATTATTCTGCTGGTAAGCATCGTCGGCTTTGCTCACAAGGATGACTTTATTTTCAGCAAACGTCGTTATCTGTTTTATCTTCAAGCGTCACGGTTAATGTCACTCAGGCTGCCGGCAATAATTTTTCGATATACTGCCCTTAACCCGATTGTACTGAAAACCGTTTATGGACGGACTCATAATGCCAAGCATAAATTTGCCCAAGCCGAAAACGCCGAGCAGCTACAAAACATCAAACAGGTCGAAGTTGGTTTGTGGCACGCCAATGACGTTCGAACCTGGGCATTTACCTCTGTTGAATTTCTAAAGCTCGATAACTGTCAGAAGCGCGTACCGCTGCCCCTGTGGCACGTTGCTGCCAAAAACGACCATTTTTTCGATGGTCACCTCGTCGAGCAGCATTTGCGGATTATTTACAAAGATTTTCACAGCGCCCAGGTTGATCTGGAAGCTCATGCTCCTAGTGTGATTGCCGACGAAAAAATGGCCGCGCCGCTGGTTCCGGAAAAGTTGCGTCGAGCCCTCCGTAGAGTACTCTAAATGGTATACTAAACAATAAGATGAAAATTGGTTTGGTGTGTCCGTACAACATCAGTAAGCACGGTGGTGTGCTGGAGGTCGTCTTGGCATTGCGAGATGGTCTGGTGGCGCGTGGCGATAAAGTGAAAATTATCACTCCTAAACCACGCGGTCATGACCTAGTAGATGACCCGGACGTAATATTTCTCGGCAGTTCGACGGACTTTCGCTCGCCAGCACATACCACGACTCAGGTGTCGAGTACCGACGATAACGAAAAAATTGACGCCATTTTAGAATCAGAGAAATTTGATATTTTGCACTTTCATGAACCCTGGGTTCCTCTGTTAAGTCGTCAATTACTACAGCGCTCAACATCCGTCAATATCGCGACGTTTCACTCAAAAGTGCCCGAAGCTTTGATGGCCAGAACCGTCATCAAAGTTGTCACACCATATCTGAAATCAGTTCTGAAATATCTACACGAACTGACAGCTGTTTCGGACTCTGGCGCAGAGTACGCTGCTGGCTTGACCGATCAGCCGATAACAATTATCCCCAACGGGATTGATCTGACAAAGTACAAACCAGTTGCTACGAGATCAATCTCACAGCAACGCACTTTGCTGTATATCGGACGGCTAGAGCGCCGAAAGGGAGTTAAGCATTTGCTGACTGCATTTCAGCTGGCATCACAAAATAATCCAGACCTTGAACTACTGCTAGTCGGTGATGGGCCAGAGAGAGAAAAGCTTGAAATATTAGCTGATGATTTGAAGCTCAAAAACATCAATTTTCTTGGCTACATAAACGAAGATCTCAAACTCGAATTGCTGTCGCAGGCTGATTTATTTATTTCTCCGGCAATTTACGGCGAAAGTTTCGGCATTGTCCTGCTCGAAGCAATGGCCATGGGTGCTGTCAGTATAGCCGGAAATAATTCAGGTTATGTCGATGTTATGCAGGATATCGGTGCAATATCGATTGTTAATCCAACAGACAGCGACGAGTTTGCTCGGCGAATTGAGCTATTGCTAAACAATCAAGCATTGCGTAAGCTGTGGCAGTCCTGGGCCAAATCGTACGTTCAACAGTTCAGTTACCCGCGGGTGATTGACCAATACCAAGAGCTGTATGTCGAGGCTTTGAGGCAACATGGCCCTAAAAAATCTCGATAACTATTTAAAAATTGGCTTTGTCTTAGACGATGGCCTGGATAGCCCCGATGGCGTGCAACAATATATCTTAACTCTCGGGGCTTGGCTGACTAGTCAAGGACACGACGTCAGGTATTTGGTCGGTCAAACAAGCCGGCAAGATATCGCCGGGATTCACAGTTTATCGCGTAACATCCGGGTGCGGTCAAATGGCGGAAACACCATGTCAATTCCTTTGCCAACTAGTCGTCGGCGGCTAAGAAGTTTTCTAGACAGGGAGAAATTTGATGTCTTGCACGTTCAGGTGCCGTTTAGCCCGTTTATGGGTGGCCGGCTTATTCTTGCGGCGTCACCCGAAACTGCGATTGTCGGCACCTATCACATAGCCCCATACTCAAAACTGATTTCATTAGGCAACCACGCTCTGGGTCTGTGGAGCCGATCCTCTCTCAAACGATTCGATTTAATGCTCAGCGTGTCAACCGCCGCCGCTGAATTTGCCAAGAGAACCTTTCATATCAACAGTACTATTTTGCCAAACGTTATCGATTATCAGCTGTTCCACAAGGCTAAACCGTTACCCGTCTACCACGGCCGCGTCAAGACAGTCGTATATTTGGGTCGCTTGGTTCCGCGTAAAGGCAGCATGGTATTGCTCAGAGCAGCACGAATCTTGTCGTCGCTGCCAAATGTACCTGACTTTCGAATCATAATTTGCGGTCGAGGCCCAATGGAAGACAAATTGCGGCGTTATGTCACTAAGCACCGGCTAGGGGCTATGGTATCGTTTGCCGGATTTATCACTGAGTCAGACAAACCGCGTTACCTAGCGTCCGCTGATATTTCAGTCTTTCCGAGTTTGGCTGGCGAAAGTTTCGGCATCGTACTGCTTGAAGCCATGGCCAGTGGCAAGGCTGCCGTGCTGGCGGGCGATAACCCCGGCTATCGTTCTGTCATGTCAACCCGCCCGAGCTCACTATTTGACCCAAGACGGCCTGATCTACTTGCCAAAACATTGGCAAACCTACTTACAGACGAGTCCAAACGATTAGCCAGTGCCAAGTGGGGAGCAGACCATAGTGCTGCTTACGACGTGTCGGTGATCGGACGTAAGCTGCTAACTTTTTACCGGCGGGCGTTGCAAAAAACTGACAAGCTATAGATAATACCCTACATGGTGCATTTCAAGCGTGACCCTGAAGTTCCCGAGATTGCTCTGACTATTTCCTTCAGAACTTTTGTCAGATTGGCGTTACTGATCGTCGCCACCATTCTACTTCTGACCGCCCTCAAACACGCGGCTCATGGCCTGCTGCTGATCTTTAGTGCCTTTTTGCTAGCATTAGCTTTGAATGCCCCAGTAAATTGGTTGGCTCAGCGCCTGCCTGGAAAACAGCGTGGTAGCCGATCTTTAGCCACCTCTTTGTCATTTATCATAGTAGTAGTCGTGTTAGCCGGCTTTTTAGCCAGTATTGTGCCGCCGCTAGGCAGACAAACCAGCACGCTTGTCAACAACGCTCCTCGATTGGTCAGAGATTTCCGGAGTCAAAACAGCCCAGTCGGTCAATTTATTCGCGAACATCATCTTGAAAAGCAAGTAAACACTGTTTCTAATCAATTGTCAGTTAGGATAAAAAACGCCGGCGGCAAAGCTTTTGCTACTGCCGAAAAGGTCGGCTCTAGTTTCTTTTCGCTACTGACGATTTTGGTGTTGACTTTCATGATGTTAGTCGAAGGACCGCGTTGGGTATATTTCCTCAAAGAATTGGTTCCGGACGATCATCACTCGATGGCCGATAGACTGGCTGACGATATGTATAGGGTGGTCAAAGGTTTTGTCAACGGCCAGGTCGTGTTGGCTGCGCTAGCGGCGCTGTTGATATTACCGGCCGTCCTGGCGCTTCACATCAGTTACCCAGCGGCTCTTGTAGTCGTTATATTTGTCTGTGGCCTGATACCGATGGTCGGGCACACCATTGGAGCGATTATAGTTACGATAGTTGCTTTGTTTGAGTCCACGACGGCAGCAATTATTATCCTGGCTTACTACATACTCTATCAACAACTAGAAAACTACTTATTGCAGCCACGAATTCAGGCCAATGCCACCAACATGTCTCCACTACTAGTTTTTGCGTCGGTAGTTGTCGGTGTCAGCTTGGGGGGGCTGTTCGGTGGTTTGATCGCTATCCCTGTCGCTGGGTGCATTCGGATCGCTGTGCTGGAATATCTGCGCAGCCAAAAGATCATCGACACACCGAAGTTCGAAAGTGTTACAAGTAGAACCAGATAACGCCTGAAGGAGTATCGCGCAGACCTACGCCACTAGTGGCTAGCTGATCTCGCAGTTCATCGGCCCTTGTCCAGTCATTTTCCGCCCTTGCTTGTTCACGAGTCTTTAGGAGACGTTTTTGGTCAGGATTAATGTCCGAAAGCGCCATGAGTTTTAAGCCAAGCAAGTCGTCAATACTTACTAGCAATTCTTCGAAATCATTTGAATTGGCCTCAGGGACAAGTCTGTCAATAATACCGTCGTAAAAAATGCTCAACGTTGACAGCGCTAACGGCGTACTTAGGTCATTGTCAAGTGCTCGCATAATATCACTAGATACAGTTTTGAAAGCCTCACTATCAACTTTCGGGACGTCCCTAAGTTGCCAGCGAAGTACAGCCAAGGAATGATAGTCTCTCAGGCGATTGACGGCAGCTTGTAAACCTTTCCAGCTAAAGTGAGATTGGGTTCGGTAATGCGATTCCAAAATGTACAGTCTGATCGATTCGGCACTAAAGCCCTTGTCGGTAATGTCTCGTAGCCGGATGCCATTGCCAAGAGATTTTGAAATTTTATCACCCTCGATCATGACATGATTGCTATGCATCCAGTAATTAGCGAATCGTTTGCCGCTAACGGCTTCGCTCTGGGCAATTTCGTTGGTGTGGTGAATCGGTACATGATCTATGCCGCCGGTGTGAATATCAAGTGTGTCGCCGAGGTATTTCATGCTCATTGCCGAGCACTCTATGTGCCAACCAGGGAAACCTTTGCCCCATGGGCTGTCCCATTCCATGTCGCGTTTATGGCTTTTTGGAGAAAATTTCCATAGTGCAAAGTCGGCTGAATTTTTTTTCTGAGGGTTAGCAGCTACCCGTGCGCCAGATTGTTGCTCATCCAGATCAAGTCCAGCAAACGCGGTATAGCCTTCAAACTTGCTCGTATCGAAGTATACTCCATCGTCAATCTGATAGCTAAAGCCCTTGATTTCGAGTTGCTCGATCATGCTTATTTGATCGGCAACGTGTTCAGTGGCTTTGACTATATGATTGGGTTTTTGCATGTTAAGCAGTGTCATGCCTTCCAAAAAATCTTTGGTGTAAAATTCTGCAACTTCCCAAGCTGTCTTGCCTTCACGGCGAGCGCCTTTTTCCAGTTTATCCTCACCATCATCTGCGTCGCTTACTAGGTGGCCGACATCGGTAATGTTCATGACCCATTTTGGTCGTAAGCCTGATGATTTCAGGGTTCGGATCAAAATATCCATACGAATGTAATTAAACCAATGACCGATGTGCGCGTAATCGTAGACAGTCGGGCCGCAGGTATACACGGATATATTCGGTGGGTTAAGCGGTTGGATGTCGTCAATTTGCCTGGTTAGGGTGTTGTAAAGCTTCACGACGCCTCCTCAAACAACCGGCCCGCTTCTTTGATGCACTCCAGCTTAATTGTATCTAGGGTTCGTCCGTCGGTTACCTTGAAGCCACTGGCATGTTTGTGCCCGCCGCCGCTGAAATGTTCGGCTAGCTTAGCGGCGATAGGCGCAGACTGGTTTGAGCGAATCGCGGCCGTAATACGGCCGTCGGCGTAGTGCTTGAGTACTATTGCTAGCTGAACATTCGTCGTCTGAAGCATATCGTTTTGGATAAGTGGTGCCGGGTTATATAGCGGGCTGTACTTGTTAATTTCCGATTGAGGAATAGTCACCAGTGTCAGTTTTCCGTCATGAGCAAATTCAGTCCGTTTAATCAGATCTGCTTTATAGCTAAAAATTTCTTGGGGCATTTTGCTGTACTCACGTCTCAGCTCTTCCAAACTAGGGCGATCGACACCGTTATCTATAAACTCGGCCAAAATTCGGTAGGTCTCGGCTGAAGCTAGCTGGTTAGTCAATCCTTGGGTATCACCCAAAATCGATGTCATAATCAAGCCTTGAGCTTCCAGTGGCATCGGCCAGTTGAGCTGCTTAGTTAAATAATAGATAAGCTCCCCAGTTGATGATCGGCCAGCATCGTTAATCACAACACTGGCAAATGGCAAAGTATTTTCGACAGTATGGTGATGATCGAGAACTACACAAGGCTTTTTGGCTAACCGGTTTTGTTGACCGGAGCGGCTAAGACGCTCGAATAACGTCATCGTCGAAGCATCTACGATGACACTGGCGTCGAATTCATTGGGCAGGTCTTGGCTCACCCTATCCCAGCCGGCCATATATCGAAGATAGGTTGGCATATCAACTGCGCAGTACAGAAACGGCTCCTTGCCCATCATGCCAAAAATCTCCTCCAACGCCAAAGCACTGCCCAGACTATCGCCATCTGGATTATCAGCCTGAATAATCACGATTTTTGTGGCTGGTTGAATAATGGCGCTTATGTCGTTCGCTTCAGAATATTGCATCATGGTCTTTATAGTGCTTGGCGCCCTTCCAAGGCGCGACTCAGGGTAATCTGATCAGCGTATTCCAGATCAAGCCCTATCGGTAGACCTCGCGCCAAACGGGTTACTTTGACATTTCGAACCCCGATTTGTTGCTGAATATAGAGAGCAGTTGACTCCCCTTCCACGCTGGCATTTGTCGCCAGGATCACTTCCTCGACACCATCTTCATCTATTCGCTTGATAAGTTCTTTGATATGCAATTGATCCGGTCCGACACCGTCGATCGGTGAGACTAGCCCACCGAGCACATGATAAGTTCCGTGATACTGATTAATTTTTTCAATTGCCACCAGGTCGAACGGCTCAGCTACGACAGCAACAATTTTTTTGTTGCGTTTAGGGTTAGTGTAGAGGGATGATTGTTTTTCGTTGGCCGGAATCAGAGCAAATGTTTTTTGGCAGACTCCGATACCATCAGACAAACTTTGGAGTGCCGCTATCAATTGGTCGCCGCTCCGCGAACCCTTTCGGGTTAGATGGTATGCGTAACGCTCAGCTGTACGAGGGCCAACGCCCGGCAGTGCGCCAAAGGCATCAATTACGTCCTGTAACGCTGGCGGCAAGATCGCCACTAGAAACCTCCTCTGCAATCAGACCTAAGTGACCCATTAGGTCCCGATAAAAAATCGGCAATTGACTGTTGCAAATCCGACGAGACGTTTTGGCTCACTGCTGATTGATAATTCATCATTTCGCTGTTGATAACAGACCAAAAACGGCTAGCTACAACCCTAAATTTCCCAGTGCTCCCATCATTGGCTGCATTTTCTCAGCTGCGACTTTTTGGCTCTCGGCTATAGCCTCTTTAACGGCGTCCTCAATCCAGCGTTCGAGCTGTTCGATATCCTCTAAATCGACATAATCAGGATCGATATGCACTTTTTTAATTTTCTGCTCACCGGTTATTTCAACTTTGACGGCCCCCTCGCCCTTCTCTACTTCTATGATCTGTTTCTGTAGCTCATTTTGAATTTTCTTAACTTTCATCAACATTTTAGCTTGGTCAAATCGATTCATCTGTTATCCTCCCTGTTTCTAGTATATCAGCGCATGGGGTAGTAACGAAAGGTTGCCGTAGTCACCGAGTTATGCGGCCAGGCAACAAAGTAGGCTCTTAGGTTGTATAGACAGCTTAGTCCAACCGCTAAACTGATCAGTCCGATTCCGAAATAACGGGCAAATGAATTTAGCGGAAATACAACTAGCCACTCTCGTAGGAGATATCCAATTCCGGCAGCGGCCGCAAGATAGAGAAGCGGCACCAATACGCTCAGATCAACTGGTCCTCCGATAGCGACCAATGTGACCCCTATCACAAAGTACATCGCCAGCAAACGACTTCGGCTCGCCCGCCAGTGACGGCCGTAAAAATATATGCCAAGGATTGCCGCACAAAGCGTCAAAGCGTCTAGTATTGGCAGTCGGCTTAACCACTGTTCGGGGTACTGCGGACCCCTGATAAATATATGAACAAAGACCGCTAGAAAATGTTTACTAAGACTGAAAATGTTTGCAAAATGGTGGGGCAGGCCGAGCCATATCAACAACTGACCTGGCCGCAACAAATCCACAATTAGCAAAGGCAGCCAGACAACTATCGCCACCGTACTAGCAATCCGATACTTCCAGGTCGGCAATGACCTCCAGGCTTCGGCTATCCGCTGTCTTTGCCAATAACAAGTTGCTACCACAAACCAAATAAGCCCTGGAATATAGAGCAACAAGCCGATGAGTGCAAGATAAATCGGTAATCTGAAAACATTAGTCGATGATTTTTGAAGAATTATCGTGGCGAGTAGCAGCATCGGAAGCGCCAAAAGGTACATGACGCTGTCGTTTGCGATACGGCTGACATGAAGGGTCCAGGCGCTAGTGGCAAACAAAGCAGTGCTCAGCAGGGCTGTCCGTGAGTTATGCCAGAGTCTGACGACCAAAGCGAAAATAACTATTGCCAGCCCACCGATCAAGGCGCTGGGCAACCGCGTCACAAATTTGCCATGATGAGTTATCAGGCTGTCAAAGACTGAGTGAAGGAACTGTAACGGCAAAAAGAATGGCTGATGGTAAATACCATGCCACCCCACGGGAGTAATTGCCACCTCTAGTTCGCTCTGACTGAGACCACCGACCAAGCTACCGAGTCTATAAATGAGCAAAAACACAACTATAAATACCATTAAACCGACGATCAAGGCCGTGCCACGTCGGGGCAGCAAATTATGCCAAAGTACTTTCATGAATGAGCACTATTATAGCCTGTGGCTATGTTTACTGCTAGGCACCGAACGGGTCGTGGTGGGTTGTATCTACCGAACTAAAGCGTTGCTTTTTGTTGTCAAAATACAGCTCGATACCACCTGTCGGTCCGTTACGGTGTTTTTTGATAAAAATATCTGTCAGTCGTTTACGGTCGGTTTCGGGGTTGTAATACTCCTCGCGATAGATAAAGGCTACAACATCGGCGTCTTGTTCAATTGAGCCTGACTCGCGCAGGTCAGCTAACTGGGGGATTTGAGGGCTGCGATTCTCGACCGACCGGCTGAGCTGACTCAAAGCCAATACTGGAACATTCAACTCTCTGGCGATGCCTTTAAGGCCTCGTGATATCTCAGAAATTTCCTGAACTCGATTGCCTTCGTTACTGTAACGGCTGCCACCACTCATCAGCTGCAGGTAGTCAACAATTATTAGACCCAGTGGGCGGCTATGAGCTTCCCGGCGGGCTTTTGTACGCAAGTCACCGACAGTGATTGCCGGAGAGTCATCGATAAATATCGGCGCTTCGCTCAGGGTACCCATGGCATGGCCTATTTTCTCGAAGTCATTATCTGTCAGATTGCCTGTTCTAAGTGCCCAGGCATCGACACCTGACTCCATAGAAAGCAGCCTGTCGACGAGTTGTTCTTTGCTCATTTCAAGGCTAAAAATTAACACTGGCTGAGCCGATTGTACGGCAATTTTGTGAGCAAAATTTAGCGCCAAGGCGGTTTTACCCATCGATGGCCGTGCGGCCAGGACGACGAGATCAGATCGCTGAAATCCGGCAAGTTTTTCATCGATGTCTTTATAGCCGGTTGGGATGCCTCGTATTTTTTGCTTGTCTTTGTGAAGATCGTCAAGCCGGTCAAAACTTTCAGCTAAAATCGCTTCCAGACTAATGACATTTTGTTTAATATGCTGTTGGCTGACAGCAAAAAGTCTGGTCTCGGCTTCCTCAATAAGCTCTCTAAGTTGCTTGGATTCGTCGTACCCCAGACCAACGATGTCCTGAGAAGCAGCGATAAGCCTTCGCCGCATTGCCTTTTGGGCGACAATATCGGCATATTGCTCAACATGGGCAGCAGTCGGCACAAAGTTGGTCAGCTCTGTCAAATAGGCTGGTCCGCCGACACTATCAAGGTTGCCGTTATTTTTGAGCTTATCGGCCAGTGTTAAAACGTCGATAGCTTCGTGGCGTTCATAAAGTTGGGCGATAGCCTTATATATCTTTTGGTGTCGGAGCTCAAAAAAATCATCAAAACTCAAACTATCAGCCACCTTAACGATAGCGTCGCTGTCAATCAATAATGCCCCTAGCAGGCTGGCTTCAGCCTCACTGTTTTGGGGTGGTTGTGTCTTGGAAGTTGGTTCCATGATGTTTTCAATCGTCGCACAGCAATAAATTTGGTGTCTGTGTCTAAAAGCGGAAAGCTTTCCGTTCCACAAAATCTAGCCTGCAGTCAATAGTTTATCGCCTAGTTAGACAACCTCCTTACTATTCTGATTCTAACAGTTCACCACCGCCAAATATATTGTTTATGGTTGCAATGTCCTGCTTTGGCTCAGACGCTAAAGCAACGGAAATATGTGGTGGCTTGGTTGAGTCTGTAACGACACATTCGATTATAATATTTTGTCCGGTAATCTGGTCAACAACATTCTTCAGGACGGCTTGGTTGGCGGTGTCTGCTAGTCGTTTTTGGTGAAATGGAAAGGCAAACGATAACTCCAGAACTTGTGGTTCTCGAAGTGTCGGTTCGGCCATACGGACGATACTATAGAGAGCGTTATGTTGTTTTTTGAGTTCGGTCAAGACGTCTTGCCAGACCGAAGCATCAAACTCTCGGTTACTATTCGCTTTCGGTTTGGTGGTTTTAGAAGGTGCACTAATCAAGGTTTCGGTAACGACAGACTTTTTAGCTGTACTTGAACGTTTAGGCAGTGGATTTGATTTGGCGGTTGATGCTTTATCATCAGCTTTGGCCAGCGCCGTAGGTGATTTTTCGTCCATTGCGATTGTACTGGGAGCGATGTTTGCTTGACTAGTTGATGTAAGTGTCGCCTGAAGCAAAACAATTTCCAGAAGTTGTTCAGGGTTTTGAGACACGGGCACCTCGAGCAGTTTCTTCAGCAAGTCGAGATCAGGACTAGTCAACTTTTCTGGGGTTTGCCTCAGTCTTCCAGATAGCTGCTTGGCAACTGTCGACGCTTGGTAGCCCTGTGAAAATATCTCATGGCAGATTTTCATAAGCTCGGCTCGCTCGCCCCGTTTTACAGCACTAAGTAAGCTTTGGATGGCTGACTGCGGGGGAATACCCAACAACTGCTGGACACCAACAGCAGTTACCTGCTCACCGAGTGAAGCTACTTGGTCCAGCATGCTGATACTGTCACGAAAACTGCCCTCTCCATGCTCGGCAAGCAGCTCAAGTGCTTCGGTCGTAATGTCGAGGTTCTCTCGCTTAGCAATAGCAGCTAAATGTTTGGCAACCAGCGCTGGATCTATCGGTAGGAAGTTAAATCGTTGGGTGCGACTGACGATAGTTGCCGGTAGTTTATGGGCATCAGTTGTCGCTAGAATGAAGATAACGTGCGCCGGAGGTTCCTCAAGTGTTTTGAGGAGAGCATTAAATGCTTCCTTGGTGAGCATATGAACTTCATCGATAATATAGACTTTGTATTTAGCCAAAGCCGGAGCTATATGAACTTTCTCGCGCAAGTCGCGTATTTCATCAATACGACGGTTGCTGGCAGCATCAATTTCTATAATGTCTATATGGGCCCCGTCATCGGTGTAAGGAAGATCGTTTACGGCGTGAGCCAAGATGCGAGCAACCGAGGTCTTGCCAACCCCCCTAGGACCCGTCAAAAGATATGCGTGGCTAATTCGATGATTATTCAGGGCTGTTTCTAAGGTGCGGGTAATCGCTGCTTGCCCAATGATCTCTGACAAGTTTTTTGAGCGGTATTTTCTATATAAAGCTTGTCCCATACGTGATAACCATTATACCGGTTACCTCAAATCCAGGTTGTTGTGCATATTGCCATCTAGGAGGGGATAATTACTAGAGTGCGGCTTCCAGGGCGGCCCACTCGGCGTTGGCGTCGTCTTCTGGAATATTAATGCTAACCTGATCGCCGGGTTTGGCTTTGAAATAAGTAACACTAGCTAGCAACACTCGCAACTTCTTGCCACTCACGTCAACATAATAGTGTCCGTTTTCAAGAATAAGCGTACCGACCACTTGTTTGCGTGGAATCGGTCCGATTTGTTTGTACAAAAATGCTCCGTCTTCGGCTATCGTAAGTTTTAAGATATCGCCCTGGACCAATTTCGACTTGCTGGCATAATTAGCTGGAACTGGATAAGTTTTACCATCCGAACCAACCATATTCTGACCGTCAAATACTCCCTCTATTACCTTACCCAGGGTATCCTCGCGAACAACAGGAGCGACTTTACCATCATCACCAACCAAACTAATCAAAAGCTCCGTAGCTGCCGCTAGGCTAGTCTCGGCTTCCTGAATAAGTGCTCTTAAGCGCTTTACCTGCTTATCTGGTACGTCTGGCATGGTGTCTGTCTCTCAATGAAAAAATGTTTTTCTGGGTACACTATCCTTATAAAATTACCATGTTTAGATAGTCAAGTCAAAAATTAGACACATGCTGTGGAAAAACACATCTCATCTGTTGAAAAATGTTCATATTAATTGCAAGGAACCGCTTTTTGTTAGAAAGCGGTTCCAAAAGTGATCTGTGTTTGGCTTAGGCTAATTCGACTGTCGCACCGGCTGCTTCGAGAGCAGTTTTGGCTTTTTCGGCGTCGTCTTTTTTGGCCTTTTCTAAGACTGTTTTGGGTATGCCGTCGACAATAGCTTTGGCTTCACCGAGCCCCAGGCCGGTCAAATCTTTGACGGCTTTGATGACAGCTACCTTCTGAGCTCCGGAGTCTTTCAAGATAACGTCATATTCATTTTTTTCTTCGGCAGCGGTAGCGGCTTCGCCGGCACCAGCAGCTGGCCCCGCGACTGCCACAGCGGCTGCAGCGGGCTCGATACCGTGTTCATCCTTTAGGATGTCGCCGAGTTCTTTTACCTCTAGGACAGTAAGCCCAACAAGTTGATCTGCTAATTTCTTTAATTCTGCCATGATTTAGTCCTTTCTAATTGCTTATATTTGCTTCTAGGCCAGATAATATACCCGGCAGGTCGCCCGATAGGCTTCTGACGACGTTCTGAATTGGAGAGTTTAACGTGCTTATGATTCCGGCAATCATCGCTGATTTGCCCGGAAGTGTCGCTAAAGCCTTAACCTCATCAACTCCAATAAACTTGCCGTCCGGCGTAATCCCACCGACAAACTGCAGCGTTGGATTGGTCTTTGCAAAATTGTTCAAACTTTGCGCTGATGCTACTTCATCTTTATCGTTGAATGCGTAAAGTAGCATCCCTTCGATTGCTGATGTGTCAGTATCTTTGAAGGCATCCGACGCTTTTAGCGCCTGCAATACTAGTCGATTTTTGACGACCCTGACTTTTGTGTCGCTTTCTTTGGCATCCCGCCTGAGGCTCTGGAGCGCTTTTACCCCAGTACCTTCATACTTTGCCACAACCGTTAGTTTGGATGTATTCAACAACTCGCTAACTTGTTCGATGACTTCGCGCTTCTTGTTTTTAGTTAGTGCCATGTAATTTGCTCCAATTACAATTGGTTTCAAACAGCATTATCGACCCATTAGATGCTGGTAGTTGCCAAACAAAAACGTCTTTGTCCATGTCCAAAGACGTTCAAACTACCACGTAAAGATTGTTTGTACCTAGGCGACATTATCAAGCCTTTTGGCCGTCGCTGTCTCTGGCAACTTAGTACCAGAGTACTGTATATCTATGTTTTGGTCAATATTCTACAATATATTTGACATCAGACGGCTTGGAGCGTATTATCATTTTTGTGAAAACACACAACCAAACTTACTGGTCAACGACATCAGCGCATTGTCTGTGCGCGATGTTTACGGACATTGCCTAAGTTTGGAGTGTAGTTTTTCGTAAAAGAGTCAAACAACTAAGCAACACTCCGGAGCAATCCAGGAGTTTTTTTATGAGAATTATTGACAACGGGGTTACAATTTATGGACGATGCAGGGGCCTTGATGAGGTAACACTGAGTCCTGCCATTACAGATTTCTCGCGTCAGCAGATTTCTGCTGCGATTGAAACACTTAATTCCGCGGATAACCTGTCTCCAAATACTATCGATCAAGCCCTCTATATTTCTCAAAGTGCCCTTACAACATCATTGCCAGAGCTAAGCGAGGCCGGCGATCGGTCTCTGAAAGATATTACTCAGGCACTGGGACACATAGCTGCCAATGACTGTTTTGGCATAGGTGCTCTGGCGATAGATATGAACCAGGCTACTTTAGATGACAACACTAGCGCCTCGGCGGTTCGCGGTGTTGAACAGTTTTCCAAGTGGTACCCGGCTGGTGTCTATATCATTAACGAAAGTTCTGTCCTAGAAACGGCCGGTCAAAAGCGACGTGACGAAATTTTGTCTCGCGTCTTGGCTCAGACCCACCCTGTATTGCTTATTGGGGCGGTAGCGCCCCAACCAGATGAATTCTCCCAATTGACGCCAGTTGTCGATATCGTGGAGACATCAAAAATGGTAAGCACAGCCCTGGCGACAAACCTACCCCAGGTGGCGCCCCAAATACTTTAATTTTTGGGCTTAGGGTCAAGCAGGCTCAGTTTGTACTGGCTATAGCGTTCAGCTGCTAGACGAGTCAACTCTGGGTCTTCATCGGTGTTGACAAAACGCATTGCCTCGGCCAAAAGCGGATGAACCTCTGCAACTTTTTCGTGCATCTGCATGACCAGCTTGCGGTATCCAGGATGTCCCTGCGGGCTAGTCCGCAGTTCATGCAAGTGAAATGCTTCTCGGGCGTTGTAGGTGACTTTCCAGCGCATTTTATGGCCCAGTAAAGTTGAGTATTGGGCTTCCAGCGGATAGTTAGCCTGCTGCAAGACGCTGTGGAGTTTTAAGCTTACGTCAAAACAGGCTTCGAATTGCTCAGTTAGACCGGCGTCTTCAACAAGTTTAGGTATTTCATAACCATAGCGAGGGGTTAATTGTTGAAAATTTAGGTCATCGACCAAACGGTGTCTCTGTAAATCTCGAAATATCCCGTAGTCACAGACTAAGTCAAAGCTGTAGTGGGCCTTCTCGATGGCGCGACCGGGTTTGTGGCGCCGGTTTAGCCTTTCACCGACATAGTGCTTAAAGACTTCGTGTTTTTTCTCGTAGGGCCAGGCGTTAACTTCACGCTGTAGTCTATCAAGTGACATTGAGCTGTGTTCAAACAGCATATCGGGTACCAGTAGTAATTCGTTCTTCGGCCAAAAATCAATCAGAGTAACTGACTCTAACTCCTCGCTGGAGGCGTAATGTTCAGGCAGGTATGTCTTAGCCAGTTTGGCCATAGCTGCGGAAGTGTTGGCTTGGTAGGCAACGTTCGCTCCGCCACGTTCAGGTTTATCAGCACGTTCGAAAAATGTTGGGGCAACCTTGCGGCAGGCTTTCAGCAATTGTTCCCCCGTCTGGCGTGCCTCGCTAAGCTCGTTACTTAAAAGGTGCATAATCATGTTTTCCAGAGCTTGGCCAGATCCGAAAATACCCACAGTAGACGACGTGGCAACTGGGAGGACAGATCGGATAGCGTCACAAGCTTGGGCGCGTATCGCGCTACGCCAAGCACCATCACGTTCGTCTTTGGGAGCCGAGGAATTTGCTATTAAATAATCGGATAAACTTTTAGCCATAGTCGAATAGAGTTCAAAAATTGAATCCATGGCCTTTTTGTATTGGTCTCGATAATTTCCAGTCAGTGTGTCCGGTGTGTAATAGCGATACCTGCCAGAAATATCTTTCTTGTCAAAGTAAATGTAGCGCGTAGATTGCTCAAGGTAAGCGGACAGCCGACCCCACTCTAAATGCTTAGTAAGCAGGTTTGAGGCATTTTCAACCACTACGTGCAGCCCGACTAGCTGTTGAACCGAATCATCACCGAAGGCTGTGATGACTCGATGCAAAAGTTGCCTATCCTTGTCCGCTTTTCCAGCGAATTCATCGAGAATAGTGATGCGCATGTCGTCGCCCCGTCGACTTAGCCTAGCCATAGCGGCAGCTATAGTTACAGGACTGATTTTTTCGGTAAAAGCATAGACGTTCTCGTCGACACTTGTCACGGCGTCCGCTAAGTACTGGCGACCTTGGTCTGTCAGAACGTGGCGGCCGTCGCTGTCACTTTCTAAATAGTTTGGAGGCCTCTGAGGTTTTTTAGATTCCTGATAGGCCTCGACATCTGTTTGAGCCGCTTGTGGCAATTTAGCGTCAGTTGCATTTCCTTTATCATTAATCACTTGTTTTATTGATGACGGCGGCGCTGACTTGGCGGGCATAGTCCGGCTTTCTCGTACGGCAAGCGTTTTAGTGACGAGCTTCCAGACCTTATCGGCAACTTCGCTTTCGCTATCAGTCGCAAATATGATCGGGTAGTTTCTCTGCTTTGCCTCCCATAGGTAGCCAGCCCTGACTCGTTCCAAAAAGTCTTCGGATAAATTGTCGAATCGTTCTGCTTGGTATCTACCGGCAGTCCTCTGTTTCAGCACGTCTGCCGGGGCATCTAACACGATGCAAACGTCCGGCTCAATACCATTGAGCGCGAAACTAATTATGGTATTAATTGTTTGGTAGTCGGGGATATCACCGCGACCGTAATATTGCAACGCCAAAGTCGTGAGGTAGTTGCGGTCAGACAAACAGATAATCCCGTTGTTAACGCTTTGGCGAATTACCCTTAAGCTTTCAGAGCGAGCGGCATTATACAGTAGCACTTCGGTACGGCTGTTCATCGGGTAGTGAGGATCCTGAGTAAGCCGACGAATAGCCCGGGCAGTCAGAGCACTTTGACTGTCAGGCTCACGAAAAGTTCTAACCGGGAGACCGGCGGTTTGCAAACGTCGACTTAACTCTTGGAGCTGTGTTGTTTTGCCAACTCCTTCGGCGCCCTCGATGACAATATACTTGCCGTTAGTCATAGGACAGCCCCTCAATCTTTTTTGGCAATGACCGGCTATCCTTGTAGGCTTTGGGCAGCATCATGTCTGGAGACCATGTTTTGATGATTGTTTCGACATCAGTGCCCTGTTGATATTTGCCGCTGAAGCCGTTATCGCGACCTTGACCATAATTGCCGTCTACCGGCCCTGTTTCATGAAAAATTATTTGGGCAATCCGCTCACCAACTGGCAATAAGACTGTTTCCCTCTCGTTAAGGTTGTAAACTTCGAGTGTTAAGCGGTTGATATAGCCTGGATCTATCCAGCCAGCGTCAAAACATACCGCCACCCCGTTTCGGCCCCAGCTCGATCGCGATCGGACTTCACAGGCTCCTGGCGGCAAAATTCCAAAAAATTCATGGGTATGGGCTAGAATCCGCTCGCGCGGCTTGAGGCTTATTACCGGGTGATCTAGCGGAATGTTGATGACCGGCTTAAAACCGTTGAGAGCGCACCACTCGCCATGAGGCATAGCCCGGTGCGGGCCGTCGAAATATCTCTCGATATCTTCCTTGTCGAATGGATTGTAGATGGTCCGTTCGTCCATCTTTTCGATGCGGTAATAATAAAAGCCTAGCGTAACGTCAAGACTGGCATGGGCGACGTGTGTTGAGGTAAATGGGTGGCAAAGTATATGGCCATCGTCATATGCCTGCCGAATCTGTGTGTTGCTATAAACGCCCATATCACTCCCTCAACATCTATATCTATTGTAGTCGACAGGAATAAAATAAGGCAAGCAGAATAATAATGTGATTTTTACGCAAATCTGTGTTGACACAGCCTGTGATATTGAGCTGTTATACTAGTTTGGTACCCTTGAAAGCAGCCTATGTCGATAAAAAACAGTCTCCGTCGTCAACTTTCAATTCATCGCCTTTTTACGATTCAGTTTTTGACTTTTTTGGTAGCCGCTCACGGTATTTTCATTCTGGCGACCGCTCTACTTGATCAAATAGCGATTCATCGCGGGACACGCATCAGTGACGCCAATATTTACGCCCCATTACTGATCGGTTTGAGCTTACTATATCTCAGTAGCCGCCTACACCGACGAAAACAAAACGCTTGGATCGTGACAATGCTTGCTTATAGCTTTTTCCTGGGACTCAGTGTCATGCAATTGGTGACTAGATACGACAACCATAATCTGACAGTCCTTGAAGTGGTCAAAAAACTGGTTATCCCACTATTTGTCATATTCTTACTTGCTATTTTTAGAAGTCGCTTTATCGTCCGAAGTGACACCCAAGGATTTCGCTCGGCGGCCTTGATTGCGTCTGTCATGCTTATGGTAGCCCTGATGTATGGAATATCCGGATTTGAGTTGATGGATCGATCCGATTTTCACGAAAACATTGCTTTCCCAGCAGCCGTGCACTACACGGTAGATCAATTTAATATATCAACCCACCACCCAGTTAAAGCCTACTCGAAAAGGGCTCATATATTTCTTGATTCTTTGAGCTTCATCAGCGTTGCAGCTGTGGTCTACGTTCTGGTTAGTCTCTTTCAGCCACTTAAACTACACTTTGCTGATCAACCTCGGCAACGCCAATATTTAAGAAAGCTATTAGGCCGTTTCCCGAGCCGGAGCGAGGATTTTTTCAAGCTATGGCCCCACGATAAACAATATTTTTTCGACGAAGGCCAACAAGCTGGCCTAGCCTTCCGAGTTCAACGTGGCGTGGCCTTGTGTCTAGGCGATCCCAGCGGTCGACCGAGTTCTTTTAATGCTCTACTGACTGAGTTTGAAGCTATGTGTTACGGCAATGATTGGACGCCCGCCTATATTCACATTCAAAATACTTGGCATCGGCTATACGAAAAACACGGTCTAACGCTCCAAAAAATTGGTCAAGAGGCGGTAGTGGATTTGGAACATTTTATGACCGAAGTGTCCGACAACAAATACTTTCGAAACATCAACAACCGTTTCACGAAACAGAACTTTGTCTGCGAGCTCCTTGAACCGCCGCACCA
The DNA here is from genome assembly GCA_041912375.1 of Saccharimonadales bacterium (SeqCode). Classification (GTDB taxonomy): domain Bacteria; phylum Patescibacteriota; class Saccharimonadia; order Saccharimonadales; family UBA4665; genus JAYRNA01. The sequence continues at coordinate 133,585 of JAYRNA010000015.1, read as the reverse complement.
CAAGGCTGTCATATCACGACTCAGGGTAATTTCCCATGAATGGCTTGGCCATGGGGGACGAGTCGAACGAGGCTTTGTCATGGGGTACTTCAGCAACGATTATTTGCAACAGTGTTCGCTAATGGTGGTGAGAGACGCTGCCGGCACGATTCAAGCGTTTATCAACCAACTTCCGGCTGAATTTGACCGCCAGGAAGCAACCTATGACATGCTCCGCAATACTCGAAGCAGTGTTGGCAACATCACCGATTTTTTGTTGTTGAACTTCATAGTACAGCTTCGTAAGTCCGGATTTAAACGGCTGAACCTAGGCTTATGCCCATTGGGTGGGTTTACCGACGAAAGCTCAGAGACCAAAGGTCTCATCGATAACTTGCTGAAGTTTGCCTATGCCAATGGTGATAGATTTTACTCTTTTAGCGGGCTGCATCGGTTCAAGTCCAAATACGACCCAAGCTGGCGCGACCGCTACATCGCTTACACAGGCGGGGTGCGCGGTTTTTCACGAACTATGTCCGCTCTGATGAGCAGCACAAAAGTGCACTTGCCTCATCGCTAAATGATGATTTCTCATAAAACCTGTCCAAGCAACGATTGAACTAGTTATAATTTGACAAGTCTAGTTTTATTGAGGGACCCATAGTTGTCGAAAGATAGGCTGTTTTAAGGTAGGTGCCTTTCACATTGTTAGGCTTATTGCTTTTTATGCTGGTTAGCACAGCTTCGAGATTGTCCTGCAGTTGCTTGGCTGTGAAGCTTGCTTTGCCGATTGCTAAATGTACAATCCCTGAGCTATCAACTCGGTATTCCACTCGCCCGGCTTTTGCCTCAGCTATCGCCTTATTGACATCGGTCGTGACGGTGCCACTTTTAGGGTTTGGCATTAACCCCCGCGGACCAAGCAGCCGAGCATATTTGCCGAGTTTTGGCATTAAGGTTGGGGTTGTGATCAAAATATCAAATTCGATGTTACCCTTCTCTATGCTTGCCAGCAAATCATCAGATCCAGCGATGTCGGCACCAGCAGTTCGAGCCTCAGCAGCGTCGTTTGTCAGAACCGCAACTATGACTTTCTTGCCGCTACCGGCGGGTAAGACCAAGGCATCGCGAATGTTCTGGTCAGCTTGCCTCGGGTCAACTCCAAGGTTTGCGTGTAATTCAACTGAAGCGTCAAATTTGACGTGACTGGTTTTCTTGGCCAGTTCGGCTGCTTGACTTGTAGAATAAACTTTTGTGGCTGTCAGCAACTCGGCGCTTTTGCGAAAATGCTTGCCCCTACGCTCCAATTTCGATCGCGTTGCTGGCAGAGCTTTTTTCACTGGTTGCTCTGAGGTTGTGATCCCGGCTGCCTTACGCTCTGCCTTCTCTAATAATTCTTCTTTTTCTTTGAGGGCTTTTGCGCTGCGTTTTCCAGACTTGGCAACGTGGTTTACGGCAGTTGCGCTACTAGATGCAGTTTGCGGCACTTCATCACCAGTTTCCGGTTCGGAAGCTTGATTATTATCATTATTACCGTTCTTATGAACGTCTAAAGCTTGCTTGATGTCATTAACGGTGGTTTTGGGATCGATCGTTAAACCAAGCTTAGTCGCTTCGTCTAATAGCTCTTGCTTCTTTTTTGCCATATCTGCTCCTCATCATGTGGTACCAACGGCGCTTAACGAGCCTCCCACTGTTTAACTTACTGGGGCTGTCTTGGTCACTTTTCAACCTCGACGCCCATGCTCCGCGCTGTGCCGGCAACCATGTTTTTTATTGCGTCAATGTCAGGGGTATTCATGTCGCTGGCTTTCGCTTCAGCTATCGCTTTCAAGTCCGCCTTAGAAAGCTGTTTCGAAATCTTCTCACTGTTCGGCTTTCCGGAGCCTTTATCGATTCCTAGCTTGGCTCGTATCAGATCATCCGTGGGGGCACCGACCACCCGGAAATCCATAGATCGATCGTCATAAATTGTTATGTGAGCCGTCACCAAGGTTCCTTGCAGCTTTTTTGTTGCGTCGTTAAACGGTTGGATAAAATCCATCATATTGACGCCGTATTGACCCAGAGTACTACCAACCGGTGGAGCAGCACTAGCCTGGCCTGCCCGAAGCTTCATTTTTAGATTTGCTTTTACAGATTTTGCCATATCAAATTGCTAAACAGAACCGAATGTTCCCCAGTTCTCCTTGTCTTCCTTAGCTTAAGTCTGAAGTAATTAACCTGTTAATTGTACTCTATAACAGAGTAATTGTCTAGGGTCTATTGCGAGCATTGTGTCGTTGATTGGCTATGGCAATTGAACCCAGAAAACTAACTGCCGTTCCGCCAGCCACTACCTCTGGTGCGGCGCCAATTAACGCCAGTTCATTTCCAACAAACAGCCCGACAACTGCGGATCCGGCTACTCTTGCCAGATGTCCCACCAGTTTTTCGGTCGTTTTGGGCTGTTGTTGCTCCATGTTAGACTCGTTTGACTTGTAATCCGTCTAGTTCAACGGGTGTTTCACGGCCAAACATATTTACTAGAACTTTGAGTTTGCCTTTGGCAGCGTCAATCTCATTGATGCTGCCGTCAAAGCCCTTGAAAGGACCATCAATGATATTGACGACCTCACCGACAGCAAAATCGATTTTGTGCTTTGGTTGCTCCAGACCCATTCGCTTCTGAATCTTTTCAATTTCGTCTTGTTCGATCGGGGTCGGATCGGTGCCACTGCCCACAAAACCAGTGACACTCGGTGTGTTGCGCACGATGTACCAAGCATCTTCACTTAACTTCATCTCAACCAAGACATAGCCCTGAAAAATGCGCTTTTCAACCACCCGACGCTTACCATTCTTGATCTCTATCATTTTTTCTTTCGGGACTAAAACTTGGAAGATTTTATCTTTCATGTCGAGGCTTTCGGCGCGTTGACGAATACTTTCGGCCACCTTTTCTTCATACCCACTATAGGTGTGGATAGCATACCACTGCTTGCTGGTGTCGTATCGTTTATTGCTAGTCATGTCATCAAGCCCTTATTTAAGTAATATTTGACGAAAAATCTTGTCCAATCCGTAGTCGACAAGCGCGATAGCCACGCCAAAAACGATGGCAAAGACCAAGACAGCCCAGGTTAGTTGCCGGCTAACTTTGGGGGTAGGCCAGGTTACAAGTCTGAGCTCTTGCCAACTCCTACGAAAATATACCGGCACAAACACTTTGCCGAGAAGTCTTATCGGGCGGCGCAGCCAGCGAGCGACACGAGTCTTTCTGGCGGACCTATAAGGCCTCCGAAATGGCTGGGCTGTCAGCTTGGCGGCATCACCAAAGCCTTTTCGCACCAAGTGTTTGCGCGAGGGCTTTTCGCTGTCTTCGGCAGCCTTGAGAGCCTTTTGGCGGAAGGTTTCGGGGCTCTTGACTCGTCGCTTCGGACCTGTTGGCCGCTCTGCAGCTTCAGGCATCGATCGCTCCTTTGCTTACCCAATAAAATAGCCTACAAGATTTTGTAGGCAACTGTGTCAAGTCTATCATGCTTGAAGTCAGGGGTCAATTACGTTTCATTTGCTATAGTACTGTCATGACGCTTGTGCTGATGATGTTGTTGGCGCTATACGGACTGGAGTTGAGCCTTCTTTTGAGGTGGCCGAACAGCGCCAGAAGCTTATTGCCTTGGTTGATAATATTGGGCAATATTGCAGCCAGTCTACTGCTTGTCTGGCGGTTTTTCAATTTAATTAGTCTGGCAATTTTACTATTGAGCATTTATCGTAGTATCAACGTCGGCCGATTTATCAAATCTGGACAACACGCCAAATGGCTACAAACAGTTTTTGTCAAATCAGCTTCTGTTCTGTTTGTATTTCAAATCGCATTGTTTTGTCTGGCTTGGCTAGCCGACTTCTATGCACCGACGATAAGTTTCTGGTTAAGCTTGTTGATATTTGCCCAAATCTGTCTGTCGGTGATTTTGGTTACATCAACTAGGCGTCATCTACGCACTACCCTGCCCATTCAATCCTCGACTCATCTCAGCGACGGTGCTTTACCGACAGTCACCGTGGCAATACCGGCCCGTAATGAAACGGATAGTCTGAAAGATTGTTTGGGTAGTTTGGTCAGCAGTGATTATCCTAAGCTGGAGATATTGGTCCTGGATGATTGTTCACAAATTCGACAAACACCCGAAATCATAAAAAGTTTCGCCCAAGACGGCGTTCGCTTTATTGCCGGCACACCTCCACCAGACCATTGGCTGCCAAAAAATTTTGCTTATCAGCAACTAGCACAGGCGGCTAGCGGTGAGATTGTCTTGTTCTGCGGCGCCGATACCCGCTTTCGCGTCGATAGTATTCGCAATATGATTGAAGTCATGCTGGCTCGCAAAAAATCAATGCTAAGTATTATTCCAAGAAACAACCTTGACAGTAATTTTAACACTTTGCGGCTTTTGATTCAGCCAAGTCGTTATGCCTGGGAGTTGGCTTTGCCAAGAAGACTTTTCAACAAACCCCCAGTACTGAGTACTTGCTGGCTGATTGCCTCATCACTACTCCACCAAGCTGGTGACTTCAAGGCTATCGCCCAATCCAGCTCGATAGAGAGCTACTTCGCTAAACAAGCGGTTCACGATCAAGATGGTTATAGCTTCTTGCAAACAGCTAATTTGTTCGGATTGACGAGTTCTAAAACCCCCGAAGAACAACGTGAAACGGCAATACGGGTCAGGTATCCTCAACTTCATCGCCGTCTAGAGTTGGTTGGATTGATTGCTCTCATCGAGTTAGTGACTTTACTCCTGCCGTACATCTTGGTCCTAGTAACGGCCTTGACGCATCACTGGCTGTTTTTTGAACTATCATTTCTGGTGCTCTGCCTCATTACAAATTTCTACAGCCAAATAGTGACGCTGACCTTTGGGTCATTCATTTGGCGCAGCTTATGGGCTCTCCCCATAGCGGTGATATATGATGTTTGTTTGTTGCATTATTCACTATGGCAGTACGAATTTGGCATGATCATGTGGAAAGGCCGAAATGTTTGTCTGCCAATCATGGCCCGGCCGCCTCTGGCACCAAAAAACCGATGAATTTACTTAAGATTTGGCAGGTAAACGGTGAATTTTGATCCGTGGTTAAGCTCGCTTTCCAGATCAAGTTCAGCATTAATCAAGCGAGCCAGTTTGCTGGTGACGTAGAGTCCCAGGCCAGAACCGTGCACCTTACGAATACGAGAGTCATTCGACCGAAAAAATTTATCAAATACCCGGGCTTGGTCGACCTTACTAATACCTATACCGCTGTCGGTAACAACTAACTTTGCACCCTGAGAGGCAGTTGTGGCACTAACTTGTATCTGTCCGCGGTCAGTATATTTTAGGGCATTGGTAATTAGGTTTTGTAATATTTCTGTCACGTAGAGAGGGCTTGATTGAAGCAGCTCCAGCTTGGGGTCAATCGAAACATTTATTTTTAGGCCTTTTTCGACGGCTTGTGAAACATAGCCATCGACAACTTCCCTGACCAAACTGCTGATGTTGATTTGCTCAATGCCAAGCTTCAGTTTTCCGCTCTCGGCGCGACTGAGAGTCGACAGGTCATTAATCATGTCGGCTAAAAATAACACTTGATTATGTGCCTCTCGAAGCGACTTTTTAATCGAGGCATTGCCGTCCATGGCATCAGCGCTAAGCTGTGCGTTGCTGATATTCCCTTCGGCTATCGCGACCGGTGTTCTTAGCTCGTGGCTGACCACACTGATGAATTCATCACGTTCTTCTTCCAGCGATTTCTCGTGAGTAATATCTCTGAGCAATAGCACAAATCCGTGGTGACCTTTTTGTCTGTAACCAAGCCGAACTGGTGCCACGCTCAAATAAAGATTTACCTCACTGCCATCGTGATATTTAAGTCTTAGGTCACGGTTTGTTGTTGGCTTTTTTGTGGTTCGGACAAAAGATGTGATATCGAATGGCTGACTGTTTTGGTCAATCGGACGAAAGATTGATTTTAGTGCGCTGCCGGGCTTTATGTTGTTGATGTCGAGAATGTTGAGTGAAGCGCCATTATAGAGCACGACATTCGCTTGGTTGTCTAGGGCAATGACCGCGTCAGCCATGCTGTTAATCAAACTAGTCAACCGCTGATGTTCGAGCTGGGTAGTGAAGCTGGTTTTTTGGTTTGGCTTTTGGATAAGCGACATCTTGGGCCATTATGCCATACTATTCGTCAACCAGCTACTGAAAAAGAACCGGGCGAAAGTTTTTCGTGTCATTTTTCAATCGTTTTATGTCCGGGCAAATCTCAGCCATTGCATCCCAAAAAATTTTACCGTGTTGGTGTATGCGAGTATGCATTAACTCGTGCAATAGGACATAGTCTATGTGATCCCATGGTAGCTGAACCAAAAAAAGGCTCAGCGTTATGTTGTCATTTTGATCGCAGCTGCCCCAACGGCTTTTTAAGCGCCTAATGGTAACTGATTTATATGTCAACCCGTGGTCGTGGGCAAGCTGAGAGAGTCGTTGAGGCAACAAGATGGCGGCCTCGAGCCGCAAAGCTCGCAAGCTCGCAGTGTGGGCTTTTGCCTGGACTGAATCGTCCCAATAGTCGCTAGATGTCGGGTGGATAACAGTAATCTCATTTTGCTTGACTGTCGAGCGAGGCTTTGAGACTGACGAATCTTGAATAAATACCAAGTGGTGTGCCTTGCCGATAGGCTGACCGGACTTTAGTGGCTGTGATTCGGGGATTTGCTGCCGAATCCAACTGAGTTTGGACCGAGCAAACGTCAGTCCGGCCTCATATGGCGTCCAATAAGGAATACTGACTCGGGCTCCACCACTGCCAGTTACCGTCAAGCGGATCGAGCGGTTGGCACGACGTTTGTGAACGTCGACAGATAAGTCATCGATTACAAAACGTTTGTGCGGCATCGGTCGTAATTTTAGGTCCGAATCGCAATGTTGCGCCGGCCGATGTCAACCCGACCTCTTGACTTCGGAATCAAATTCACCATGCCGGGCTTGATTACCCGGTCGTGTGCATCGGTATCGCTTAACACCCCGATGTCACGAAGTTTGCGGACAACGGCGCTCTGCTGCATGTTGTAGAGATGTTTGCCGCTGACGACCGTGTAGTCCTCGCTGGCAGTCGGATTCTGCATGCGGCCAATAATGTTTTCAAAAGTTGAACGATCCCAGGCAGCGGCATATTTGTCGTCGGCTCGCCTTCGATCCCGTTTGATGTTTCGGGCGAAGGCCGTATCCTGATCCATCTGAAACCACACCAAAAGCGGTTGGGCATGACATTTGTGGGCCAGACTACGCAACTCATGACGCTGTTTAGCTCGCATGGCATTGGTATCATAAACCGCGCTCAGCCCGGCAGAAAGAAATTCCTCTGTCATATAGTTCATAAGCTGTTCAACGACACCGTTTTCTTGTTGGTCATAACGGGGTGCTTCAAATAGTTCACCTCTTATGCGGTCGCCCTGAACATGCGCGGATTCAATATTCTCGGTAAGTTGGCGCGCAAAATATGTCTTCCCGGCTCCAGGGAAGCCATAGAGCAGCAACAAAAATGGTTTTGTCGGATAAATTTTGGCCATGTCTCATTATTGTATAGCAGATTTTACGCCTGTTGAAAAGAGAAAACCGATGACATTTAGTGAGTTTTTTCGTATTATGAACTTTGGAAATGACTAGAGGGGCATAGTACAACGGCTAGTATAAAGGTCTCCAAAACCTTAGATCGTGGTTCGATTCCACGTGCCCCTGCCATTAGGCCTTTCATAAAATTGTCTGACACGTCCGAGAGACCTTAACTTGACATGCTAACATTCGTTGACAGAATCCAGGGTTTAGAATAAACTCTGTAACCATAAGCTCTAAAGTTAAAAAGGCTTAAGTGAAAGAGCATGTTGAGACTTGGAACAAATATAAATAGACTTGGGATGTTGACATGAAAACTGAAAACTCAAAAAAAAATCTGTTTAAGCACGTCAAAACAAAACGTTTTTCGTTCCTGCACATGGGGGTCTTCGTGGCGTTGTTTGGATTCGTGGGCGCCAGTGTAATATTTTTTGCCCATGCCGATGTAACTCCCATCTACTTATTGTCGGCATCTTCATTATCTTTTAACCCCGATAACGCCTATGTTGTCAACAACAGTTCTGTAGTTGGCGGGAATTATCTCGTCATCAAGGATAGCGCTACGGCCACGGGCTCTGTAAACCTTGCCTCGGCAGGTTCCTCAATTAAAGTGTTGGCCAAAGGCACATCATGTAAAGGACGAGCCCAGATGATCGTGAAAGTGGACGACAAGACCCTGATTACATCGAAGATGACCCGCCATTGGACACAATACTCGGCCGACGTAGCTCTGGCCAAGGGCAAGCACTCTGTTTCCATTACATATCCCAATAATTACTATAGCCATCGTTGCAACCGAGACTTATATGTCAACACCATTACTTTCTACGGCTCCATTACAGCTACCCCGACTCCGCCGCCGACAAACCCGACTCCGCCGCCGACTACCCCAACTCCGCCACCGACTACCCCAACTCCGCCCTCAGATGAGCAAAGCACCCTAAACTCAATAGATCCGACTCTTCAACCATATATGTACGGCGGGCAGCACGCCGGAGCATTCAACAAGTCGATACCGGCTAACACACCGCTTGACCCACAATCAGCTAACGTTATTTCAATGATGGTGGCAAGCATGGGGCAACAGCGTGTTACGCTAGGTGACACCGATAGTGTGCCCGGCATCTACGTCGCTCAACCCAATGACCCGATCTATACCGTTCGCGTGACCGGCTACAATCTAACCCTTCAGTTCAGAATGCCAACGAACATTACCTCGAAAGGTTCTGATTCCCCACTAGTGGTCTTTGATAAAAATAGTCCGCAATTTGGACCAAATACCGAACTAAGACTCTGGCGAGCCTCGATCAACAACGCCAACCATACAGCTACCGCAGAGCTATATGGCATCTTTCATTACGATCGTAGCTCGGACGGACTGCCAATAGCCGGCAATGGCACTGGCTATGGCCTGTCATGGGCCGGTTTGATCAGAGGCTGGGAAGTTCAAAAAGGCTCGATAAATCACGCCGTTCGACTGGTTACCCCAAATTACACTTCCGGTAAGTTTCGCCTGCCAGCTATCAAATCCGACCAAGGCGGATCTGGCCCCATTATGGAGGGAATGCGTTTACAACTTGATCCGAGCGTCAACTGCAATACCAGAACCGTAACTGGTCAGCCGACAACCAGTCAAGGAACCAGATTCTTGCGTATGCTCTGCGTCACACTTCAAAAATACGGTGCTATCGTTGTCGACGGATCCGGAGACGATAATGGCTATCAAGTGCTGCTGGAGTTGAATACTAGCGTCGGCGGCACCGCCAATTGGGGTTCAATAATCGGTCCACCACCAAATAACTACTACGGCAATTTGATTCGAGATTACCACGCTAACTCAACTGGTGACGGGATATACCGCAGCCAAACCGATGGTATTCCCTGGGATAAGATGCGCGTCATGGCTACTAGCGTCTATTAACGATCAGGATCTATCATAAGGGTCATAGCGGTCCATCACCTTATTTTGTAAAGCAAGAATCGGTTGTCGACCAGAGGCACAGTGTGGTAAGATAGATATTGTAAAGTGCTTGTGTTATAGAGACAACACCTCTATAATTATCAGCAGGAAAAACCAATAGCGAGATTAAAAATAGAGGGCGATGAAAGTACTTATGCTTGGGTGGGAGCTACCCCCCCATAACAGCGGTGGACTGGGAATTGCGTGTTACCAGCTCTGCAAAGCCCTCTCCAAAAAAGATTTCGACATCGAGTTCGTGCTTCCCTACAAGGCAGACCATGACATTGACTTTATGTCAGTCACGGCAGCGCACCCCCAGGGTGCAGCCGAGGTGCTTCGAGCCGGCATCGCTTATGACAGCCACAAGTATGTCACAAGCGACGGCCGAGAGATGTATCTAGACATTTTTGAGCAACAACAACTATTTGAAATTTCAGTCGCCAAATTGGCCGAACATAAAGATTTTGATCTAGTGCATGCTCACGACTGGTTAACCTTTCGGGCCGCTGTGCGCATCAAGGAACAGAGGCATTGCCCGATTATTCTGCACGTTCATTCTGTCGAGTCAGATCGTTCCGGCAATAACTCCGGTAGTCCTCTTGTCAAAGAGATTGAGCAGACTGCCTTACACTTGGCCGATCGCGTGATTGCCGTCAGTGAACATACCAAACAAGCGATAATTCGCGACTACGGTGTGCCGGACGAAAATATTGAGGTAGTCCATAACAGTATCGACCCTGACGGAATTGAGCCACTCGATCCAGATAATGCTTATCGCTATCTTGAACTCATGCGATCGCTTGGTTATAAGGTTGTTGTCAATGTCGGCCGCCTGACAATTCAAAAAGGACTGGTAAACTTCCTGTCAGCCGCCAAAGGCGTGATCGATAAAGCCCCTAAAACCTTGTTTCTGATTGTCGGCAGCGGTGACCAGTATTATGAACTTATCGAACGCGCAGCTGAGCTCGGTATCGGCCCGAATGTTCTTTTCACTGACTTCCAACGAGGTAAACGGTGGCGTGACGCTTATGCAGTTGGCGATTTGTTTGTCCTGCCGTCGGTGTCCGAACCATTTGGGTTGACACCGCTCGAAGCGATTGGTTACGGAACCCCGTCTCTGGTGAGCAAACAGTCCGGCGTAAGTGAAGTACTCAAAAACTGCCTCAAAGTTGACTTCTGGGATATCGATGAGATGGTTAACCAAATAACGGCCGTACTTCAAAACCCTCCACTACATGATGAATTAGTTAAAACCTGTTATCAAGAGTTTCTGCAGCTTTCTTGGCAAACCGCTGGCGATAAAGTTGCTGGGCTGTATCAAACACACGGAGCCGCCTCGTCATGAAAAAGGCGATATTGCTTTATCTTCATGTCCATCAGCCCTACCGGATTAGGCATTACACCGTCTTTGACACCGGAACCAATCATAATTATTTTGACGCTGATTTCGACAACCGAGCCAGCAATGAGCGAGTTCTCAAAAAGGTGGCCAGTAAGTCGTATCTGCCAACAAACGCCCGTCTATTAGAATTATTGCGAGCCAACGACTCGTTTAAAATCAGTCTTTCGATAACCGGAACCGTCCTCGAGCAGCTCGAACGATGGTCGCCGGAGGCACTACACTCCTTTCAGGAGTTAACCGCCACCGGTCAAGTTGAGATTTTGGCTGAAACCTACCATCATAGTCTGGCTTTTTTCCATTCTAGGCCCGAATTCGAAGCACAAGTCCAGATGCACCGCGAAAAAATAAAAAAGCTATTCGGCCAAGAACCGACAGTTTTTCGTAACACCGAATTGTCATACAACAATGACCTGGCTTATTGGGCCGATAAAGCGGGCTATCGAGGCATTCTAACTGAGGGCTGGGATCCAATACTGGGTTGGCGCAGCCCCAATTATATATACCGCCCAAGTTACACCGACAATATCCGTTTACTATTAAAAAATTACAAACTTAGCGATGACATAGCTTTTCGATTTGGTGATAGTGAGTGGGCGGAGTGGCCACTCACGGCCGATAAATTTTCACACTGGCTCAGCGAGGACAAACAGGCGACTAATTTTAATCTATTTATGGATTATGAAACTTTCGGCGAGCATCAATGGCATGAATCAGGAATTTTTGAATTTTTACAGCATCTACCACTAGAATGGCTCAAGACAGAAGGTCATACTTTCATGACTGTCACTGAAGCTATCGATAACTTTGAAGCAGTTGATCGGGTCGACATACCGCAGACTATCACTTGGGCCGACACAGAACGGGACTTGTCAGCCTGGGTCGGAAATAGCATGCAAGCTGGCGCTATTGATGCGCTATATCAGCTCGAAAATAAGATAATCGGCAGCGGTGATCTGGCACTGATTGATGATTGGCGGCGACTACAGACATCTGACCATTTTTACTACATGTGTACTAAGTGGTTCAACGACGGTGATATCCACGCCTATTTCAGCCCTTACGAAACGCCTTACGAAGCCTACATAAACTTCATGAATGCCTTTCATGATCTCAAATTTCGGCTATCAGAAAAAGGCATAGTAGTCTGAATATGATAGAGACGCATCGACAGATAGTGTTTGGGCAAATGCTGGCGATAACCGATCGAGGTGGCTATGATGCGTCCAAAGTAGCCAGTCGCCAGTTACTGTTTTATCATTTGTCGCCTATGACCAAGCACCGATCATTTGTCTCTAGTCGGAGGATCGCTTAAAGTGGGCAGACCTGTTGTATTGAGTAATGGCCAGCTGTTTGTTGGGCTAGATGAACATGGTTTAGTTCATGATTTTTACTATCCTTACGTTGGTCTAGAAAATCTGACCAACGCGCGTAGCAGTCAACACAAAATCGGCGTCTGGGTCGATGGCAATTTCAAGTGGACCGACGATGGTAGCTGGGAGGTAGCTGTTGACTTCGAGGACGACGCGCTTATCAGCAAAGTTACACTTTATTCCAAGGTGCTCGGCATCGGAATCGTTACGCAAGACTATGTTGACATGAATACCAATACCCTGATCCGACATATAGACGTTAGCAATGACCACGACAAGTCCCGTGATGTCAGGATATTTATGCATCAAGTATTTCAGATATCTCGGGCGGGACGGGCTGACACTGCGCTCTATGTCCCTGATGGCGAATACATTCTCGACTATAAGGGTCGGTATTGCTTGCTGATCGGTGGCCGCTTTGTCGATGGCACAGTCTTTGATCAGTACGCAGTTGGTAATTACGGCATCGAAGGTAAGGCTGGAACCTATCTCGACGCCGAGGATGGTGAGTTGTCAAATAACGCTGTTGAGCATGGCGGCGTCGATAGCGTTATTCGTTTTCAGAGGCGTCTGGAAGGTCATCAAAGTGCGGTAATTGATTACTGGATCATAGCTGGCAGCAGTCAGTATGACGTTCAAAATCTTCACTATCAATATTTACAAACCAACATCGAAGATAATATGCGCCATGTCCGTCAACATTGGCAAGCCTGGTTAGGTGACGGTCAAGCTAAGCTGCCCGATTACCATCGGCGGAGCTTGCAACACAGCTTGCTAATCATCAAAGCGCACTGTGATGAACGTGGCTCGGTCCTAGCCAGCGGTGATTCAAGCATTTTTAATTATGGCCGAGACTACTACTGTTACTGTTGGCCCCGTGACGCCGCTTACGCCTTATGGCCTCTGATACGGCTCGGCCATTTCAGTGAAACCAAGTCCTTTTTGGAGTTTGCCAGGGATACAATGCACAAAGACGGCTATCTCATGCATAAATACCAGCCCGACCGGGCCGTCGGCAGTACTTGGCACCCGCTGGTGCACGGACGTAATAAAGAACTAGCCATCCAAGAGGATGAAACCGCCAGTGTCATATTTATCATCGGCGAATACTATAAAGCCAGCCAGGACAAAACATTTGTTGAAAACCTATATCACAGTTTTGTTGTGCCGTGCGCCAATTTTATGTGTGCTTTTATCGACGATGCAACTGGACTGCCTCATGCCAGCTATGATCTTTGGGAAGAAAAGTTTTTGACTTCGACTTACACTGTCGCCAATGTCATCGCCGGTCTTGAGACAGCGTCGACCCTGGCTAGTCTTGTGGAGCAACCAGATGACGCAGTCAAATGGAAAAAAACAGCTCAAAAGATTCGCAGCAACCTCGACAAGCTCTATCACCCCGACGGCTACTTCGTCAAAGGCTTCCTTCTTAAAGAAAAAGGCGAACTTCAGTACGACAACACTCTCGACATCTCAAGCCTATACGGGCCGTATATGTATGCCGGTCTTCAGCTGGACGACGAACGGCTGACGAGCACCGCCAAGCACATCGAGCATCGTATTCTCAATACCTCGCCAAGCGGCGGAGTACTTCGTTATGAAAACGATAATTACTTCTTAACAAAACGTCAATATATTGGTAACCCGTGGATTGTGAGTACTCTCTGGCTGGCCCAATACTATATTTCGACCAACCAGCTTGACAAAGCCCAAACATTGTTCGAGTGGACGCTTCAGAGAGAATTGCCAAGCGGTGTTCTCTCAGAACAGTTTGATCCTGAGACCAAAATGTCTCTCGGTGTCACCCCGCTAGTCTGGAGTCATGCCGAGCTAATCAATACTCTGTTAGATCTGGCCGATGCTAAGTCCTGAACTAGTGGCAAACTTACCTGATAACCAGATAATCGGATGGTCGGATAATTCGATTGTCTGATTTTCTTTCAGTCCATTCAAAACTATCAGCCGCAGCACTACCTACGCGATCATTTAAGTTTAATCCGTCCAATCACAAACTTAACGCTTAGGGGCTTCGTTGCGGCCTAGATTCTTTTTAGTTTCAGTAAAGATGACGTGCTTTCTCAGTCGCGGGCTGTATTTTCGCAATGATAACTTGTCAGGCGTATTCATGGTGTTTTTAGTCGTGTAATACAAACGCTCGCCACTTTCTTCACTTATCAGACCAATAATCTTGCGTTTGTCGCCTTTTTTTGCCATATAATTATCTCACCTTGAACTTATTGAGTAACATCTTAACATATCAGGGGTGAGCTGTAAACGCTCCAGATATAAAAAATACCGGTTGATCAAACCGGTATTTTATTTTTCCTCTTGCAAGAAGGACAACTGTGTAAAAGTATTTCTTTTGGATTTACTCTTACTATCGCTTATGCTAATACTTGACCGGCGTTTCGTCAAGAGCTGAGTGATAAGTTATCCACAGCCTGGAGCCGACGACAGGACTCGAACCTGCGACCCGCTGTTTACAAAACAGCTGCTCTACCAGCTGAGCTACATCGGCATTTTGGCCAGTCCAACAGTGTTAAAGTGTAGCAAAAACAGAGAGATTTTGCTACTATTGTTGGGTTATCGCGCCATCTTAGCTCAGGGGTAGAGCACTTCCATGGTAAGGAAGGGGTCTCGGGTTCAAATCCCGAAGATGGCTCCAGACCGGGCCAAGGTAAATACCACTATCTGCAGGGTTAGTGAAGCGGTCAAACACGTCAGACTGTAAATCTGATGGCTTACGCCTTCGCAGGTTCGAATCCTGCACCCTGCACCACGTTTTTCTATCTGTTAATAGGATAGGGCATTAATTAAGCTAGAACCGAATCATGAATTTTGAAGAATTATCGAAACGTGCCGTAGAAATTCGCAATAAATACGACAAACTTAATCATACTAAGCGTGGAGTAATTTGGAACGAGCAGCAATTAATGGCTGGTTTTGTAGGTGATATCGGTGATTTATCCAAAACCATTATGGCGAAACATGGTTTACGTGAAATGGATCAGGTTGATACGAAACTTGCACACGAACTCAGTGATTGTCTTTGGTCAGTGCTAGTTTTAGCAAAAAAATACAATATTGATTTAGCCAGTGAGTTCATGAAAACTATGGATGAGCTGGATAATCGTATAGATTTAGAGTTAAAATAGATACAACTTAGTGAAGTACCCTGCACCATTGTTTGATTTATCACATAAATTATAGTATTATACATCTTATGTCCAACTTCGAAAATGGAGAAATCGATCAACCACTTACCATAGAAGAAGTAGCCCAGCAGGGATTGTATCTGGCACAATCCGGAGAATATGAAGGAGTTTTCCAAGAAATCTTAGACATGGCAGGAGCGGGACTAGACGGCAAGCCTCCAAGTCCTGAAGGTTTGATGTTAAAAGCCCTTTATCATCAATCCTACGATGATAGTCAGGCCGCCGAATTTCGAGCAGAAAGCGCCATTCAAGAAATTGCTTATACTTATCGCCATGAAAGTGGCCCCCAAGCAACACCTGTAGTGTTATCCGGTTTGGCCTTACTTCTAAGCCGTGCAACCAGACCGATCGAACAAGAATTTATAGCCAATGCCCTTGAAGCGGCTGGCGAGAAACTAAGCACCTCTGGCTATGTCTTCGGACAATAACCGCTTGGTCGCCGCCTAGAAAATTACTTCGCTACCAGAGACAACTCATCAAGCAAAATTGAGTTTTGAATTTGAATCTCGTTTCAACCGCTAAACGACAACTCTGCGTGGCCGGAGTATCCGTTTAGCGCGTCCGGCCGGAACGACCAACTTTTTGAGACGATCGGCGATAATATCTGCTTCGGCCTGCATGCCGTTACTAAGATAAGCTTTGTGAAGCAACATATAGGTCTCTTTATTGGGTTCGAGTTCTGAAGCCTTCTCTAGTTCTTGAAACATTAATTTATCATTGCCGAGCTTTTCTTGAACTTTAGCGTAGGCGACATGTCGAGCAGCTAGATTATCTTCAAGTTTTAACGCTTGCTCGAAAGCGACAGCTGCCTTTTCATAGTTTTCAGTTTCGTAATATATTAATCCCAAATTGTGCAGGCTTGAAGGTGTAGCTTCGATGCTTGAAGCAATTTCAAAGCAGTCGATAGCATCTCGAAACTCCTTTTGCTTGGCGTAGAGTATGCCCAACCGATTATAGGCCGCAGCATTCTTTTCATCTATTTTAAGAATTGTTAGCAGTGCCTTCTCAGCTCTGAGAAAGCGGTTTTCGCGCATGCCCTGATGAGCAATATCCCAAAGTTTTCCCAAGCGGTCGCTCACTCGGCGCGATACATTGGCAAATTCATCATCTCGCAGCTGGGTGTGATAATAGGCCAGTGCTGCAAACCCCCCTACGATAAATAGCTCGTACATCTGGTATCACAGTATACCACGAGCTACAGCTGCAGCATCAAATTCGTCAAGATTAATTTGGTCTGGGCGTTCTCTGATAACTGTTGGCTGGCGGTATAGCTGGCCTCGAGGGCGCGTTGCCAACGTAGACTATTGCTGCCTGCGGAGTCTTGGAGACGAATAACCGCCATTTGTTGGATGACCGTGCAAATGTCCGATAGCAGCTCTTTCTGCTTTGCCAGCTCATCAACGCGCAACAAGCGCTGATAGTGGGTCTCGCCTAAGATGTGACGGGCCAGCTGGCTGGCTGCTATTAGGGGGTGGTTATCGTCCTCGAGGATGGCCGCAATTACCTCGGGCATACCGGCCGCCAACAGATACGATCGTTGAACAGCTTGTTCCTTAAACCCCCGAACGATAAATTCAGCGATTACCCCGTCACGATCAGGCCGATAAATCGGCAGTTTCTGGAGGCGAGATTGAACTGTCGGCAACAAAATCCTAGGATTGCTAGTGGTCAGAATTATGACGGTGCCGATCGGTGGTTCTTCGAGTAGTTTCAGCAGAGCATTCTGAGCTTCAAGAGTAAGTCTGTCGGCCGAATTAATTATAATAGCCCGGTTGTAGGTAGTTGACCTTGGCACACGAAGACGCAGAAAATGCTCTAAAGAGCGAACTGTTTCGATACCAATTGAAGACTGCGCATCAGGCTCAATAATCAGTTGGTAGGCGTACTTATCAAGCTCGCCCTCCGGCAGTTCAAGCAACTTTTCAGCTAGCTGTGAGGCCAACTTTGCTTTACCAAGTCCTTTTTGTCCCTGCAATAGTACAGCTTGCGAGGGGCGCTGTACAAAATTATCCAGAGAGTGCTTGGTTTGAGGGTGCTGCAACATAGTTAATTTTTCCTGACAAGCTCTGTAAATGTCTCTGGCAACGGCGCATCAAAATGTGCTTGCCGTTTGGTCGGCAAAGTAATCTCAAGCTGTGCAGCATGCAGATATAAGCGCGCGGCCGGTTCACCACCGTAAAGCGAGTCACCGACTATTGGATGGCCAAGTTTGTGGAGATGGACTCGGAGTTGATGCGTTCGTCCGGTTGTCGGCCTAAGCCGAACTAGACTATATTTACTACCTGTTTCCACAACTTGATATTCGGTGACGGCCGACTTGCCATTGCTGCCGACTCTGAAGCTTTGTGGCTTTTTGGGATTACGCTCTATCGGCATATCGATTATTGCGTGGCTTTGGGCCGGCTGACCGCTAACCAGCGCAAAGTAAGTCTTTTTGACCTTTCTTTGTGAAAATTGTTTCTGTAGCCAGCCGTGTGAGTCCACAGTCTTGGCGCAAATCATCACGCCGCTGGTGTCTCGATCGAGCCGGTGCACAATACCGGTGCGGTCGCTGTCGGCCTTGGCGCCAAGGTGCTGGGCCAACCAGGTGGCGACCGTGGGTTCAGGGTTGAAAGCCCCCTTGCTGTGCGATAATACACCGGCAGGTTTATCGATAACAACACAGTCTTTATTTTCGTAGATTATCGGCAGCTCAATTTTAGGGTAGATATGGGCACTGTCGGGCGTGTAATTGATCGAAATTTTGTCAGATGGCTTCAATTTGTATCCCGGTTTCGTCACGACCTCCCCGTTGACACCGACCAGCCCCTGAGCAATAATGGCATTTGCTTGGGAGCGGCTGATGGCGCCTAGTTGTAGTACTACATATTGGTCAAGACGCTCGGCTTTGGTAGTTTCAACGTCAGGCATCTATCTTCTATCTGGGCCTAAGACCGACAGCCTGTTGAACCTTGTGTAAACGTTGGAGGCTTACTTCATGCATCAGCATTTCACTGGCTTCTAGTTTATGTTCAATTTCCTCATCACTGACGGCATCAAATTTTTTTCGAAAGCCTACTAAGAACTCAGATACTTTGTCGGCAACCGCTGTTTTGAGAGGCCCATACTGATTTTGTCCGATAAATTCATCTTTGTTGCCCCCCAAAAGTCCGAAAATCTCCAAAAGATTACTGATGCCGGGCTGCTTAGCGTAGTCGTAGTGTATCTCACCAAAGCCATCGGTTTCAGCAGCCGTTATCTTCTGGCGCGCCTCGTCGGGTGTATCTGTCAAAAAGACAACTCCACTGTTGGACTGATCGCTCTTACTCATCTTCTTGGTTGGATTTAGTAAATTTCGAATTCTTAGGCCTTGGTCTTTGCCAAAAAACTCATGTTGCTGCTTGACGGTTTTGGGGACAACAAACAGCTCACCAAACTTATTATTCAGCCGCACGGCAATATCACGAGTATATTCAAGGTGTTGCGTTTGATCTTCTCCGACAGGCACGTATTCTGCGCCGTAGAGCAAAATATCAGCCGCCATTAAAACCGGATAATTGTATAGGCCCAGGCTGATTCTATCTTCGCCTAACGCCGTTGATCTGTCTTTGAACTGCGTCATGCGGCTCATTTCTCCCATTCCAGTGAAGCAATCCAGTATCCAAGTTAACTCACTATGAGCCGGTATGTAACTCTGTCGGTAGATAAATACGTCGTCGTGATCGATTGGTAAGCCAGCGGCAACAAACGTTCTCAGATTCTGTTTTATAGCTGTCTGCAAACCAGCATGGTCAATAGCTGTCGTGAAGCTGTGAAGATCTGGCACAAACAGATTGATCTGATGTTCTCCAGCCTTTTTTTTGGCAATATCAACTAGTGGCAACAAGGCCCCAAAATAATTACCTATGTGCAGGTCATTATTGGCCCTCAGACCAGTCAAAATAATCGGTTTTCTCATATTACCGACATTATAGCTCATGGGTTGGCTTGATACGAAATGCCCTTATTAGCCTTTGCCTCAACGTTTGACAACTTTTGTTTTACTGACACTAGCTCTTGTTTTGACGGCGCTGCCTGACAGCATGCGAAAGCACTCGTAACATCCCCTCTGTCATATCCAACCCGACACACTCGTCCGTCACGCTTATGCCGAATTCTGGTTTTCTGCCATAAATTAACTTTTGCTGGCCTGCCAATAAGTTGCTCTCAATCATGACGACTTTAATAGACTCTTCTCCGTCCGCCACCTGCTCGCTGACATTCAATACGACTAAATATTGATTTTTGGCTTCTTTTTTGCCATTTACTGCGCAATTTCCGTGCGACGCATCAATGCCAACGACCTCGGGCAGATCATTTTCGCGCAACAGACGTTTCAGTTTTTCTACGTGTTCACGCTGGTAGTTTGGACCCCCAGCTCCGCCACGCAAAATAACATGCGTCGTTTGATTGCCGTTGCTTTCGATTTCAGCCAGCGTACCATAGTCGCCGTCTCCTAAGTAGGTATGCTCGCCTCTGGCAGTGATAACACCCTGTACAGGCACCTGCAAATCGCCGCTGGTTGGATTTTTGAGGCCGCTGACTGCGCTTGTCACCGAAAGGTAGATTCGACCTCTGTTGGTTTCAGAGTCACGAGCGCCAATCGAATCATACACCGAAAGATCATCAAAATACTGAGTCGTCCGGCTGTCGACCCGTTCCAAGGCATTCGGTACGCCTAAATCGGTAATTTGTGACAGCAATATTCTGCCGATAGTTAACCCGCGGCTTATGTCCATAGTACCGTCAAGGTTAGGGTCGTTGATCAGCCCTTTCCAGCCGATAGCTGAGCGAGGTTTTTCAAGATAGGTGCGCATCACGATCTCTAAGTCATCGGCGTAGTGATCACGCATTTTTCCGACCCAGCTAGCATAGTCTAACGCCTGCTCGGGGTCGTGGATCGAACATGGCCCCACAATAACTGCCAGCCTATCATCCTCGCCTGTCAGGATGTTTTCGACGTCAAGCCGGCCTTGGACGATAGTTTCTGCTGATCGAGCACTTGGGATTACCACTCGCTTGAGGGCATCCACCTCAACAGCATTACGCACTGACCTGACTCTGGTGTCAGTCAGGTTACTCCGATCGAGCTCGTCAGGGGGACCGTAGCCTAACTCGGCTCGAAGGCTGCCGTATTTTTGATCCTTGATTGCCGCTACCTCGTAATTGATCTCGGCCTGCTTCTTCAAAATTGTGGCATTGATGTGTTCGGCTTCCTGGTGAATAGTAGACTTCTGCATAATTCCGGTTTCGGGGGACATATGTTTCCTTTACGACATTAAAAAACCGCCTGCTTGGGGCGGTACTTTTTGGCTCAGCTGTTTGATTAGTTATGTAATCGCATGTAAGTCACCGCCCTCTGGGAAGTTGCTAAAGTAAAACCAGTATTGGCTTGAACCTGACATGATGAACAATATACTCCTCACGCCCACTACTGTCAAACAGAACTTGTACCGAACTCAAGTGACTGAGGCGTTAACGTTTCGTAAACTGTCGTTGCTTGCGTGCTCCCTTGAGGCCGAACTTCTTGCGTTCCTTCTCGCGCGAATCCCGTCCCAACAGATCAGCTCGTTTTAGCGTGCTTTTGAAGTCTTGGTTCATAACGACCAGAGCCTTGGCTATGCCGAGCCTGATGGCTTCGATTTGCCCCTGATGACCCCCGCCGGAGACAACTACGCTAACATCGTATTTACCACTTAGGTCGAGTACCGCGAACGGTTGCTGGAGCTTATTAAGCAAATATTTACTATCCGAGTAATACGTTCCGGCCAGTTTGCCGTTTACTGTGATATTCCCCTTTCCGGTTTGGAGGCGGACCCGAGCAGTGGCGCTTTTGCGGCGACCTAATGCGTAAAAATATGTCTCTTTTGCCATTAGAAGTGCCCTCCAGCTTCAGTTATTGATTGGCGGCTTGCGCTCGGCAATACATCAGCGGCAGCGTAGTTGGCTGCGGCTAATCTATCACTTATGGCGAGTTGACCGGCGCTCTTTGTTGTTTGAAATAGTTTAGTCATGACTTGACTTCCCCGATTGCCAAAGGTTTCGGTTTTTGAGCTTGATGGTTGTGCTGGTCGTCAGGGTAAACTTTGAGCCTCAATAACCGAGGATTTCTAAGTTTATTCACCGGAAGCATACCAAAAACAGCGTTTGTAATCGCAAAAGTCGGATCCTTTTGCATTTTTTCAGCCAAGGTTGTCTGCTTTAGCCCGCCGGGGTAACCGCTGTGTTTGTAGTAGTGTTTCTTGGCAAACTTATTCCCGGTAACTACTGTTTTAGCAGCATTGATGACAATTACATAATCGCCACAATCGATGTGCTTGGTAAATTGTGGTTTGCCCTTACCACTAAGCAACGAAGCAACTTGAGTCGCCACCCGGCCAAGTGGCGCTTTGCTAGCGTCAATAATGTACCACTCGCGAGTTACGTCAGTCGGCTTGGCGCTGTAGGTTTTCACTTTTTAGCTCCTTTGTTTGGGCTTTTGGCTACGGGCTTGGTTGGTTTAGTGGTTTTGGTCGTTTTAGTGGTTTTGGGTTTTGGGCTCGGGGTAGGGAGTTTGGCTTTTGGGTCGGCTGAGGGTTGGGAGGCGGACGGCGCGGACAAGGAAGGTGCCTTGGCAACCGTCGACGGTGCGGTCGCCAGATCATCGACAAAACTGACGCGCGCTAATTGGGCATTATCGCCGCGCCGTTGGCGAGTTTTCTCGATACGCAAATGTCCGCTCGAGCGATTTTTGAGCTTGGGAGCAATTTCATCCACCAGTTTGTGGGCACTGCCGATAGTTTGTAATCCTTTAATAACCAGTCGCCGATTATGAAGATCGCCCTTTTTCGCCTTGGTTATCATTTTCTCAAGATAGGGCACAACTTCTTTGGCTTTAGGAAGAGTTGTCTCTATAGACTCATGAATCACCAAGGCGTCCGCCAAGCCCTTAATCAGTGCTCGGCGCTGATCGCGTTCGCGGTGCAATTTCCTGCCCTGGTAGCCGTGTCTATGCATACAAAAACTCTTGTTGGCGTTTATCTCGTAAAACAACCAGCACAAAGCGTGAGCTAAATTGCAGGCTCGACTTTAGCGTCTTTGTTGCTTCAAGTGCCATTATAACTCCAGCTCGGCTAGCTTTTCTTTGACTTCATCCAGTGCCTTGCTACCAAAACCCTTAAGGTCTCGAAGCTCGGCGTCATTGAGGGCGAACAGATCTCTAATGGTGTGAATGTCGTTGTTGATCAAAGCATTTGTTGTCCGAGCGGTCAAATTGAGGTCCTCGATCGAAGTATTGAGCGCAGAAGCATCGTCCCCCAGCATATCGTTCTCAAACCCTTCACCGTCGGCGCCAGTGGTTTCGGCGCCGGGATCAGCTACCGCCAAGCGAGTCTTGCCAGCCAGGACTGTGTACTGATTTATCAATATTGCCGCAGCTTCTTCGAAGGCATCTTGAGGTGTGATCGATCCGTCTGTGTCCAGTGTCAGTAACAGCTTATCAAGATCGGTTGCTTGACCGACGCGAGTGTTTTCGACTTTGTAACGAACCCTGAGTACCGGGCTGAATATTGCGTCCAGTGCGATCATGTCAGTAGATTTTCTTGCCGTTCCTTCCTCAATTGTGCGGTAGCCTCGACCAACTTCGACCTTGAGATCAATAACCAGATTGGTCTTGGCGTCATCAATCGTCGCTATATAATGCTCGGGGTTGACAACCTCGACATCGGCATTCGTCTGAATATCTTTGGCCGAAACAATGCCCCTGCCTTTTTTAACAATCCGCAAATTTTGAGCCTCGTCGCCGTAAACCCGAAAGCGCACACCTTTTAGCATGAGCATGATATCAACAATGTCTTCCTTGACCCCGTCAACGGCAGTGAACTCATGAGATACCCCTTCTATCTTGAAGGCAGTCACCGAGGCACCGGCTATGCTGGAAAGCAGAACCCGGCGTAGGCTGTTGCCGAGCGTCATGCCGTAGCCGCTATGCAAAGGCTCGATGACAAAGGTCGCACTGTTGGCGCCATGTTCTTCCACTTTGACGAGTCCTGGGGTGTGAATGGTATTTGACATGCTGCGATTGCTCCTCTTATTTTGACTTAGCGTGAATAATATTCAACAATTAACTGTTCATTGATGTCGGGTTCGGCATCATCTCTCCCGGGAAGACCGACAACGGCAAGCGAAACTTTCTTGCGGTCAACTTTCAGCCAGGCAGGTTGCTCGCTTGGAGCTGGACTAACGTCATCAAGCTGTTTGAAATAGTCGGTCTTTAGACTATGTGGACGAACCGTTAAGCTATCACCGGGTTTGAGACGAATCGAGGGGATGTCGATACGGGCATCGTTGAGCACGAAATGCCCGTGGCTGACCAGCTGGCGGGCAGCTCGACGACTTGGCGCAAAACCTGCACGGTAAACTGCATTATCGGCCCGTTGTTCGAGTAATTGAAGCAATATGTGTCCCGACTGACCTTGGCGACGCGAAGCCTCTTTCATCAGATTGCTAAATTGTCTCTCGAGTAATCCGTAGAGTCGCTTGACCTTCTGCTTCTCGCGCAGTTGAAGCGAGTACTGGCTTGTTTTGCCGCCGCGCGGGCCACGACTTTGCGCGCCTTGGCCAGGTTTGGAACTGCGCTTAACGAGCGCTTTGTGTGCCTTTGGGTGTAGGGCGTAGCCCTCGCGGCGGCTCATTTTGACAATCGATTGGCGGTCACGAGCCATGCTAGATTCTCCTCGCCTTTCGGGGCCGTACCCCACCGTGCGGCACACCTGTCACGTCGCGAATAGCTTCGACGTAGATATCAAGACCCCCAAGCACCCGGACAACTGCGTCACGACCAAGTCCTATGCCTTTAATAAACACCTCGGCCTTACTGAAACCAAACTGCTGTTTGGCTGCCTGAGCTGCTCGTTCTGCCGCCACTTGGGCAGCATAGGCCGTGCCTTTTTTCGAACCGCGAAAACCACAAGCCCCGGCACTCGAGGAGGTCAGGACGTTGCCTTGACTGTCTGTAAAGGTAACAATCGTGTTATTGAATGTCGCCAAAACGTGCACTTGACCGGCTGGCACACTCCGTTTAGCTTTTTTACGCTTCGGGGTCTTGGTGGTTAAGTCTGGGGTATCGGTTGTGTCTGCCATATGTTATGCCTATGTCTTAGAAGCAACTTTCTTAGCCGTTCCTCCGACAGTTACCTTGCGACCGCGACGAGTCCGAGCATTTGTTTTGGTGCGCTGGCCTCGTGATGGAAGATTTGCCGCATGCCGTAGCCCCCGGTAAGCTTTTATGTCCTTGAGTCGCTTGATATTACCGCTGACGATACGCTGCAGCTCGCCTTCGACGACATGATCTTCGTTAATAACTTCTTGAATCTTACCGATTTCAGCATCATTGAGATCCTTGACGCGAGTAGTTGTCTCGACTCGAGCTTTGGCCAAAATGTCGTAAGCTTTTTTCTTGCCGATCCCGTAAATGTAGGTCAGCGCCACCCATACCTGCTTGTCCGATGGAATGGTAACGCCTGAAATTCTAGCCATACCTAGCCTTGCCTCTGCTTGTGACGAGGTTTGAGTTTGTTGATAACGTAGACTCGCCCTTTGCGTCGGACAATTTTGTCATCAGAACTAATTTTTTTGACACTGGCACGCACTTTCATGCGGATCATACTCCTTCCGGGGAGGTGACTCACTGCTGATATTATCCCTTGCGGTACGTAATCCGACCCTTCGTAAGATCGTAAGGCGTCAACTCTACCGTAACGCTATCACCGGGTACAATACGAATAAAGTGTTTCCGCATCTTCCCAGCAACATGAGCTATAATCTTATGGCCATTCTCGAGCTCAACACTAAAACGTGTCCCCGGTAGGGTTTCGACGATGGTTCCCGTCAGCTCGATAACTTCCTTGTTGGCTGCCATAAATATAACAATATCAAAGTATAGCAGCTCCCACAACGGTTTGTAAAGGGCTCTAACTAAGAATCATCTAGATCCGCTGTGGTCTAAATCTACGGGTATATTGTAGCACGGACTGTCTATTTCTTGCCAGACTTGCCGCGGCTCAACAAATGCGCCCCGAATTTGAGGCGCCGTCCGCCAGTAGCGGCATCGGCTGGAGCTTCAGGCTCATAGAAAAAATCTGGTTGTGAATACTGGTCATAGGTAACCATCAAAGCCCGCGATTCTACTGCTCTCAGTGTCTGCAAAGCTACTGATACCAAGATAAGTATACTCGTGCCGCCGACAGTAATACTGGTGCTAATGAAGACCTGGGCGATGATCGGTACGATTGCCAGCAGACCTAGACTAAACGCACCAAACAGCGTCAAGCGGTTAATGATTTTACTGAGATATTTCTCTGTTTGCAAACCAGACCGAACACCCTCGATAAAGCCCCCCTGTTTGTGTAAGTTCTCTGCAATTTCTTTGGAGTTAAAAGTGATACTTGTATAGAAGAAAGTGAAAACGAAAACTAACATGAAATAGGTGAGCGGGTAAATGTAGGCTTTCCAGCCCTCAGAAGCGAAAGTTTGGGCTGACGGCGTCTGGAACCACGTCACTAAGTTATGGCCAAGGCTGGCGAGATTGGCGTTATGACTACCGGTTAATAGTTGGCCGACGAAACTAGGCACACTCAAAAACGCCACAGCAAAGATTATCGGTACGACACCAGCGGTAATCAACTTCACAGGTAGTATGGTCGTAATCCCACCATAGGCTCGATTTCCCTGCACGCGTTTGGCATAATTGACCGTCAGGTTCCTGGCAGCCTCGTTAAGCATGACAACCACCCATGTCATGACTATTATCGCCACTATAATGCCGAGGCTGTACAATAAAGCACTTTTGTTGATCGGCAGGCTGTGGCCGAAAAGCGTCCAATGGTGTCCTTTGTTGAGCACCGAGCCAACGATGCCTGATATTTCCGAGGGCAATCGGCTAACGATTCCAACAGTAATAATCAGCGATATGCCATTGCCTACGCTCTGTTCCGTTACCAACTCGCCAAGCCACATAAGTAGCATCGAGCCACCAGTCAATGCTGCCACCATCAATATCCATTGGATAAGCGTGGTGTGAGCCGTGATATCCCCCATTCCGCCAATACTCTGAGCCGCCTGGCGAATTAGGTATATTGAGCCAATCGACTGAATAATTGCCAGAGGAAAGGTCAGGATACGAGTGTATTGATTAATTTTCTTCTGGCCAAACTCACCTTCTTTGTGTAAGGCTTCAAGCTGTGGAACGGCCTTGGTCAATAGTTGCATGATAATGGAAGCATTTATGTACGGCCCCAGACCGGCAATCATTATCGAAAAATTAGCCAACGCCCCACCAGACAAAACATTAATAAAGCTAAGAAGTTGCGGGGTGTTGCTCGAGTTAAATAGGTTCTGAAGAATCTGATGAAGGGTTTCGGCGTTGCCTAACGGTACCGGGATGTGCGCCAAAATGCGAAAAATTAGAATAATACCCAGTACGGCCAGTATCCGGCCGCGCATGTCTTTGTGCGTCAAAGAGCGTCCGATTATTTTCCAGTTCATGTCTTTGGCTTTACCATCACAATTACCCCTTATTATGTCATAGACTTCAATCCCTTAGAAGCCTGAAATGCTGATTGGGTCGTCGTTAGATCATCCCGTTAGATCATCGTTAGTCAGTTGGTTCATGAAGTTCATGAGATTGGATAGTTTCAAGTCCGGAGACAACAGCTGCCGTAAACGCCGCCTGGCCGATTTGGCGATGTGTGCGAACTGTAGCTGATTCGATGCCACACTCGACTGAGGCCCCGCCACCGATCGCTGCTGCTAGTGCCGCTGCTTGCTCCCGACTAAGTGGAGGGATAACTTCAACGGCGCGATTACCAGCTTCATCGATAGTCGATGACAACTTCCAGCCATTGTGCTCTGGCATAGTTATATGGCCTTTGTTTTACGTTTTTGGGAAGTTTTTGGTCGGCTGAGGCGAGCTGCTTTTTCGAAACTTCCGCCAGCGCTCTGAACCGCAGCAACAGCGCTAGCGCTAGCCGCTGGCAATTTTACTGTCACCTTTTTGGAAACAGCGCCCTTGGAGATTAATTTAACCGACACATAGGCGCTGCTAATCAGTCGAGCTTCTGCTAGTAGCGAAGCGTCAACTGTTTTATTGGCAAATTTATCGAGCTGACCGGTGTAAACCACTTCTGGTGGTGTTTTGTGGCTACGAAAGCCGGGCAGCTTCGGCAGCTGCTGCATTAGAGGGTTGGTGCCGCCAGCAAAGCCGGGTTTTTTGCTCGAACCAGACCGCGACTTTTGTCCCTTGGTGCCACGACCAGCCGTTTTACCGCGACCCGAAGCTATGCCGCGCCCCCGACGACGACTCGTTTTGTGGGCTACGATTTCAAGCTGATGGTACTTCATACAGTAGCCTTTTTAGTAGTAGGTTTTGCGACCTTGGCAACTGCTTTAGACTTTTTCAAGCCCGGAGCAGGTTTTTTTGAATTTGACTTTGGTTTAGTTTCAGGTTTAGCTGTTGAGTTGTTAGGTGTTGGTTTGACTGACGACTCAGCGGCAGGTCTTGGGGGCTTTTGAGATTTGGCCACCGGCCTTTTGGGGGTATTTTTGGCGCCAATATTTGTTATCCATTTGTCGGCTGGAACGAGACTTTGCAGAGCAGCTATCGTGGCATAGGCTGTATTGGCTTTGTTGCTTGAACCGAGAGATTTACTCAAAGCATTGCTGACGCCAGCCACTTCTAAGACGCTCCGGACCACGCCACCGGCAATTAGTCCCGTACCGGCGCTGGCTGGTTTAATCAAGATGTGGGCTCCGCTGACTTTGGCTTCAACTTCGTGAGGCAGCGTGTCTTTGTAGAGCGGGATCCTGACAAGATTCTTCTTGGCGACATCGGTGGCTTTGTTGACTGCAGCCGTGACATCGGCGCCTTTGGCAATACCTACACCAACTTTTTGCTTTCGGTCACCGACCACGACGAGAGCTCGGAAGCGGAAGCGACGGCCACCTTTGACAACTCGTGCCACCCGATCAATATGTAAGGTACGCTCATCAAATGGCTTTTCCTCGGGAATAATTTCGGGGCGTCGGTTACGCCGTTCTGGTTGCATAACAGCCATCTAAAACTCCAATCCTGCTTTACGAGCGGCGTCGGCCAGAGCTGCTACGCGGCCGTGATATAGCCTGCCGCCTCGATCGAAAACAACACGCTTTATTTTGGCCGACTTGGCCGCTGCAGCGATCTGGGTCCCGACCCACTCAGCTCTGGCTGTTAGTGTGCCTTTTTGAGCTTTTTGGCCGACGGTCGTAACATAGCCCAGAGTTTTGTGGTCGGTGTCATCGATAAGCTGAGCGGTCACGTGGTGGTTGCTTATGAAAACGCTTAGCCTGGGCCGTTTAGCGGTGCCTGTAACCACCGAGCGTACCCGACCTTTTCTAAGGTCACGAAGCTGTAATTTGTGCTGCAAATTATTCATTATTATTTTTCCTTACCGCTTTTACCACTTTTGCGGAGAAGGCGTTCTCCTTCATACTTGATTCCCTTGCCCTTATATGGCTCGGGTTTCTTGAGTGCTCGAATTTCAGCCGCTGCCTGACCTACCTGTTGCTTGCTGATACCACTGACAGTTATATTGTTCTGCTCAACAGAAGCGGTCACTCCAGTTGGTACATGATAGATTACTTCGTGCGAAAAACCAAGATTAAGTTTCAAGTCAGACCCCTGTTGAGCGACTCGAAATCCAACGCCGTGTATCTCAAGTTTTTTGCTGAAGCCTTGACTGACACCTATGACCATGTTGTTGATCAGGGCTCTAATCAAGCCATGGTTAGCGCGTAATTTCGGCTCGTCGTTAGTTCGCGACACTATCAGGTGCTGATCGACCTGGTCAAGGGTCAAACCAGGCAACAAAACTAGCTTGAGAGTTCCCTTGGGCCCAGAGACAGACACCTCAGAGTTATCTACCGATATTGTCACGCCGCTCGGTATTGCAATCGGCGACTTACCTACTCGACTCATTTGGAGCTCCTAGTAACTGCATCAGTAAAAGGCTCGAGAAGGACGTAGTTGACCGTCCGAACTCGATGCGACTTTATTGTTTGCTCAGCTCTCAACTTCATCGTATCCCTAATAAACCTTACAAATTAATTCACCGCCAATATTTTCTGCCCTGGCTTTATCGCCGGTCATTAACCCTTTACTGGTGGAGACAATCACCAATCCCCGGCCACGCTTGACGACGGGAATTTCCTTGGCATTGACGTAATAACGGCGGCCGGGCTTACTCAGCCGGACAATCTCTGTGATCCGAGCATTGCTACTGCCTTCATTGATAGTTACACTGAGGGTCTTGCCGACTGGTGCTTTGGCAACAGCGACGTCATCGATAAAATTACTTTCTTTGAGCAATCGCGCAATCGACTCCTTAATATTGGAGTGCGGCAAACTAATCTCTGATTTGCGAACAGCGATTGCATTACGTATCCGGGTTAACATATCTGCAACTGGATCGGTGGTAGTTGTACTCATAATTATTCTTTTACCAACTTGATTTTGTTACACCGGGGATCTCTCCCTTGCTAGCATGCTCACGAAAACTAATACGACTCAAGCCAAACTGGCGCATATAGCCTCTCGATCGACCGGTTTCGATACAGCGATTTGTCCGACGAGTCGGACTACTATTGCGTGGCAATTTAGCCAGCCCCTCCTGATCACCTAACTCCTTGAGCTGGGCGCGTTTTGCGGCGTAGCGCTCAATAAGCTTGAGGCGCTTTGCGTCACGGGCAACAATTGATTTTTTGGCCATACTATAATGCTCCTTTCTCAAACGGCATTCCAAACTTTTCCAATAATACTTTGGCGTGTTCCTTTTTTTGACAACGAATCACTAAGACTACTTGCAAGCCATGAGCAGTCGTTGTCTCATCAAAACTTAATTCAGGGAAAACTGATTGGTCAACAAAGCCCAGGCTATAGTTACCCTGCTTGTCAAAGGCTTTGAGACTAACCCCGTGAAAATCACGCAATCGAGGTAAGACAGTTGTGATAACTCGGTCGAGAAATTCGTACATGCGGTCACCCCTTAGGGTGACTTTGAGGCCGATTTTGTTGCCTTCGCGTAACTTAAAACCGGCAATTGAATTCTTGGCGAAGGTGTCTATGGGGTGTTGGCCGGTAATTTTGCGCAGTGTGTTTGTGGCAGCTTCAATTACTTTTTTATCATCTTTGGCTTTACCTAAACCGACATTGACAACAATCTTATCGAGTTGGGGCACCTGGTGTAAATTTTTAAGCGCCAGCTCTTTACGTAATTCAGTTTTCAAAGAACCATTATACTGAACGCGCAATCGGGCCGAAGACGTTTTGACGGTGGTAGCATTAGCTGTTGCCATTACTTGATCTCCTTTCCGGTCGATTTATAGACTCGAACTTTCCCGCCGTCTTTGTCGAATTTGTAGCCAATCCGAGTCGGGCGTTTAGAGGTAGGCTCGACAATGCTTAGTTTGCTTACCCAGATTGGTTTTGTGATCTCGTGGATAGCGCCTTGAGGATGCTGTTGGTTGGGCTTGATGTGCTTTTTAACTATGTTGACACCGTCAACAGTTACTTGGTTCTGACGAGGGTGTGTGGCAGTCACTTTGCCGGTCTTGCCCTTGTATTTACCGGCACGCACGACGACCAAGTCACCCTTTTTTAGGCGGATTTTATACGGTTTTGCGGCCGCGGTGGTGAGGTGGCGTTTGGGACTGGGCATTACAATACCTCCGGTGCGAGTGACACTATTTTGGCGTATCCCAGATCACGTAATTCTCTCGGGACAGGCCCAAAAATACGTGTCGCGCGTGGCTGCTTGTCATCACCGATGACAACCGCTGCATTGTCATCAAACTTAATAGTTGATCCATCCTTGCGTCGAATCTGGTTACGCGTTCTGACTACAACCGCTCGGATCACCGACTTCTTTTTGACCTGGCCATTGGGGCTGGCTTGTTTGACTGTGGCGACGATTATATCGCCGACTCCGGCATAGCGTCGCCCGGTACCACCGAGAACACGAATACACAGAATCTCCTTTGCGCCGCTATTATCACAAACAAGTAAACGCGATTCTTGCTGGATCATGATGCCGCCTTTTCGGTGGTATTTTCGTTGGTCTCTTGCTTTGATTTTGATGCTTTTTGGCCAGAGTCGTCGTCAGTCTTGGTAATAGCCAGCGTGTCCTCGCGCAGCGCTGGTTTGGCAATTATTGCTTTCAGAACAAAACGCTTTCGGGCACTTTGCGGTCGAGTTTCTTCAATTATCACCTTATCACCGGGCTGACATTCGTTTTTCTCGTCATGGGCCATGAATTTTTTATTGACCGAATATTGTTTGCGATACAATGGATGTGTTTTGCGGGTATGGACTGTCACAACGATAGTTTTATCGGACTTGTTTGAAGTGACTATGCCGACAATTGTTTTAGCCATCTAATTGGTCTCCTTTATCAAAGCTTCACCGAGTACGGTCAGTACTCGAGCTAAATCTTTGCGTTTGCCTCGGATAATTCGGACATTCTGAATCTCCCCAAGGTGCAACCGCCGCCTCAATTCGGCGATTTCCTCACGTAGCTTTGTCGACTCAGAAGTTAGCTCGGTAGTGGACAACTTACGAATTTCGGCAACTTTCATAAACTTATGCCTCCTCCCTGACGAGGAAAGCAGTTTTCACGGGCAGCTTGTGGGCCGCCAAACGCATAGCTTCGCGGGCAACTTCCTCACTGACACCCTGCATTTCAAACATGATCGTTCCGGGACGGACTTTGGCTACAAAAAACTCGGGATTCCCCTTGCCACTGCCCATTTTTACGTCCTGGGGCTTACGTGAAACTGGGATGTGCGGAAAAACACGAATCCAAATTTTGCCGCCACGTTTGATGTAGCGCGTCATAGCTTGCCGAGCTGCTTCAATTTGACGAGAAGTAATCCTGTCTTGGCCCTGGGCTTGCAGAGCGTACTCACCAAAAGCAATGTAGTTGCCGCTAGTGGCGACACCCCGAATGCGACCTTTTCGCACCTTGCGATGCTTTTGTCGTTTGGGCATCAACATAAATCACCTCGCAGGACAAAAACACCACCCGAACATTTAATGTTCGCCTCTGACAAGACAGCTTGCGATCGGCAGTTCAGCGAAAATTGAATTAACCCAGTCATGGTGCTGCCTCTCCTTTATAGATCCAAACTTTTACCCCGATGATTCCAGCAACAGTCTGGGCATTTACCTGGGCGTAGTCTATGTCTGCTCGTAAGGTATGAAGCGGCACACTGCCGGCGACTTCTTTTTCGCGACGTGACATTTCGGCACCGTTTAAGCGACCAGCAACCTCTATTCGGACTCCCTTAGCGCCAGCTCGCATAGTGGCCGCGGCAGCTGACTTTATAGCCCGACGAAAGCTCATTCGGCGCTCCAACTGATGGGCAATGTTTTCGGCTACCAGTTTTGCGTACATGTCTGGCTTTTTGACTTCCTCGATGTTGACTCTGGTTGGAATTTTATATATCTTTTCGATGGC
Source organism: Saccharimonadales bacterium (SeqCode) (assembly GCA_041912375.1). Classification (GTDB taxonomy): domain Bacteria; phylum Patescibacteriota; class Saccharimonadia; order Saccharimonadales; family UBA4665; genus JAYRNA01. The sequence continues at coordinate 100,479 of JAYRNA010000015.1, read as the reverse complement.
AGCTTTCAGTTCAGCGGCACTGGCCCCACCACGCCCAATCACCACGCCAGCTTTGGCAGTAGCAATTGTCACAGTTACAAGGTTGGGGGTTCGCGTAATCTCGACTTTATTGATGGCCGCTCGGCTACCAAGTTTGTTGGAGATTAAGCGTCGGACTTCAAGATCGTCCTTGAGGAACTTGGCATAAGTACGCTTATCGACAAACCATTTACTGCGCCAGTCTTTGTTGACCTGAAGCCGCATGCTGATCGGGTTAACTTTTTGGCCCATTACTTGGCCTCCTTCTTGATAGCAGCTTTAATCGGTTTCTTGATTTCTCGTTTCTCGCCGTCGACTATGACCCTAATATGGCTGGTTTTGCGCTGAAACGGCAGAGCTCGGCCATGAGCCGCCGGTCGGTAGCGCTTCAGCCTGGGACCAGGCGTGACGCTAATCTCTGTGATCTGCAAGGTAGCTGGCTTAAGGCCATGGTTGTGGTCGGCATTGGCTTTGGCACTGGCGATAACTTTTTTGACTGCGATAGCACTCCGACGAGGTGTGTGTTCTAAGATCGTCAAAGCGTTCTCGACCGTCTGGCCGCGCACCAAGGCTGCCACCACCGCTACTTTGCGTGGGCTCAATCTAACTCCTTTGGCGATTGCTTGTACTGACATTACGCCAGCCCCTCCATAAAATTTAAGGAATAGCTTGGCAAGCCATAGCTTGTTAGCAGCTTGGATGGCTGGATGTGCCTTATGGTATTAGATACCTGACTGATCATTATTTGCCTTTCGCTAACTTTCCGCCGTGACTGCGGAACTTACGAGTCGGCGCAAACTCACCGAGCTTGTGACCAACCATGTTCTCGGTGATAAACACTGGGATGTGGACTTTGCCATTGTGAACAGCTATTGTTTTGCCGACGAATTCGGGAGCAATAGTGCTGGCACGAGCCCAAGTCTTGACAATGGTACGATCGTTTTCGCCGAGCGCGTCAACCTTCTTGGCAAGCTTGAAATCGATAAATGGTCCTTTTTTCAGTGAACGACTCATAGTCTACTTCCTTTTCCCGACATGTCGGCTTCTGACGATAAACTTATTGGTACTCTTGCGTCGCCTGGTCTTAAATCCGAGGGTTTTCTGACCCCAAGGTGTCTTTGGTGCCGCTCCATGATTTTTGCCGCCACCGATACCGTGTCGCCCGCCATCACCGCCACCGTGGGGGTGGTCGGCAGCGTTCATGACGACGCCTCGGACGCTGGGGCGTTTACCTTTGTGTCGATTGCGGCCAGCCTTGCCTATTTTGACATTTTGGTGCTGCTCGTTAGCGATCGATCCAAGCGAGGCTGTGCAGACTTCACTGATAAGTCGAACTTCGCCACTGGGCAAGCGGACTTGCGCATAACCACCATCAAGACCCATCAGCTGAGCACTATTGCCGGCACTCCGGACTAGTTGAGCCCCGCGGCCAGCTTTGAGCTCAATGGCATGAATTGTGCTGCCGATAGGAATATTCCTTAGCGGAAGACGGTTGCCGGTTTCAATGCTGGCTTCTTGGTTGCTGCTGATAGTTTGACCAACCTTCATCCCTTGAGCAGCTAAAACATAGTGGTAGTTGCCGTTTGGTTCCTTGATGCGGGCAATTCGCGCGCTGCGGTTGGGGTCATACTCAATATGCTCGATAGTTGCAGTCACGCCGTCAGCTAGCTTAAAGTTCACGATTCGATAAAACTTCTTAGCTCCGCCCCCTTTGTGACGGGTAGTTATCCGCCCTTGATTGTTGCGGCCGTTTCCGCGACGCTTAGGTGCCAGTAGCGATCTCAACGGTTTCTTGGTAGTAATACCGTCAAAATCTTGGCTGGTCATGCCGCGACGACCGGGCGTGGTGGGCTTGAAAGCTTTGATGGCCATTATCCGTTCTCCCTGTCTGACTGCCGTTCGACTTTAGGCTTTCGGCGAGGCAAACGCCAGCCGCGACGGACTTTTGGCGCCTCTGTTTGGGTTACTCCGTCAGTATCAGTAGGCGGGGCTGGGGCAGTAGCGGTTTTCTTGGCTGACTTTTTGGCCTCCTTGGCGGATTGTTTGGCGGCTGCCTTATCAACCTGCTTCTGGACATTCTCTTCTTTTTGAACCTCCTCTTCGATGGCTTCAAAAAATGGCAGACCGTTACCGGGCGCCAGAGTAACATAGGCTTTTTTGACGTCGTTACGCCGACCCTCGGCATTTTTAAGTCGTTTACCGGTGATGCTAATAATTCGTTTGCTTTTCCCAGGGATGTTAGCAATATTTACCTTAGCCACTTTGACATCAAACTGAGCTTCAACAGCCCGGGCCACGGAGTGTTTATTGATGGTTTTCGGGATATCTATAACGTAGACTCGGTCCTGGCTCTGACCGTATGTTTTCTCGCTGAGGCGAGGTCGCAAGGTGATAGATTTAGTCATTATTTCAACCCCTTGCTAAGCCAATCAGTAGTTTGGGTTAATGCCGCTTTACTACTAAAAACAATCTTATCGGAATTGAGTACATCATAAACATTAAGGTACTGGGCTCCCGCGACACTAACTAAAGGCAAATTATTGGCTGCTCGCTCCAATTGGGGGGTTTTGCTTTCAACGACTATTAGCACGTTGCGTTCAGCGCCGATCTTGGACAAAAGTTTGGCCAGGGCGGCCGTTTTGGCGGCTGGTTGCGCCAAACCTTCGACCACGCAGATCTTTTTGGCGTCAGCACTGAGGCTGAGCGCTTGACGAATCGCTAGACGCTTGGCTTTTGAATTGAGTTGCTTGGAATAATTTTCTTGGCCTGTCGGGCCGAAAGTTATGCCGCCACCCCGCCAAATCGGCACCCGGGATGAACCAAACCGAGCACGACCGGTCCCCTTTTGTTTCCAAGGCTTCTTGCCGCCGCCTCTTACTAAGCCACGTGTTTTGGTGTAAGCCAGATTATCACGACCATTGGCCATGTATCCAACATAAGCGGTCTTAAGCAGGTCATGGCTGACAGGCTTGAGGCCAAATACCGCTTTATCAAGCTTAGCCGGTGTCGCTGCTTTGGTGCCCGATTTGGTATACGTTGCAATGGCCATTATTTGGCTCCCCTAACGACAACTAGTCCCTTACGCGGACCAGGCACTGCGCCTGTGACGCCTATAACCTGCTTGTCGTTGTCAACCAGTGCCACCTTAAGGTTGCGAATCGTGATCTGTTCATGGCCGTGCTGACCAGCCATTCGTGTGCCTTTAAAAATATGTTGCGGATACATTGAGCCTATCGACCCAGGCCGACGATAACTGCGCCCGCCGTGCGTCTTGCGTCCGCGGTGAAAGTTGTGGCGCCGGATCGTACCGGCCCAACCCTTGCCTTTTGTCAACCCGGTGACATGAACTGTCTCGCCGACTTTAAAAACGTCGGCGCTGTAGCTGCTGCCGACGTTGAGGTTTTCTGGGATGTCATTGAGGCGAAATTCTCGAATAATCTTGGGCATCACCTTTGCTGTCTTGACATGACCGGCGACACTTTTGGCAAGTTTTTTGGCCGTGCCTGTGCCAACTTGCACGGCCAGATAGCCATCCTTTTCGATCGACTTGTGATGTAGCACGGTATGATCATCGAACGAAAGCAACGTGACGGCCAAAACCGTACCGTCATCAGTGATGGTACTCGTCATGCCGACTTTTTTGGTAATTAGTGCTTTCATAGGTGTTCTCTGTATCAGGGTCAGACATAAAAACGCTTGGCTGCGAGTGGTTTCTACCTCTGTTAAAGGCAGACCTACTGGCGCGAACCAAGAACCAGTCGTTTCGAGATACCGTAACAGCGTATCACGTATCAGTTATCTCTGTCAATGTGTTGCGTATTACACAATGGTTTTTTTGTTGGTTTCGTTAACCCAATTACATCTTGATTTCGACATCACAGCCGGCAGGCAGGCTGAGATTCATCAGTGAATCAATAGTCTTCGGAGTTGGCTCAAAAACATCTATCAGACGCTTGTGGACTCGCATCTCAAACTGTTCACGCCCTTTTTTGTAAACATGCGGGCTCTTGACGACGGTGTAGGTGCTGCGGCGCGTTGGCAGAGGGATTGGACCGGCCAAGGAAGCACCGGTGCGCAGCGCGGTGTCGATAATTTGTTTGGAGGCCTGGTCGATGACCTTGTGATCGTAAGCTTTGAGTCTGATCCGAATCCGTTGTTTAGCGTCAGTTTTGGCTTCTGCCATAGGTGGTGTTCCTTTCTAACCTGAGTTAGCCTGCTGTAACATCTCGGGTGTATAAATATGTCCGTGACTTTTAGTCAGCAGCATTATAGATGATTGCTAACTATAACAGGATCACAATAGTTTTAAAAGCCTCCTTGCTTTCTTGCTAATCAATTTCAGTGTCTTTGTTTTAGCTATCTGCCCTTTTCAAGTTCTATTCGTTGGGTGGTTTAAATTATAGCCGTTACTCGCGAAACGCCTTGAGCTCGCTCAGCCGATGCTCAATCGCCCGGTGTGTGGCTATCCCGACATATTCAACCTCGAAAGCATTTCGAATTTCATCACTCAAGCCACCGGTTTCGTCTGACACATCCTCACCGAGCGGCGTCGCCTCCATGTGCATCCAATATTTCCCGGTCCCGCCTAGCCAGCAGTGCAAGGCGATATCACCAACCGCTGCTAACTCCAGAAGTTCCATACCTGCTTGTCTGCTCATAATGACTACTTGACAATAGCGTACCATAGGTACTTATAACAAAAAAGAGCTCTCGTTGGGGTGAAAGCCCCAGGGAACTTATTTGACGATCTTGGTCACAACACCGGCACCGACAGTACGACCGCCTTCGCGGATAGCAAAGCGTAACCCCTGTTCCATAGCGATTGGAGCCAGTAGCTTAACTTTGAAGGTTACGGTATCTCCAGGCATCACCATTTCCTTGTCGGCAGGTAGCTCTACTTCACCAGTTACGTCAGTCGTACGGAAGTAAAATTGAGGCTTGTAGCCTTTGAAGAACGGCGTATGACGGCCGCCCTCTTCTTTAGTCAAAATATAAACTTCCGAATCAAATTCGGTATGCGGGGTGATACTGCCGGGCTTGGCCAAAACCTGACCACGTTCGATATCGTCACGCTCAATACCGCGCAACAAAACACCAACGTTGTCACCGGCTTGACCTTGGTCAAGATTCTTCTTGAACATCTCAACCCCTGTGACGACACTTTTCGTGGTTGGACGGATGCCGACGATTTCGACCTCCTCGTTAACCTTGACAACTCCAGCCTCAACACGACCAGTGGCCACAGTTCCGCGGCCTTTGATCGAGAAGACGTCTTCGATCGGCATAAGAAACGGCTTGTCAAGATCACGCTTGGGCTCAGGGACAAAGTCGTCCATTGCCTTGACCAGCTCCATGATAGCGTCTTCGTTGGCGGCATCGCCTTCGAGTGCTTTGGTGGCTGAGCCTCGAATAATCGGACAGTCACGGTCAAAATCATTCTTCTCAAGCAATTCACGAATCTCCTCCTCGACTAAATCAACTAGCTCGGGGTCAGCTAAATCCATCTTGTTCATGAAGACCAAGATGCTGGGCACACCAACTTGCTTAGCGAGCAAGACGTGTTCACGTGTCTGAGGCATCGGTCCGTCGGCGGCTGACACAACTAAAATTGCACCATCTACCTGAGCGGCGCCGGTGATCATATTTTTGACATAATCGGCGTGACCGGGCATGTCAACGTGGGCGTAGTGTCGCTTTTCGCTTTCGTACTCCTGATGCGAAGTGGCGATTGTAATACCCCTGGCTTTTTCCTCCGGAGCATTATCGATTTGATCATAAGAGATCGGCTTATTGATTGAAGTCGGTAACTTCTTGGCCAGCACGGCGGTTATCGCTGCTGTGAGCGTGGTTTTGCCATGATCAACATGGCCCATAGTGCCGACGTTTACGTGGGGTTTGCTGCGGTCAAAATTTTCTGCCATCTTTTCCTACTCCTTGTTTCCTAGGCTGATTACTAAGTTGTTTTTGCATGGAAATATTAGAACCCACACAAGTTACCGAAGTTAGTATAGTGAAAAAACTTTCTGTTGTAAAGACTGTCTTTGACATTTTTGGTAACTTCGATCGGTTAGAGTGCGGACTATAGCTGTCAGTCGTTACCCCCATGCTGTCTGGAGCAAATCAGCTGGGAGTCGTAGTCTAGCTTGCGTGGGCAAGATGTTCTAGCGCGTCGAGGAAACTGCTTGTCGGCTAGGGCAACTTAACTATATTATCGTCGCGGGCAGCGGGAAAGCCAGCTTACCTTTTACTAAAATTATGAGCTATTTATGCTTCGGCCTTCGGCGTTCTACTTGGAGTTTTTAGCAATTATGGCTTCAGCAACATTATTTGGCACGTCGGCATAGTGGTCAAGTTCCATACTGGAACTGGCCCGCCCCTGCGTGCTGCTACGCAAGTTTGTCGTATAGCCGAACATTTCCCCGAGAGGCACAAAGGCCGTAATCTCTTTGACGCCAGCCGTCAGGTCTTCCATCGACTCGATTCGGCCCCGCTTACTATTCAAATCGCCTATAACATCACCCATAAATTCCTCAGGGGTGACAACAACCACTTTCATGATTGGTTCGAGCAATACCGGCGCCGCTTTTTTGACGCCTTCCTGAAGCGCCATGCTACCGGCTATTTTGAAAGCCATTTCACTGGAGTCAACATCATGATAGCTGCCGTCATAGAGCTCAGCTTTGATGTCAACGACGGGGTATCCGGCGATCACGCCGTTCGCCATGGCTTCTTCTATCCCTTGCTGAACCGGTTTAATGTATTCACCCGGAACAACCCCTCCCTTGATAGAATTTATAAATTCAAAACCAGCCCCAGCTTCATTTTGACTGAGTCGTAGCCAGACATCACCATACTGTCCGCGACCGCCACTTTGTCTTACAAATTTGCCTTGAACTTCTACGTTACTCTTGCGGATCGACTCGCGGTAAGCAACTTGGGGTTGGCCAACATTGGCCTCAACCTTAAACTCTCGTTTCATTCGATCAACTAATATCTCTAAGTGCAGCTCACCCATGCCGGAAATGATCGTTTGGCCAGTTTCGTCGTTAACATTGATCCGGAAGGTGGGATCCTCTTCGGCCAAACGCTGCAAGGCAAGGCTCATTTTTTCCTGATCGGCCTTGGTCTTGGGCTCGATAGCGATTGACACCGGCGGCTCCGGAAAGGTAATACTTTCCAGGACGATCGGATGGCTCTGATCTGAAAGTGTGTTGCCGGTAGTCGTACCCTTGAGGCCGACAATTGCCGCAATGTCCCCAGCACTCACCTGTGTAACATCCTCGCGCTTATCTGCCTGCATTCTGACGATCCGGCCAACTCGTTCCTTATCACCGGTCGAGCTATTCAAAATGTACGATCCGGAGTCGAGTTTACCGGAATAGACACGGAAATAAGCCAGTTTGCCAACGAAAGGATCAGTGGCAATCTTGAAAGCCAGACCGGCAAATGGTTCATTTATGGCCGGTTTGCGCTCTATGTCATCACCGTTTTTGGGGTTATTACCCCATGTACTGCCTCGGTCTAGCGGGCTCGGCAGAAGCTCGGTCACTGCGTCGAGCACCTTCTCAACAATCACTCCCCTGCCATCCCCCCCCATCACGGCGAAAAACTTACCGGTCAGGACAGCGCTGCGGATTGCTTGCCGAATTTCGTCATGACTCAAGCCGTCTTCTCCAACTTCGAAATACTTTTCGAGCATGGCTTCGTCTTCGGCGACAGCGTTTTCAATCAAAAGGCTGCGGTATTTTTTGGCTTTGTCTATCATATCGTCAGGAATTTCACCCTCAACAAGTTCATGATCGGAAAATTCTTTGTAGCTGTAGGCTTTCATGTTGACTAGGTCGACAACGCCATTTACCGACTGCTCAAAGCCTATCGGCAAGTGAATCGGAAAAGCTCGCTTGCTAAGACGATGGTGTATCGAGTCGAGAGATTTGTAGAAATCACCGCCAGTCTGATTAATTTTGTTGATGAAGCATATCCTTGGCACACCATATTTGTCGGCTTGGCGCCAGACGGTCTCAGACTGAGACTCAACCCCCATCTTGCCATCAAAAACGACAACCGCGCCGTCAAGCACGCGCAGTGAACGCTCAACTTCAACCGTGAAGTCAATATGTCCAGGCGTGTCGAGAATATTGATCTGGTGATCTTTCCAATAACAGGTGACGGCAGCCGAGACAATCGTAATACCTCGCTCGCGTTCTTGAGCCATCCAGTCGGTAGTGGTTTCGCCTTCATGAACCGCCCCAATCTTGTGCTTCAGTCCGGTTCGGTAGAGAATACCCTCGGTAGTGGTTGTCTTGCCTGCGTCAATATGCGCGATAATACCGATGTTACGAATTTTTTCAATCACAGTTTTTTGGCTTGTCATTATTATCCTTTGGGTAAGATTAAGTTTTTGTCTCAATAATTACTTTATATAAAAAAACATCCCTAATGTATTTTTGATTAAAAAGTTCGTTGATCATATAATTCCTAGCTTCTAATTCCTAGCTTCGAGCGAAATGAGCAAAGGCGCGGTTGGCTTCGGCCATTTTGTGAGTATCTTCCCGCTTTTTGACAGCGGCGCCCTGGCCGTTATAGGCGTCAACCAGTTCAGCAGCAATCCGATCGAGCATGCTTATGCCTTTACGGGCCCTGGCAGCCTGAACAAACCACATAGTGGTCAGGTGATTTTGGCGCTGGCCTTTCACTTCAAACGGTATTTGGTAATTGGCTCCGCCGACCCGTCTGGAACGAGTTTCCATGTGCGGTTGGACGTTTTTCATGGCCTGCTCAAACACCTCAAGCGGATTGTCAACCTTGAGTTTTTTGGCGGCTTTCTCCATGCCACCATAAACTAGCCTCTCGGCAAGCTGTTTCTTGCCGTTGAGTATGACGCGGTTTATCAAGCGCTGTACGGCAACACTTTGATAGATGCGATCAGCTGGAATGTCTCTGACGAGCGCCTTTGTTTTCTTGCGCGGCATTACTTAGCACCTTTCTTGGTGCCGTATTTGCTGCGCCCACGCTTACGACCATCAACCCCTTGTAGATCGAGACTGCCGCGGACGATATGATAGCGAACTCCGGGCAGGTCTTTGACGCGACCGCCACGGACCAAGACCACAGCATGTTCCTGGAGGTTGTGTCCCTCACCGCCGATGTAAGCCCAGACCTCGTAGCCGTTACTGAGACGGACGCGGGCGACTTTACGAAGTGCCGAGTTGGGCTTTTTCGGCGTCTTGGTAGTTACTTTGACGCAGACGCCTCGTTTGAACGGCGCTGGCTTTTCATAATTACGTGTTTTGAGGTTATTGGTAACTCGCGCCATGGCAGGCGACTTGCTTTTAGTCGTCGCACTAGTACGCGGCTTACGCACTAGCTGGTTGATAGTTGGCATCTAGGCTCCTTGATCTGCAATCTGCTGCTGCGAGAATTGTGCCAGATTTCCTCGGCTCGGATTGCTTATAGTTTGATTGATTGTAACAGATAGCGCTCTCTTATTCAACTGTCGACTCCTGGACTAACTTTTTCACTGGCCTCACCGACCAACTGATTGGCCTCGGCTTCTTCGAGCGATACCTCGGTAGTTTCGGCTTCTTCGGTGCGGGCGCCCGTCCCAACTGGAATGCGGCGCCCGAGAATGACGTTTTCTTTCAGGCCGTATAGTTTGTCAATTTTACCGCTGGTCGCAGCGGCAATCAGGACACGCGTTGTGTCCTGGAAAGAGGCTGCGCTCAAGAAGGAATCGGTGCTCAGCGATGCTTTGGTGATACCAAGCAGTAGTTGATTGTACTTAGCTGGATGCTGTTTGGCAGCGACCAAAGCCTCGTTGGCCTCGACTACCGCTAACTTGCTAACGATATCACCGGTGACGAACTCACTGCCCCCCGCTTCCTCGATCTGGACTCGACTAAACATCTGTCGGACAATGATCTCAAGATGCTTGTCAGCTACATTTTGACCCTGAGCAGCAAATATTTTTAAGATTTCATTCATGATGTAGCGCTGTGTGGCTTCGACACCTTGGAGTCTCATTAAATCGTGGAGGTTAATCGAACCGTTAGTCAAGCGCTGCCCGGCTACCACATTGTCGCCGTCTTCGACTTGGAGCTGCTTGAAGCCCGGGATCTCATAGCGAACAACGCTTTGAGCTGTCGGAGTAATGACCACTGCCTTATTCGTTACCTGAGCTTTTCCAGCCATCGGCGCCACCAATGGCTCAGATGCATCTTCGAGCGCGGCCACAACATCACCAGCTGCCACATCACTTCCTGACGCAATCTGTGCTTTACGCTCACCGAGCTTGAGTGTCACTTTTTCGGAATCATTGGCAGTGACTTGGACAATGTAATGATCGCCCTCTTCCCAAGTATTAACATGTCCTGAAATTTCAGTCAGGTAGGCTTGGCCTTTTGGCACGCGAACTTCGAAAAGCTCCTCGACACGAGACAGCCCCTGGGCAGCATCATCGGCAACAACGCTTCCGGAGCGGTGTTTGCTGTCTAGGCTTAGCTGGGTACCAAGCTCCCCAATACTCTGGGCCGCTATAACACCCACCGGATGATGCTCGACCACCAGGTTGCCGGTCGCCGGATCGAGACCGTAGGATTTCTGAGACACGCCACGAACACTTGTGCAACTCAGAACACTAAGGATTTTGACACCATCGATAGTTTCGTCAGCTTCGATTTTTTCAGCAATTTCGGCATCGATGAGCTGATTCTTTTTGACGTGTCCTTTGATGGTTTCAGCTGCAAAGCGGCCAACCAAGCGGCTAGCGTAAGCTACGCCGATAAACTCAGCGTCCGAGCGTAACATGGCAAAGCCGGGATCGGTGGTATTATCCTCTAGCGTAAAAACATCTTGTGACACGTCGACAAGTCGCCTAGTGAGATAACCGGCGTCGGCAGTTTTGAGCGCAATGTCGATCAAGGCCTTGCGCGTACCACGGGTACCTGTGAAATATTCGAGTGGATTTAGTCCGGTAATATAACCGGACTTGATCGGTAGCTCAATGACATTACCGCCGGCGTCTTGAAGCACACCCAGCATTCCCACTGCATGGTTGAGCTGCGAGGTGTTTCCGCGGGCGCCGGAATTGATGGCGATCGCCATTGACGAATCTTGGCCGACCATTTGCTCTGACAGCATGTCGAGAACTCGGTTTTCAACCTTTGACCAGTTATCAACAGTCAATCGATGACGCTCGTCATCATTTATGAAGCCGTCTTCAAACTGATCAGAGATAGCGGCCGACCGATCCTCGCCTTCTTCGAGAACTCGCTCCATGCCTTTTATCGGTTCGAAATCGCCCATCCCCATGCTCAAACCAGAACTTGTGGCGTAGAAAAAGCCGAGATCTTTTAGGTCATCAGCAATCTCAGCCGTTTTCTCCTGGCCATAGCGCGTGTAAACTCGAGCCATGACTTTTTGAAGTCGCTTTTTGGTCATAGTTTCGTCCTGCAGCGGGAAGTCTTCGGGAAATATTTCGTTAAATAGGATCCGGCCGAGTGTTGTTTGGCGAATCTGCCCACGGAAAGGCAGGCGAACTTCGCTTTGCAAGGTCAGCCCGCCTCCGTCAAGCATCATCAATGCTTCGTCAAGGGCCGAAAATGCCGGGACAGCCTGGCTGGCGTTCGATTTTTTGTCTTTTTCGTTGCTGGGGCGCTTGTAGGTTAGGTAGTAGCACCCTAGGACTATATCCTGCTCGATATGCAAAATTGGTGAACCATCAGCCGGTTTGAGCAGGTTGCGATTGGCAGCCATTATATCTCGAGCTTCGGCTTGGGCCTTATCACTTAGGGGCAGGTGGACTGCCATCTGGTCGCCGTCAAAGTCGGCATTGAAGCCTTTACAGACGAGTGGGTGCAACTGAATGGCCCGACCTTCGATGAGGATTGGCTGGAAAGCCTGAATACTAAGTCGGTGCAAGCTAGGTGCTCGATTGAGCAGGACGTATTTGCCCTTGATAACTTCGTCAAGCGCATCCCAGACAACTGTTTCGCCCATTTCAATCAATCGACTGGCGCTACGGATATTGTGCGCTTGTTCACGCTCGATAAGTTCACCGATTACGAAAGGTTTGAAAAGTTCCAAGGCCATCATTTTGGGAAGGCCGCACTGGTTGATTTTGAGTTCCGGTCCAGCAACGATCACCGAGCGGCCTGAGTAGTCAACTCGCTTGCCAAGAAGATTTTGGCGGAACCGACCCTGCTTACCTTTTAGCATATCGCTAAGACTTTTGAGTCGCCTTCGTTGACCGGTGGCCGCCACAGCCCGGCCGCTACGGCCGCTGTTGTTGTCGATCAGAGCGTCGACAGCTTCTTGCAACATCCGCTGCTCATTACGACGAATAACTTCAGGGGCATTGAGGTCAATCAATTTTTTGAGACGGTTATTACGGTTGATGACTCGACGATACAGGTCATTGAGGTCTGATGTCGCGAAACGTCCGCCAGTCAACTGGACCATCGGGCGAAGGTCCGGCGGAATTACCGGTAAGACGCTGATACACATCGAACTTGGCTTGATGCCGGCCCGGTCCATGCTTTCCAGCAGCCGCAGGCGCTTCATGAGTTTCTTTTTGCGTTGGCCTTTGGCGTCCTCGGCTTCGGCCGTAAGATCGGCAATCAGTGACTTTAGATCGATGTCTTTCAGTAGATCAATCAGTGCCGCACCACCCATACCAACAGTAATCAGACCTCTTAGCTCACTCGGCAAATTACGATAGTCGGTCTCATTGATTAAGTTTAGCCGCTCCAGAATCGAAAGTTGCTCTTTAAAGCTCTCGAAGTCTGCAGTAAGCTCTTCAGTTTCTTTGGTCTGCATTTCAGCCAGAGCTTTGACATTGGCATCCTTGGCCGCAGCCTCTTTCTCAAAACGAAGTTTGATGGCTTCTTGGGCAGCCGAAAATTCTGCTTCTTTATCGGCCATAAGTTTTTCGCGCTTGTCGTTATCGACTGTCTTGATGATGTAGCTGGCAAAGTAGGCGACCCGTTCAAGATTTTTGACGGTCATGCCCAGCAACAGTCCCATAGCACTGGGAGTACCGCGCAAAAACCAGATATGCGAAACCGGCACGGCCAGGTTAATATGTCCCATTCGCTCGCGTCTAACTATACTCCGCGTGACCAGCTCTCCGTTTTTGTCGACAGCCGCTTCTCGAGATCTAACGCCTTTGTACTTAGCGTCGTGCGGGTTGATATCCTTGACCGGACCGAAGATGCGCTCACAGAAAAGTCCATCGCGCTCTGGTTTCTGGGTGCGATAGTTAATTGTCTCTGGCTTGGTGACTTCGCCATAACTCCAGTCAAGTATGTCGCTAGGCCCGGCAATAGCCAAACGGACGGCATCAAAATCAGCGATATCGGTACCGCCTGGATTGTAACGTTGTGGTCCCATGTTTTTAGGCCTCCTCTTTCTCTTGAGGTTTATCGCTGTCGACAGCTACTGCAGTCAGAACATCATCAGCTCCATCGGACGAGCTGTCGCTTTCATCAGTCAGTACCGGCACTGCTTCGTCTGAGTCCTCAGCGTCTACCGTCTCAGCTTCCGCACCAAATGTGTCACCAGTTACTTCCTCGGTTACATCGATCTCCGAGACAGCATCCTGTGGCACTTCAACCGCTGCGGGATGTGTCGCCTCTTCGTGAATATTGGTCGCCAAAACTTCTTCGGCATCAACGACCATGTCGGAATGGACCAGATCGACTTTCAGACCGAGACCCTGCAATTCTTTGACTAAAACATTGAAGCTCTCCGGCACTTTTGGTCCGACAATCTGCGTCTTTTTGATGATTGACTCGTACGCCTTGCTCCGTCCATAGACATCATCAGACTTGATGGTCAGCATCTCTTGTAAGGTGCTGGCCGCGCCATAAGCTTCTAGTGCCCAGACTTCCATTTCACCAAACCGCTGACCGCCGTTCTGAGCTTTTCCGCCCAGAGGTTGCTGGGTAACCATAGTATATGGCCCAGTCGATCGCGCATGAATCTTGTCAGCCACCATATGGTTGAGCTTGATCATGTACATACTGCCGACAGTCGTACGTTCGGTGAAAGCTTCTCCCGTGCGGCCGTCAAAGAGGTTTTGTTTACCATCCTCAGGTAGCCCGGCTTCCTGCAGTAGCTTGTGGATTTTGCTAACCGGTACTCCGTTAAATGACGGACTGGAGACCTTCATACCAAGCGCCCGGGCCGCCATGCCAAGGTGTGTCTCGAACAATTGACCAACGTTCATTCGCGACGGAACGCCGAGCGGGTTCAAGACTATATCTACTGGTGTGCCGTCAGCCATAAAGGGCATGTCTTCAACCGGTAAAATTTGAGCTATGACCCCCTTATTGCCGTGCCGGCCGCCAAGCTTGTCGCCCACGGCAATTTTTCTCATCTGAGCCACAAATACTTGGATTTGCATGATAACGCCCGCCTTCAGCTCGTGACCGTTTTCTCGGCTGAAGACTTTAACGCCGACGACTTTTCCGTGTTTACCGTTGCTCATGCGCTGTGAGGTGTCACGAACTTCTTTGGCTTTTTCACCAAAAATTGCGCGTAGCAAACGCTCTTCTGAACTGAGTTCCTGCTCGCCCTTTGGGGTAATCTTGCCGACCAGAATATCCCCAGGATGCACCTCGGCGCCGATACGTACGATTCCGTCCTCGTCCAAATGACGTAGCGTTTCTTCGGATACGTTGGGAATATCGGAAGTTATAATCTCGGGGCCAAGCTTGGTCTCGCGAACCTCAATCATGAAATCAACTATGTGGACACTGGTCAGGGTGTCGTCTTCGACGAGCTTTCGGCTGATAATTATCGCGTCTTCAAAGTTGTAGCCGGCCCAAGGCATAAATGCCACCAGCAAATCTTTGCCTAGAGCTAATTCGCCATCGGCAATGGCCATTCCTTCAATCAACACATCGCCAGCTTTCACCTTATCACCGGTGCTGACGACCACTTTCTGATTAATCGAAGTCCCCTCGTTGCTGCGAACAAATCTCTGCGGTTGATAGCTTCGGTTACCGTCTTTATATTTTACAACTACTTCTTGAGCCGTGGCCTTTGTGACTTCGCCAGCGGCCTCTGCCAGCACAACCTGCCCAGTGTTTCGGGCAGCTGTGATCTCTAAGCCAGAGCCGACGATTGGGCTGGCCGGTTGGATCAACGGCACAGCTTGGCGCTGCTGGTTACTGCCCATCAAACTGCGATAGACATAGTTCTTCTCAATGAACGGTATCAGACCAGCACTGCTGCCGATAATCTGATTGCGCGTGGCGTCGATATGCGTGACATCGTTGGCGTCGACTTCACCTGACTTAAGATGCGATCGGGCACTAACCCGTTCATCCACGAAATAACCCTTATCATCAATCTCACTGCCGCCCCCGACGATGATTGCCGTTTCCTCTTCGTAGGCGTCTAGGTAAACTATCTCATCGGTGACTCGGGCTTTGACTGGCCAGGTGGCACGGCCGGTTTGTTTGGACAGTTTGGCGGCATCAGCGGACATAATCTTGGCCCCGGCTTTGACAATTACTTTGCCTTTGTCATCGTATAGATTTTCAGATGCAATGTGTCCGACACTGTCTTTGGCGGCCACCGCATTGACAACTTTGCGATACGGCGTTTCGATAAAACCATAGTCGTTAATCTGGGCGTAATTGGCCAAGTTGAGCACCAGTCCAATATTGGCACCTTCTGGGGTCTCAACAGCGCAAATGCGACCGTAGTGTGTCGCGTGGGCGTCGCGAACCTCAAAGCCGGCTCGTTCACGGCTCAGCCCCCCTGGACCCATAGAGCTTAAGCGTCGTTTGTGGGCCAGTTCGCTCAAGGGGTTGATTTGGTCCATAAACTGGCTCAGTTGAGAACTTGCGAAGAATTCGCGTACGGCAGCCACTATTGGTCGGGCATTGATCAACTGTCCCGGAGAAACAGTCTCAATTTCAGACATACTCATGCGATCTTTGGTGTTACGCTCCATGCGCAGCAGACCGATTCGGAATTGGCGTTGAACCAGCTCGCCGACTAATTTGACGCGACGATTGGCCAGGCTGTCGATATCGTCGGCCGGCTCTTGAGTATTATTTAATCGAATAATTTCGGCGATAATCGCTTCGATGTCTTCGAGACGCATAACTCGATTTTCGAGAGTGTTTGGTACTTCAAGGTTGAGCCTTTTATTTATTTTGTAACGGCCAACGCGGCTGAAGTCGAAGCGTTTATAGTTATAAAACATGTTTTCAACCAGAGACTTGGCATTATCGACTGTCGCCAGATCACCGGGCCGCAGCCGTCGATAAACCTCAATCAATGCATCATTCTGGCCGCGAGTCGGATCCTTATCTAAAGTGGCGTCGAGATAACTGAAGCTGCCACTGTCGACATGTTTGAAGTTCTCCTTCATCCGGCTCTCGCTGACTCCGAGCGCGCGCAGCAAAGTAGTCACAGCGATTTTACGTTTTCGGTCGATTTTGACAAACAAGGCGCCATTAGCCGCAGTTTCAAATTCCAGCCAAGCGCCTCTGCCAGGAATAACTTTGGCGCCGTAAAGGCTGGTGGTGCCGTGAGGGTCAGCTGTAAAAAATACGCCGGCCGATCGGATCAGCTGGCTAACGACAACCCGTTCTGCGCCATTGATGACAAAGGTGCCGCGACTGGTCATCCAGGGGTAGTCACCGAGATATATCTCTTGCTCTTTGACTTCGCCGGTCACTTTGTTGGTAAGTTCGACGTTTGCTAGCAGCGGTGCTTCGAAGCTAACATTATTTTCACGGGCCTTGGCCTCGCTGAGCTTATGGTCGCCAAAATGATAATCCTTGAACCGCAGCGACAATTTGCCACCGGTATAATCGTCGATCGGGCTTATCTCGGCCAACAACTCACCGAGACCTTCATCAACGAACCATTGGAATGATTTATTCTGATGGTCGACTAGACTTGGCAAGTCGAGAGCATCGTCAGTATTAGTAAATTGCACACGCTTAGTGCTTTTGGAAAGTGTTTTCGCCATACGCCAGCATCGCCCCCTGCCTCTTGAGAATTAATTCGCACTTTAATTTTTTGCTCGCTGATCCTGAAGTGACGTCAGATGTAGCTCTTGTACAACTCAAGAACACGCCACCAAGGTCATAGCTCGCAAAAATACTATCTATTTTTTTGTTTAGATCGTTTGTTTGGTTCGGCCGAAGATACCTAAGCGGGGATGTTTGGCTTAAATCATAAGCTCCCACAGCTTACACTGCTTCTTGGCTAGTATTGTGAGACATGTCTAGGCAAAAGTCAACCGCGAGTATTGGGCGGGCTTTGAATGACAGCGTCGATCAACCCGTAAGACACCGCTTCGTCGGCGGTTAGCCATTTATCTCGCTCCATGTCTTGGTGAATCTTTTGGGTTTTTTGGCCGGTGTTTTTAGCCATGATACCCTCGATAAGCTGTTTGATACGTAGGCTCTCGTGCAAATCAATCTCCTGGTCGGTGACTTTGCCCCTAGTGCCTGACGAAGGCTGATGAATCATGGCTGTGGCATTGGGCAGCGCGAACCGCTTGCCCTTAGTGCCGCTGCTAAGCAAGATAGCTGCCGCCGATGCCTGCACCCCGATACCGACCGTTTGAATATCGTTGGTAACGTACTGCATGGTGTCGTAGATAGCAAGGGCGTCGTAGACGCTGCCCCCGGGACTATTTATGTAGAAAAATATGTCTTTTTTGGCGTCTTCAGCCTGCAAAAATAAGAGCTGGGCAACTATCAAGTTGGCAGTGGTTTCGTTGACATCGCTGCCTAGAAAAATGATTCGATCCTTCAAAAGTCGACTATAGATATCGTAGGCACGCTCGTAACGGCCTTCATTCTCAATGACAGTAGGCACCAGCACAGAGCGCACAGATTGCTTCATAGTTATAATATTATGGAATTAGCACTCGCATGTCAAGAGTGCCAATTTAGTTTTAGACAATGCTGGTACAATCTTAATGTCAATTAGTTTGAGGTGACGCAATTCCCCAGGTAAATGTTGAAAATCAATCATCAGTTTGGCCCGACAATCATCTGACACACATCACACCGCTACAGATACTTGGCGAATCTACTTAGTTAGCCGTCGCGTAACCGCGAAGTTTATCAAGAGTTTTTTCAGTTAATAATCGGCTCATGATATCCTTGCGATTCTCTGGTTTATCGAGTTGGCTTTGCATCGTTGGGTCAGGATACTGCCCTTTGAGCAATTGAATACGGGCTTCCAGTTCCTTGGGTGAGACAGATATGTTCTCGGCATTGGCTATCTCGCCGAGTATCAGACCGCCTTTGACCCGCAGCGCAGCGCTGGGTCGGTTTTTTTCGCGGTGTGCTGGTGCTGACAATCCTTCTTCATCGAGGTGCTCCTGCCATGTTTGACCGCGGTAGGTGACATTGCGTTTTTCGTCCTCTTCCATTCGATCGAGTTCTTCGTCTACCAAAACGTCGGGAATTGCCAGCTCAGACTTGGCGACAATTTGGCTAAGAAGCTTGTTATCGTAGTCACGCTGCAGAGCTTGGTCGTTCTCGGCTTGAAGCTGCTTTTTGATGTCTCGCTTCAAACTTACTACATCACGAAATGGTCCAACGCTTGCGGCAAAAGCGGAGTCGAGCTTGGGCAGCGTCAACTGTTGGAGATTTTTGATTGTCACGCTAAAGCTAACTTTTTTTGATCGCAGGGCAGCTACACTATAGTCTCCAGGAAAAACTAGATTAAACTTTTTGGTCTGGCCGGGTTTGAGGCCGACAAGTTGGTCTTCAAATCCCGGGATAAACGCTTGGCTGCCAAGTAGCAGGGGGGAGTCTTTGCCGTCGGCACCGCTGATGGCATCACCAGTTTTGGCATCAACTCCTTCAAAATCGATCGTAACCTCATCTCCCAGCTTGGCTGGTCGACGGATGTCAGCTTTAGTGGCCGAGCGCTCGCGTAAATTTTCAACTACTTTTGCTACGTCCTTGGCGGTGACATTGCCAGTCTTAGGAGATAACTTTATCGTCTTGTAGTTGGCAAGTTTGATGTCGCCGACAGCCTCGAATTCGGCCGTAAACTCCAGCGTGTCAAATGGCACAAATTTGCTAATCACTATCTCAGGCTGAGATACCGGACGAAATTTCTCTTGGTGAACCGCGGAAACATAACAGTCATTGACGGCTCTCTCAAGGAACTCGGACTGCAGAACACTGGGATCAATCTGTTTTTCAACCAAATGCTGGGGAGCTTTTCCGGGGCGAAAACCCTGGACTTTGACACTAGCAGCCAACCGTTTAACGGTCTGGTTTTTGACCGCTTCAAGCAATGCTTGATCAGCTGTAAGGGTCACTTTAAATCTTGTCGGCGAAATCTGCTGTCGTTCAATCTGCATAGTGTCACATCATAACAGATTGAACTCTATCCTGCTACTCAGAGCCTCAGAGTTCGAAAGATCATTGACCACCCCTGAATCCGTCGTGGCTTAACGCAAAAAAGGCATCAGTAGGGCAACCGCTGCACTGAACCAGGCTAATTCGACGACTACGCCAATCGGCCGTTGAAACCACTGAATACCGGCGGCAAACTTGTCAAAAACGTTGGGCCGCCAAGCTTTACGATCTCTAGCTGAGCGAAATCTTTTGAACCAGAGCAGGTCAGGCGCGGCAGCCACAAAGGCACAAGTCGATGCCAGCAGCCAGTGTCCGGGTTGGCGGTCAAGCAATAGAATAATTAACAGCAGGCAGAGCATGGCATCGACCAATAAAATTTGTAAAAATCGGCTGCTACGTAAAGCTCGGGTGTCGGGTTGCTGTTTGCCGTGATGGGGAATTGCATCACAAACAAAGTGTGAAGCCAAGGCAGCCGGTAAGGCGATAGCCGGTTCACCAACTGTCAGACCGATTAGCGCACCAGTCAGGGCGTGATTGATTGCCCGCATCTTTTTAGGCAGACTTCTCGGCTATTTGCTTGGCCAGACTGGCGATGGTCGCCCTTTGCTCAGCGCCGCTATCAAGATTCTTAAGGGTGTACCGACCATTTTTCAACTCCTCCTCGCCTATAATCAAAACCAGTCGTATTCCTTTTTTTTCGGCCACTTTCAGCTGATCGCCAAGTTTTTGGCCGCGCAAGTCAACTGCCACAGTTACTCCCATGGCGCGCAGCTCAGCGATTGGTTTTTGAGACTCCGAAAGAACGTCGCCAATCAGAGCCACATAGACCATAGTTTCAGGGCGTAAGATCGGTAAAAGGTGGTGCGTCTCAAGAAAATTTGCCAGCGTCACATCACCCCAACCGAAACCAACAGTTGGTATCGCGGCCACCCCAAACAGGCCAACCAGACCGTCATAACGCCCGCCACCCATCATCGAGCGAGTATTTTTCGGATTGGTATCAAAAACCTCAAACACGATATCGGTGTAATAGTCAAAGCCTCGCATCAATGACATATCAAATGAGGCATTGGTAATGCCCTGTGCCTTCAAGTTCGAGAGCAATTTATCAAGCTCGACGGCTGAGGGGTGACGGCGCAAGGCGGTCGGCAGGTCGGCGATGGTATCGACTTCGAGCAAAGCCATGATAGTCTCCACGACACCTCTTTGTCGAGCTGAGGGGCTTAGGATGCTATCAAGCTTTTTGATAAAATCGCTTACCTTCAGTTTACTTTTTTTATCAATTAGTTTTCGGGTGTCGTGAGTTTCTGTCTCGTTTAACTTGAGATATTTTCGCAACACAAAATCAATCAACTGGCGCGAGTTCAGGGTAATCTTGTACATCTCGCGAGTTGCGCCAAAGGCCATAAAGATTTCATCAACCAGTCGGATAATCTCCTGCTCGGCAGCGATAGTCGCAACCCCGAATATATCGACATTCAGCTGCCAATGTTCACGCAAACGTCCTCGCTGAGGCCTCTCGTAGCGCCATAGATTGGGAATACTGTACCAACGCAATGGATAGGCAAGCGCCTGACGCTTAGCGGCCACCATACGGCTTACCGTCGGCGTCATTTCGGGCCTTATGACAACCTGACGGCCACCACGATCAGTAAACTGGTATGTTTGCTCGTTTACGATCTCTTCGCCAGTTTTGGCTGTGTATATCTCGAGCGGTTCGAGAATAGGCGCGTCGTACTCCTCGTAACCAAAGCTTTCGGCGACTCGGCGCAGCGTGGCAAACAAGTATTTCTGTAAACGTTTATCGGAAGGGTAAAAATCCCGAGCGCCTTTGTATGGTTGTGTCGACAGCGGCATAATATTAGCTATATTATACGGCCTTAAAAATCTTTCATGAAAAATACGGTGTTTTTGTCAAAGCGTTTTAGGGCAGCTGACGAAAAAAATATATAAAGCTTGTTGTTCCGAAATATATTTGTATACCGATAGTTACCGAGTGTCCCATCGAGGGCACCAATTGGTTACGAGCCCCGTCGATGGTGCTATCAGCTTTGACGACAAGTCGATCAAATAGACCATAGCGACAAATCATCCTCTGTCGGTCCCTGGGCTTGAGCAAGGCAAGCGATGACTGACAGTCCATAACGGCCGGCTGAAGGGCCGGATAGTCTCTGCGATAAACCGGCCCAAGTGTATCGGGTCGGTTTATCTTGCCAGCGATGGTTATGACGCCAACAAGTAGGTTCTTTCTGGCGGCAAAAGCGGTGATCGCAGCGCTGGCGCCAGCACTGGCACCGACTAAGGCAATCGCCCTACCTGAGCCGGCTGCTTGATCGATGTGACCAAGTAGCCGTGCCTTTTTCTCACCCCATGTCTCAGTCTTATTAAACCAATCTAATTCAAAAAGCTCAGCAGAAACACCGTATCTAGACCATCGGTCGACGGCCCGGCGCTGCCAGGCAGGGTCTTTTTTGCTCAAACCCGGAAGATATATTAGATGTAATTTCTTCAAGACAAATTTGTCTCCTTGGTCGGACAGTAGAATTGTAGAGGAAGCACGGCTTTATCGATAGTGACACCAAGCAGACATTCCAGCCAAATATGTTTGAAAAAAGAACTTTTATCTAGTGCAGGGCAAATGCTGCCAGTTTTGTCCCGTCGGCAACAAAGGTGCCATCAATCCATAGTAATTTGCCCTGATCGTCTTTCGGGATCTGATAAATTGCATAGTGTGAGGTGTCGGTTTGTCCCGGCTTTACCGTGACGGCCACCATTTGCTCTTTACTACCATCAGTCAACCAAACATTTTTATAATTAATGTTGGGGCCATTTCCCTGAACTCCGGTATCGTTAAATAGCTTGCCGGAAGTAGTCTGGTAGTAGAACGTGCCAGGGACAAAATTTTCTTCCTTACCATTATTTGTGATGGCAAAATCCACTTCAATATATTGCATGCCGGGATCAGGCGCTGCTCCAGCAGTCTGAGGATTGACTTTGACGTTAGCAAGCTTGACTGCAAAATCGGCCGAGTCACCTGAACCTTTGGCCGGTTGTCCAAGCGGAGTCACGGTAGTGGCTGCCGTGGCATTAGCCGCTTTCTCTTTGGTTTTGCAGCCATTGCCGGTACAGGTAATTGTGGCTCCATTTAGTTTGCTGATATTGTGTATGGCCCGCTTAAGCACTAGGATGTCGTAGGCTCCAAACAGTGCTACGCCAAACAACCAGACAACCAATATTATGAGTGCTGCTTTGCGGTTCTTGTTGTAATCACTCAGCGGTGTGCCGTCTTTGGCCTTTGTTTGGTTGGCAAGTATCATTACGACATCAATTGTCGCCCAAATTCCAAAACCGCCTAAAGTTAGCAGCTTGAGAATGCCTGTGCCAATCTTGCCCAAATAAAATCTGTCAACACCTAGCACGCCGAGGAATAGCGACAGCAAAAAGGCCGCCAAAAAGGACTTGCCGCCCGGTGCTGGTAATGGCTGTGCGTAAGTTTGCGCCGGGCTTACGACCGGCGGTGATGACGGCTGAAGTTGTGTTTCTGGCTGATAGTTACTGACTGTCGGTTGGGTGGTGCCAGTCGGCTGCGGTTGAAAAGGCGTGGCCACCGACGAAATAAGGTTAGGGTTGGGATTTTGGCTTGGTGGCAGCGGATTCTGAAGTCTGTCCTGTTGCCGATCCGAGGGTTCCATTTTGATTTTCCTAAGTTTATTAAGTTAACTCAATATTATCACACTGAACCAGTCATTGTTTGGGCCACAAATCCTAGGCGATTAGGGTTAATGGTGGGGATGAAAGGACTTGAACCTTCACGCTTTTTACGGCACTAGTTCCTAAAACTAGCGTGTCTACCAATTCCACCACATCCCCTAGATATGACTGCCGTTATTTTACGAGATTCGCTTATAAAAGACTAGCTTGGAATCTCCAAAGTCCTTGGTTGCCAGTAGTCGGAAATCAGCTGTTAGGATGACATTTGCATCTGGCGGTAAGGAGAGGACAACCGTTCCGCCAACCCGACTCCGGCTTGCTAAATTGATTAGCAACTCTTTAGGAAGCGCTTGATAAGGGGGGTCGAGTAAGACCAGATCAAACTCGGTCGAAGTCGTTTTTAGCCAAGCACCAGCAGTGGCAGCGACCAACTTCACTTTATGATCGAGACTCAGCTGTTTCAAGCTTTCGCGAATTGACCGCTGGGCATTGTTATCGCTCTCTATGGCCAGAGCTTGGCTGGCACCGCGACTGACGGCTTCAAAACTAAGTGCTCCGCTGCCGCTAAAGGCGTCGAGCACAGCTAGGCCATTGATATCGCCCAGGCTATTGAAAAGAGCGCCCCGTATCTTTTCGCTCATTGGATGGGTGCGATGCCCCCTGGGAGAGACAAAGCTGCGGCCACCCAATTGACCGGCGATAATCCTCACACTAGGCTGCCTTAGCCTCGAGCACAGCACCGTACCATACTAGGGCCACTGACTGCACAAGCAAGGGCGCTAAGTAGCGCCGAACCCGGCGTGCCAGCGGAATTGTCCAGCCGGTGGCGTAGAATGTGTCATAAAGCTCCATTCTGGCTATATTTTGAGCAACTCCGCGAAACCATCGGTCAAGCGACTGGGCCTGAAAATCGGCGATCTTATCCTTTGTCGGACAAGCCTTTCGAAAACGCTGCGGGGCAATCAGCATAGCGACACCACACTCAAAAGCCGCGTGGGTTGTAAACAGGCCTCTTGGCCCCCACATACGCCAGTTATTTCTCAGTGATTGCCGCCAATTGCCGCCCGGAATAATCAGTTTTTTGCTGATACTGGTGCGTTGATCGAGTGACCGACCACTGGCCAGTTCGACAAGTTTATCCTCATAAGGATAATGGTGGGCCGGAGTCAAACCATCGACAATGGCGTGAGCCAGCCAGGCCGCTTCAAACGACGCCCTGACCCGATCATCGGACTGCAAAGCCGCGACCAATAACCGATAATGTGACTCAATCTGCTCTATAAGTTGGGTATCAGATTCATCAAAGGGTTTGACGAAATGCCATGGCTCATCTACGGCAGGACTTTTACGCTTAACCGCATCGGGGCCATTGAGTCCTTCGAAATGCAAGATAGCTCGAGCTTTGGGGAAGCTATTTTTTGGCAACAATTGTTCGAGCTGTCGACGTGCGACTCGGTCGATCTTCTGATGGGCGCCCAAGAGCCTTCCAGAGAATGCGGTAATGGTTGATCCTGAATACATAAATGTTTATTTAGTTGAGCCGGGTGACAGCGCGCAATTTGTTTACTGCTTCCATCAACTGACTATATTTTAGCAGATTGGTTCGGTCGTCGAGGAGTTTCTTGGCAGCCTCTTGGGCTTGGGCAATCAGTTTTGTGTCGGTCAGCTTGGCAATACGCAAATCTAGAGGGCCGTGCTGGTCAGTACCATAGATTGCCCCAGGTCCTCGGAGCTCTAAATCGAGCTCGGCCAGACGAAAACCATCGTTGGTCTGTTGCATAGCGCGCAAACGTTTAGTCACTGGTTGTGAATCGCTCATCATCAAGTAGCAGTAGCTCTGGTGCCTCCCCCGACCGACCCGACCGCGGAGCTGATGTAGCTGCGCCAGACCGAACCTATCAGCACCCTCGATAAGCATAATTGAGGCGTTGGGTATATCAACACCGACTTCAACCACTGTTGTGGCGACTAAAATATCCAGTTGGTGGTCAACGAATTGTTGCATAACTGTTTGTTTCTCGGCAGCTTTGAGTTTGCC
Source organism: Saccharimonadales bacterium (SeqCode) (assembly GCA_041912375.1). GTDB lineage: Bacteria > Patescibacteriota > Saccharimonadia > Saccharimonadales > UBA4665 > JAYRNA01. The sequence continues at coordinate 75,357 of JAYRNA010000015.1, read as the reverse complement.
ATGCAGCACGCCGATACGATGCTGCTGTAAGCCACTCTGGCTGAGTGCCCGATAAACGGCAACCACAGTTTGGTCGGTACTAGCCGACTTGTCGGTTCCCGTGATCAAAGGACAAACCACAAACATTTGGCGGCCTTTTTTGAGCTCAAGATTGATTTTTGTATACATTTGATCGCGAGAATTCGGTGAGATTATCTCTGTAATAACAGGGCGTCGTCCGCTCGGCATTTCATCGAGCAGCGACAGGTCTAACTCTCCATAGAGCGTTAACGCCAAAGACCGCGGAATTGGCGTTGCTGTCAGGCTCAAAACATGAGGCATATGTCCGGCTTTGGCCAACAGAGTTCTTCGTTGATCAACCCCAAACCTATGTTGTTCATCAATTACGACAAGTGCCAGTGCGTGCATGTCGACGGCATCTTGAATCAAGGCCTGAGTGCCGACGATAAACTTGGCTTGGCCATTACTTATGGCTGTCTGGGCCTTTTTTTTCTGGGCCTTCGTTGTGCCGCCAACCAACAGAACAACGACGTCTTGATAGCCTAAGGCGCACAGTAGCCCGTGGACAGTTTCGGCGTGCTGACGGGCCAATAGTTCCGTGGGAGCCATCAATGCTACCTGCCAACCAGAATCAATGACCATCATTCCAGCCATGGTGGCTACTACGGTCTTGCCAGAACCAACATCTCCCTCAACCAACCGATTCATGGGGTGTTTTCTCTGTAAATCAAGGTAAATCTGCCAGATTGTCTTGCGCTGAGCGTCAGTTAGCTGAAACGGCAGGTGGGCAACGAATGTCTGGGCCAAAGTTTGGTTAAACTTCACCGGCAGCGACGGTTCGGCTTGAATCTGACGCTTATTTAATTGGCTGGCCAGTGTCAGCTGAAGTACTTCTTCAAAGCCGAGCCGGCGCTGGGCCTCAGCCAAGTTTGGGCCATCGCGTGGCGCGTGAATGGCGACTAGCGCATCAGCCCGACTAAGCAATTGATAGCGTTTGACAAGGGTAGTTGGTAGAGTTTCTGGTAATTCTCGAATCAAAGGCAAGATTTCGTGGACTACCACCCTTATCTGTCGAGATGTCAACCCTTTAGTTTCGCGATAGACTGCTAAGATTCGAGCTGCGTGAAGCGGTACGTCGCTGACCAGCTCAACACTAGGATTTAAGATAAGAAAGCGTTGGCGGCTGAGCTCATACAGTCCCGAGATAAAATATTGACTGCCAGCCTTAAGACTGGCGAGCCGATAAGGCTGGTTAAACCACAGCAAACGCACACTGCCAGACTCATCGCTGGCCACGGCTTCAGTAATGTGCATCCTCCGGCGCACGTAGCGCCCACTGGACTGTTTGATGACGGCTTGTATGGTAACCGGACCTGGTGACAGATCACGGATATGTGTGATTTGAGAATAATCGTCGTAACGACGGGGAAAATAGTTGATCAGGTCGGCTACTGTTGTAATGCCCAAGCGTTGAAGCTTAGCAGCCAGAGCTTGGCCGACACCCCGAATGTCTACGACTGGGCTGGATAGTGTCATGCTTTAAGTATACGAGTTTACATTTCTCGTGATGGAAGAAGTGCAGACAAGCTTGCAATAAGTTATGTCTTGCGGACCAAAAAGAAAATGCTAGGGCCGAAGTAGACCGCTGCTAGAGGCCGCTGCAAGGCGCGCTCCATTCGCAACATGACGCCTTTAGGCACTACCCGTTTCAGTCGGACACTCCTCAGATTGGAGACTGATAGAGTTGCCTCAACCGTCAGCCCAGCATGTTGCAGCTGGCGAATGACGGTCAGTGGATTATGATTGACGAAAGGAATCTCTTCGGCGCGACGGTTAGCCGCCGAGCGAATGTCTACCGGCTTAACCGGCAAGCGTTTACCTCGACTGAAGTGTCGCAATCGATTGCGAATGTGGGCATAATTGGCAACTTCGATGATAGCCACGCCGTCGGAACTCAGAACACGACTTATTTCGTCGAATTCCGGCGTTGGGTCTGGTAAGTGGTGCATGACGCGCACCATGGTCAACAGATCGATAGAGCCATCCTCAAATTGTAAGTCGTCAGCCTGCATTAATCGGCGAGATATCTTGGGGTGGTTTTTCAGAAAATCAGCAGCAATATCTAGCTGCTGTTGGCTTGGTTCGGCCAAGGTAATCTGGTCGGCAAAGTTTTCGAGAAGCAGACACAAACGGCCATAGCCTCCGCCAACATCAACCGCTTGTTTGAAGTGTCGGGTGGCAATCAGTTTTCTAATAGCAATCTCTTCGGCTGCGTGTTCATACTGGCGTCCATCCCAATAATGCAAGTAGTTGTGCTTAGGATCGTTGTATTGGTCGGCCCGCCGTTTGGACTTTTTCTGGGGCTTTCTTTTGCTAGTGGTGACAGTTTGGGCGCGTGTCATAACTTCTGCTGGCAGTATAGCAGTTTACTTAACCAAGTTCGACGAGCACGGTATCTTTGTAGGCTTTGCCTTTTCTCAGTAGCAGCCGCCCATTTTTGAAATCCGTGGGCTGGTAAGTGTCACGCTTCACTTTTTCGCCATTTATTGATACGGCACTTGACACAATCAGTCGGCGAGCGTCGCCATTTGAGGTTGCCAAGCCTCCGTCAACCAAACTTTGAATAATTGATCCCTGGGCGTTTGTTTGCACTGATGGGATCTCCCGCCTGAGCGACACCAATTCTTCACCGGCTTCAGAGACCGGAGACCGGCCGGTTAAATAATCAGTTATTTTTTCTGCGATCGATTTATTATCAACTCCGTGAATCATTTCTGTAACTGCGGCTGCTAAGCGTTGTTGGCCGACTCGGGCCGACTGATTCTCGTTGTGCTCTGACATGATCGAGGCGATCTGTGGCTTATCGAACAGCGTAAATAATTTGAGGTAATCTTCGACGTCTCCATCATCACAGTTTATCCAGAATTGATAGAAGCTGGTTGGTGAAGTTTTTGCAGGATCGAGCCAGATGGCTCCGGTTTCAGTCTTGCCGAATTTCTCACCGCTGGCTTGATTTACGACTAGTGGGGCTGACCAGACATGAGCTTGGCCGCCGTTGACCCGGCGAATTAAATCAACGCCGGCGACACTATTGCCCCACTGATCGGCACCACAGACCTGTAGTGTAACCTGCTTTTCACGATTAAGGTGCAGAAAGTCATAGGCCTGTACTAGCGCATAACTGAACTCAGCATAACTGATGCCGGTACCGCCCTCGCCAAGTCTTCTCTGGACAAACTCGCGGCCAATCATTTGCCGAACCGGGACATGCTTGCCGATGTCGCGCAAAAATTCGAGGTAACCAATCGAGCTAAACCAATCGTAATTATTAACTACTTCGAAATCAGCGCCAGCAAAGATAGTTTTGTATTGGGCTGCGATTTTGACGGAATTGGCGGCAATTGTATCGTCGGAGATCAGTTGGCGCTCTCTGGCTTTTCCGTCGGGGTCACCAATTAGTCCGGTAGCCCCACCGACAAGCAGCACCGGGTGGTGTCCGGCACGCAAGAAGTGCTTGATCATCATGGCAATCGCCAAATTGCCAACGGTCATTGAGTCGGCGCTCGGATCTACCCCCCAATAAAATCTAATCGGTGGTCCGTCAAGGCTGGTGATGTCGTCGTACGTCGTTTGGTGGTAAAAACCGCGCCAAGTTAACTCTTCGGATAGGGTCATGTAAGTTCCTTAGTTTTTGGTTCTGCCTTTGCAGTATAGCCTACTCTCGAGTCGGTCACCAAGCTGAGAATAGGCTGAATCATGTTTAAAAACCGTGAGCTTTTTTGTGTGCATTTTTGATATAATGATACGGAATTATCTGGATAGGGAGACACTAGCAGTAAAACTCATGAACCCAGGAAGTGGTACCGGTCGTAATCGGCGCTCCAAAAACACCGTTACAACCAAAAGCGGCAACACCATCAGGCTCAATCAATCGCTTAGCGATCAGAGGAGTGCTCGAAAGGCCGCCCGGGCTGCGGCTAAGGCCACTTACCTCAGCACCCTGCCCAAGCAACCGCTCAAACGATTCGCTTACCGCTTGCGCCCAAAACACCTGACTGAATACTGGTTTAGTCGTGATGGTGGTATCATGGCCCTCAAGATTATCGGGGTGGCTATCGTCATTGGTTTTTTCCTAACGATTGGCTTATTTGCCTATTTTCGCAAGGATTTACCAAAAATTAAAGATATCGCCGGTACTGATTTCGGGGGTAGCATCACCTATTACGACCGCTCTGGTAAGACCGTCCTGTGGCAGGATTATGATGCTGTCAAACGAATCCCAGTGGAAGACAAACAAATATCGCCGTTTATGAAGCAAGCCACAGTTGCTATCGAGGATAAGGACTTTTTCAAACACGGCGCGTTCGATGTCCGAGGTATTATGCGCGCCGGGGCCCATGACGTCTTCGGTGGCACCGGTTCGGTGCAGGGAGGTTCAACCATCACACAACAGTTGGTGAAGCTCAACGAGAAGTGGACTGACAACCGAACTATCACCAGAAAAGTCAAAGAACTGATCTTGGCGGTCGAGCTTGAGCGAGAGTACTCGAAACAAGACATTCTCACTGGATATCTCAATATCGCGCCTTATGGGGGCGTCGAATACGGCGTTGAGAGTGCCGCCCGCGACTATTTCCAAACCGACGCCGCTCACCTGACGCTCGCTCAATCAGCTATGTTGGCCGCAATTCCGCAGGCCCCAAGCTATTATTCGCCTTACGCCAGCAGCCAATTTAACTCGGCGGTGACTGAACAAACATTCAACGCGCCAGCTATGCTTAAGCGGCAACACACGATTCTCGATAAAATGGTGACCCAAGGCTATATTACCCAAGCCCAGGCCCAAGACGCCAAAAAAGTCGATATTTTGGCCCAAGTCCATCAACAGGCGCCCAAGTACCAAGGCATCAAAGCCCCCTATTTCGTGCTGGCCGCCAAGCAACAGCTCGAACAAACCTATGGCGCCTCCACCGTTCAGCGCGGCGGCTGGCAAGTGACTACTACTCTCGATCTCGACAAACAAGACAAAGCCGAGCATTTGATTGCCTCCAATTTGTCTAATGTTTCTCGTTACGGTGCCGATGAGGAGGCCATGGTCGGAGAAGATGTCCGCACCGGCCAGATACTGGCACTGGTTGGCGGCACCGATTTTAGCAATCCCGATCATGGGCAGAACAATTATGCGGCTGGCATCCTGATTCCGCCCGGCTCGAGCTTTAAACCTTACGACTACACTACCCTGATCAACAACAATAACAACGTCGGAGCCGGCTCGGTGCTGTATGACACTCAAGGCCCCTTGCCCGGTTATCCCTGCACCAACAAAGCTCTACCCAAAAACGGCGGCAACTGCTTGGCAGATTATGACTTCATCTACCCCGGGCCGTTGACGCTCCGCTACGCACTCGGTGGATCACGAAACATTCCGGCCGTCAAGGCTATGCTATCCTCCGTCGCCAACGACAAGAGCAGTGGTCACGTTAATTCTGTCAACAAGGTCATCAGCACGGCTTCGGCTATGATGGACAACACCTATGCGCAATCCAAACGCCAAAAAGCTTACAATTGTTACAGCGACGAGGCTCTGACCAAAACTACCCAATGCTATGGCGCCTCAGCCATCGGTGACGGTGCCTTCCTGCACCTCGACGATCACGTCAATGGCCTGGCAACGCTTGGCCGTATGGGTCAAGCCATCCCCCGTACCTACATCTTGAAAATCTCGGACGCTGCTGGTCATTCTCTGTACCAGTGGAAACAACCCAAAGCGACTCAGGTTATCAAACCTGACGCCGCCTACATCGTCAATGACATGGCCAGCGATCCTCGGGCCAGTTATTTGCCAGGCAGCTGTAGTGAAGTCACCTGTACCAGCCTTAGCCGGGGCGGCTACAAATTCCAACGCTTCAACGGCTGGCACTTCGCCGTCAAAACCGGGACTACCAACGACGGCTATGATGGTCTAATGACCAGTTGGTCACCGCATTATGCTGTCGTCTCGTGGGTCGGCCACCATAGTCGACGCGTCACGTTACATTCGTCCATGGAAAATCTAACTGAGCCTATTACTAGGGGGTGGATGGAGTACGTCCATACCGGAGAAAAGCCTGATAACTGGGTGCAACCCAAGACAATCAAGACTCTGCCGGCATTTGTTGTGCGCAACCATATCCATTTTGGCGATATCGAGCCAAGCCCGACGAAAGATCTGTTTCCTTCTTGGTACGTTGGCGGCACCAGCGGCAAAAATACCTCGGCAACCATCGATAGAGTATCGAATAAAATCGCCACCAATTGCACCCCGCCGGCCGCTAAACAATTTGTTTACAATGGCAATGTCGCTTCCTGGAACATAGACATATTCAAGGGCGGGCGTCAAAATATCGGCTCAAGCAGCAGCGGCTCGTCAACTCGCAGTAGTTCCAGCGCCACCGATGACGTTCATAATTGTAATGACAGCCCACCGACGATCACACTGACTGCCCCCGCCACCTGCGCCACTAGCTGCACCATCACAGCCACTGTCACCCAAGGTACACACCTATTGACCGATCCGCAATACGCTCAGTTCCCTGGAACCGTAAATTTCACACTCAATGGTCAAGTCATCCACAGTTCCCGTGTCAACGACTCTCCTAGCACAGTCTCGTTCACCTACACACCGTCATCAACAGGCAGTGGCAATCTATCAGCTACAGTTACAGACAGTGTCTTGTACAGTGGCAGCCAAAGCGCTCCAATGACCTATTCAGCGCCAGCTGCCCCCAGCCTTGGTCTGAGCGGATTCAGTGCCGTTGTCGGCGGTAGTATCGTCAACTTTTCCTGGAGCGGGGGTGGCGGGAATTATAGTGTCTATCGCAGCGATAACTCCTTGCCGCTTTGCCCGAGCACATCCAGTACCAGCTGCTCAGCCTCGTCCGTTCTGGCGCCTGCCGGAACGCCGGTAACCCTCAAAGACAATAATAGCGGTGAGACGACCTCAACCGTCGTACACTAAACTTAATTTTTCTCGAGCAACTGGTTGAGCGCACTGCGAACATCACTAACACCGTGGAAGCCATTTAGTTTTTTGCCGGCTTTCTGGCGCGGTCCAATGCCGCCCTCCAAACCTAGCTTTTTGGCTTCGGCCAGGCGCTTATCGACATGTGACACGTATCTAATCTCTCCGCTCAATCCGACTTCACCAAACGCCGCAACATTTTTTTTCAATTGCAAGCCCTTGGCGGCCGAACCAATGGCCAGGCAAATGGCAAGATCAGCCGCCGGTTCACGTATTTGAATACCCCCGACGATATTTATGTAGACGTCTTGATCGGCTAACTGAAGTTTAGTGCGTCGCTCGAGCATGGCAATCAGCAAGTTAATTCGACCGAGATCGAAACCGCTAGCTGCTCGTTTAGGGTAGCCATAGCTGGTTCGGTTGACCAGTGCTTGCACTTCGACTAGTAAAGGACGGTTACCTTCCATAGTGGCAAGCACCACCGAGCCATCACTGATTTGACGTTCAGCCAGCAGAGCTGCCGAAGGGTTTGAAACCGGCTGCAAGCCTTTATCGTTCATTTCAAAAATGCCAGTTTCGTCGGTGGAGCCATAGCGGTTTTTTATTGACCTGAGAACCTTAAACCCACCATATCGGTCACCTTCAAGCTGGAGCACAACGTCAACGGCATGTTCCAATACTTTCGGGCCGGCAATCGCACCTTCCTTGGTAACATGGCCGACCAGCAGTATGGCAGTATTAGTTTTCTTGGCAGCGAGAGTCAGGAGTTGAGTGCTATTCGTCAGCTGCGAGACAGATCCAGCGGCAGAACTTATCGACTGACAGGCCATGGTTTGGATAGAATCAACGATCACTAGGCGGTACCCACCACCGGCGATCGTTGCGGCCACGTCGTCGGCGGATGAACTAGTCGCCAGCTGTAACTCGGGACGCAGGGTTCCGAGCCGTTCGGCTCTTAGCCCTATTTGATGGACTGACTCCTCGCCACTGACATAAAGCACCGGCGCGGTCTGAGCCAAACTATAGGCCAATTGAAGCAGCAGTGTGCTTTTACCGATACCTGGCTGTCCAGCAATCAGGTTGACACTGCCGGCAACCAAACCGCCACCGAGCACGGAATCGAACTGAGCATTGCCACTTGTCAAACGCTTTTGGTCTTTGGCGAGTGAGCCAACTACCGAAACAGTACTTAAGCTGGTGCCCTGTTTCAGGCTGCGCGCAATACTAGTGGCCGATAGTTGCTCCGCCATGGTATTCCATTCGCCGCACTGGGAGCACTTGCCGCTCCAGGCGCTACTCTGGGCTCCGCAGTTGCTGCAGACATAACTAGCTGATCGTCTAACCAAACTAAAGCTCCTCTAGTTTTATCTCAGTTTAGCATCTCAACCTTAACTACTGCTTAATCGGAGTTGCTTGACTGCTCAACTCTTGGACTAGGGTATCGATTTCAGCCGCCACAGCATTGTGACTAGATACCAGTTGATTGTATCGATTAATCAGGGCCCGCAGGTTGTCCACGTCGGCATTGTATTGGCTAACGGTTTGATTGTAGGTCGGCACGCCGGCATTATAAGCAGCAATATCGCCCTGGTCACGTAGCTGAGTCAGGGTAGCTTGCTGGTTATTGATCGACGCCATCATGGCCTTTAAGTTTGCCTCACTGGTATCAATCTGGGCTTTCAGGGTGGCCAGCTGAGCGTCATCTTGGGCTATTGTCGATTTTCGGGTCGTAAACTCAGCTTGATAGCGGGCTGCGTAGTCTGCGACTATCTGGCGATCAGAGAAATATCGACGATAATAATCTTCCAGTTGGGGAGGCAGCTGGACAATTTCGCTACCAAAGATTGAATGCATTTCATTTACCAGATCGTTTGGTTCAGTTTTTTCATAAGCAGCGATGGTGGTTTTGATACGAACGTCAGTTAGATCGTGCCGATAATAATCTTCCAGCATGCGATTGACCTTCGTCCTCTCGCTAGAGGATAATCTGTCGTAGGCTGCGTGGAGCATTTCATGAGCCGCCGTCACCTGCTCGACTCCCTCGAGGCGTTGATCAGTGACCGGTAATATGAAAATACCTTCCTGGTCAGAATGATAGCACCCAAGAACGATAGTCTGTTCACCACCGTTTTTGGGGCAAGCTGCGTTGAATTGAGCCCGGCTATCGACGCTTGGATGGTTAACATAAAATATTTTGCGTGATAATGGTGTCATGGTTGTTTCGGTGGCGAGTTGTTGCACCGCTACTGGCGCTTGATAATCGCGCAGCCGCCACCAATCAAAAATGGCCTGGCGCTGGACATAAACAGCCCCCAGTATCAACACCCAAAACAGCAACCAACCGAGCAAAAAGGTTCGACTCGCCCCAGATGGCGACGACATCGCCCCCGGCTCCACCAGAGTATTGCGTGACCGAAATGAAGGTTGACTAGCTGGGGTATTCCGTAGTTGTGGCATAGGTGAGTTGGCTGTTTTTGCTGGCAACCTGAATGATGTCGCCCTTGGTGTACTTATCGTCGAGCAAATCTAGCGCTAAATGATCCTCGATGGTGTCTTGAATCAGCCGGCGCAACGGCCTTACCCCGTTTTTTGTATCATAGCCGTGTTCCACCAAATAATGTTTGGCGCCCTTACTCAACTCGACGCTGAGACCTTTGCGTTGCAAACGCTTGCGCAGCTCATCGATCTGGAGATCAATTATTTTGAATATGTCTTTCTGGGTAAGTGCCCGAAAGACCACAACTTTATCTATTCGGTTCAACAGTTCTGGGCGCAGCAGCTTGCGCAGCTCCTGGTGAACGCTGGCGGCATTAGTTTCGTGAAGCGCATCCAGGTCTTTAAGGTCACTGGATTTTCGGGCATGAAACCCGAGTTGCGCTTCTTTTTGAAGCTTATCAGCACCGACGTTGCTGGTCATGATGACAATTGTGTTTGTAAAATCAATTTTGCGGCCCCGGGCATCAGTCAGGTGGCCGTCTTCGAGCATCTGCAGCAGCATATTGAAGACGTCCGGGTGGGCTTTTTCAATTTCATCAAATAATACCAAGCTATATGGCTGGCGACGAATTTTGTCAGTTAGTTGGCCGCCGTCATCGTAGCCGACATAACCGGCTGGGGCACCAACCAATCGCGACACATTGTGATGTTCGCCAAACTCCGACATGTCAATTTTTACCAAAGCATTTTCACCGCCGAAAAATTCTCGAGCCAAGACTCTCGCTAGCTCAGTCTTGCCGACACCCGTCGGGCCGAGAAAGATGAATGAGCCAATCGGGCGCTTGTCACTGGCGATTCCGCTGCGGTTACGACGAACAGCTTTGGCTACCGCCTCAACTGCCTCGTGTTGACCGACAATATATTTTCCAAGAGTTTTTTCGAGATTTAGTAAATATTTCGCCTCACTCCGGATTACCTTTTTGACAGGCACTCCCGTCGTCCTCGACACTAGATCGGCCAGGTCATCAACCGTCAAAGTCACTCGCTGCGACTGTTTGTTGGCCGCTTGCTGGTTGGTTAACTGCTCGTTGATGCGTGACGCTTGAGTTTTGCCTCTGGCGGCGCGCTCGTAGTCCTCGGAGTCGACCGCTTCTTCGATTTGAGCATTAATTAATTTGAGCTCTTTTTGAAGTTTGCGGACTTCCGGCGAGCTTTTGCCGCGATCAATCCTAAGGTGCGCCGCTGTCTCGTCGATCAGATCAATCGCTTTGTCTGGCATAAATCGATCGTTAATATAGCGCTTGGCCAAAACGACGGTGTCTTCAAGTACCTCATCACTAATTTTGACTCCGTGGAAATTTTCATAATGCTTGCGCAGACCTTTGAGGATGGCCAATGTCTCGGCTGGGGTGGTTTCGGGAACCTGGATCGGTTGAAAGCGGCGTTCCAGGGCGGCGTCTTTTTCAATATGTTTGGTGTATTCAGTCGTGGTTGTGGCGCCGACTACCTGAATTTTGCCCCGGGCTAGTGCCGGCTTCAGAATATTACCGGCATCCATCGCTCCTTCGGCGGCTCCGGCACCGACGATCAAATGTAACTCATCAATAAACACGATGGTACGGGTGTCTTTTTCGAGCTCGGTCATAACTTTTTTTAGTCGTTCTTCGAACTCACCACGATACTTAGTGCCGGCGATCATGCCAGCCAGGTCGAGCATGACAATACGTTTTTCGAGCAGGCTGTCAGGGACATCCTCAGCGACAATACGTTGAGCCAGCCCCTCGACAATCGCAGTTTTGCCGACGCCCGGCTCGCCGATTAATACCGGATTATTCTTGGTGCGTCGGTTGAGAATAGTCACTACTCGTCTGATCTGATTTTCGCGCCCGACGACCGGATCTAGCTTGTTTTGTCGGGCCAAGGCTGTCAAATCGGTGCCAAAGAAGTCGAGTGCGGTTTTCTTGGTCTTTTTCGGGTTGTGTGTCGAACCTGACAGTTGATGTTCGCTCTCCTCGTATTGCTGGCGATTGAGAAACTGTTCGAGTTCTCTGGTCAAACTATCAATATCGACATTCATGTCACGAAGCAGCACGGTTGCCCGGGCGTTTTTTTGGCTTAAGATACTGTATAGGATATGTTCTGTGCCACAGTACTCCTGAGAGTAGTCCTGAGCGACGTCGTAGGCCATTCGCAAGGTTAGTTTGGCAGTCTCACTCAGTCCTTTAGCCCCCCCAACGTTAATTACAAGTGTTTTAGGAGTCATATTGAGCGCCAACCTGGCTCGATCCAAACTGACGCCGGCGCCATCAAGAATTTTGCCAGCCATACTGCCGTCTTGCGCCAATAGGCCCAGTAGAAGATGTTCTGTGCCGACATAGGCACTGCCAAAGCTGCGGGCAATGGCATCGGCGTGCTTAAGACTCTGCAGGGCGTTATTGGTCAGGTGGTTCAGAAACTCTTGGAAATCGGGAGAGTTGGGCATCATATTTTTTCCCTTCCAGCGAGTATTATTGATTCGCTGTCTCTATTTTAGCATTTAGCACTCTCAATGCAAGAGTGCTAATTACGCTTTCTGCGCTAATATTGACTTTTGGCCACTAAGCGCCGGTCCTGACATGACCGCCAGCCGTTATTCACCGTGCTCTTCGATAGCTTCGATCAAACTACTTTCGAGCTCGCTTTTTTTCTTGAGTTTGGGTTGCTTAGGCAAGGTGGTGGTTTCAATTTTGCCGGTTGCTTCTCCGTCAGAGTCGGCCGTGGCCGCGGCGGGCTGTTCGACCTCGATGTCAAGTTCGTAGCCGGTGAGTTTGCTGGCCAAGCGGACGTTTTGGCCGCTTTTGCCGATGGCAATACTTAGCTGGTCTTCAGGGACAAAAACTTTTGCTTTTTTGTTTTTTTCTTCGAGAGCGACTTTGGCTACCTTGGTCGGGCTGAGAGCATTGGTGATGTATTCCTGGGCATTGTCACTCCATACAATAATATCGATCTTTTCCTGTTCCCCGACCTCGCTGACCACGGCATTAACCCGAGTTCCATGGCCGCCGACAAATGTACCGACGGGATCAACGCCGGGTACGTTACTGGCCACGGCAATCTTGCTGCGGACGCCGGCTTCGCGCGAGATACCCTTAATCTCTACAGCACCACTTTCCATTTCCGGTACTTCTCCTCGGAATAACCACTCGACAAATTCTTTATTCCCCCTCGAGGCAACCAGCTGTGGCCCACGAAAACCGCGTTCGACATCTTTGAGGAATACCTTTAGCCGCTGGCCGGGATAATAGCGTTCGCCCTGTATCTGTTCGCTGCGCGGCATAATGCCTTGGGCTTTGCCTAGGTCTATCCTAACGATATTTCCCTCAACCCGAGCTACAGTGGCATTGATGACAGTGCCAATCTTGTCTTCGTATTCGGTCATAATGATTTCTCGTTCGGCTTCTCTTAACCGCTGCAAAATTACTTGCTTGGCGGTCTGAGCGGCCACCCGGCCAAAGGTCTGAGCTTTTTCATGCACCTCAATCGTTTCACCAAGTTGGGCATTTTTGCGCATGACCTGAGCGTCTTTGAGGCTGATCGAGTAAGCCGGGTTGTCAACTTTGTCGACGATTTCTTTTGTGACGTAAGCATCGACGTCACCGGTATTGAGATTCATGGTAACTCGAATATCCTGCTCCCGGTCACCGTAGTCGCGCCTGTAGGCCGCTGCCAGGGCTTGCTCAACGACCTCCCGTACCACATTTTCTGGTAAGTTTTTTTCTTCTGCGATGGTACGGATGGCAACTGCCAGCTGCTTCATGTCTAAGTCCATGTACTCGCTCCTCTCTATTTGATTACTAGTCTAAAAATTTATCAGGCTGTCTAGTGAAATCTATAAAAATTGCCTTTTTCACGAAAAAATCCGACCACTTCGGCCGGACAACATTAGCTAGTATAGCCTCTGAGAATGATTTTTTCAAGTTTGAAGTCTTTGACCATCGATAGGCAGGACAACTTACTTAATCAAACAAGCTTAACTATTTTCTTCGGCGAGCGCCACTCACCGCATGATAGAATTGGTAAATCATGCCCAAAAAAGTAGCTCGGCTTTTTGAACAGTTCCAGCCTGAGAAATACGATTTGCAGCTGAATCTCGACCGTGACAACATGACGTTTCGCGGTACGGTCATGATTCGCGGCAAAAAAACCGGCCGGCCCTCCAAGCGCATCACCTTGCACCAGAAAGAATTAAACGTCACATCGGCAGCCGTCGTGCACCACACCAAGAAGGGTGACGAAACCGTCCGCCTAGCGCGTATCAACCGTCAGAACACGCTCGATGAAGTCCGCTTACACAGTGGTGAAATGTTATTCCCAGGGATATATAGTTTGCGGCTGGACTTCAACGGCAAAATAACTCGGCCAATGAATGGTATCTACCCGTGCTTCTACACTATCGGCGGCAAACAGAAAAAAATTATTGCCACTCAGTTCGAGTCACACCACGCCCGCGAGGCCTTTCCGTGCATCGATGAGCCGGAGGCCAAGGCCGTCTTTGAATTGACAATCATTTCTCCTGGTGATGATGAGACGGTACTTAGCAACACTCCGATCAAGCAGCAGTCAATCTCAGGCCAAAAGCAATCAACTAGTTTTGAGCCAACACCCAAAATGAGCGTCTATCTATTGGCCTTTGCTTTTGGCGAGCTGGGCTACACAGAGGACACGACAAAAGACGGCGTAGTTGTCAGGGCCTATGCTACACCAGACAAGGTGACTCAAACCAAACACGCATTAGAAGTGGCCGTGCGGTCACTGCAATTTTTCTCTGAGTACTTTGATAGACCATACCCACTCGCTAAGCTCGATATGCTGGCGCTGCCTGACTTTAGCTCTGGAGCCATGGAGAACTGGGGCTTAGTAACTTACCGAGAGACCGCCATGCTCGCCGACCAGGCGCACAGCAGTATCGAAAGCCAACAAATGATTGCCTTGGTGGTCGCCCACGAATTAAGCCACCAGTGGTTCGGTAATCTGGTGACAATGAAATGGTGGGATGACTTGTGGCTCAATGAAAGCTTTGCCAACCTAATGGAGTACCGAGCCGTAGACGAGCTTTTCCCGGATTGGCACATCTGGGAGTTATTTGTTAGTAACGAGGGTGGTAGCGCTTTTCGGCGAGACAGCTTAGTGGATGTCCAGCCGATTCAAACAACTGTCAACCACCCAGACGAAATAAGTACTCTTTTTGACCCATCGATAGTCTATGCCAAAGGCGGTACTGTCCTTCGTATGTTAATGGAGTACATCGGCGAAGCTGACTTCCGGCAAGGACTGAAATCATACTTCGAAAAACACAGCTATGCCAACACCGTTGCCAAGGATTTGTGGCATGCTCTAAGCGACGCCAGCCAGCTCGATATAGCCGCTTTTATGGAGGGCTGGTTGTCGCGTCCTGGTTTTCCGATCGTCTCTGTCGGGTGGCAGCCCGGTCAGACAGGTGTCGACGTTGCTCAAAAACGATTTTTGGTTGACCCCTCGGCGACTGCGCCGGATGTTACGTGGCAGATTCCTCTGGCTGCATCAGCCAAGCTGATTCCGGCTAAGTTAACTGTCCAAGTCGACCGTGTCGAGTTAAAAGACGCTGTCACCAAAAACTTAATGCTCAATCATAACGGTCAGAGTTACTTTCTGCCCCACTACACCAATACTACGCACCTGCAGCAGATTACTGAGGGTATTGGCTCGGGTGCGATCTCGACGATAGACAGGTTCCTGCTTCTCGACAATTACACCCTTTTACAAAGAGGTGGGGTGGCCTCAACTGTCGAACTTCTAGACCTGCTGCCAGCCTTCAGGGCAGAAAATGAGGTTGTTGTCTGGCAAGCAATAGCCATAGCGATCGGTGAAATCCGAAGACTTGTTGAGAGCAATAGTACTGCCGAAGACCAGCTAGATCAGCTAGTCATTGAGCTTGTCGAGCCGCTTGTCAAGCAGCTTGGCTGGTCGGATAACAAAGATGACACTCCCCAACGGCTACGCCTGCGGGGACTGTTAATCGGCATGGCCGTAGGGGCAAAAGAGCCAAAATCCATCAAACAGGGCCTCAAGCTGTTCGACTCTTTCAATCAGCCAAGTGACCTTTCGGCCAGCACCCGGACGATTGTTTATCACTGTGGCGCTCGTCACGGGAGTGAAAAGGACTTTTTGAAATTGTTGGCACTGCATCACACGGTTAGTTCGGCTGACGAAAAAGATGAAATTGCCGGCGGCCTGACAACCGCCAAAAAATCATCGCGCTATCATAAGTTGATTGAGCTTCTGGCTAGCGATGAGATTCGTCGGCAAGATCTGCTGCACTGGTTTGTCTGGCTGCTTCGGAATCGCCATAGTCGCTCCGACACCTGGAATTGGCTAAGACAGCACTGGGACTGGATCGAACGAGAGTTCGCCAGCGATAAAAGCTATAGTTTTTTCGCTCGATATACCGGCAGTATATTTAGCCGCCCCGGAGAGTTGTCTCAGTTCAAAGATTTTTTTGGGCCAAAACAAAATATCGTCGCCCTGTCGCGTGACATTAACCTCGCACTACAGGAGATAAGTAGCCGGATTATTTGGCGGGAAAACAACGAGTCGGCTGTCATTGACAGATTGACGCCGAAAAAATAAATATTGTCTGTCTCTGGCTAAAGCACGTGTTCGATGAAGCTGAGAACGGTAAAATTACTACCGGTTATTTCTATCGCCGATAAAACGTACTCGCCCTGCCATTTATACTCCTCGACCCAGGTATCAGCCGCTCGGTGCATCTGACGAAGCTTACTGATGGTAATCGCCTCAAGCCCGCCGCCTTGCAGGGAATTGTGACGGTATTTGACTTCAACGAAATGAAGTACTCCATTTTTTTTGGCAATAATATCGACCTCACAATGAGGTCGTCGCCAATTTTGCTCAATAATTTTGAAATTTCGCAGCTCCAAGTAATTCTTGGCTGCCGTTTCAGCTTTGCGACCGGTTTCTGTCGGGCTAGCAGCCATTACCAAAGCGTCTTCATCGGTTTGAAAGAACGCCGGTGTAAATTACTCGGGCCATGGAGCATTAATTGTTTTAAATGCAACTCTGTGCCGTAGCCGACATGGCGTTCAAAACCATAAGCTTGATAATTTGCAGCAATTTTTGTCATGTATTGGTCCCTGGCAACCTTGGCTACTATGCTGGCAGCGCTGACTGATGGGATACTGTCATCGGCCTTGATCACGGCTCTTGTGTAAGGGTTCTTTGACAGAAAGTTCAGACTTCCATCGATGATAACTTCGTCGTAATCAATTTTGATCTGATCGAGTGCTTGTTGCATAGCCAGTTTAACTGCTTGGGAAATACCCATTTTGTCGATGAGCGGTGCGTCAACCCAACCCAAACCAATCGCCTGAGCTTTGGCGTAAATTTTTGTGAACAGCAGCTGACGCTGATTTTTTGATAATTTCTTGGAGTCTTTGAGCCCAGCGATCGGTTCCGACAAAATAACTGCACCAGCCACCACCGGTCCAGCCCAGCAGCCTCGCCCCACCTCATCAATCCCAACGGTTGTCATTGCTAATAATTCTATCAGCTGGACCCAAAGTTCGCTTAAATCTTATTAATCTAGTCTTAATTAATTGTCGGACAAGCAAGCGTACGTTAAACTCGGGGAGTCCTAGAAAGCTTTAGTTATGTGTTGTATCAAGTAGCTGGTCAGCTGTCCAAACACTCAGGGCTATTACTAGGTTGTTTCGTCGCTGTTCTTAGCGGCGGCATCGTGCGCGGCCAACGCCTCGGCGGCCTTAGCTTCGATGGCGGCCACCTCAGCGGCTTTGGCTTTGGCCTTGGCTGCCGCCTCAGCGACAGTTTGCTCATGCAGCTTAGCCTCTTCTTCGGCAGCAAGCGCTTCATCATGAACGGCATTAACTGCATCACGGTCAAAGTCAACACCGCTCATTCGAGCCGACTTGCCGGTGCGCTGCCGCATGTAACTTAAATAATTGCGCCGAACCTTACTTCGTTTGGTCACTTCCAATTTGATAATTAGCGGACTGTGAAGCATAAAACTCTTTTCAACCCCAACCCCGCTACTGATACGCCGTACGGTTATCCGGCTAGTATGGCTGCCCTTTTTGGCGGTTCGAATGACCAGGCCCTGAAAAATCTGAACCCGTTCTTTGTTGCCTTCACGAATTTTCTGATGAACGCGAACAGTGTCACCGCTGCGAACATCAACCACAGCCGACTTCTTGTAGCTATCACCAACTTTCTGAACCACGCTCTGCATATCCGCTCAAGTGTACAGGATTGACCCTCGTTATGCAACTGTGTCGACGGTGTTGAGTCTAGCGAGATAAGCAGTCGTGCGAGCGGCCATTCTTTGCCAGCCTTCAGACAGAGGCGCGTTAAAATTACTTTCGCGTTTAATTAAAAGGTGAAATCCATTAATCACTAGGCGTGAAGTCTCAACGTCAAGCGGATAGACAAACGGTTCTTGATCGACGCCGTCGGTTATCGGAGTTGCTTCGTGGAGCCGGGCCAGACCAGGCACGAACTCAGTTTCAGCCGCCAGTACCCCGGCGAAAATAACATCACGAGCTTCGACAATGGTTTCTATCAACAAGCCGCCGTCAGGGAAAGCATTCACTGTAACTCCTAATTTGCAGCTTCATAGTAGCCCTGTCTACTGTAAAAAACAAGCCCCTCGTCCAAAACTATCAACCGATGACTCGGTAGAGTTCGTCCATGGTGGTCCCGCCGGCAATCACCTTGAGCATGCCGTCCTGAAGCATGGTGCACATACCCGACTGTCGAGCAGCGTCTTCGATGGATTGGGTGTTAACGGGCGAGCCAGGAGTCTGCAAAAGTTTTACTAGAGCATCACTCATCAAAAATTGTTCACGAATTGCTAGCTGTCCTTGGTAGCCATATGGGTTAGCGTCGGAGGCGCCTGGGCGATACAGCTTCAGGCCCTCGAGATTTGGCTTGACAATCGTCTCTGGTAAGGTCGCCAGGACCTCATTGATTTTCTGCCACTCCGCCTCACTCGGGTCGTAGGCCTGTTTGAGGCTGTCATCGAGACGTCGCAGTAAACGTTGCGCCATGACTAGGCGTATGGCCGAGACAAACAACGGATTCTGATCGATAACGTCGGCCAGTCTTGTTAGGGCAGCGGCTGCCGACCCAGCGTGGAAAGTACACAGCACAAGATGGCCCGTCAAAGCCGCTTGCAGAGCTGTTTTGGCCGTGTCCATATCGCGCACCTCACCGACCATGACGATGTCTGGATCAAGCCGTAGCACTGCTCTAAGCTTGGATGCAAAGCTATCATCATTGCCAGCTTCTGATGACCTGACCGAAATCTGAGTAATGCCACTAAACTGGTATTCAACTGGGTCCTCGATGGTAATAATCTTGCGTTCCTCGCTGTTGAGCGAATTGAGCATGGAGTAAAGCGTCGTTGTCTTACCGGAGCCGGTTGGACCGACAATCATGACCAGACCGGTCGGCTTGGTGATGATATCGTCAACCACTTGACGCTCCGCTGACGACAGACCAAGTTTGTCAAGGACATACATGTCCTGATCCATATTGAAAAGCCGCATCACTACTTCCATGCCGTTGATGGTCGGCACCGTTTCGAGGCGAACGTTAACATCAACCTCTGTGCCGTCTGCCATGGCTACTTTTTGGGCGATATGACCCTGTTGAGCCTCATCGGAAGAGGTCGAAACATTGCCGGCGCTGGCAATTGCTGCAATCAAGATACGGTACTTATCCGGTTTGAGGCTGGCAATGGGATGGAGTACGCCGTCGATTCTGAAACGTATCCGCACGGCATCTACCTGTGTTTCAACGTGTATGTCAGAGGCATTAAGCCGGTGAGCTTGAGCAACCAGATAGGCCAACATGTCGTCGGCTCTAACCTGATCCAAAATTGCCGAGATTTCGCCAATGGACTCGTTGCTGCCGGCTTGGTTTATGGCAATGTCTTGATAGACTACCTGTTTTGGCGGGTCATAGAGGCGCATATATTCGCGGTACCCGGTATCGGAGATAATCGTGAAAGCAACAAGTTGATCCAGGAAGCGCTGGCGGAGTGACACCATGGTTTGCTGTGAGGTGGTGGTAGTAATGCCGAAAAGTATATTGCTTTTGTCGACACGGATTGGAACCACCCGCATCTGATACAACTCAGGGACAGTAAGTATTTCGGGGTAGAGTGGTTTTTCGGCTAACTGTGAAGTGTCAAGATAATCTCTGCCAAGCACTCGAGCTCGGCGCTGGGTTGACTTTTCGTCGTCGAGGCGGGCATCTTGGCTCATATCAGTCCATTATAACTGCTAATGCTTCTGTGTGGAATGGGCGCTTCTCAGGTTATGGTGCGTTAGAATTAAGTAATGCGACAGATCGTCCTAGTTGCCCATAACCTGAGAAGCGCCCACAATGTCGGCTCACTGTTACGCACCGCGGAGGGGCTCGGTGTATTCAACGTCATTCTGAGTGGTTACACGCCTTATCCACTTACTGCTAGAGATGACCGCTTGCCACACGAGGCGGCCAAAACCGACAAACAGATCAGTAAAACGGCGCTAGGCGCCGAAAAAACACAGCGCTGGCAACGCCAACCAGAAATTACCAAGGTAGTCGACCAGCTCAAAAAAGAAGGCTTCAGCCTGATAGCACTCGAGCAATCCCCTAAAGCGCTGCTGCTTTCGGAATTTAATCCGCCTAGGTCGCTGGCAGTATTTTTGGGCAACGAAGTAACAGGCTTGGATCAGTCGCTGGTTGATCTGTGTGATCAGATAGTAGCGATACCGATGCTCGGACAAAAAGAATCATATAATGTCACTGTAGCAGCGGCAATGGCTTTATATCGTTGCCGTTACCCCTAAAAACAGTACCCATCTATTGCCAAAACTATGATATAGTAGCCTTTGAAAGCAACAAATAAAGAAACTAAAAATGGCACTGGCAACCCGGCGAAAACCGTCAACGACTCGGCACAAAAAACTTTCAGGGCGGCATCATCGACACAGCAAGCCCTATCTCAAGGCCTACTGGCCATACTTGCCAATGTTGCTAGTCGCCGCTCTGGGACTGATTGTTAATTCGTTATGGGCTGATAGTCGAGTGCTCGGCACACAGAGTAATTTCAGCTCCGGAAACTTGTTAGAAGCCACTAATTTGGACCGATCACAGCAACAATTAAGCAGCCTGTCTATCGATCCAGCCTTGTCGGCCGCTGCCCAAGCCAAAGCCAACGACATGGTTCAAAGAAATTATTGGTCGCACACCAGCCCAGACGGACGAACCCCTTGGTCATTTATCGCTGCCGCTGGCTACAGCTATGCCATTGCTGGGGAAAATCTAGCCTATGGTTTCAACGGGGCAAGTGAAGTCGTCGCCGGTTGGATGAACAGCCCTGAACATCGTGCCAATGTCCTAAACCCGGACTATCAAAACGTCGGTTTTGGCGTGGCCAGTTCGCCGAATTTCCGCGATAGCGGGCCTGAAACCATCGTCGTAGCCGAGTACGGCCGAGCCGTGCCGGCTGTTGCCGCTGTCAGCTTCTCGGTGCCCAACCCGGTGACATCAACTGTTAAGGGCGCTAGTACAGAGCTGGCAACCAGGCCGGTTGCTCGAATCCAATTACTAACCGGCGGTAATGCTAGCTGGAGCTTAGTGGCCGTGTCTGCCCTAGCTGGGGCAGCGCTCGCATTTTTCATTTTTCGACAGGGCTTTCGAATTAAAAGAGCTCTGGGTAGGGGCGAAGCCTTCGTAGCCCACCATCCTCTACTTGATCTGTTGATAATCATCGTCATCACCGCCGGTTATATCCTGACCCGCACCGGCGGACTTATCCGCTAAAATTGTTATCGGATCACCAAATTGTCGTTGCCGACAAGAGTTTGGAGTTTAGTTAGGCCTTCGCTGTCAGGATCTATGCCATCCGGCAGCTTAATCGCTTGTCGGTTATCGGTGGCCCCCAGGACCAACACCACCTCCGTCGGCCCGCGGTGCCGATCGATAGTTTGTTTCAGCGACAAAAGCGTAGCTTGATTGCTGGTATCGGGCAGTCGAATGTAGATCCGGGGTGAATTAACTATGGCCTCGCTTTTTGAGTGACTTTTCCGGGCAGTATCTGCTTTAGGTTTGCTGGATCTAATTTTAGGTGTCGTGTTTGGCTTAGGTTTGTCGGTTGCCTGATAATCCGTCGCTTGCTGAAGTGTTATTTCCTGGGCGTGGTCTACCATAACTTTTACTTCTCCTGTTGGGCTGCCGCTACGATCACGCGAATTGACCTTACCGGTGATCAAAACGACATTATCGCGTTGCCACAAACCAGCTGTCTGCTGATAAGCCGTTGGAAACAAAATGGCCTCGATTTCACCGGAAGTATCTTCGATTTTTATAAAGGCCATGCGTTGCCCGTTTCTGGTCGTCACCTGTCTAATGTCGCTGATGGCACCGCCAATGCTAACCTCCTTCCCGTGATGTTCAGCCAAAAGCGTATTAACTGGGACTGTCTTCAAGCTGAGAAAAGTCTCGAATTGCTCGAGAGGGTGTTGACTAAGATAAATCCCCAACAGTTCGCGCTCCCAGACCAGCTGATCGCGCTCATCAACCGTGGCCGGTATCGGTTGTAGTTCCAGTATCGGTCCGGCATCGACTTGCCCGTCCGAGCTTCCGCCAAACAAGTCAACTTGGCCGCTATCGGCTTGTTTTTGCTGCCGACTGGCATAAGCCACTATCAAATCCAGATTATGGAACAGCATCACCCGATCACCAAAGCGATCAAGTGCTCCGGCTTTGATCAGGCTCTCGAGGGTCTTGCGATTAACTATCCGGGAGTTTACGCGGCGCAAGAAATCCTCGAGGCTGACAAAAGTCTTTTCGCCTCGGCCTCGAAGTATTTCCTCGACCGCCGCTGAACCGACATTTTTTATCGCTACCATGCCGAAACGAATCTGATCGCTGCCCGGGACTACGGCAAACTCGACAAATGATTCATTGACATCTGGCGGCAACACGGTAATACCCATGTGTTTACACTCTGAAATTTCAATCGCTAGCCGATCGGTGTCGTTGTAGTCGCTAGTCATCAAGGCTGCCATGAAAGCGGCCGGGTAATGGGCTTTTAGGTAGGCGGTCCAATAAGAAATCTGGGCGTAGCAGGTAGCGTGGGCTTTATTGAATGAATAGTCAGCAAACGGCTGGATTTGGGCCCATAATTTTTGGGCGTCTCGCTTGGTCAAGCCTTGCTTGATACAGCCCTCGATAAATCTTGGTTCTTCAGCGGTCATGATGTCGCGCTTCTTTTTGCCAATTGCCTTGCGGACTAGATCGGCCTCCCCTGGCGTGTACCCCGCCACCAGCTGCAGTAGCTTGATAATCTGCTCCTGGTAGACCATAACCCCGTAAGTGTCTTCGAGCACTGGTTTTAATGAACTGTGGAGATAAGAAACTGAGCTGGGGTTGTTTTTGCCTTTGATAAATCGCGGTATCTCTGACATCGGTCCCGGCCGATAAAGTGCCCCGATGGCAATAATGTCGTCAAACCGAGTTGGCTTGAGCTCCTTAAGGTAGCGCCTCATGCCGGCTGATTCAAATTGGAATACTCCAGTAGTGTCGGATCGTTGTAGCAGCTCGAAGGTTTTGTTGTCATCGTTTGGAATTTCGTTTAGCTCAATCTTCTGATTATGAACTTTACGAACTATTCGCAGTGAATTATTGATAATCGTTAAGTTGCTTAAGCCTAGGAAATCCATTTTTAACAACCCTAACTCTTCGATCGGGCCCATTGAATACTGGGTCGCTACGACCCCCTTTTGGGCCATTTCGAGTGGCGTGTAGTAGACAATGTCCTCGGGAGCAATCACTACCCCCGCGGCATGAACGCCGTGGCTCCTGATCGTTCCCTCCAGTTGCATTGCCAAATCAAAGACACGCTTGGCGCTGTCGCTAGCTATATATTCCTTTTTGAGTTCGTGGTCGTCTTGGAGCGCCTGTGACAGCGTGATATGGCGTCCCTGTACAGGCTGAGGAATCATTTTGGCTAAGCGGTCGGCCTCAGCGTACGGTACTTGCAAGACCCGGGCTACGTCGCGCACAGCATTGCGGGCGGCCATCCGGCCGAATGTGACGATGTTGGCAACTCGGTCCTTGCCGTATTTGTCAACGCAGTACTGAATAACTTCATCGCGACGAGTGTCCTGAATGTCAATATCAATATCGGGCATGCTGATTCGTCCGGGGTTCAAAAATCGCTCAAACATCAGATTGTATTTCAGCGGCTCGATCTCGGTGATGCGGGTGGCGTAGGCCACGATTGAACTGGCAGCCGAACCCCGCCCTGGGCCAAAAATTATGCCGAGATCTTTACCCCACTTGATATAGTCTTGGACGATCAAGAAATAACCATTGAAGCCCATAGAATCCATGATTTTTAGCTCGTACTCGGCCCGTTGAATGATTTCTTTTTTTAATAATTTTTTGGCAGCGGTTTCGGTTAAATTACTGCTCTTGGACATGCTTACTCCACCATAACGCCAGGCCAAACCCTGCCAGACCAGTTTATGTAAGAGGCTCTTTTCGGTTTCTCCTTTGGGCACGGGAAACTTGGGAATCAGGATTTTTCCAAGCTCAATCGTGATATTACAACGATCAGCGATCCGTTTGGTGTTAGTTATGATATCGGGGTGCGTCTTCGCCCAACGCTTGATAACCTCTTGGGGATCACTTACGTGAAGTTCGAAGTCCTTGAGAGACATTCGTTGATCATCACTTAGATATGACCCGGTTTGGACACAAAGTAAGATTTCGTGTGCTTCTTGATCCTCAGGCTTAAGATAGTGCGCGTCACAGGTAACGACACAGTCAATGTTAAGTTCTTTGCCTAAACGAAATAGCTGTTGATTGATGCGCTTTTGCTCTGCCCATAAGCTGGGGTGGTCGGGATGACCGTGATCTTGGATCTCAAGATAATAGCGATCGCCGAACTGTTGCTTGTACCACTCGGCAGTCTGTTTGGCTGCCTGATATTGACCTTGCCTTAATTGATCACCGACTTCGCCGCTAGCGCAACCGCTCAAACAAATAAGCCCCTCATTGTGAGTAGCCAGAAGCTCTCGATCGATACGGGGGCGATAGTAAAAACCCTCTAGATTGGCGATGGTGCTCAAAGCCATAAGATTTTGGTAGCCGGTTTGATTCATGGCCAGCAAAATAAGGTGATAGTTCTGCTTATCTTTGGCGGGGTCTCGATCATATAAGCTGCGGGCCGCAACATAAGTTTCCATGCCGATAATCGGTTTGATGCCAGCAGCTTTGGCGGCTTGATAAAACTCGATAGCGCCACTTAGAGTTCCGTGATCGGTTATGGCCACGGCTTTCATGCCGGAAGCTTTTATGTAGTCTATCAGCTCCGGAATCTTGGTCAGCCCATCGAGCAAGCTGTACTGTGTATGATTATGTAAATGTACATAATCGGTGACCGATATCGACTCCTTAGACGACGCCAAAGCTTCCCTCCAAACTCAGTTTTACTCCTTAGAGTATACTCTGTTTGGGTCGCGGTCTAAAGCCCAACTTTGAAGTCACGTTCTGCTGGCGTCCAGGCCCTAAGCGACTACTTTTTTAGGTAGTCACGGATGTGGTCTATAGCGGCGCTGGCGTCTCGGATAGCTTTGTCGAGGTCTTTGTCTTCGGCATCACCTTCATGAATTGCGCTGAGCACTTCGCGGGCCTTCTCCTTGACGTCTTTGGCCTTGTCGAGTAATTTGGCTAGATCTTTTTGAGTTTTGTCGCCAACTTTCGAGCTCTGCTTCTTGGCCTCTTCGATGATCTTATCAAGTTCAGTATGCAGTTTCTTAAGCTCTTTTTCGGCATCACCGAAACTTTTTGTTGCGGCTTTAGCTACGTCGTGCCTGGTTTCCTTACCGCTCTTGGGTGCCGTCAATATCCCAGTAACATAGCCGGCGACGGCTGCCACGGCACTGCTGATAGCTACTTTTTTTGCGGTACCATGATCATGATGACGTTTTCGTGACATTATTTACGACCTCGCTTATTTGCTAATTTAATTATATTATTGATTAACTTAACGATTGTCAGCTTGCCCTGGGCGCTTTTGAAAACCTCAGCCGCTGACTCAACCGAGTCAATAACTTGATCAGCTTTTGCAACAATTGCCCGCAGGCTGTTGAGAAGTTTGATGACAATAATCATCACAACGATGCACAACGCAAAGAACAAACTCAGGAGAGTAATCAGTATTATCACCAATACCGTATCGGTGGTCGACATATCCTTAGTATATAACATTTTGGATAAAATCGAATAACCTCTAGCTCGACTTAGGGCAGTCGCTGGCGAAGATAGGCCGATAACTCAGGTCCAATATCGTCGCGCTTCAAAGCAAAGTCAAAGACCGTTTTCAGGTACTCCAATTTGTCGCCTGTGTCGTAGAAGCGACCGTCCTGTATCTCGCAGCCGTAGACTGCCAGCCCATCGGCAATCATTCGCTGCAAAGCAGGTTGCATGATGAATTCACCAGCACTAAGCTGCTTGGCGTCCTGATGGAGGTATCCAAAAATGCTCGGCTCGAACACATAGCCGCTGACGGAGGCCAGGTCTGATGGGGCGGCCGCAGCCGTACCTGGTTTCTCGATAATCGTTCCTACGGCAGTGACGTTCGGCGCGTGTTGTTTGCCGCCGACATAGGCATAGCGGCTGTAGTCAGCGGCAGCTTGCCGACGGACACACGTCAGGATTATACCGCCATAAACTTCATAGGCCTCTAAAAGTTGCGAAAAGCGACTTGGCTGCGCCTCTACAAAGTCGTCGGCAAACGTGTAGACAAAAGGTTCATCGCCGATCAGATGCTCGGCATTCATCAGTGGCGTGGCGTTGCCGTAAGGACCTTTTTGGCGGATATAGGCGAAGTTAGCCAGCTGTGAGATTTGACGTATCTCGTTAAGCAGCTGTTGCTTGCCGGCCTTTTTCAAATTTGCTCTGAGGTCAGCACTAGTGTGGTCAAAATGATCCTCCAAAGATCGCTTGTGATAACCGGTTACTATGACAATATCCTCTATGCCTGCCGCAACCAGCTCTTCAACAATGTGCTGAATGATTGGTTTGTCGACTAGTGGCAGCATCTCTTTGGGCATGGCTTTGGTTTGCGGTAAAAAACGAGTGCCAAAACCAGCCGCAGCAATAATCGCCTTACGGATCTTCTGTCGCTTCATTCGATGAATTGTAGCACGCAGCCGATCTTAGCTGGACCGGAAAACCTTACAGACCTAATTGCTTGCGAATCAGTGTTTGAGCCAGCTGCGGGTTGGCTTGGCCCTGGCTATGTTTCATCACCTGCCCGACCAAAAAACCGATGGCTTTCATTTCACCGCTTTTAACATCCCCCGCCGCTTTGGGGTTGTCGCGCAATACCTTGGCAACTATCTGACCGATCGCTTGCTCGTCGGATACTTGCAGTAAATTTTTTTCGGCCGCAATCGTTTCAGGATCAGCACCGGTTTTTAGCAGCACAGTTAACACTTCTTTGGCGGCTGTCGAGCTCAACTTATCGTCGTCGACTAGTTGGGATAATTTTATAATTTGATCACTGATTTTTTCGAGCTCATGTGGACTATGGCCTTCATCGTCGCTTGTGGTCGCCAGCGGCATCAGCCAAAACGCCACTTTGCGGGCTGGTTCGGCCCCCGCCTTATCAAAGATATGCCCGACATAGCCAGCCATCTGGGGATCAGCGATAATGTCTTCGATCACTTTTGGATCAAGCTTTAGCTCTTGAAACTTCAGCCGGTAATCACCGGGCAGCATTGGCATTTCTGCTTTAACTTGGTCGATATAAGCCTGGTCGATAACGATCGGCGGCAGATCTGGATCAGGCATATAGCGATAGTCATCGGCATTTTCTTTGCTGCGTTGGCTGAAGGTTTTTTGCTTGTCATCGTCCCAGCCGCGCGTTTCCTGGATAATCCGTTGTCCCTTTTCGAGTCGCCCTATTTGCCTGGTAACTTCGTAGTCTACTGCTTTTTCCACGCTTTTGAAGCTATTGAGATTTTTTGTCTCGCTACGCGTACCGAGCTCATCAGTCTGGCTGACGCTGACGTTCACGTCAAACCGCATATTTCCGTAGAATAAATTGGCGTCGGACACATCACTGTAGCGCATTCTTAGATATAGCTCCCGTGCATAGGCTTTGGCCTCAGCCGCAGAATGCATATCGGGCTCGCTAACGATTTCCAGCAGAGGGGTTCCGGCGCGGTTGAGGTCGACCAGGCTATAATCCTTGCCGGCCTGATGGCTACTCTTGCCAGCGTCTTCCTCAAGATGAGCACGAGTAATGCCGACTGTTTTGGACTGGCCGTCGATTTCAATGGTGATCGAGCCACGACCGATAATCGGCTGGTCAAACTGGCTGATCTGATAACCTTTCGGAAGATCAGGATAAAAGTAATGCTTGCGGTCAAATTTGCTGAACCGTTCGGGCTCGGTCCCGAGTGCAAAAGCTGCTCGGCAGGCTAAATGGACTGCTTCTTGGTTGAGAACCGGCAAGGCGCCGGGCAACCCGAAGTCGATGTGGCTAACTAGAGTATTTGGTGGTGCCTCCCGAGCATCGTTACCGACACCGGAAAAAAGCTTGGTTTTGGTTTTTAGCTGAACGTGACATTCAATACCGACGGTAATCCGGTACTTATCACGCATTGCCTCGGTAATCATTTAAGCGCCCCCAGATCGCGCAGGGCTTGACGAAAGCCGCTCAGCGCCCGCAGAACCTCTTGTTTTTTGAGTTTACGGACATCTTCATCGCCAATCCGATTGCGATACTTATGAGCAAACCAAATTGTGTCATTACTGGTCAAAATGTGTTGCGCGGCTACCAGGCGCTCACCAGTAGTTTTGCCCTTAAATTTTTTGGCCTTTAGTGCTTGGCACAGTAAATCGTCTGCAGCAATTACGGCGTTGGGCCAAGTCTTACGGCTGGCGCAGAATTTTTGCAGCTCGCTCCAGCGTTGATTGAAGTCATCACCTGTTAGTCGCGGTCGGCGACGAATTCGGACTGCTACCACCGCTAGGAATACCAGAATGACCAATGCAGCCCCTATCAAAACGGCGTGCTTCATGACAGCAGTCCCTCGGCCGCCAGGGCCAAGCCTAGCAGTTGTCGATCAGCGTGTTGGGGCGCCATGAGTTGCAGCCCGACCGGCAACCCCGAAGCTTTGGACCTCGCCGGTAAACTGATCGCCGGACCACCGCTCAGATTGGCGGCCACAGTCATAATGTCACTGAGATACATCTGCAAAGGATCGTTGACGTTTTGGCCAATTTTGAATGCCGTCGTCGGTGCTACCGGACCAGCCAAAAAATCAACCTGCTTGAAGGCAGCCTCAAATTCATTGATCAGTTTGGTTCTGATGGTCTGGGCTCGCTTATAGTAAGCGTCATAATAACCACTACTCAGCACATAAGTGCCGATCATAATCCGACGCTTGGCTTCTTTGCCGAAGCCTTGCCCGCGGGAAGCGACAAAACTTTCGTTGAGATCTTTGGCGTCTTTT
Source organism: Saccharimonadales bacterium (SeqCode) (assembly GCA_041912375.1). Classification (GTDB taxonomy): domain Bacteria; phylum Patescibacteriota; class Saccharimonadia; order Saccharimonadales; family UBA4665; genus JAYRNA01. Next base: position 46,344 of record JAYRNA010000015.1, on the reverse strand, counting down.
GATGTGTAACCGAATCGCTGACCATCATAACGCCCAAGATTGCTGCTTACTTCTGCCGGACATAAAATATAGTAGACCGCCAAGGCCAGAGGCACCGACGGCAAACTGATTTCTTGGATGACAGCCCCGTTCTGGCCTAACTTGGCCACAGCCTCCCCAATCACCTGCTCGACTTCCGGCTCCAGGCCGTCAGCCATATACTCTTTGATGACACCGACTTTTTTGCCCGACAGATCAGCTTCTAGCTTGGAATAGGACTGGGCGTCGCGCTCGATGGTGGTACTGTCCAAGACATCGCGGCCAGCCATGACGTCTAGCACCAAAGCAGCGTCAGAAACAGTTCTGGTTAACGGTCCGATCACATCGGTACTGCTGGCCATGGCCACCACACCGCTGCGTGAAACCAAGCCATAAGTTGGTTTGTAGCCGACACATCCCGAAAAACTGGCCGGTTGACGAATCGACCCGCCGGTGTCAGAGCCGATCGCAAACGGGGCCATGCCCAAGACTACTGCAGCCGCCGAGCCGCCAGAACTGCCGCCGGGTACGCGGCTTTTGTCGTGGGGGTTTTTGGTGGTGAAAAAATCACTGTTTTCGGTACTGGTGCCATGAGCAAAAGCGTCAAGATTGGCCTTGGCAACACAGATCGCTCCTGCGGCTTCGAGCTTCTCGATCGCTGTGGCTTGATATGGCGCTTGGAAGCCTCGCAGGATGTTACTGGCGGCGGTAGTCTCGGCGCCAAAAACCAAAAAATTGTCCTTGGCAATAAAAGGCACACCGGCCAACGCGCCGATTTCCTCTCCGCTGGCGACTCGGGCGTCAATCTCGGTCGCCCGCTGCCGAGCCCGATCTTCAGTGGTTGTGATTATGGCATCGAAGTCTTTGTGGTCTGCGATAGCCTGAAGCGCCTTTTCAACCAGTTTGCTGGCGCGAAGCTCGCCGGCTTGAACTTTCTTGGCAATTTCCTCGAGCGGCGACCAGTCTGCCCCAGCCATTAGCCTAGCATCCGCTTGACCTTGATGTGATCGTCCAAAACCGCTGGCACGTTGTTGAGCAATTCAGAAACCTTGTAGCCGTAGTCGATGACCTCGTCAGGTCTCGTGACATTGGTCAGACCGGTCACTTGCTGGGTTGGCCTTAACCCATCGACATCTACCGCTTGCAGCTGCTCGACATAGTGCAAAATTTCCGACAACTCGCTACTGTACTCCACGATCTCAGCCTCTGTCAGCTCAAGACGAGCCAGACGAGCCAATTTCAAGACATCATCTCGGGTCAGTTTGCTCATAGTCACCCTCGATTGTAACAGAGAAGATTATAAAAGTTGAGCTTTTTTCTCTGTTAATTTGACTACAACAGTTTTATTCTTTACAAAGCATAAGCCAAAGACTACGATGAGATTAGTACAATAAAGACAATCTCATGGCGTTATCTCAAATTTCAATCCAACCTGCCGCCGAAAGACTTTCAAGCCAGTCACCTGAAACGCCGACACTCGAGCTTTGTCAGCCGATACCAGCTGATATACCTGAGCTGCCACAGTACGAAGTTGAGTTGGAATCAGACGTTGTGGTTAATAGCATCAAGCTAGACCATGCCAGCTATAACCATCATCTTGTCCGCCTAGGGGACGGTACGCCCTATGAGTACCGCACGATCCAACCCACAAAGCCAAAAAGTGATACTGCAATTGCCATGACAACACCTTGGTTTACCTCAATCAACGGCCATAATATGCACACGGCTCTGCGCTTCGCCAAACTGGGCTACCCAGTGGTACTTGTCGGGCCAGAAGGTAGTTATCAAGACCCCGAGGCAGCTTGTGACACCAAACTTGCTCGGGCAAGCCATATCAGTCTTTCTCTGTCGGCGTTTGTAATGAGTAAAATTGTCGACCGGGCGGCCGATGAGCTGAATGTTCGCCCCGAGCAACAGATAGGCTATGGCGAATCTCGAGCCGCGATGATTCTATTTGGACTAATGAATGACCAGTACGCTGGCTCTAAGCAAATGGTCTATGCCGAACATGTTGCGCCCTGTTTTCCGAACCGTATCACAACCAAAAAAGCACTGGCGGTTGCTGCTCAAGTGCCGAAAGAAATTGCCACTATTGCCAAGTTTATCGTGACGCACGCCCAGGCACCCTCATTCAAGCACTACACTCGAACAGTCGACCTCAATCCCAATTTTCTATTACACGCCGTCTGCACCGCGCCGGCAATCTTTGGTGGTTCAGCCGGTGTTTTAGCAGCCAACGCAAACCCTCAAGTTCCGAAACGACTAACTCTTTTCAAAAACGATGTCGCGTCGAGTCCAGACGAATGGGAAATTCTCCTGCAAGACCATGACATGGTCGATTTTCGGCAGATTGACGGCAGCCATTTGCAGATACCTTACAAAAAAATAGTTGCCAAAGCCGAACAGCGGCTAATCAACTTGCGCGACCAACGTGGACCAGACGGATCGTTCCAAGACGTCGATTACCGACAAGTCTTTGAAGCCTCGGAAAAATAGGGCATTACTGACTGCTTTAGAGCTTGCTTTTGACGTCTGCTATCAGATCGCGGAGTTCAGCCGCAGCCTCGAATTGAAGATTGGCCGAGGCTAATTCCATCTGGGAGGTTAGGTCTTTGATCAATGAACCGTATTCGTCTTTGGGAATTTTTTTGAGGTTGAGCTGGGCGCGCTTGGCTGTTTCGGGTAACTCAGGTCTCAGCCCCTTGTCCACCGCTCGTTTAATACCTTGCGGTGTAATGCCGTGTTCTAGGTTATAGGACGATTGTATTTTGCGGCGGCGGGTTGTTTCGTCAATTGTTTTCTGCATGCTTTTGGTGACGCTATCGGCATACATGATCACGTGACCTTGCTCATGGCGAGCCGCCCGGCCAACCGTTTGGATCAAGGCCTGGTCACTGCGCAGGAAACCTTCTTTGTCAGCGTCGAGAATTGCCACCAGTGAAACCTCAGGCAAGTCCAAACCCTCACGCAACAGATTAATACCAACTAAAACGTCATAGACGCCAAGACGCAAATCACGCAAAATATCAGTTCGATCCAGAGTATCAACATCACTGTGCAGATAGGCGACTTTGATATTTACTCCCTGCAGGTACTCGGCCAGGTCCTCACTCATCCGCTTGGTAAGCGTCGTCACTAACACCCGTTGACGTTGCTTGACCGTGTTCTGGATTTCGCCAATCAGATCGTCTATCTGACCTTCGATCGGTCGAACCTCTATCGGAGGATCGAGCAGTCCGGTTGGCCGGATCACCTGTTGGGCTGGCTTTGGGCTACGACTCAACTCATATTCAGCCGGTGTGGCACTGACGTAGATGGCTTGATGGACGTGTCGTTCGAACTCAGAAAAGGTAAGCGGGCGATTGTCGAGCGCACTTGGCATCCGAAACCCGTGTTCGACTAGCACTTCTTTGCGCGACCGGTCTCCGTTGTACATACCTCTCACCTGAGGAATGGTCATATGCGATTCATCGATTATCAACAAATAGTCGTCGGGGAAATAGTCCAAAAGCGTGGCCGGCTGCTCACCGGATTCGCGATTGGTTAGGTAGCGCGAGTAGTTTTCGATACCTTTGACAAAGCCAGTCTCCTCAAGCATCTCGATGTCAAATCTGGTCCTTTGTTCTAGGCGCTGGGCTTCAAGTAATTTTCCTTCTTTTTTGAACTGAGCCAAGCGTTCGGCAAGTTCTTTTTCAATCTCAACCAGTGCGACTTTCAACTTTTCCTGGGGTGTAACGTAGTGCGAGCCGGGATAAATTTTGTACCCATCAAGCATAGCCAATATCTCGCCAGTCAAAGGATCAATCCGGGTGATTCGTTCGATCTCGTCGCCATAAAATTCAATCCGATAAGCCAACTCTTCGCCGGCCGGAAAAACATCAACCACGTCCCCTCGGACCCGAAAAGTGCTGCGCTGAAAATCTATGTCATTGCGCCGATATTGAATGTCAGTCAGCTGTCGCAAAAACTTATCCCTAAGTCTGCGCTCTCCCACTCTTAGGTTAATCGATAGTTCGTTGTAATCCTCAACCGAGCCGATACCGTATATGCAGCTGACACTGGCAACAATGATCACGTCCTTCCGCGAAAGCAAGGCGTCGGTTGCGGCGTGCCTCAGACGATCAATTTCTTCGTTAATCTGACTATCTTTTTCGATGTAAGTATCGCTGCGCGGGATATAAGCTTCGGGCTGATAGTAATCAAAATAACTGACGAAGTAATGCACGGCGTTGTTTGGAAAAAAACGGCGAAATTCACTGTAAAGTTGAGCGGCCAAGGTCTTGTTGTGGCTCAAAACCAATGTCGGCCGCTGCACGTTCTGGACAATGTTGGCCATGGTGAAAGTTTTACCAGAGCCAGTTACGCCGAGCAGAGTCTGCTGCTTTTCGCCGGCCTGCAGTCCGGCAGTTAATTGAGCAATCGCACTTGGCTGGTCGCCAGTCGGCTTAAAATCAGCTTCGAGCTTGAATTTTGTCACCTACTGATTGTAGCAAGTGCCATGAACTAGTCAGATGTTTTTTAGTTATTGATAGAGCCGGTGATACTTTTTGTGCTCATGGTCCAGGTGGCTGGTTAAATCCTTGAGCAAGGCGGTCGATGAGCGATTAAAGAACACCGCCGCGCCGTCACGCAGCGGTCGTGAAAGATCGATAATGGTTTTAATCTCTTCACTGACGCCGCCGGCTCCCTCGAGAAAGCCTACCGGAGTGTCCGTCTCCATAGCGATTGTAAATTCATGAAGTGTGCCCATCCTGCCGCCAAGACTGACGACCGCGTCGCTGGATGTTATCAATAATGTATCACGGCCCACGTAATGCAAGCCGGAGTAGACGATCGTATCGTAAGCGGCCGTCGGCAGACGGTATTTCATGACATGTTCAACCTTTGAGGCGGCCGGACTAATCCCGACGCTCATAACGCCGCCTGCTTTTTTGTAGGCTTCGGCGGCATAGTTCGGCAAACCGACTGTTGCACCCGTCATCAGCGCATGTCCGGCTTGGGCAATAGCAACACCCAATTCGGCTGCCAATACCTGGCCTTCTTCGACACTGTCGCCATGGGCGGCTCCTGACACACAAATCTGATAAATACTTTGGCTCATGCTCTTGACGCCTGGTAAGCCAATGCCGGCTGTAATTGTTGGGCAATACATTGTTCGATAACGTCTGGCTTGAGATAGCCCTGGATGAGCTTATGCCAGAGAGAGCGTTGAAAATAGTGAACTATTCGCTGCTCAAACGGTAGTCCGTTGCAATAATTCAGTGCTGCATCAATCAGGTGTAACGACACCGGGCCGCCATCATCATGGTGCAGTAGTCCAAGATGGCCGCTGTGCTTCCAAAAGTTAAAGCTTGGCTCGATTTTTTCAAGCATGGCTTCGACGCTATGCCACGTCAGATCTTCTGGTTGAACGTGCGGTTCCAGTAACTGACTATATGCTTGATCAGGTCGGTTCGTGGTGTGCTGTAACACCGTTTGCCAAGATAGGTCCGTGTCGAGCTCTAGGGCTGGCAGTACCGCCTCTCCCCCTGTCGCCGTCTGGACGATTCGGCCAAAATCTGGGCGTACCTGACAAAGCTTGAGAAAAACACTCGTGGTTGTAATTTCATTGAGCTCGTGGAGCCCCAGGCAGACCGTCGCCGTCACCAAACCGTCCGGCGCGGATTCGGGTAGCGGTAAAACTACTAACGCCCCTAGTTCCTTAAACGCCATAAGCGTGTCTTTCCTAGAGTCAGTTGCTTGGCTGGCAAACTGCCGCCAACGCTTTTGAGCAGGCCCGACCACAACCAGGCGACGATTTTCAAAATCCCCCGTTCTAAGACGCTTGTATTGTTCGCGAAAACGCTTACGCCAAGCTTCATTTTCGGCTACCCAGGCGGCGGCTAGAGCGACAATCGGCGGCTCATGCTTCAAAAATGAATCAAGCGAACGATAGCCAAGTGCGGTCATGGCTTTTCTGGGCGGCAACTTTTTTAGTAGTGACTTAAGGGTTGGGTATTTCATAGCGAAGTAGCGCTTAGTGCCGGCCGCCTCCGAAAGGGCGTGGACTATACCGTCTTGGACGATTGCCTCGGCCGAGACATGGGTCGCTGCCCGTGTCCTGAGGTTACGCGTCAATATTTGGTCGTCAGCTTTTATCCTAAGTTGTAGCGCATAATAGAGTTCTTTGGGGGTAGTATCGTCCGGATCAAGTCCCAACCAACGCAACTTGGTCTTGGTGTCACGCATTACTTCTGAGGTAAATCGAATGTCATGATTGGGGTGTCCACAGGCAGCTTCGAGTCGCTGCAAGTAAGCTCGAAAATTCGGTTCTGGGGCTCGGAGTGCCTCTGATAAAAACCGCGTCATGCTGATCCCAGATAGGTGTTTTTGTCTTGCCGAAGCATAGCTTTCCTCTTATTCAGTATATTACCATAAGCAAGTCCCATATTCCAAAGCGCGATCAGGCTACATAAATCCTTGGTAGTTAAATCTCAAGGTCAGCTATTTCTTAGGATTAAGTGGCTATCAAGGCGCTCGAAAACCTATCAAGGAGCAGCTAAGCTAGCTAGAGCGGTTTGGGCCGATACCAATCAGGCGACTTTCTCAGATAGGCCTCAAGCTCCTTTTCTTTCAAAAGACCAGCTTGGGCGCCAACTTTCTGGACAACGCTCATCGAGTTTATCGGTGCCCACTGCAGAGCGCCTTCAACAGTATTGCCCTTGATAATGGCTGCTACAAATGTTGAAGCAAATGAGTCTCCAGCACCAGTCCTATCGACAGGAGGAGCGGGATCAGGATATAACGGCATCTGTAAGCGCTGTTGGCCGTCTGAGGCGTAAGCACCTTTGGGCCCATCGGTGATGACAACTACTTTTGGCCCGAGACGATGCAAATGATCAAATAGATTGTTGATGTCTTCTGATTGGCCGCCACCAACCTGCGCCGCTTCTTCGCGGTTAAGAATTAGTACTTCTGTGTGATCATAAATGCGCTTGAGGCGCTCAGCGCCCGCCTCTATCTGGAAAGTGCCTGGCTGGAAGGCCAGTTTGACTGCCTCGTGATCATCAAGCCAGTCTGCGACCTGATCATGATAAGCCAAGGCGTGTTCGCTAATCGAGCTAAAGTAGAGCCATTTTGGCATTTCTGAGGGCCGTAAGTGAGGCCAATGGTAGTCGTATTCTTCGTGCCGAATCAGGATAGTGCGTTCTTCTTTGTACCATAGGACGTAGTGATAATTGCTCTTTTTGCCAGGATTGATCCGGACAAAGCGGCTGTCGACCCGGTTTTTTTCAAGGGCTTTGATCATATCGCGCCCATGGGCATCCCCACCAACGTTGGTAACAAAGGCGCTGTTTAGGCCAAGTCTGGCGAATGCCACGGCCGCGTTCGAGGCGTTGCCAACGGCTTCGACGACCTCAACGTGGTCGAACGGCAATTTGGTGCCAAACGGCATAGCCAGCCACTTTCCCTGCTCGTTTTGATAAGTAACGGCTTGGTCATCCAACAGTTTGATGAAAGCGTCGGTTACAATATCACCAACACTGACGACATCTGGTTGCTCGGCCACTTTACCCACCTCTTGATTTATATATTGCCTAATGTTTCTAGTGTATCACGGCCTTGCCGGCCGAATTAAAATCGTCAATTTTACTTTCGACAACTGCTTGGACAGCCGACACCACCTCTTTGCTAATCAGCTTGGCAACTGAATATTCGTTGGGGTTTTCGGCCAATATTTTTTCAAGCGTCTGGCGATAGACATAGCGCATGTCACTATTGATATTTATTTTTGTCACCCCTATCCTTACGGCGTCACGGAAATAGTGCCCGGGGGTATCGCTACCACCGTGAAGACTAATATTGCACTCCACGGCCTGACGCAAGCCTTGTAACAGTTCCAAGTCGAGCACTTTCGGTACTGGGTACTTGCCGTGAAGATTTCCGACGGCCGCAGCAAAAGTATCGACCCCCGTGGCCGCAACAAAGTCTTTGGCGCCCTCAGGGGTGCTGAAGGTTTTCTTGATCTCGTCATAATCGATGTTTTCGGTGTGAAGGTTGGAGCTGCCGCCAAAATAATGCGGCTCACTCTCGACCAAGGCGCCGGTCAGTTGCGCGTAAGCAACCACTTCCTTGGTGGCGTCGATAATCTGTTGGTCAGAGGCTTCATGATTTGCTTGAGAGACATCAATATGAATAAACTCAAAACCGGCTTCTACGCCAGCCTTGGCAGCTTCGACGCTGGGCGAATGATCAAGGTTAACGTATATCTCGGCGTTGTAGAGGTATTTGAAGTTATCAACCAGGTCTCGGACATTATCCAGGCCAATGTCATCGACTTCGCCCTGGCTGACTTCGACCAGTACTGGGGCTTGTTTCTTGACGGCGGCTTGGACAACGGCTCGGAGCGTAGCTTCGTCGTCGAGATTGAAAGCGCCAAAAGCCCAGTGTTCGGATCTGGCCTGGGCCATTCGCTGTCGAGCTTGAGAACAGTTATCTCGGATTTCCCGGAGAGTCAATGGCATAGCGCCAGTATAACTGCTTGTGGTTAGGTTTGTCACATTTGACGACTTGATGCTTCAAGCTTAAAACCAAGCAGTTTATCTGTCAAAACCGGTGCCACAAGCTATCGGCTTAAGTTTTTTTGTGATGTTTAGCCAGTAAGCCGTGGACAGCCAGCCTGATATGTTTGGCGTCCAGCCCAAACCGTTCAATAAGCTGAATCGGCTCGCCCGACTCGCCGAAACGATCCAGCATACCGACTCGTTTCAGTGGTAGCGGGCAGGTTTCGGACAAAAGCTCTGCGATCGCTCCACCCAGCCCTCCGGCGATTTGTCCTTCTTCGGCGGTCACCACGACACCAGTTTTTCGGACGCTACTTAGTATCGTGTCGCTGTCAAGCGGCTTGATCGTCGGCACGTGCACTACCTCGGCAGCGACGTTATCTTTGCGTAGCAATTCGGCGGCCCCTAACGCCTGATGTGTCATGGTTCCGGTGGCGATAATAGTCACGTCATTACCCTCGCTAAAGACGTAGGCTTTGCCGATTTCAAAGGGGGTATCGGCCGTGGTAATGATCGGTGTGGCTTCGCGCGCCAAACGGAGATACATCGGCCTTATCCGGTCCTTCGCCATAGCCAAAGTGGCTTTTTCGGCCTCAACACTATCACACGGTGCGATGACGACCATGTGCGGCAAAACCCGCATTAGCGCGATGTCTTCCAACATTTGATGGGTTGCCCCGTCGGGGCCGACACTGACACCGGCGTGAGACCCGACGATCTTGACCGATCTTTGGTTCAGACAAATCGTGGTGCGTATCTGCTCCCAGTTCCGACCAGGACTAAAAGCAGCATATGATGACACGAAAGGTATTTTGCCCATAGCTGACAGCCCTGAGCCGACAGTCACTAAGTTTTGTTCGGCAACTCCGATTTCGACGAAACGATCGGGAAACTCATTTCTGAACAAGCTCATCTGAGTCGAATCTGTCAGGTCAGCGCACGCCGCAACCACGCTCTCATCAAGTTTGCCGGCAGCCAGCAGTCCTCGCCCGAAACCCTTTCTAATCGGTTCCTGCTCAAGAGCTGTATCACTGTTGTTCACCAGATGAAGCTGCTTCATTTCCGTCCCTTTGTCGCCCTAATACTTCCAGTAACCAGGCTGACGACCAGCGCCGACGACAGCACCAAAAGTCCGACCAGCACGATATCTCCAAAATTTATTGAGCTTTTACCGCAACTTTGAATCGCCAGCCCTTGGTTGGTGGTGCAAGACTGGAAGCTGGCAAAGTCCGACACTACCGCATTGCCGGCGGCATAGAGCAAGCCAATACTCAATAAGGTCGCCAACCAGCTAAAGATGACGTAGCTATTAGATCGTTGTTTGGGGTGAGTAGCTTTGGATCTATTCATGTTCGCCCCTGATCCTGCCGCCCAGTGTGCGTAGTTCGTGCAGGGCTTTTTTCGCCTGCTCGTGATCTGGTGGTACGCCGTGCCAATGAAAATCATCTTCCATGAAATCCACGCCTTTACCCGGTATGGTGTGTGCTATTAACAGGCTTGGTTTTTCGTGCACCACCCGCGCCATGGCACAGGCGTCGATGACAGCCTCGATATCATTGCCATTGACCTCGATCACGTGCCACCCGAAAGCCCGCCATTTGGCCGAAAGATCCTCGAGGGGCATGACAGTTTCAGTCGGACCGTCGATCTGTATATTGTTGCGGTCGATAATGCCTATGATAGTCTGAAGCTTTTCTTTGCCGGCCAGCATGGCCGCCTCCCAGACATTGCCCTCATCGAGCTCACCGTCGCCCATAACCACAAAAATACGTCTATGCTGCTGGTCATCCATTCGTAGTGCCAGTGCCATGCCGCAGGCTTGGCTCAAACCGCAGCCGAGCGGACCACTGGTGTTCTCCAGTCCTGGCAACCTGACCCGCTCAGGGTGGCCCTGCAAACGGCTGCCCAGTTGACGAAGTGTCAACAGCTCATTTTTTTCGAAATATCCAGCATGGGCCATTGTGGCGTACTGCACCGGAACACAGTGGCCATTACTCAGAAGCAGAATGTCACGCTCCGGCCAGTCTGGCCTGGCGGGATCCAACCTCATAACATCAAAATATAAAGCAGTGAATATATCGGCCAGCCCCAGCGGGCCGGCGCTGTGTCCGCTACCGGCATGTTCCAACATTCGAATAATATCTTGTCGAATATCGTTGGCAATGATTTCTAATTTTTCAATTGTCAGCTTGGTCACTTTTCGCTAACCCCGTATTGCTAAATCAAGTTTAACATAAGCGTCGGCTGGATGAGGCGATTTTTGGATGAAACTGCCGACGTTAAGTACATCGACCCCGGCCGCAACCAGTTTGGGCGCAATCTGGTCAGTAATCCCTCCGTCCCAGCCAATCTCGATATCGGGGGCATGGTCCCTGACAGCGGCAACTTTTTCCAGCAGACCAAGGTCGGCCTGGCCGCCATGATAACCAAGCTTGCCGCTAAATATTAGTACATGGTCAAAGCTATGCATGATTTGAAAAGCATAGCTGATCGGTGTCTCTGCCAAAATTGCCAAGCCGGCATTAATCCCCGCTTTGTGCAATTCGGCGGCAAACTGCATATGGTGCACCTCGGCTTCGTTATGAATGATGACTAAGTTTGGTTTTAGGTCGAGCAATGTTTTCAGATGTTCCATTGGTCGCTGATACATCAGATGGATATCGGTCGTCATCTCAGGCGGCCACCACACCGTAGCTAGTGGTGGCGAGGCCGTCGGGGCAAACTCGCCGTCCATACTGTCAATGTGAAGCCGATCGGCAAAACCTTTGACAGCATTGACTTGCTGACGATATTGGCTGGTGTCATAAGCGGTAATTGTCGGACAGACTGCAACCATGTATTTTTAGGTCAATTGATCCAATTGTTGTATCCGACGAGTATAGCGCGATGCTCCGGCGAAAGGGGTGGCTAAATAGGTGGCCATGATTGTGCCGGCCTCGTCGAGAGATGAGTATTTGGACGACAGACACAAAACATTGCTATCATCGTCATTTCGAGCGGCCCGGGCTTCATTCTGATTCCAGCACAGGCTGGCTCGGATCCCCTTGAAACGATTGGCGGCAATACACATACCCTGCCCACTGCCACAGATCAGTATACCTTTGGCGTCGGGGTCATTGGCTCCGAGTAGCGCCACCACGACTCTCGAGGCAAATTGCGGATAGTCGTCCTCGGGGTTAATCGCCTTGTCACCTTCATCAATGACTTCGTGGCCCGCTTGGACTAAGGCTTTGGATAGCTGTTGTTTATATTCGAAGCCGTTATGGTCGGCGCCGATAAAAATTTTCATGTTTTGGCCGACGAGCTAGGCGCTTTTTTATTAAGCAGCCGACCGACATCGGCCACGACTTCGACCAGACGATTACTATATCCCCACTCGTTGTCGTACCAGGCCACTACTTTGAGCATCGTGCCGCCAACCACGGCTGTTAATTTAAGGTCGACGATACAGCTGTGACTATTACCGATGTAATCGCTACTGACCAACTCCTCTTCTGATACTGCCAATATTCCTTGGTAAAACGGTTGCTTGGCAGCTTGTTTGAAAGCCTGATTGACCTCTTCGACTGAGACTGCCCGTTTGGTGATGATGACGAAGTCGCTCAACGATACCACAGGCGTAGGTACCCGGATTGACATACCGCCAAAGATACCCTGAAGCACCGGCATGGCGAGACCAGCGGCTATCGAGGCACCGGTAGTGGTTGGGACAATATTCTCAGCCGCATTCCTCATTTCACGTTTGTCTTTAGCGCCGGGACCGTCCTGAAGCATCTGCGAGGCGGTGTAACTATGAGTCGTAGTCATCATTGCCTTGTCGATACCAAAATTGCTCTCGATAACAGCCGCCACCGGAGTAATGCAATTTGTCGTGCATGAGGCGTTACTGATGATGTCGCCAGCTGTCTCTAGTTTATCTTCGTTTACCCCCAGAACGATTGTCGTGGCCCCTTCGCCTTTGGCTGGTGCACTTATGACAACTTTCTTAGCTCCGGCAGTAACATGCGCTTGGGCCTTGGCGGGATCAACGAAAAATCCGGTCGACTCGATCACAACATCGACTTTCAGTTGTGCCCATGGCAAGGCGGCAGGATCCCGCTCGGCCAGCACATCAATATGAGAACCATTGACGATAATCCCCTTGTCGTCATGTCCAACCTGGTACTGATAAGTTCCGTAGTTGCTGTCGTGTTTCAGGAGATGGGCCAGTGTTTCTGTGTCGGTTAGGTCATTTATGGCCACGACCTCCAGATCGCTGCGCTCAAATGCCACCTTGAATGCGTTCCGGCCGATGCGACCAAAGCCATTGATTGCCACCCTTGTTTTCATGCTTATATCCCTGCTCAGTTATTATTGTGCTTCTGTTTACATTGTAAAAGCTGAAACCAGCATATGCAACGCTAATGGTAGCTGACTAAGCCTAGTGTCGAAAAAACTACTATTTATAGCGAGCGATGGAATCGGCGATTATTTTCTGGGCAGCCCGCAAATCGCCCCAACCGAGCACCTTGGTCGAGCCTGGCTGCTTGAGATCTTTGTAATGTGAAAAGTGTTCTGCTATTTGCTGTTGCCAGCGGCTACCCAGGTCATCTAGGCTACCAATGCTGTCGCCAGTGTCGCGATCGTCGGCCGGCACCAAAACGATTTTATGGTCAGCTTCACCATCGTCCTCAAAATTTAATACTCCGATAACCCTAGCCTTCAGCCAAATTCCGGTGGGTAGCGGCTCTCCGCAGACGATCAAGGTATCGAGTTCATCACCGTCTTCATCGAGGGTTTGCGGGATAAAACCATAGTTGACTGGTTTGGCATAAATGCTGGGCTCCACGCGGTCGAGCATGAAAGCCGCTCGCTGACGATCCCATTCGATTTTCAGAGTGCTGCCCTTTGGTATTTCGACGACCGTATTGACAACACCATTTTGGTAGTCGCCCGGTGTCAGTACTTTATTGAAATCAGGCACAAATATATTCCTTTCGTTTCCTGAATTATTGTACACCACGATGACCCCAATGCCATTGTCAAGAAATAGGCAATCGTCATAAACACGTTATCAGGTAGCAGTTTTTGTCAACTAAAAGTCAGGACACAGCTCAGGGGCTAGGCATGGTTAGCGGTTTATCGAGATAGTAGTAAACTATAGGTCATGAAGATTATCGGACACCGCGGGGCCCGGGGACTGGCACCCGAGAACACCATGGCCAGTTTGCATAAAGCCGAAGCTCACCATGTCGATGAGGTTGAATTTGACGTCAGAGTAACCCGAGATCAGGTGGCAGTTTTGGACCACGATGGCTGGTTGAGTGATCAGGCTGATCAAAAATTGGTAATTGCTGAGCACGATTTTGATGAGCTCAAAAGACACAAGCCCGACCTGGCAACTCTCTGGGAGGTCCTGACAAGCGATTTGAAAGTACCGCTATATATCGAAATAAAGTCCAAAGAACCTTTGGCGCCAATTATTGATGCCGTTCGCCGCAGTCTGGCCCAAAAAAAGCGCTCAGCCAAAGATTTAAGACTGGCCTCATTTGACCAAAATTCGCTGCGGCAATTACACGCTGCTTTCCCCGATATCGAATTCATCGTCAATGAGAGGTGGTCTGGCGTACGCGCCGTGCGCCGTGCTCGACAGCTCAACACTAAGCGAGTCAGCATGAATCAACGCTGGCTGTGGTGGGGCTTTATCCGCTCGGTGTCCCGTAGCGGCTGGCAGTTATCGGCTTATACACTCAACGAACCAAAAAAGGCCGCAAAATGGCGCAAACACGGTCTTTACGGCGTTATTACAGATTACCCCGACCTGTTCCGGCGATAACTGCTTAACTTCGGTTGTTTTGGCTTGGATTTAGGCTGCCGAAGCTCATCGTTATGGCGCTGCATACTATCATGCCTCGAGATCGCGATGGTGGTGGCAATTGTTGCTAAACTGGTGCTATGACTGTCTTGTTTGATCATTCCAAAGCCGAAGCCGACAACATCAGAACATTCTATTTTCGCCCGATTCAACCAATCGACTACACAGCCGGACAATTCATCGAGTTGACCCTCAAACACGATCACGCCGACTGCCGTGGGCAAAAAAGATGGTTTACCCTGTCCTCGTCTCCGACAGAAAAACTTTTAAGCATCACCACAAAATGGGCCACTGGCCAACAACAAAGCAGCTTCAAACGAGCGCTATGGAAAATGAAAACTGGCGACGAATTAGCCGTCAGCCAAGCTATGGGCGATTTTGTGTTGCCAAAGTCGATCGAGACACCGCTTATTTTTGTAGCTGGCGGCATTGGCATTACGCCGTTTCACAGTATCCTCAGCTGGCTGGCAGCAACTAGCGAGAAACGCCCAATCAAACTAATTTATGGTGTCCGCACCGAAGACGAAATGATTTTCCAGGACGTCTTTCGAGCAGCCGGAGTGACACCGACCATTGTTGTTAGCCAAGCGTCGGAATTCTGGGGCGGCGAACGTGGCCAAATAACCAGCCGACTGATTATGAGCCTAGTCAATCCAGGCAACGACGCCCTGGTCTATGTTTCTGGGCCCGAACCGATGGTCGAAAACCTGCAAAAGGATCTAAAAGTGTCCGGCTTGAGGCAATCACAGTTTGTTGGCGACTTTTTCCCAAACTACATCAGCATTTGAGACATGGCGTGGGCTGGGGAATTTGATCAATTTTGGGGTGGGTGTGTCCGGCCTTCTAGATATTCACGAATTTTAAGAGCAGCAGTGGCGCCTTCGCCGGCTGCGGAAGCGATTTGCATAGTCGCCCCGGAGCGGATGTCGCCGGCACAAAAAACGCCTGGCATGGCGGTTTGCAGATTTTGATCGGTCATCACAAAACCAATTTCGTCCAGTTCGATCGGAGACTGTACTAGAAACTGTGAATTAGGCAGTAAGCCAACGAAAATGAACACGCCATCGGTCAGGAATTCGACTGGCTGATCATCTTTGGTGCCGAGTACTTTGGTAACGGACTTGTCCTCACCAACAATTTCGTCGGTGGTCGTGCCAAGGTGAACAGTGATTTTACCTTGCTTGACCAGGTCGTCGAGGTCGTGCTGTAAGACATCACTGGCGCGAATTTTCGAACGCACCAACAGATCGATATGGCTAGCAAACCGAGTCAGAAACAAAGCTTCTTGAATTGCCGAATTACCTCCGCCCACGACCACCAATTTTTTGTCGCGATAAAAGGCACCGTCGCAGGTGGCACAGTAATGGACCCCTCGAGCGTAGTACTGCTCTTCGCCCGGTACGCCAATTTTTTTATAATCCGACCCAGTGGCGATCAGCACCGCTTTGGCCAACATGTCGCCACTGGTGGTTTCCAAGCGCTTATATTGGCCCTCGTCCTTAATCGCCGTAACCTCGCCCAGCTCTATCACTGCTCCAAACCGTTCAGCTTGTTTTTGGAGCTCGCTTGCCAGCAGTAGACCTTCAACGCCTTCAGGGAAACCAGGGTAATTGTCGATCTTGTCGGTCACGGCCGCCAGGCCGCCGATCACGCCTCTCTCAAAAATCAGAGTTTCGATATCCTCACGAGTGGTATAGATAGCGGCTGACAGTGATGCCGGACCGGCCCCGACGATGATCACGTCATGTTTAGAGGTTTGTTGGCGCTCAGGCATAGGCTCCCATGATCTCAATTTTGCGGTAACTTTTCAACCGTCAGCCCGCTGTGTCAGACAATATTCAAACAAAGTGAAAGACGGATAAGCTTTCCTAGGCAACGGCGGGTGCTAATTTTGCCAGATTATAACCGACAATGACTTCCTGTGAATCATCGGTTTTGGTAACAATCGTCACCGGTACGGTCATAGCCCCGGACATTTGCAGGGCTTCAGCCTGACGATGTGGGTGTTCGTCAAGATTGACCTCCTCGAAGTCGACACCCTTGGCGCCGAGATACTTTTTGACCATTTGGCAGTAGCCACAGGTGTTGGTAGTAAAGATGGTGATGTTTTTGACCATTGTTGGTTCCCCTCTTAATTTTATATTTTAGACGAATGAACTGCCCGATAAACGCAAAGACTAGCCAACCACCTGCCGTGTCTCTCGGGTTACGGCTGCAGTCGCTACCTTTGCCTTTTTGGTTTTTATGCCATTCAAGCAGAATAATTCTGACTGTAGGACAGATTATATATAGCGTTTCCAATAAAATCAATACGCTACATATTGTGCTTTTTACCTTATTTTTCCACTACTACATCGACAGCTAAGGGGTAAGCGCTGATTGTAAAGGCCGGTACCTTTTAAGCCAAGTATCTATTGGCCGATTTTGTGCAGTGTGACATCAAAAACCAGATCGGCGTTGGCTGGAATGCCCGATTGAGCAGGCGGGTTTGCGCCGTAAGCCAGTGCCGCCGGTATCAGTAACCGTCTGGTACCACCGACT
Organism: Saccharimonadales bacterium (SeqCode); assembly: GCA_041912375.1. GTDB lineage: Bacteria > Patescibacteriota > Saccharimonadia > Saccharimonadales > UBA4665 > JAYRNA01. Next base: position 29,388 of record JAYRNA010000015.1, on the reverse strand, counting down.
TTCATACCGGGAATACCCTGAGACCAGCCGGGAATGACTTGACTGAGGCTGAAGCTGACAGGTTGACCGGTGTCCTTGGAGCTTTGAAAAATCACACCGCTACTGGCCAGAGCGCCGGTATAATCGACAGTTACAGTTTGGCCGGCCTTGACAGCCTCACCACTGCCTGGCTGAACGTCTTGGGCCTGCAATTGACTAATCGCGCTGCCGGGCGTAAAACCGGCGAGCTTGGTGCCTTGAAGTTTGGGTTTATTCACGGTATCTCCTTTGTTGTCCTTAGTTTGCGAGGGGGGAGTTGAAGCTGCTCCGTCATCTTTTTTTTGGTGACCTTGTTGGACCAATGAATAGACTACGGCGATGGTCAGCGCTGAAGAGGTCAGCAAAAACAGACCGGCGCCGAAAGCCGCAAATGCACGATCTCTTTTTCGAGCCATTGTACCTCCACTTTATTGTGATTTCACAACCTAGTATAGCTTAATCAATTGTCAATTGTCAGCCTAATCGGCTGTGTAGCCCAGCCTTGCTCAAGACACTTTAAGATGGTGTGCCTTAGCTGGTTGGGCCGAAAATCGATTCGCTCCAAGTCTGTGATTGGCAGCCAGGTTGGGTAGTAACGATTGTCTCCGAGCGCGTGCTGCTTGGCCTCCTCGGAGTCGGGGGAAAGGGCTGGTTCACCGCTTAGGTAATCGCACAAGAAGACATACTGCCTTCCAAAAGTTGGTTCGACCGAGAGGACAATCACTAAGCGCGGATTGTTAGCTTCGATACTGGCCTCTTCGCGCAGCTCGCGCAAGGCAGCGGCCTTGGCAGATTCACCGGGCTCGATGCCGCCACCGATCAGTGCATAGAAGCTTTCGCCGAATTTGTCACGCCTCATGACGAGCAGTTTATGGTCTTTGACTAAAATAACTCTGGCAGTTTTGCGCATAATGATGGCCAGCTACCAGCCCCCTCCGCCACCACCACCGCCACCGCCGCCAGAGAAACCGCCGCCAAAGCCACTGCTGCTACTACTGCTCGGTGACGAAAATGCCGTATCGATGGCGCCGCCAACGCCGTTTGTCAGGCTGCTGGCCAGATAGCCAGCCGAGAAAGTATTCCAGTTGCCGGTATACCAGTCCGGCGGTTGGCTGTAGAGGCCCTCAAACTTATCCGCCCACTGTTTTTCGACGCCAAGCACGATGGCATAGGGCAGCAGTTTTTCGAAGAGTTCAACTGTTTTCACTGGCCGATTGGTCTGGGCGGCATAAGCGGCGTCAGGCGATTGAAGTTTTTGGATCCGATCCTTCTCGGCGACCTCGAGGTACATTTTCAGCCCTTTGATCTGTTCTTTGGCGGCAACACCTTTGGCAGTGCGGGCGCTCATGGCACCTCCAAACCAAAGAGCCACGAGCGCACTGAGAAAAGCACTAAACCCAAACAAGAGACTATGGAGGAAGTAGAAAAACAACCCTCCTATTGCAAAGGCTAGAATTATAACTACCGACTGAGTATCGGCTGCATTTAGTGGATTAGACCGAAAATATCCGGCTTTAGTTAAGGTCATGGAGATGTTTTTTGAGAGCTTTCTGGCTGTGTTGTAGAGCTTTTCTTGCTTATCATTTATGTCGATGGTCTCGCCGGCGCTCAAAGTGCCAAAAAGGGCTGTTATAAGCAACTGCTCGTTAGCGTCTAGCTTATTAATATCGGCTGAAAGCAGTTGCAGCTGGTAGCTGACGGTGTCTTTGCGTAACTTTTTGATTTGTTTTGTTTCAATGATTTTGAGGTAGTCTCGTAGCGCCAACTGAACGATTGTGGCCGTGATATCGCGGTTGCTGAGTTCGAAGTTATAGATAGTGCCGACTGACGCCGGGTTCAAGCCGCTCGGCGGCTGATACTGAGGCACAATGATACCGCTGCCCTTTGGGTCTCGGCCCCGGCGCCACCAGATAGCGGCGCTGAGACTGCCAACGATCACGATCGGCGCCAAAAATTCAAGCAATCGACGAAAATATTCCCCGCTCGGGTCGTACCATTTCGCCGGCACAAAATAACCAGGGACAAAACTGGCAACGTAGGTCAAGCCCTGGCCCGCTTGGAGCGGCGCGGTGGTAGCTGATTCGATGTTGTCTGGCTGAGCGGTGATAGTACAATTCGCCTGATTATCGCCGTAAGCCCCCGTGTAACAAACCGGTGCTCGAGTTTGTTGTAGTCCGGGCGGCAGGTGCAGGCTGACGCTCACCTGATCAAATGGTTGACGCCAATCGGTGCCGTTTACGTCCCAGTATAATTCGCTGTGATCGGTGTAAAAACTGATGACATTATTCAGAGTGTAATCGATGGTGTACTGCTGCGCGCCAGTAACTGTCCGGCTAGGATCCCCGATTTTTATCACCGTGTTGCCGTTGGAACTATCAAGTTTGTAATCTGTTGGAGCACCAGAGTCAGAGCGAATCGAATTGACGTGTAACCTTAGGTCATGGTGCTTGTAGCTCTTCGGTATCGCTCTCAGCAGCCCGTGGTTGTTGTCAGTGAAGTTGACATTTATCTGTTCGACGATGTGCAGTTGCCCTTGAGGATCAGTCCGAGTTAAAGTCTGGTCAGCGTGAAATTTAGTAACCGTGAAGTTGTTGACATCGGCGCTGACAGGTTTTGTCCCCAGCGCTAAAGTTGCCACAACGACGGCTACGAGAACCAGACCGAACTTTTTCATACCCGATCAGCGTTTATTTCGGTCTTCAGCTTGGCGGCACAGGCCGTCAATAGCTTGTTGATTTCATCATCTGTTAAAGTTCGTTCGTAGCTGGCAACTGTTAGTCGGAAAGTTAGATTGCGGTGGGTCGTGTCGTCACCAGCCTGATATATATCGATGGGGCTGAGCTGGGTTAGGCTACGGGGCGGCCGAAGAGGCTCGATAGCTTCGAGTAAATGCTCATAGACCTCCTGGTAAGTTTTGTCGACGGCCACTTTGAGTGTTATGTCCTGAGCCACTTTGGGATAGTTTGGTAATAATCTATAGCCGCGCGGCTGACGGTCGGCCAACAATAGTCCGATATCAATCTCGAAACCGGCGCAATACTTGGGCAACTTCAACGCCATCTGGACTGATGGTTTGAACTCACCGATCCAGCCGAGCACTTTATCGCCAAGCATGACCTGGGCGCCACGTCCGCGGTCGTAATAGACCGTCGAGGGTTCGGATTGTTCGGGAAGCGCCTCGAAACGGACGCTATCGGCCAGTCCATAGCCTTGGAGTGCCGCCATTAGATAGCGCTTTGCCCGGTAATAAGCCGGTCCAGCAGTTTGGGAGGTTGACGTTTTATGGTCTGCGGCGATGACCAGCGCCAGACGTTGATAATCTTGTGGCACACCTTCATCATCGACGACACCAACCTGATGGGCCCGGCCAAGCTCAAATAGACTAAACTCCTTGTAACCGACCTTGAGGTTGGGGTGGACCTTTTCGAGCAGACTAGGCGTCAAGCTGAGACGATAGTATTGCAGTTGTGGACTAAGCGCATTGCTCAGCTGATAAGCCTGCTGGCTGGATTGACCGACTTTTTGGAGCAAGTCAACGTGAACAAAGCTATAGCAGAGCAGTTCGTTGGCGCCGGCTTGTTTGAGTAAACCTCTCAGTTCGGCTTTGGTTTCCAACAAGCTGTTTTTGGTAATCGGCTCGATGGTGCGCGACGGCAACTGTAGCAGTAATTTGTCATAGCCAAACAGACGCCCGACCTCCTCGACAATGTCTTCACGCAACTCGATGTCAGTCCGCCAAAACGGCATGGTAACAGTTAGTTCATCACCGTCAATCGCAACCCGAAATTCAACGTGCTCTAGGAGAGTTTTGATAGCTTGCGGCGGCAGATCCAGACCGAGCCGTTGATTGATAAAGCTGGCGCTGACTGTCACTGGCATATAAAGCGACCCTCGAGACAGCACAACTTCGCTCAAATGATTGTCGTCGATCAGCGGGCTGGCGATTTTACCGCCGGCGTATTGGGTGATCTCGGTCGTGATACGCCCTAGGACGGCTAGATTTTGCAATGGACTCTGGCCCTTAGTGAAACGCGTCACAGCGTCGGTAAAAAGGCCATGGAGCATGCTAGTGCGGCGCACGGAGTACATGTCGAAGTTGCCGCATTCCAGAATAATATTCGTTGTCTGCTCATCGACCTCGGTATCGGTGCCTCCCATGGCTCCGCCGACTCCGATCAGGGTTTTGTCGGTGGCAATCGTGATCGCTTCCGGGTGCGGTGTGATGGTTTTGCCATTTAGCAGCTTGACCTTTTCGCTGGGTTTAGGATTGCGAACCACAATAGCCGGTCCGTCCGACCCTGACAGCTTGGCGACCTTGTCGTAGTCGTAGGCATGGAGCGGCTGTCCGGTCTCCAACATGAAGAAATTGGTGTAATCGACAATGTTATTGATCGACTTTTGGCCAACCTTGGCCAGCTCAACTTGTAACCAGACCGGACTCGTCCCGACGGTCACGTCACGAATGACGATCATCGTAAAGCGTGGCACAAGCTTAGGGATTTCATTGCGGACCGTCAGCCGGAGTTCGTTTCCGTCCAACTTAGGAAATTCTGGCTGCAAAGTGAACCAGTCGGGGCTTTTAAATGGCAGGCCTTCGATACCAGCCAACTCGCGAGCAATGCCTAAAAAGCCGAAGCAGTCCGGTCGATGAGTAAACATCTTGTTTTCGATGTCGAGCACGACATCGTCTTTGAGCTCAAAGGCCTCAGCAAAGTCAGTGCCAGGGGCGACATCGGCGTCAATTTCGAGCAGCCCCTCGTGATTGACGCCGAGAGCCAACTCTTTGGGTGAAGCCAACATGCCCTGGCTGACAACTCCTCGCAAGTCCTTGGCCTTCAGAACAAAGGGCTGCTTTCCGACAGATTCAGGTACCGTGCTGCCTGGCGGTAGCCAGGCGACGAGCAATCCGGGCCGGACATTGGGCGCGCCACAGACCACTTGAATATAACCGTTATCATCCCGCGGAGCTGACTTGACTGTACCGCCATCGTCTATCAGGCAGACGCTCAGCTTGTCGGCGCCAGAATGTTTTTGGCAACTTATTACTTTGGCGACGATAATACCTTGGTAGCGTTTACCAAACTCAATTATCTCTTCGACTGCGCCAAGTTGAGCGCCAATTTTCTCGATCAACGCCGGGATACCAATACCCCTGATGTCGTCCGTGCAGTTGTAGCGTTTGTTCAAACCAGCTATCGAGTTGAGGCTGACTTTCATTTTAGAATTGCCTCAAAAAGTCCAATTTACCAGACTGGAAGTGCCTGACATCTTCAACACCGTACTTCATCATGACCAGTCGTTCGATTCCCATTCCCCAGGCAAATCCTGTGTAGTCGTTGGTGTCGATACCGGCTTGGTGCAAAACGTTCGGGTGAATCATGCCGCAGCCAAGCAGTTCTATCCACCCCGTATGTGAACAGACTGAGCAACCTTTTTTGTTGCAAAAGGGGCAACTGATCGCGAATTCGAACGACGGCTCGGTGAAGGGAAAATAGAACGGTTGAGTTTTGACATCTAATTCTTTTTGATAGTAAGCCTGTAAAAACGTCTTGAGCGCTGCAATCAGCTGACCGACATTGACGCCTTTATCGACATAAACTCCCTCAAGTTGGTAAAAGGTGTGTTCGTGCCTAGCATCGATGTCTTCGTTCCGAAAAACTCGCCCGGGGATAACCACCGCTAGGGGCTGGCCTGCCGTTAAACGGTCCTTGCCTTCCAACAAGACACGGTGCTGCATAGTGCTAGTATGCGCCGGGGCAATAAAGGGCTTGTCATCGGCACCCTTTTGGATGGTCATGAACGTGTCATAATCGTCGCGAGCTGGGTGTTCCTCTGGAAAGTTTAGGCTTCCGAACATGTGAAAATCATCATCGAGCTCGCGGGATTCAACTGCGCCGAACCCCATGCGATAGAAAATATCAAGAATTATACTCAACTCTGACATCAACGGATGCTGGCTGCCATGGTCACTCGTCAGTAAGCTAGGATGCTTATCTAACGGGGTGTTGTTGGCAAAGGGGGCGGTTATGTCGATCGCCGGCAGAGCCTCGACCTGATCCTGGCTAGCCTTTATCGCTTCGGTCAATTGATCACGAAGGGCGTTGACAGCCTGACCGAAATCAGCCCGCTGGTCTTCGGGCAAGGATTTGATTTCATCAAACAACGCCCGTAGCTCAGGAGTGCGCAAGACTGTTGTGTCTCCCCGCTGGGCTCGAGGTTTCAGGACATTAGCAACGGTTTCAACCTGGGGGAATGTTCGACTCATAGCTTCTAGCATAGTATAGCAGCCCGGCCTCTGTCATAGCGACAGAAAAAGCCTTACTCGGGGGAGTTGGCTTCCAAGTACTCTAACCGCCCCCAGCAGGAAGGAAATCCGATTGATATCTGTAAGATTTTTTACACAAGCTCGTTGTCAAAAAGGCGACTAGATTCTTTTGACAGAGAGAGTAAACTATCTGGTATGGGACGAAAACAGACAGCAAAGGCTCGTTTATGGTGATCGTCGGTGAGGCGGACCCCGGGGAACAGCTGGGAAACGCCCAGATAAGAGACGGCGCAGCAGTCATGGCTCAGTTTAGTGGTCGTTTACTCAAAGGCACGGTCGAAATCGTTGACCTAGGCGAAAACGGCGGTTTTATCGTTACGCCGCCGATTGGAATGGACGGTCGCCCACTGCGCGATCCGGATGTGGTAGAGTGGCCTGACATGGTCGGTGATCATCCCGAAGTTCGAATCTTTGCCCAGTAAACGGTTGACTAGATTATAATCTGTAGCTATGGCTCAATTTTCTTTTGATGCAGTGTCAGACTACGACAAAGCCGAACTCAACAACGTCTTTGATCAGGTCGGAAGGGAAATTTCCGCGCGTTATGATTTCAAAGGGACACCGGCAGCAATAGAATGGCTCAATGCAGACAAAAATGGTCTCAAAATCGTTGGCAACGGAGCCTGGCAAATCGACGCCATACTCGATATCGTCCGCAAGAAATTAGCCGCCCGTAATCAGAGTCAAAAACTGCTCGACACTAGCTTCGACGTCGTTGAAAGTAACCTCAAAGCTAGCCAAGAAGTACCCTTCAAAACAGGTTTAGACCAAGAAAAAGCCAAAAAAATCACCTTACTGATCCGTGACAAATTCCCCAAAGTAAAAACCCAGATTCAGAGCCAAACGGTACGCGTGACCAGTAACAGCAAGGATGACCTCCAGGCGGTCATGCAGCTGCTACGCAGCGCTAATTTTGACTTCCCGCTTAATTTCACCAATTTCCGTTAGGGCTTTATAGGGCGTAAAGCAGCCTAGGCGTTCATCTGGGGTATACTAAAGCTTAAATGAACATAGAAACAAATTCGACTAGTCTGATCGACCAGGCCAAAGCAGTTCTGGACATGAACGACAGAGGTAATTACACCCAGCCAGCTCACGGACTTTACCCTCACCAGTGGCTCTGGGACAGCTGCTTTGTGGCTATCGGTCTACGCCACCTCGATGTTGAACGGGCTCAAGTCGAGTTGTTGAATTTACTGCGGGGACAATGGAGCAATGGTATGCTGCCCAACATTATTTTCCGCGACGACTCTCAGTTTCGTACCGATCGAAACATTTGGCGTAGCTGGCTTAGCCCCTATGCCCCCAACGACGTCAGGACCACCGGAATCACCCAACCGCCGATGTTAGCCGAGGCTGTAGTTCGGGTTGGCCAAAAACTGGCTTGGCCAGAACGTCGTCTGTGGTATCGATCGATGTGGCAGAGCCTTTTGGCCTATCATCAGTGGCTGTATCACGATCGAGATCCGCACGGCGAAGGTCTAGTCCTCCAGGTACACCCCTGGGAAACCGGTCTCGACAATACCCCGCCATGGATGGCTGAGCTGCACGAGCACTTGCTCCCGCTTTGGATACGCCTCATCAAAAAGTTCCGGATCGATCGTATCATTAATCTTTTTCGTCGTGATACGCGTTCTGTGCCAATGGACCAACGCTTTTCGGCCATCGAGGCTGTCGCCATGTTTGATATCCAACTGCGCTTGCGTCGAAAAGCCTTCGATATCAATAAAATTCTCGATCATTCGCTGTTCGCGATCGAAGACCTGGCTTACAACTGTATATTTATTCGTGCCAACAGTCATCTCAGGGAAATTGCCAAAAGCTTGCGCGAACCACTACCCGAAGCCCTCGACAAACAAATGCGTCGGTCAGAAAAAACACTTGAGGAGCTTTGGGACCCCTATTCGGGGCAGTATTTTTCCCGCGATTTTATTACTCACCGTTTGCTTAAAACCCCTAGCATTGCCGCTTTGTTGCCGCTCTATGCCGGCTGCATAACTCAGGAACGCGCCGAGATATTGGTCGCCATGCTCAAAAACAAACATGCCTTCGGCGCGAAATTCCCAATTCCCTCGGTGCCGCTTAATTCGTCTTGGTTTCACGCAAAGAAGTATTGGCAAGGGCCGTCCTGGGTCAACACAAACTGGCTGATCATCGACGGCCTGAATCGTTATGGCTTCGAAGCCGAGGCCAAAAGTATCCGTGACAGTACTTTAGCGATGGTCGAGCACTGGGGCTGTTACGAATACTTTGACCCCTTGAGCGGTGAACCGGCCGGTGCCGAGAACTTTTCATGGACGGCGGCTCTGGCAATCGACCTGTCTCACCAGAATTAGACAAGGGTTAATCTTCGACGATCGGGCGTTCCAATAGCATCGGCTCAACCGAGGCTTCGGTGTCGGCGATCTTGACGATGTCACGGTCGATTTTTCCGAGTTCCTTGTAGGTTGTATTGAAGTGTCCGACTGTCGTTCCCAGGCTGTTGCCGAGCTTCATCATATAGGCGTTGTGGGCAATCAAATGTCGATGAAGCTGCTCAATGTTTTTCCGTATCTTTTCGGTGTCCTTGTGTATTTCTATCGAGCGCAGACCCTGAACAATCGTTTGGAGCATGGCTGACAGTGTGCTGGGACCGACGATCGTAACCTTTTTGTCAGCGGCGGCGTATTGCATGAGATTGCGACCACTGACTCCGCCCAGACCGACTTTGTTGGCCAGCAAGTCATAATAGATTGCCTCGCTAGGAATAAACATCAAAGCCTGGTCAAGCGTTCCTTTGCCCGGTTTGACGTATTTGGCGGTCTCGTCAATTCTTTTCTTGAGGTCCTCTTTGAAAGCCCGCTCCAAACTGGGCCGCTGGGTATCTTTGGCGTCAATCAAGCGGTTGTAATTCTCGAGAGAAAACTTGCTGTCAATCGGCAAGACCTTGTCGTCAAGCTTGATGACGGCGTCGACGACCAGTCCGTCTGCCAGTTTGTACTGAAGTTGGTAGGCGCCGGGGGGCAGGATGTTTTTGAGAATCTGGTCGAGATAGTATTCGCCGATTACGCCCCGCTGTTTGGGGTTTTGGAGCACAGTTTGCAGCGTTTTCAGTTCTGAGGCAATGTCGCCAACATTTTTGTTGGTTCTGTCTAGCTCAGTCAGCTTCTGAGTTACCTCAGTGATTATCTTGGCGCTGGCGTTAAACTGGGCCGTCATCTGTTTGTTGCTGGCCCCGAGCTGATCACTTAGTGACTTTTGCATGCTGTCTTTGAGCTGGGACATGTTTTTGTTAAGTTCATTCATATCAGCTTTCAGTAACAGCGCGCTGTTGGCGTCAGCTGACTTGTCCTTTCGGGCATAAATTGCCCCGGCAATACCGACCAGAACGCCAACCACAAGCCCAAGCACGATTAAACCAACCATCATGTCCCTATTCTAGCATCGATATCTCGGCTGCCTGATATGACAAGCTTGGCGAAGCCGATCAGGCACCTGTCACCCTCCAAGCAACACATCAACTGTCAGCTTTCGGATGATTATCGTACACTAGGTTCATGACTCCCGTTCTATTGGCCTCAGTTGCCTTTCTGTCTACTCTCGCCGGCGGCCTGACCGGTCTCTACAACAAAGACCGCCTGCACCGATTTTTGGGCTTTACCGCAGGGGTGCTGATCGGTGTTGTGGCGTTCGATTTGTTGCCGGAAATTTTCAATAGTCTGGCTGGGCAACAGCGCAGTCCGACCGGACCGATGCTGGCGCTGGTGGTAGGTTTTTTGTTGTTTCATATTATCGAGAAAAGCATCCTGATCCACCACACCAACGAAAACGAGTACCAAGTCCACAAACATCCTCACGTTGGGGTAGCTTCAGCTCTGGCCTTATCGGCCCATAGCTTCCTCGACGGCGTCGGTATCGGGCTGGGCTTTCAAGCCAGCCCCTCGGTCGGTGTCGCGGTAGCTATTGCCGTCATTGCCCATGATTTTACCGATGGCCTAAATACAGTTAGCCTGATGCTTGTCAACCAAAATCGTTCGCGCCGCGCCTTTGGCTTTCTGATAATCGATGCTCTGGCGCCAATCCTAGGCGTACTGTCAACCAAGCTGTTCCATGTCTCGGAAGACACTCTGCTACTTTATCTAGGGTTCTTCGCCGGATTTCTGTTGTATATCGGCGCCAGCGAGATCTTGCCCGAAGCCCATAGCAAGCACTCTAGCTACCGCACGATCGGTCTGACAGTACTCGGGGCGGCTTTCATGTTTTTAGTCACCCGATTTACCTAAACCCTTCCTAGCACAGTTTGACTGTTAGCTGATATACTACAAGTGACAATCACACAAAACACAGACACCTGTTACACCCCTGTTGGATGCAAGTTAAGACGCAATAGGCTGTTCGCCAAGATGAAATCATCACTCGACAACAAAACAATTCGGCCTGGCCTAGCCAGCTATAATTTTTATCGTTCTGATCGTCGCCCAACGAGCCGATTGAGTCAACCGTCTGTCAAGCCGTCTGGAAATTACACCAAAAAAATATTGGTTACGCTGCTAATTATTGTCATCAGTAGTTTGGCTTTTGTGCACTTTAGATCCGATAAGCCTGACAGTACTACGCCTGACGTGACACCGGCCGTCATTACCCAGCAGCCGAAGTATCATCCGGTAAAATGTCAGAAAAACACCCTCGATAGGTTTATTGTGATAAGTATTTCACAGCGCAAGCTTTGGGCCTGTCAGGGAAGCCGTATCGCCTACTCTAGCCCTGTGATAACCGGCATGGAACACCTGTCCGATACTCGAACCCCACTCGGCACCTACCATATCTATGCCAAACAGACCAATGTCACTCTCACCGGTAGCGATTCGGCTGGAAGCTGGAAAGATCCGGTCTATTATTGGATGCCGTTTTTGGATAACCAGTACGGCACTTACGGCTTTCACGACGCTACTTGGCGGGCGGAAGACGCCTTTGGCGCCATTAGCCCTTACTCTGACAAAGCCTCTCACGGTTGCATCGAAATGCCGCTGGCAGCCTCGAAATGGCTCTACGATTGGTCAGGGGTCGGCACCACAGTCACGGTTGAAACATAAAGTTTGGTTATCACTGCCGGCACCTGAATGAATAATATAGACCCGGGTCGAAATACGCCCGGGTCTTTTAGGAAGCCTCACACTTCCTATCTCCAGCCTATGCTCGATAGGTCAAAAATACAATGATAAATATCACATTTTACCGATCAGTTAGGGCTGATCATACAACGCGGCGTTTATCCGTTCGACTATAAATTGGCTGGCTTTGGCAGATATCGTGTGACGGGCTCGAATAGTGTATGTCGAAATATTACCCTTGCCTTCTCCGAATATTTGCTGTGGTTTGCCGCGAATCACCAGCATATCGAGTCGTCCATAGATGACATCCATGGGCATCTCAAGCTTGACAATATCCTGAGCAGTCGTCTGGTTGATGATGGTCTGCTCGAGGCTTTTGATAAATGGCTGCCAACTGGCTTGGTCGACCTCCAGACCAGCGACTTTTTGCGCCAGTCTCTCGATCAGGCTGGCGCTAGAGGAGTCGAACTTTGGCTGAAAGCTCATAATTTTGTCAAAAAACCGAGCATACAACTCGAGTCTGAGCCGATAAATTCGACGAGACGGTAAACCCTCATAGAGTGGCATTTCATAGAGAACCAGGTGTTTCACCAAATCGGGTCGAAGCCGACCAATGTGAACCGCCACCAAACTGCCCATGGAATGACCCACCAATATTATCGGTCCACCAAGTTTAAGCTTTTCGATACTGGCAATCACCGCTTGGGCATGGTCGCCAACATTATAACTGAGGCTGGTTGGTTTTGGTGATGAGCCGAAGCCAAGCAGATCAAAAGCGATGATTCGAACCGGTTGCGCCCGAAGCGCTTCGACGACATGCTGCCAGACCTGACCGGTTCGGCCAATCCCGTGCAGCAAAATCACCGCTTGGCCGGCTCCAGAATCTATCGGTCGACTCAGTAGATACGGCCGACCGATTAAACCATGCCAAATTCTGTCAAATACTACATGCATCTACTGGCTAGTATAGAGAATAACTCGTTTGGCGCCACACGCGCGCGTCTTTAGTTTGATTTCACATTCTACCCCATCAAAGCAGCTTGCCAAGCATAAGCCAAGCTCTGTACAATGGACGACAGATGCATACTCCTCTTGGTTTAAGCACCGCGAAGCCGACGTGAACATCGATATTGTCTTCATTGAAGTATTGCTTTTGGTGCTGGCCTCGGCGATTTGTTCCGGACTCAACATCGCCCTTATGTCACTTGACATCGGTGACTTGCGCCGTAAGGCCAAACTTGGCAACCAACAAGCCAGGCGTGTCTTGCCGATTCGCAACCGGACACACCTAGTCCTAGCCAGTATACTGCTGACCAATATCGCGGCTGTCAGCGCCACATCACTGGTGCTAGATCAGCGGATGAACGGCTGGCTGGCGGGCTTAGTCAGCACCTTGTTGATAGTTGTGTTCGGCGAAATACTGCCTCAAGCCTTATTTGCCAGAGATGCGCTGGCGTGGACCAGTCGCTTTGCGCTAGTCCTTAAGGCCATGGTGGCCGTAACGTTTGTCGTTAGTAAACCCTTGCAATTGCTACTCGATCAACTCTTTCCCCGCGAGCGATCCTCGCTCCAAAGTCGGCACGAACTTGGTCTGCTCATCGCTGAACATTTGAGCGACGAGACTAGCGAGCTGGACGAAGACGAAATCGAAATCATGCGCGGCGCACTCAGTCTCAGCGAAAAAAGGGTTCGCGATATCATGACCGACATCCGACACACTTTCTGGCTGACGTTGAATGAGCAGCTCAGTGAAACCGTCATCGATGAAATAAAAACCCGCGGCTTTAGCCGGATTCCGATTTTTGATCGACAACTGACAAAATGCTACGGCGTGCTACTAATGAAAGATCTCGTCGACATCGATTTTGAAGAAAAAAACTATCTCGTCGAAGACATGATACTCCACCCGGCCAATCTAGTCGGCAGCATGACAGCGCTCGACACCTTGTTTCGTAAATTTATTAGCGGGGGCACTCACTTGCTGCCCATTGAGCGAGACGATCAAGTGGTTGGTATTGTCACCATCGAAGATCTGCTCGAGGAAATCGTCGGGCACGAAATAGAGGACGAAACGGATCGCCAAAAACGTCACCGATAATGGTTGGCTGGTGTACTAGTTGCTTATCCGGTATTTCGGTTTTTGGTAACTGCGACGCAAGTTAATCAGCAGCGTACCGATACCGAGAGCATAGGCCACGATAATTACCAACCAGCCCAGGACCGGGATCATCGAAATCAGCCCGAGTACTACCGCTCCCAGGAGCATGATGATTGGGGTCCGTTTTTCGTTTTTTAGCAGCAAACTGCCGGTGTAGTAAGCGGCCAAAGGCAGGCTCAAGGCGACGATAAGCAACCAAAGCAACAACAAAAACAGCGCCAACGGAGCACCAATAATCGACAGCAGGAGCGTAACCATAACCAGCGGCACGACGAGCATGGCTATCAATCCGACCAGCACCGCTTGCCAGGTTTGACCTCGAGCGACTTTATTCCAGCGTTGAGTCAGCTGAGGGAAGAGCGCCACTATGATCATACTAAAGACTAAGATGGCTGCCAGCCAGTATAAGTGCCAAGCCAGCCAGACACCCTGCCAGGCCGCATGATGATGAGCCGCGCCGACCGATTTGTGAAAGACGATGGTTCCAGCAACCTTGGCACCTCCGTCGCGCTGCAACTGGGTCGGGCTAATATAACTAAGGTTGCCGCTGATATTGGCTGAGGACTGTAAAACTAACTTATTGGTTCTGGCAGTAACGTTGCGTCCCACCGTACCGGCCACAAACATATCGTTGACCGCCCCAGTTATATCACGGTCAGTCTTACCATTTATGTGGGCCGTTTGACCGGCCAGACTGACATCAGTGCCGACTGTGGCATTACTTGACAGTGTCAGGTCTTGGCCGGCCAGGCTGACGGAACGACTGGCCTGAGCGCCAACATTTAGTGTCTGACCAACCAACCTGATATTGCCGTTGACTGTTCCGTTAATGGTTATGGTCTGGCCAGCGCAAATTACATCACCGTTAACGGTGGCGTCGATGGTGACCGTCTGGGCCGCACAAAAAATATCGCCATTTATGACCCCTGTGATATTGACCGTACGGCCGGCTTTGTAGAGGCTGTGGTCGCTGCGGCCGGCTACGATGTTATTTTCGCTGGCCGCCGCAAAACCCGCACCAGCAGCCAGGACACTGACTGCGACACCCAGGGCTGCCAAATATTTGGTAAAACGGCGCAATTACCCTCCTAGTTCTAAAGCTCATTATACTACATGAGCGTTATCAATAATTTTATATTTTGCGCTGATAATACTGTCTAAGCCAGCTTGTTTTCAGCTGATAAAAACTGCCGTCGGCAATACTAGCTCGAATATCGTTGACCAGTTTGATAATAAAGTGCTCGTTATGAATCGACATCAGTGTGTTGGCTAACAGCTCTTTGGCATGCAGCAGATGATGTAGGTAGGCTCGGCTGAAATTGGCGCAGGTATAGCAGCTGCAGTCCTCCATCAGTGGACTAAAATCAGACCGACAACGACTGGCGACGACATTAATCCGCCCGGCCAGAGTATAGGCAGCTCCGTTACGCGCTACCCTGGTCGGCGAAACACAATCAAAGGTGTCAATACCCTGTTCTATGGCAGCAAATATATCTTCTGGTTCGCTAATACCAAGCAAGTGTTTCGGCTTATCGACTGGTAGCTCTTGATTGACCCAGCGAATAATTTGACTAATTTTTTGTTTCTCGATTGCCCCACCAATACCGAAGCCATCGAATTCAAGGCTACCGATAAAGCGAGCGGCCTGACGACGTAAATCCTCGTATTGGGCGCCCTGAATCACGCCAAAAAGTGACTGATAGGGTCGTTTGGGGTGAAGTTTTCTCAGTCGTTTCAGTTCCTCAAGACAGCGAACTGCCCAGGCGTGAGTCCGAGCCAGTGAGGCTACTTGATAATCATAAGGGTCGAGTAACGACGTTAGCTCATCAAATGCAAAAATAATGTCGGCACCGATGGCGTGCTGAACGGCAATCGACTTTTCGGGAGTAAAACGATGGAGTCTGCCGTCTAGGTGAGACTTGAAAGTCACGCCGTCCTCATCAACAAATGCTTTGCGATCTTTGTCTGGAGCGATAACAGCTTCAGCCGGAACAACGCCGCTCTGCATGGCCAGCACTTTTTTGTAACCACTGCCTAGTGATAGCACCTGAAAGCCGCCCGAATCTGTGAAGGTCGGACCGGCCCAGTGCATAAATTTTCCCAAGCCTCCCGCCCGTTCGATCAGTTCATGTCCCGGCTGCAAATAGAGATGGTAAGCATTGGCCAAAACAGCCTGGGCCTGAGTGGCGCTTACTTGCTCTGGTGTCATGGCTTTGACGGTGGCCTTGGTGCCGACCACAACAAACGCCGGTGTTTGAATGGTGCCGTGAGGCGTGTTGATCTGCCCGGTGCGGGCCAGACTTTCGCCGCCCAATCGGTGCAAAACTGTAAACCCAAACTGCTTCATTGGTTGTATTGTAGCTTATGTCATCGGTCTCAGATTCAGCATTGTCAGCTTGGCTACTTTAAGTCTCATCCTGAGACTGGTTTGCTTTACAGCGGACAAGCAAGTTGCACTCCTCGATAGGCGCTGGGCCCTAGTCGGGCTACAATAGCTACATGGATAATCGCCCACTGGCTGAACGGATGCGGCCAGAATCACTTGATGATCTCGTCGGTCAGGCCCACCTAATCGGCCAAGGCAAAATTATCCGCGAGATCATAGCTCATAAGCAACCGCTTAGCCTGATACTTTGGGGTCCGCCGGGTAGCGGCAAAACCAGTCTAGCCCGTATCATTGCTCGAGGTACGGAAGCTGAATTTATTGAACTCAGCGCTGTCACGGCCGGCAAGCCCGACGTGGTCAAGGTTGTCGCCCGAGCCGAGCAAAATCGGCGCCTTGGCCAGCAAACTATTCTTTTTGTCGACGAAATCCACCGCTTTAACAAAGCTCAGCAAGACGCCTTCCTGCCTCATGTGGAGGCGGGAACGATCAGTCTGATCGGGGCAACTACCGAGAATCCCAGTTTTGAAATCATCGCCCCTTTGTTATCCCGATCAAAGGTGCTGGTACTCGAGCCCTTAAGCAAACCAGAAATTATCACAATCCTCAAAAATGCGGCTAGGGCCTACAAGCTGTCGTCCAAGCGGCTACCTAAAGCCAGTGTCGACCTGCTGGCAGAATTGAGCGGCGGAGATGGCCGTGTCGCACTCGGCAATCTTGAAGTGGCATTGCAGCTGGCTGGTACTTCTCCGGTCACTCCTCAGCTTGTCGAAACAGCGTCTCAGACCAAGCTGCCTGGTTACGACAAAAAAGGAGAGCACCATTATAATGTTATTAGTGCCTTCATTAAGTCGATGCGCGGCTCTTCTGCCGACGCCAGCTTTTACTATTTGGCCCGTATGCTGCAAGCCGGTGAAGATCCCAAATTTATCGCTCGGAGAATGGTCATCTTTGCCAGTGAAGATGTTGGTCTGGCGGCACCGGCGGCACTAAATTTGGCGGTTTCGACTTTTCAAGCTGTTGAAAGAATCGGCTTGCCTGAAGCCCAGTACAATCTGTTTCACTGCGCTGCCGTCCTGGCCAAAGCACCAAAATCAAGGCTGATTGCCGAGGCAATGACCAAAGCCCTGGCAGCAGCCCAGACATACCCCGATCTGCCCGTACCCCTGCACCTGCGCAACGCACCGACCAGTCTCATGAAAGATCTTGGTTACGGACAAGGCACCAAGTGGCGGGCCGGTTTTGTCCACCCCGATGGTTTTCTACCTGAGACACTTCAGGATCTAAAACTGTTTGATGACTAGGT
Organism: Saccharimonadales bacterium (SeqCode); assembly: GCA_041912375.1. GTDB lineage: Bacteria > Patescibacteriota > Saccharimonadia > Saccharimonadales > UBA4665 > JAYRNA01. The sequence goes on along the minus strand of JAYRNA010000015.1, from coordinate 12,108 downwards.
TCTTGGTCCTGTGGCCTGGTTTTTTCTGGTTTGTTTTTTCGATGGACGGCGGCGGCCGACTCTGAGTGTCCGGTTTTCCCTGATAAAACTAAATGGAAAGATCGCTATCCATAGACTACAAAGCGTCAAATAATAGTGCTGGGCCCAGTTATCACGACCTCCGTGCAAGCTTGAGTACAGCGAGAAAATGCCAAAAAGTAGATAGCCGACGACAATCAAACGAAGCAAATCGTTTTGGCGCCACTGCCACCAACTGACGAAAAGTGCAATAAACAAAAATGCCCCGGCAGAAATACTGACGACACCGTGGGCAAACAGCAAGTTGTCGTGGTCATAGCTCGGACAACGGCTAAGCGCCGGCACACACTCCATAGGCAGAAGAGCGTCGATCATCGTTAGTATTCCAAAAAAGGCCATGGCGATAAGCCCGACTTTGGACAGCCAGTGACGTTTACCGTGCAGATAGCGGCGCAGACCAAAGGCAACCATGACTAGCAATACCCCAGCTAACAGATCGGCGCCGATGAATAGCCAGTTATAGGGCTGGCCAATGGCCTCAAGTTCGCTGGCCAGACCATCGTGGGCCACCGCTGGATTCAACAGATAGCCGATCGGCCAAGTGCAGTACAGCACGGCCGCCGCAATTGCCAAAAAGGTTGGTTGTCGCCAAAAAGGTCTGGCAGACGATTTAACCATAAACAATATTGTAGCCTGCAACCATAAATTTGCATAAGCATTATGGCGGCATAACTCCTTACAAAAATGCTCTTGCTTTATTTAAAATTTAGTGCTATAATAGTTCTCATCATGTTTGGGAAATCACACCGCCCAAGACGATTCATTGGCTCGTTCTCTGATGCCTTCAAGACCATCGACGAAGCAAAACTGATTGTCGGCGGTAGTAATGACTCGAGAGTCGCCGCCGAAGCCGAACAAATAACCAAAAATGCCGCTGAAGCCGACAAGATTGCCGACGAGGCCAGCCTGATAATTCTCGGCGGGCTTTACGGTGAGTATCGCAACAACCAACCACTTGTGGCCGCAACTGCCGGTAAAATGGCGCTAGAGATCATTGACAACAGGGGTCAGCCACTGTGCACCCCCGGACTACTGGACGGATTCTCCGATCCAACCATGCGCCACGACCCACTGTCTATGTCGCCCGCAGAACGTATCGCTAATGCCCTGTCGTCACTCGATTTAGAAGCCTAAATCGTAGTCTCCCCTGACGATCTGTTATCAAGCCAAAGCATAAATGCTTGAGTCAAATTTCTGGATTTTTCTAGTATTTCTGAAACAGCATCTAAGTGCTTGGCAGCTTTTAGCATATTGCTAGACCTGTTTGTTGGAATTGTTGGACATGGTTATATAATAGTAACTATGAAAGAGGAACTCCCCGATCGAAATGAGTTTGACGTAGTGGCAGCCGCCGAAGCGATCACCAGTGGCAGCTCAGTCGACCACGATCAATCTATGAGCGTCATCCGCGAGGTCGAGACCCGCCCATCAAATATCGGCCGGATGGTGATCCACGATGCGGCACAACGATTTAGGAGCAGCCAGACTTTGTCGCGAGCTCGCGACATGCTCAGATGGTTAGGCGCTCCGCTGGTTCTTCAAAGGGACTTGCACAAAAGTTATGTCGACATTGTCGCTGGCGAACGGGAAGAAGTTTTGCCTGATTCAGACTCTGACAATCATAGGCCTGATGTCTCCTGACAAGAAATTATCAATCAAGTTTTTGAAGTGCCTAAATCGTTCGGCCGCCAGCTTAAACGATCTGTTCCCAGGGTAAATCGGGTTTGCCGAAGTGACCATAAGCCGAAGTCCGGCTATAGATCGGTCGTCGCAAATCAAGTTTGTCGATAATCCCCTTAACGGAAGTCTTGACCAGCATGTCTTTGAAGGCATGTAGCTCCTTGTCCGAAACGGTGGCCGTGCCAAAAGTATCGATGGTTTGCATCAGCGGCTGTGGCTGACCGATGACATAGGCTAGACCAACCTCGCATGAGCTAGCCAACCCTTGAGCGACAATATTTTTAGCGATATAACGAGCGGCGTAGGCTCCGCTACGATCAACTTTGCTGGGGTCCTTGCCGCTAAAGGCGCCGCCGCCGACGCGGGCATAACCGCCGTAGGTGTCAACCACTATCTTGCGTCCGGTTAGACCGGCGTCGCTGCTTGGACCTGGAATATGCCAGACCCCAGTGCCATTGATAATGACATCTTTGGCCTTCGGCAACCCAAATTGGTAGTGGCTAAGCACCGGCTTGATAATCGTCTCAAGCGCGTCATGCCTAACCGCTTTTGCTGCGACAGATTCATCATGGGCTAGCGCCAGAACAAGCTTCTCGACACCAACCGCTTTGCCGCTTTGATAGCGGACAGTTACTTGGGCCTTGCCATCCGGTCGCAGCCAGCTGATTTGCTGTTGTTCGCGCACCTCATCGATGCGCCGGGTCAAAGCATGTGCCAGGGCTATCGGTAAAGGCATATACTCTGGCGTTTCGTCGACCGCAAAGCCAAACATCATACCCTGGTCGCCGGCACCGTCGTGGTCGACGCCGACGGCTATATCGGGAGACTGTTGATGAATATTATTACTGAGTTCAGCCTGAGCGCTAAACCCCCAGGCTGGCTCTATGTAGCCCAACCGAGTAACTGTGTCTCGCGCTATCTTGTCAAAGTCCAGCTTGGCTTTGGTTTTGACTTCCCCGAACAGTGCGATCTGATTGGCCCCGGCAACCGTTTCAATGCCAGTCCGGCTGTTGCTGTCTTGCTGCAGCGCGGCATCGAGGATAGCGTCACTGATGGCATCGCAGATTTTGTCTGGATGTCCAGCGCAAACTGATTCGCTGGTAAATAATTTTGTCGGCATAGGTCTCCTTAATTATTTTTTAAAGCTTCGGCGCAGGCCTGACCAAGGGCAGTTCCGTCAATCTCTGCGCCACCGGCTATCCGAATTGCTCGAGCTCTTTCGTCGGGTATAATCCGGGCGCGGTCAAAGCCAAAGCTCGGACCAAGCGCCGCTTGCTCGCGGACGCTTGGGTGCCGCCACAATCTGCCAGTGACATTGAACTGGTCAGACCAAGGGGTTTGTAGGTAGAGCACCGGCGTAGCTCCACTATGGTAGCTTTGTTGATAAAAATCGTGGTTGTCATGGCCTGGTAAGGCCGGATGAGACACTAAGGGGGCAGCGCTATCTGCTTCAAGCCCGTCGGCCAAAGCCAGGGCGATGTCAGCGGTTGATTGATATAGTCTTCGGTTACGCTGATCGAACTCCTGACGATTGCTTGGTAAAACGCTCGCTATGTAGTCAAGGCTGTGGGGGTCATGAATATCACCGCGGGTACGACGATAGTTGACAAGCGCATTATGCAGAAGACTGTTTTTGGTCAAGGCAATGCCCAGCAACTTAGTGTTAAATGTGTACGACTTGGTGCCGCTTTCGACCACAATTACTCTGTCGTCCTGATCAATTTTTTCGACTAAGGGCAACGCTGTCGACAACGGCAGGGTATTATCGAGCACGACAACCGGTTGTTTGTCGGCTTCACCCGCGATAGTCAAAAATTTATCGGTGTCGAGAACCGGCACATTCAGCGAATTTGCGACCGTCTCGGCTACCACGACGTCCGGTTGTCGCTCTTTGAAGAGGTGGCTAATCGAGGCCTCGTCTCCGCTGTCAAAATAAACTACCTTTGCTCTTTTGTTGCAAATATTAGCACCAAGATAGTGTGACGTTTGGGCGTAGGTCTCTTGAGCGCAAGCGATAGTCGGCCATTCGACTGACGATGGAATACTATCCAGGGCGGTATCAATTGCCCCGACTACCGCTGACATGCCGGAGGTATAGCTAACGACGTGACCACCATCGACCGCCGCCAAACTGCCGATCCGGGCTTCTACTTCACCAAGTATGTTAGAGCCATCACGATGATATTGGTCGCTCGATTGAAAACGTTTTTTGGCCTCAAGTGAGTATTTCAATGACTCCAAACAATCAAACTCCGGTACGATCGGGGCACCCAGAACTAGTTCTGACATAAAAAATCCTTTCTCGCTCGACATGGCGTTGGGAAAGGACGTTCAACCAGACATATCTTCCCCGACGTGGGTCTAGATGGAGCACCAACATCCCCTTCTAACGGGACAGGTTGCTGGCAGGTCGACGAGCTAGGTCTCTCACTGCACTCTTTATATTTACAAATTGTTAATGTCATCTATTGTAGCACATAGCTGTTTCGGGCAATTGCCAGCGATAGTTGCATTTCTCTAGGCTCCTATATAGTGGCAAAACGAGCCCGCTTGGCTTACAATGATTACCATATGGATCAATCAGATCAATTTGGCTCGTGGTCAAAAATAGTCATCGTTGAGGATAATGTCAGTCTGGCAGAAATCTATAAGACGCGTCTGGAACTGCTGGGCTATATCTGTTTCGTAGCCGTTGATGGCAAACAGGCTCTGGCTCTGATCGAAAAAGAACAACCCAGCCTGGTACTGCTTGATCTCATGGTGCCAGAGATTGCCGGCGATCAAATACTGAAGACCATGCGTACCAGCGAATGGGGCAAGGACATCAAGGTCTTAATCATTTCCAACTTGAATGAAGCAGATGCGCCGGCGGGATTACGCGAGCAAGGCATTTCCGGCTATGCCGTCAAGGCCAATCTATCCGATGATCAGCTTGACCAAATGGTCAATAACATTCTCAAAAACCCAACCCCTAAGCCCGAGTAAAAGCAGTCTCCTACACGCCTCAAGTGGTGGGAGCTGAAAGCACCTCGACTATTAGAACCAAAACGGCCATCACCAACCCGTAGACCAAGACATTAATCGGGCTCAGCGTAGCCACCAACATAGCAAACGACACGATAACGACAACCAACCATTGCAAGGGTCGGCGGTGCCGGCCAACCCAAAGCGTGAAGCTATTTTCTTGGTGCCCGAAGATTGCACTATGTACCTTTCCCTCTGTTAGATAACTCACGCGTCGTCGGGTGGCGACGGCAGCCGGGTATTGTCCGCTGATCCAGGCAACCACAATGGCCAGTAGGCTCAGCGCTAAAATAGTCCTAGTCTGGACTATCAGTGGCTGGACAACTATCGAAGCAACGTCTTTGGCAGCGGTTTGATAAGCACTGGCGACTGATTGGGCAACGATATTTGGGGTAACTCGAGCAGCAATCGCGCTCAGCAGCATTAGCACGGCAAACAATATTGCCAGCGTCAAAACCATTCGGCGGCGTCGCTTAGACAACCAGACCGCCGCGCCACAAAAAATCAAAAATAGTCCGGCGCAAAGCCACTTCATATACGGCGCGACCGATACAATCCTGTGCGCCGTCGGTAACCAGTCGGCCTGAACAACCGTTATCGAGCCGACTTTTTGGGGCAGCTGCTTATTGGCCAGAAAAGCTAGTCGGGTATCTTTGAGGTTGCCGGTCAGTTGCTGAAAAACATCGTTAAGGCTGATTGTGCCATCGCCTGAGTAGTTCTTAAGATTATTGATTATTCGAGAGTGGGCCTTGGCGTTTGCCGATATCCAAGCCTGCTGGAACTTATCTGAGGCAATTAACTTCTGGATGGTTGCCTGAGTCGCCGTCTTGAGTTGTGAGTTTAGGGTTGGTGCCAGAAAGGCGGCTCTAGGCGGCAAAGCTTCTTCAATATACTGTTTGGTGTCGAAATTGAGAAATATCTGATCGGTAGCATATAGGGCTGCCGCTTGTTGAACTGATGGTTTCTGAATTACGCTCGACATGATCGAGTTGTATTGCTTGTCATTTAACAGTGAGCGCCCGACCCAAAACAGAAAGTTGCTGGCCACCAGTGTCGCACCGGCCAAAATAATACATAGGTACATCAAGGCCGAGCGCCAAGCGTTTGTCTGACGTTTTGGCGGCATTGATTTTGAGTCAGCTATCTGTTTCGTCAAGCTGGCATTCTCGGCAAGCAGACGCTGATTCTCCTGCTGCAGGGCGGAGACGGATTTTGGAGTGGCTGAACGAGATCGCGCCATTGCTACCTTTCTAGCTTAACCGTACACCTAGTTTGGCTGTATCATATCACATAGTGTTAAATCTTGCCATTTTGCGGCCTTGTATCGCTTTATCAAGTTTGTCGACTTTTTGATTAAATTTACTGCTAGACCTGGTCTCTCGGCAGCGTTGTCATTACTGATTACTCAAGCATCTTTTTTGATCCAGGGTATGGTCAATTTTTTTCTATTTTGGACGGGCTATAGATGTTCGACAGAAGCACCGAAAGTCCAATCACCCCCAAAATCACACCCAAGTTTAGCAGGTGTGAAATATGAATGCCGAAAGGCGCCAGTATCAGCTTAACGCTTATCCAGCCCAGAATGACACTTATCCCCCACTTCAGGGCCCAGAAACGACTGGCTACTTCAGCGTAAACGAAGTACAGAGCTCTGAGACCCAGCAGGGCAAAGATATTACTCGAGTAAGCGATAAATGTATTTGTCGAGATGCCCAGGACTGCCGGTACTGAGTCGACGGCAAAAAGTATGTCCGTCAGCTCGACCATAATTATTACCGCCATCAACATGGTAAAGACCAACTTGCCCTTGACTCGGACAGTTAAACGATGGCCGCGGTAATGATGACTCAGCGGCAAAACTGACGAAATAACTTTCCAGGTAACAGTTTCTTTTATCTCCTTGTTTTTGGAATTACCCAGCGCGTCATTGTAAGCGTGCCAGGCCGCCCTAAATAGAATCAAGCCAAAAATAATCGACACCCATTCAAATCGTTGTAATACAGCAATCCCGCCCAAGATAAATATCAGACGAAATACGATAGCCCCGACCACGCCGTAATTTAGAACTCGCCTTTCCAGCTCCTGCGGCAGTTTGAAGGCCGCAAATATCAAGCCAAAGACGAACAAGTTGTCTAGACTGAGTGCTTTTTCGGTAAAGAAAGCCGCCAGATATTCACTGCCGGCCCGCGATCCCACCCAGACAAAGAGCGGCAAGGCAAAGGCTATACCGAGCGAGACGTAGACTACCGTCCAAATTACCGCTTCGTTCAATCTCACGACGTGGTCGTGTCGCATGTGCCAGGCTTCGACTACGGCGTAAAGGCCGATGATTATGGCCAGTGCATACCACCAACCTGCCGAAATCACATAATCGCTAGACATCAGCGTTAATTATATCGAAATATCTAAGAAACAGCTTGTAAATACGGCTCCGCTGGCCTAGCAGTAGGCTTTTTTGGGTTTTTCGGCAAGTCGGCTAATATCACTTTCGCTCTTTTTTCACTCGTCCATACCCGGCATGGAAACGTACTCCAAGATTTCGATGCCAGGACCATCCGGATCTTTGAAATTGGGGTGATCTTGCATAATTTCAACCGCTTGGTCGAGATCTTCGGCCTGAATTAACGAATAGCCGGTCGTCCAGCCTTGATCATCCTCGACTTTGCCTTTGTCTAGTTTTTTCGACGGCTTCACGGGCGAGCCAAAATCAACTAATGCATCGCCATGACGGTCCTTCCACTCCATCCACTCAGCCATGCTGGCTTTCATTTTGTCAGCGTCAGCCTGCCCGATTCGCTCTTCGGCTGAAGTTGACGAAAAATAAAGAATTAAATACTTTTTCATAAATACCTCCTCTCTTTCAGACCTCATTATAAACCTTTTGGTTTTATGATCTTAACAGGCATGCCATAAGGCCGGTTGGAACCAACAAGGAAACAAAATGAACGCCGACACAACACAAAAAGATTCTGAGTTGTAGTGGAGTATACTTAGGGCTATAAAGGGGGGTCTATTTATGGAAAAGCTTAATGTAGTTCCGTATTTGTTTTTTAGAGGTAACTGCAAACAAGCGATGGAATTTTATAAAGCTGTGTTTGGTGGCGAACTGGCTATCCAGACAATGGCCGAAGCTGGCCCGGAAATGCAAATGCCCGGCGCCAAACCAACTGACGTGATGCACGCCCGCCTGAAAGGCGCGTTCGAAATAATGGCTAGCGATAGCCCCAAAGCCAGCGACAAGACGGCCAAAGTCGAACTAGCTATCAATGGTCCGAGCTCCGCAGAGCCCGAGATGCGTGAAATGTTCGATAAGTTATCCGATGGAGGCAAAGTTAGTATGAAATTAGCAAAAATGCCGTGGGGAGATATTTATGGCCAGCTGACCGACAAGTTTGGCGTAGATTGGATGATGGACATCGGCGACAGTCTGAGTCAATAACCGGCTTCGGCCACTAATACTGAGAGTCATGGGTCGCTTTTGAAGTTGACGGCGACCAAGTTACTCAGCTTCACGCGGCCCCTAACTTCCATTAGCCAAAACTCTGTTTCTTTACTCTAGCAATTAACTACAGCCTGTCGATCTGGTTCAACCATTCCATCTGTAACGTCGTATGCGTCTTTTATGGATTCGCCAAAGGCTTCTTCGTTGGGTGCAGGTATGCCAACGACGACATAAACTTCACGTCTTAGCTGTTCAATCTGTTGCGGGGCTAGGCCATGTTCGCTATAATCCTCGTCATTCAGTGAATAGCCAAGAACAAAAACGACATTTGCATTAATGTCGGCCTTTAGCTACTGCACCAAACCGTACTATCGCCTACTCTCGAGCCGCCTTTTAAGCTGCTTGTTCGGGATTATTCTCTCTGTCTTCATTTGAAGCAATCTGATCAGGTTCTGAGTTATTGCCAACTGATTCATCAGGGCCTTCAACAGCTGTCTCGCCTAATGGTGCGCGAACGTCATCCGCTTCACTCCCCACAGGGCCAAAGTCGGGATTAACATCCCTTGGGCGTTGATCTTCGCCTTCATTTAATGGCCCAAAATCCGGGTTTACAGGTGGATTTTGGCTGATATCGTCAAGTGTATCTTCAGACATATTATTCTTTCTTTTTCTGTTTTCAAATATTATTAAACTAATTTAATTATATCTCTAGCGGTTTAGTAGTCAAGTCCAGCGCCTCATCTGCATGTTCGATAAGTTGTTCTGGGTTCTAATCTCAGGTTTGAACAGATTAAGCCTCCAACAAGGATTCGAACTAAAAAACTGGCCTTTCAGCCGGAATTTTAGATTAACAACGCGTATATGTTCTTGGCAAGATGCGAACCATTCGGGTCGCGTTTGGTGTACACCTTGGCTGGGACTATGGTCGGATTTTCGAACTTTGACTCTTGCTATTAACCCAGCGTCAGTGGCAAGACTGAAGGCTCTATTGGTGTAATCCATCTCTAGGCCTTAGTTAAGTATAATGATGTTTACATGCGCACCTATCTAATTCTTATAAGAGGTGTTAACGTCGGCGGTAAAAACATTGTCTCAATGGCTGAGTTAAAAAAATGTTTGGCAAAACTTGGGTTTTCAGATGTAGTAACGTACATCGAAAGTGGTAATGTAGTCCTAGAGTCTAGTCAACGTAGTGAAGATATTAAAACCCAAATTGAAGCAGCTTTGCCTAGAAATTTCAAACTCGATAGCCAACTCATTAAAGTGTTAGTCTTATCGCAAAGTCAGCTTGAGGCTATTATCAATAACAAACCTATGGGCTTTGTGGATGTGGAGTACGGTGGAAGCGAACCCCTTAATCACTTGCAGCAAGAGATCGTCAGTGCACTCAATTCTGTTCGAAATGACATGCGAGATAAAGATAGAGAGCGTATGCAAGAAGCAGAAGGATTAGTGCTGCAAAACTTTCAGGTCTATGGCTACAAATACGTTGGCGAACTATTTCGACCGCACGTCTCGTTTACACGATTTGGCAATGAGCAGCTCGTAGCCAGCGAGCAATTACCAGACTTTGCTGAGTTTAGCGGCTTTACTAGGCTTGGGTTGTTTGAAATGGGCGATAATGGCGCGTGTGTACGTAAAATAGCCGACTTTGAACTCCACCCCTAGCAAAATTACTAAAGATTTGGCTGCTGGTCTAGAATTAAAAGTTACGCGAGATATGATTTACAAAATCATTCATCTCATCTTCATCTAAATCACTACGCGTATGAACCACCAGTTCGCAATACGCACTGCGAATGTAGCCCCGCATAGTTATCGGCACGATATTGTACTGATAGTCGTCGGGGTGTTCGGCATCAGCTTTAACACCTAAGTATTCAATAAACTTATCAAGCTTATCGCCTGAAGATCGCATGGCATCGTAGATTTGCTGGTAAACATCTTCGCCAGTAAAGGTGTCCGCCATCTTATCCGGTGTGTGGGAAAGGTATGACAGTAACACAGACATTTTACGGAACTCAAACTCAACCGCGACAGGCAGTATATCTTCAAACGTCCCATTCTCTTTAGTCGGTTGAGCCGTAAAGAAGTCTCGATCGTAAACAACCCGTGCCTTAAATGTCTGGTCTTCGGGGCTAAACTTCACTTTACTAAAAGCACCAAGTGCTAATGGCTGTCCGCTCGCTTCTGCTTGTTCTCTAAAGGTTTCAGCATCCAAGCCAACAATATGCTCATTTTCACCTGTGATTGGATCTTGCTGGAAAGACTTCAAGCCCACATCAGTTGCAAATCTGCCAAACTGAAATACAAGAATACCGAAATCGCGTCGGTCTCTCTCGTCAAAATAGTTGTTATGCAACTCTTCCATAAAAAGATGGTTGTTAAACTACTTACTCTTGCTGTTCTGCTCGCTCATCCTGGCTCAGGTAATAGTCGTCTGGTGTATAGGCACCGTTAACTCTGCTTGCGCTATCCCAAGCAGCATCACCTTGAGGGGCTCCGTCAGCAAGACGACCAGAATCAGAAAACTTACGGTCGTAGATGGACCGCTCATCCCGTTTTAACTCATCTAGAGCGGACTGTTCTTCGGTGGTTAGCTCTCGACTTTTCGGAGGCATTCTCTTGACGCCACCTCTTTTACCGAGCGAATCTTCCCTGGTAACAGAGGGTAGTATAGTTTTCTTAAAAACTTGACCGCCTATAACGACCTCAACTTGTGCTGCTTCTGAGGCAGGAGCTTGCTGTTCTTGCTCGATACCTTGTCGGTTTACTGGTAATTCACTCATATTCTAACTCCTTTCAATCCAAAATTATTTCCTATTATGTAAGCGCAAAGAGAATCTTTATTAAGTTAATATTAACATGAGTTAGTATATAAGTCAAATATTCATAATTCTGAATAACACCTTCTACTACGGCGAGTTTGAATACCCTGAAGGCAGTGGCAAATGGTACAAAGGAGCACACACCGCGCTTGTAACTAAAGAACTATTCGAGCAAGTACAACAAAGCCGGGCGCTGCCGAATAAAGCCCAATGGGGCACCAAGAACTTTGCCTTCAAGGGCATCTTCAAATGTGCGGGCTGTAGCTCAGAGATTACAGCCGAGGAAAAGTTTAAGGCACTCAAAGACGGCAGCTTCAACCGGCATGTCTACTACCACTGCACCAGACAGATCAACTACAACTGCCCAGAAAAATATGTCAATGAAACCGATCTAATCCATCAGTTAACCAATTATGTAGCTGAACATCATGAAAGCATCAAAGTCAGCGATGAGATAGCCAGAAAGGCTGTCAGGCATGCTGAAATAGTCGAGGAAGCCCTACAAAAGCGCGGCATAGAAACAACAGAACTCGATCCACTGACGGAATACAGCGAGTTTGCACTCAATCACGGAACTTATAGCGAACAAGCTAAACTTATAGACGGTATCAAGACAACTTTCGCTATACGAGATCGCCAAATCACTACCTTAGAAAAGTAAAATAGCCCTGCTCTCGCAAGGATGTCCGGGACTATTTCAGGCTCATTTTAGCATGTGTCTACGGTCAGAGAACGCGGTCAACAAGGTGGATGTTTAGCTTGACCAGACTTTACGGTCAGTAACGTAATTGTGACCCCTGTAAGAAGATGATTTTCAGCAACATTGGACGGTCTGAGAACACGGTCACGTCCCCTGTTACTGAGCTTGGCTGGGGATGAGGGATTCGAGTCACCAGTCAAAAAGCTGTCGCTTTTTGCTGTCGACCCCGGCTCGCTGGCCTCGCTAACAGGCTCGGCATCGCTCCGCCTGTTCTCATCCCACGCGGCTGAAGCAGTTCAACCGCTTCAATCTAAGCCAACTAAGAGCCTGTTGAATGACAGACTCTTAGTTGGCTG
>JAYRNA010000014.1:0-1404 GCA_041912375.1 Saccharimonadales bacterium (SeqCode) | reverse complement strand
GATAACTTTATGATTGTCAATTCCTATGAGGCAGTAGACCGTTGGGGATGGGGATATCCACTGATACACGGTCTTGACCCTAATGAGTGGTGGGATATGCCAAAAGAGCCGAGGGTTACTGTCCAGCTATCACCTGGCGGTCTGGATAAATACTATAATCGCCAATTGCTCAGTGCCATCAAAGCGGAAGTAAAAGACCGTTCTGGCCTGGATATTATGCATATATCTGTTAGTTACAAGCCGGATACGTGGGACGACTATCGGGAGGCGATGGCGACTAGTCTTATTGGTATCTACCCATTCAAAGATTCGCCAATGCCACGCAGCAGGACAGAAGCTATGTTAAGCGGACAATGCATACTCACCAGCAAGTACCATAACGCCGATGAATTCTTTGAACAGGGCGTGGATGGATTTGTCGTACCGGACAATCCGCAGAGTTACGCTGAGGCTATCCATACGCTCATTAATGAGTGCTTTCGTGATGCAGTAGATATAGGGCAGAGAGCTAAGGCTAAAGCCCAGAAAATATTTCATGTAGATAGGTATTTAGATGATTTGTGGTTTGTGGTGAATGAAGTAGCTAACGGTAGAAAGCCAGAGTGGAATGGACAAAAAGTATGGCAGAAATGATTCGCTTCTTCACCTTCTCCCAGTTTCACAATAAGCGGCCTATAGCTGGCTCGACGCATATCAGGGTCAACCAACTACTGAAGTATTGGCCTGAAGCCGGATTGTATAAATACGGTGAGAACCCCGATGTCCTGGTATTCCAAAAGGTGTATGTCAATGTTGATTACCGATTCCCTGAGCATTTCAAAGGCATAAAGATATTAGATATATGCGATCCCGATTGGTTCAATGGTGTAACTGATATAGCGGAAACTGCTCAACTAATGGATGCAATAACCTGTCCGACTGAAGCGATAGCAGATTTTATGCGACAGCTCACCGATAAGCCAGTCAAAGTCATAAAAGACCGCTTTGATATGGACTGTGTTCCGCCACCCAAAACTCACCGAGGCAAGGCTAAATCAGTTGTGTGGTTTGGTTATATACATAATGCCGAAGTCTTGCGCCATGCGCTGCAAGCCATATTCGATCATAGACTAAAGCTCATCATCATATCAAATGATGACCCCCTTGCTTTCCGCTGGGCAATAAATGAGACAGTGGCAAATCACATCAAGAGTAAATACACCTTCATTAAATATGACGAAGATACAATCTATCAGGACTTGCAAAAGGCGGACTTTGCAATACTGCCAAAAGGCAATCGGCCAGAAGATGCATTCAAGAGCGAGAACAAGGCGGTTAAGTGCATACTCGCGGGGCTACCTGTTGCAACAAATATTGATGACGTAGACACGTATATGAAGGCTGAGAACCGCCAGCAATTTGTAG
>JAYRNA010000013.1:0-17402 GCA_041912375.1 Saccharimonadales bacterium (SeqCode) | reverse complement strand
TCTGAAGATTCCATATTTTTTCTTTTGTAAATAAGGTTATTTCTTCTTTGTCGGATTTCAAAATAAGCTTTCCAAACACACCATCGGACTTAAAAGCATCAATCCTATTTCTTCTTAGCTGTATCATTTAATTCTTTCACCTTATTGTTATAGTCTTCTATGTATTTTCTTACAATCTTAAATCTTGCATTTGCGTCATCTATGGATGAATTAAGTTCTATAACATATGGTCCAACATCAGTTCCTTGTTTGTCTTTTGTTGTCCAAATTCTTTTTGCTGGCTTTTTTGCATCAGCAATATACTGTTCATCTATCTGTATTGGAATATATCTATCATATGCAACATATTTAGTGCAGGAAGTCATAAGTGTTGACATAACTATTAATAAGAATATTTTTTTCATTTATTCCTCCTGAAGACCGTTTAAAATTCCAACAAGCCTTTCTGACACATTATCGTCTTTAAGATCCTTGTTTTGTTCCAATATATTAGCATATTTATTTTTTATACGATCTCTTTCTTTTATTAATTCTTGTTGCATTTCCTTATTTTTATCCAATTGAAAGTATGCAAAATCTCTTTGCATATTTGCAGACCTGATTTCTTGTTGGGCATATTCCATGTCGTGCTGCAACTTTATATTTTCTTCTTTATATGAATGATATTTAACTGTATAAAATAAAACCACAACCAACAAAGAAACAAGGGCATATATTCCTATACGCCCCTTTGTTTCAGCGGTCATGATTCCCTTTAGAAAAGAGAGATTTATCATGATTAACTCCGCTATTTACCCCATTTGGACTGGATAAATGCATTGCCTAATATGTAAGCAGATATAGTCCATTGTATGATTTCAGAGAATATTGGAGCTGGAATCTTACCAAACCATAAAAGTACGGTAGCAAGCACCAAACTCATAAAAACAAGAACAAATTTCGTAGAAGAGATCTTCTCTATGAATTTGAGCTGCTTTTTGTCGAGCTTAGATATGTCTGCGCCATTCCACAATACATCTCCACCATTGTTATCTGTGTCGCTCATTAGCCATTTTATTCCTTAATTCTCTAATTTCTTGATCCTGACGCATATTTTCCTGTCTAATAACCTCAAACTGGATAACAGCTTCATTTCTTGTATAAATTGAAGACTTAAGTTCATTCAATTGTTGTGTGAGAGTTGTAACATGGTGTTTAAACTGATTCTGTAGCTCTTTTTGTCCAAAATAAAAAGAAGAAACTGCCCAAATACCTATTGCTATTTGAATTAAGAAAGCAAAGAGAATGGCTAAAGGAACTTTCCGTGGTAAATGAAAAGCAACATAGCCCTCCATATCATTTCTATTCATCAATTCTTGGTTTTCTGTGGTGTGCTGTTGTGTCATATTTTTCTTTTGCCCTTTTTCTTTGGTGTATTTTTTGGCGAAATATTAACTGCTGGTTGTGAGCTGGTGGCAAGCGGTGCCGCATTGCTGTATTCTCCTGGCCTTGGGGATGATTTAAACTCCCCCATGCCAATTCCAATTTTCCTAACCTGCGACCCAGCATTTGCAATATTTGCATTTGCATTGCTAGAATAAGATGTTCTTGGGACTTTTGGATTAAATCTTTCATAAAAATGATACTTTGCAGCCGGTGTATGTATTGGATTTTCCGCATTTGTCATTACGGAATTTTTATACCCAGACTGCTGCCTTGCAATTCGAGCCTTTTCCGTGTTGCTCATGGCTCTACTTTGAGACGGAGTAAGTCTTCTTCTGTTGTTGATCCTAGAGGAAGTGTTTGGGACTCTTTCTTTCCAATCTATATTTGATTTTACAACACCTTTTTTGCCAGCAGCTTTTGATGCTTTTGCTCCAGCAGCCTGCGCAACTCTTTTTGCCCCAAGAGCACCAACAACCCCACCAATAACAGCGCCAGCAGCGGCTCCAGAAACTAAAGATTCACCCATTGAAAATGAACCACCAAATCCAGTGCCAGTCTGAGAATACTCATAACCATTAACACCAGCACCTATAAGTGCTCCACCAGCAGCTCTACCCATAATATGACCAGCAGCTGCTCTAATTTCTGCTAACATATGACCTCCTTAAGGCCCAACGGCAGTTGCTTTAAATTGTTTTGCCGCAGCAGTGGCCCCAGCCACAGCCTGATTTCCAGTGCTTACAAAATTATCCCAAGCAGGCGCAATACCATCTTTGAAAAATTTATTCTTCATTGATGTGGCTTCATAAGCATTCATGCCAGCCTCATCTCTTAAAAACTTTGAACCAAATCTCAGTCCTTTACCGGCCAAACCACCCATAATGGCACCTTTAAAAGCACCACCCATCATTGATGTATCATCTGAAAACATCCCAACAGTTCCGCCAACTGCAGCCCCTGCGGCAGCACCGGTTCTGCCCCATCCAACCCTATCTAGACTTTCAATCGCATTGATTGCTCTAGTCATTATAGAATTTTTTAACATAATTCTTTTTCCTTTATATAACGTTATATTTTAAATGTTAGTATTGATCAAATACAGGATTTCTAAAATATGAAAATCCCATATGGATTTTATACCATTGATAACTAGAGAGTCTATAGGGAGATTGAAAATTTGTATTTTTATTTTATCCATATATTATCATTTACTACGCCCATGACTTCTTCACCATTCCCTTTTATAAATTTATCTATAACCTCAAGATAGATATCTTTATAGTCGCTATTCCATCTAGAATCCCATATGTGTAAAAGTGTGACACCTGCTGATTTTGCTTCATTGGACTTTCTCTCATGCCATTCTCTGTCTCTACCAAATTTCTCAGAATGCCAATAGTCTCCATTGTATTCTATGGCAAGATTTTTAGATGGAATATAAATATCAATTTCTCTCTTACCCTCAAACCATTCTGGCGTAATCGAAGATTTTATTTCTATATCTGGGTATTTATCCATTAATAAAGCAATAAGCTCTAATTCTGGTTTCGACTGCCTATGTAAACAGCTAGGACATCCAGCACCATTTAGATGAGAATCTCCTCTCTGTGTAAATAAACCATGTGTCTTACATACTATCTCTACTGTATCCATTGCCTTTGTGTATATAGTTTTAGAGTAGTTGTATAAGTCTCCATGAACTTTCCTAGCTTTCTCTATGAATTCCTTTGTGTTACTTTTCTTTTTACCGCCACAATCTGGACATCCTCTACCCTTTAAGTGATCATGTGGAGTTTGAGTAAATATCCCATGTTTACTACATTCTATATTTATCTTTTCTTTGTTTTTAACGTAATTCATATTTTCATACGAATACCTATCCCCATGCACTTCTCTTGCTCTATCTAAAAAGTATTGGACTCTTTGTTCATATGTTAAAAAAGCTATTTCTAATGATGTTAATTTTACCGACATAACTTCCTCAGCTAGGCTTCGCCTATAGGTAATTCAAATTTTCATATTTTTATTTTTGGGGTTCTTTAAGAAAACTTTTTATTGAAAATTTATTTCTGCCCCCACCCCTCTTACTCTACATTGAAAACAATAACCGTCAAGAAGTCTGTGATTTTTATAATATTTTATTGGACACGATGCACCTGGTGTTGTTTACGGTACTTGCTACCCCTGGGGTGCCACTTCCAATCTGCCCCCACCCTTCTTTAGCCTCTAACGCTAACACCTCTGAGCAAGGTGTATAAATATACTGCTCTCTGTCTGGTAGTGTGTGCTGCCACTGACGAGTCCCAAAGGACGAAACAGATACCAGTAAAGTACGGTCTATAGTGCTTCATAGAGGTACTATAGGGGGTTACTGGAGAGCGCCCATATTGAAGGCTTTCCTTACTGGTAGGGTAGCATGATGAAGTATGTCATCGTTGTTGTCGCATTCGTTGCGTTTGTTGTTTGGAACGACAACGAAGTGGCTAAGCACGTGGAGTATGCGTATGGTTTCGACCATGCGGAATACTGCAATGATGCTGGTGTTGGCACTGAGCACTGTGCCGACGAAGAGTAAACCTAAACACCTGAGTATGTGTATAAACTGCTCACCGTCAGACAGTGTGTGCTGTCTCTGATGAGTCCGAAAGGACGAAACGGTATAGTACACACTACCCCCATCAACAACACCACTCACTACCTATGTAGGTATGTATGTGTTGTTGGTATCCACGCTCAAATCCTCGGAGGATAATATGAGCACATTCATCATTATGGCAATCATTGCCATCGTGGTGTTGGTATTGGCATATTGCTATACCCGCACCACTAAGACCCACGCAGGTGAACAGCCTGCTGTGGAATCCAACAACAGCGAGTGCATGGAAGCATTCGTGATGGTCTTGGCTTATGCCAAGGCCTCGCTCAAGGAAGAGCGTCTCAATAGCCGTCGTGCACGTCAGCGTGCATGGCATGTCAATAGCTGTGCTAACAAGGAAGTAGCACGTAAGGCTCGCAAGGAAAAGATGAGCCACATCTCCTCTGCGCTGCGCGAGGCAGAGGCCAGGGCAAAGGCAATTGCTAAGGCCAGTCAGTGGATGACCGGCAAGTCGTGGCAGGAAGCCATCAACGACCTATACAGGGAGAGTAAATTGGTGTCTGTGCGTAGTAGGGGTGCTGTTGCCCCTGCTGTGATGGGGATCAAGAAGGCTCGTGTTACCACGGGCAAGAACTTCCTCGTCGCAAAGGCGGGGATTAAGTCGGTTGCTCAGAAGGATGCTGAGTACAAGTCTGTCCATGTGGTTGTGGGCAGCAAAAAGCGCACTGCTCCTACTTGGAGCATGTGGCAGAAGGTGGTCGCCAAGGAGAAGGTGGCTATGCTTGTTTGGCTCAAGGAAGAAGCCAAGAATGACCCATATGGATATCGGGTTGTGGGCAACAGGGTGGCTGCGTAATGGAATACGCGGCAATGGATGTCATTATCATTCTCGCAGAAGTGCGTGAAATGAAAATGACTTTGTGTAGTGCTGATAACTGGACAGATGAGCAGGTTGCTCGTTTCTGTGCGGACATGAAGCACCTCAACAAACTGGGCCTTAGTATTCTTGGCCAGCTTTTCCGCGACGGTAAGCTGACACAGAAGCAATACTGGGCAATGGTGAAAGGAGCCTAAGATAATGGCTTTTAAGTCTAAGCACAACATTGCATGGCATATCGTCATCATTGACGATGTTGTTGTTGCAGCAGGTTGTGATTTGAACACCATGTTACAACGCCAAGAACAGGAATGTTCTGAGCGTCCCGGTTACTCAAAGTGTATGATGGTTACATTCTACGCCAAGAGTAAGAAACAGGCTGTGAATATGTGCATGGATGACATGTGCATTCGCAACCTTTCCAAGTCTTTGCAGGCTGAGTTCAACTCTAAGTAAGCATAGACGCTAATCGTTCATTTTCCTGCGGAGGATAATACAATGAACAAGTTCAACGAAATCGCCAATATCATTGGCACGACCATGACCTCTGCTGCTCCTGATGCATTCAAGGTGCTGCACAAGAAGGCCATGGCGGTTGTTACCCAAAAAGCCAATGGTGGTAACGCACTCCTGGGTGCTGTTGCTAACCAAGCTGGCTGGTATTGGGTCGACCAAGAGTCTGGTCTTATGATCAAGGCTGGTGAAAACGGACGTATGTATGTTCGTGGACATTACAGCAAAGGTCATGCCTGGACTCGTGGCGTTTCCACCCAAGTTCCTGCTAAGTGGCTTGGATTGGATGCATTGCGGACGCTTTGCAACCAGTTCGTTATTGATGACCGTAAGGCCATCGGTTCTGTGCCACTGCACGTTCTTGCCGTCCGCGTGTGGAGCGATTCTGCTCTGCGTGAGCTGTTCCAAAAGCTCATGCTTGAAAAGAATCTGTGTGTTCACCTGAATAGCTCTGGTGAGATTGCTGAGTACGAATATACCCAAAACCGTGGTTTTGTGCGTGCTGAGCATAATATCAAGGGCTTGAAGGGCATGCGCTTCCCGACCAATGCTGAAGCCAAGTGTGTTATGCACAAGGTCGTCGATGGTGTTCCTGGCCTGGTTGCCTTCGAAGATCCGTCCAAGCTGAATGAGCGGGTCACCAAGATCTTTGCTAACAGTGATGGGCTGTATGTTGGCAAGTGGAAGGCAATTGTTATCCTCACACAGCCCAAGTGTGATGATCCTGAGCTGCAAGCTGAGCTGGATAATGCTTTCTGCACCGGCACAACGTATAGCTCTGGGATGTTCAACTTCCTGGGTGCTGCTCGTTTGGTTACCAAGTCCTTGGGTGGCAAGATGACAATCGTATCCCCATTCACCTTTAAGGAGTTTGGAGATCACGCTGTCATTGGTAATCTGTCTTCCTGGAAGGGTGGCCTCAATATGTTGTTGAATCATACTGAGGTTATGACCATCGAAGAGCAAGTTGAGTATTGTGAAGCCAATCCGGAGCTTAGCAAGAAAGAACTCACGGAAATGGCCATGAACAAGTTGTTTGCTGCTGGGGTGATCAAGACCGCTGTTGTTCAGTATCGTGGTGCTGATGTTACCTTGGAGTATGTTGAAACCGAGGAAGACTTCTATGCCACTAACCTGTACGTTATCTATGGCTGCCAATACAAGGCTGCCGATGATGATGAGCAGGATGCTGAGCAATACGAAGTAATGAGCACCACAAGCTCTTACTATCTGCATATCAAAGCATTGATCACCAGTGCTGTTCAGATGAGTGACTACGCCTTCAGTGTTCCTGCCAAGGTGAAGGAGGATATTGACAACAAGGTTATTACCAAGAGTAAACCTTTGACGTCATTCTCTATTCGTGAGCTGACAAACTTCTTCTGGTCGTATTGTGTGGTGCAGGATGGGTTGCATTATGTTGTTAAGTACGACGAGCTGAATGCGCTTATCAACAACCTTGTGGCCCAAAATGGGAAGAAGGCTTCTAAGGCGCAAAAGGCTATGCAGCAGCTGGCTGTTCGTGGCTATGGTCATCTGCCTCGCATCACCATGAGAAATGTTGTTGAGTTTATCAATGACGTGTTTGTGGTGCGTGAAGAGGTTATGGGTATTCCCTGTGAATCTCCCATGTTGATTCCTACTCGTGGCTGGAATCGCCTGGAAGCTAGCCTTGCCAAGCTGTCTGATGAAGACTTTGCCAACAAGTGGAAGCAAGTCATGAATGGCTGTGGCAATTGGCCTGGTTTGGGTGGCGATGGATTTGTTATCGAGATCGAAGACTATGACTTCTTCGTTCCTGGTTTCAAGTTCCTGAAATCCTCCATCCTGCCTATTGACAAGGCAACGTATGGCGAAGACAACCCTGAGTGCATGTTTGGCGATACTATGCAAACTGTGTTCATGCTGTTGTTTGCTGTGCGTCGTGCATCCGAAGGCAACGTTGTTGATTGGTCCTTTAATGCGGCTCAGCATCTCATTCGTATGAATGCTTCCCTTTTTGAGGATCGCTACAACCGCATGTCGGTTAAGGGCACATATCTGACCATTGCTCCCAAGTTCTGGGGTTGCAACAAGGAAGGCTATAGCCACACCATTGCCACGTTTGCTACTAAGACTGGCCACATGTCCTATTCCAAGGACCCTGTGTTGTTTGATAAGGCTGTTACTGGCGTTGTCAATACTCACAACTTCCCTCGGGATATGTTTGGTGAACTGACTGATGTGCAGCGCTTTGCAATGGCTTCTGTTGCATTCATCAACAACGATCTCCTGATGAGTCAAGAAAACGACTCTGATGGTGATCTGTGCTGCATCCGCTTTGATCTCAAGCTTCCTCTGTACACAAAGCAGTGGGAGTATGTTGCCAAGCGTGTGAAGCATTACGTTGATGGCGAGCGTAAGTACCAGATGGAAATGAAACCGTGGAAGTTCTACAACCACGACGAATTGGCCGTTGGTATCCACTCCAATCGCGTCGCCAAGGAAAACATTGGTCTGATGTCTAGTGGCCTGTTCCAACACGCAATGCTGCTTGAGAATGCTGTTGTTAATGGTGGCATGAATCCCTTCTGGGGCAAGATGCTGTGGAATCTGTACGGATACATCGTGCAAGACGAAGCGATGCGGATGATTAAGCATTCTGGTGGTGCAACTAGCACTACTGGGCGTTCTGCTTATTATGAGTCAACTAGCATCCTGAGTTTGTTGGCAGGTGAAGCTGAACTCATGTTCCGTGGCTGCAAATCCGATCCCGATGCATCGCTTGATGATGGCAATGTTATTGTTGCCACTAATGGTGAAAAGTATCAGGACGGCTTCCTGCAAAGCATCAAGAAGTATTGGGGTGAGTTTGATCCCAACAGCTCTCGCCATGCTGGAGCGCTGGAAAAGGCAATTAGCCAGTATGTCACTGCAACGCTGAAGTTCTGCTTTGCTCATTACAAGGAGCCTGGCAAGTACAGCATTAGCGGCCAACACACTGGACGTTTGTCTGGCAATAATACCAACGGCATTTCTTTGGCATTGGATATCCATCGTCGCAAGTGCACAAACAACCAATACAAGTTGTTCAATGTGCTGCAACGTGGCTACTTTATCCATGCAGAGAATACCCGCCTCACACAAGGCAAGGCAACTTCTGTCAATAAGGTCATCGTAGACAATGATCTTGTTGCACCCGCCACTGCCATTGACGTGGCTCAAGCCGTGCGTGTTTTGGCCAAGCGTGAAATCAAGACTCCTTCTCATGAGGCAATGTCTCTCGCCTTCAAGTTGGATTCTGGTGCTCGTAGTGGCTGGTTTGCGCAACATACCTACATTGGTCGCCTGAATCTCAAGGCTAACCAAAATGACACCTGTATTGTCAAGTGGGTAAGCATGGTTGGTGATGCAGTCTCCCTTGAGGACAAGAAAGCCCTCAGCAAGGAGACGAAGGCAATTGAAGCAGCGCAACAAGCACTGTCCAATGAGCCTGAAGACATCGTCTATCCTGATCTCAACAACTGGGGCGGCTAACGCCCCTACAACCCCCATTTTAGGAGAGTTCATCATGAACATGGCAATGTGTGAACGCATGACCGAAGAACGTCTTATTGGCGCTCTTAGGGCCGTTGAGCAGCGTTTTGAGTGCAAGCTCTACATATCTGCTCACCAGGTTAAGCTGAGTGGTAATAGGCTTAGCCTAATTTGGGACAAGTCCTTTCTGCTTGGCAAGTCCAGGGGTGAGGTTAAGGATATTGTCATGGACGCTGTTAAGTCTAAGTTTATGCTTAGAGCTGACAAGGAAATAGGAACTGCTCATTTGCAACACCTAACACTGGTGATTAACAACGCACCAGCAGAAGAGGTTGCCGTAGCAGAAAAGGCTATCAAGGAAGCTAAGGCCAAGAGATCTGGGCCTCGACAAAAAGCTTTCCGATTCACCTACTAACTCCGTGAGCAAAGGCACAAGGATGTGCAAGTCTCCGTGGCGTATATCTCGACATGCAAAGGATTTGTTGAACCCTCAAGTGTACGCTTCCATCTCACGCACAAATTGTTATAAGTCAGGTGATGGGGTTCACGGATGTCTTACGAAGTTCCCTATCCAGCCATAGAAATCCCAGTGAGAGGCAACCTGGGTGTTGGCTGTTCCAATCCGGAGGACGGACGGATAGTCTAAGTATGCGAGTGTGGTGCTTGCGTATGAGGGTTGTCTGAGCCGTAGTTGTCTCCTTCTTCCAAGGGGTCTGGTATTACTGTCACCACCAGTAGTATTGGATTCTAAGGAAGATGTGTACTGCATCATGTAGTAAGGGTTGTGGGCTTCAAGGTCGCCACGTAAACATACCCAATTGGTGCAGGTTTATATACCCTGGTGCTTGTTATGGCCAGGGTTATTTTTTATGGCATAGAAACTGTTATAAAATTATTGAGCCTAACTAATTCCTACGGAGGATATCATGGCCAAGTTTCAAATTGTTATCAACGTGGAAGTGGTTGCTGTTCCCCAAGGGCTGGACGTCCTGGCTAAGGGAACTCGTAAGGAGCTGGATGCTCTTGGCTGCACGACCACCATGGATGCGGTCAAAGCAGCGAAGCAAGGAATGCTCAAGAAAAAAGCTACAAGGGATGTGTTGGATGCTGATGCAACGGGATGGGGCCAAGGATAAGGCCCTTAAACTGTTATAATTTATTTGAATCGACTCAACTAATCCATAAGGAGGATATCATGTCGAACGTTCTGGTTATTACCCGTCATCCCGGACTGGTGGAATTCCTCAAGGCTAAGGGCTATGTGCCCCTGGATGCAGAGGTCAAGACTCATGCGTCCGGTGAAGATGTGGCGGGCAAGGATGTATGGGGTGTGCTGCCTCACAATTTGTCCTGTTTGTGCAACACCTTTACCGAGGTGCCCTTGAATCTGCCCGCTGAACTCCGTGGTGTGGAGCTTACCAAGGAACAGGTAGAACAGTACGCAGGGGAACCAGTGACTTATCAGGTTCGCGTGGTCAAGTAACAAGGGGCAAGGGTGGGGCTAAGGATATAGCTCTGCCCTTGAGGTTTTAAACTGTTAAAAATTTATTGACGTGACTAGTTCATGTTATCCTCCGGCCGAGCATGCTGGCTAAGTATGCACCATTCGAATTGTTATAATTCGTTTGGTCTGGTTCCTAATCCTGCGGAGGTTATCATGGAACTCGTGAATAAGTTTTGCGCTACATACGGGTGTGGTGCAAGAATGTTCAATGGAATGCTGGTGCTCACCAAGGGCAACCGCTCCGTTAAGGTCAAAGGATTTGGCCAAATGTCCGAAGAGGACAAGCGGAAGGAGTTGATCAAGGCAAGGGCAACATTGCACCTGATCCAGGTCAACCATCAAGCTGCATGACAAGTGGGGTTATAACAGAACAAACTGTTATAATCCCGACGAGTTGTTTGGTCTTGATTCCTACGGAGGATATAAAATGACCTCGCCTACCCTTGTATGGGATGTTGCATCTGGGTTCTTGATTGGCCTTATTGCCATGTGGTGCTGTTGGAACATCGGCACTATGTTGTTTAAGCCGAACAATGATGACTTCGCTACAAGGTTCTCGCTTGTTGTGAGTCTTTTTTTGATTGGCGGTGTTGGCACCTGTATGATTACATTTGGTATCGTGCATTTGCCAGAAGTATGGTTGTTGCTGGCATGGTGAAATATGCTGGCTTTGAGGGAATATTTCAGGTCAGTTATTCAACAAATGGTTATTTAGGGCGGTGTAAATAACCATTTGCTTGATATAACTGGATTGGTTTCAATTATACTGCTAGGTCAAAAACTCTGTCAAGTAGGTAAATATAAAATTGTTAAAAATATTTTGAAGACAGCTCAACAACTCGGAGGATTCCATGAGCAAACTGAAGAAGTACACTCAACTGCATCAAATGGCACAGAAGATGCAACAGGCCATACAGCATCTGCCACCCGGTTTTGAACGGGATTTTGCCATGAGCACAGGAGGTTTTGTGCTTGGCAAAGTGGCTGAAGAAATGGATTTGGATGGTGGTGCCGGGCCGGTGGCATTTGCACTGGTGATCAAGAATCCCAATATGGACTTGAACACGTTTATTCGCGCCATTAAGGCCATTGAGGAAGATGGGTGCGGCATGTGCCCTGCCTGCCTCGCAAAAGAGCAGGAACAGGCTCCCAAGGCCTCCAAGGAAGATGAATTGAAGGACTTCCTGAGTAAACTGTTTGGTGAAAATATCCAGGTGCATGTGATCCAGATTGGCAAAGGACCCACCAAGCACTAAGGATTGTGGGGAGTATCTATGTGAACCATAGGTATTCCTCTGCACCAATTGTTATAACTTTATTGACGGAGAATGTGTCTTCGTTACAACCATAACGTGTGAGAGTGAGAACCATCATGAAAGACGCTACCAAGTGTTCCTTTTCCCTGAAGTCGCTGGAAGTTACCATCCCCCAGGTTGAAAAGACCTACCGCTTCGGCAATGCCGAGGATGACCCCACCGTCAACAAGACGCCGGCCGCCCCGATCATCATCAAGGTCCAGGATCTGAACATCACCAACGACTTCGATGTCCTGCTGGAAGGCGAGGAATATGGCCAGGCAATGAAGTTTGGCGAGAACGTGATCAACGCCACCAACCAGCTCATGCTCGGCATCATGGCCGCTGTCAACCAGCAACAGCAAGCCCGGCGTGAAGAGCGCAAATCCGACCGGCTCCACAACAAGGAGCTGCGCCAGATGGAAATGACCCACGAGAAGGAAATCAAGAAACTTGATGACCAACTCGACGCCGCGAAGCACCAACGCATCCAGGCTGCACGTGACAAGTTCGGCCAGTAGAGAGGGCACCCGAACCGCTCGGCTCGTCAATGAGGTTCTAATCAGAAATGGTTAGAACCTTCTTGATGGTTCTGACTCGGAACCTTGTTGATTATATCTAATTCCTGCGGAGGAAAACAAAATGCAAGAACTTATTGCTGCGCTCAAGGAAATTGAGCAAGCCACCGACCTGATTAACCGCTCCATGTATAATGATGTGTGGTGGTTGACCAATGGCTCAGAGGATGACTTGGATCCTCGTGTTGCTAAAGCTGCAGAATTGGCCAGTGGCTATCTTATTGATAGCAAAGGAAATGCTGATTTCCGTGCCATTGCCACGCTCAAGGCTAACGGATTCAATGTAACCAAGGGTGAAGGTGACTCTTTTGGTTGGTTGACTGGTGTTATTCATACCAAGCAGGGAAGGATTGTGTACGGATGAACGCAAAGGGATCTTAAATAGGTCCCTAAACTTTTATAATTATTTTGAACAACCACAAATGCCCGGAGGCATAAAATGAGACACGTAATACGCTTGTCCAAAGAACTGAAAGAGCAAGTCATTGACGCAATGATGAAAGTTGCGGACAAAGAAATGACCGAATCGGAACTGTCCAAAGTATTCTTTGATACGGTACAAGCCCAAGTCGTACCAGAAGATAAACGTGTTGGCTACGAACGTTGGTCATCTGTGCGCAACTGGCTTGTTCCTGACTTCCGTGCAAAAGCCATCAAGGCTCCGACCACACAACAAGAGCACACAATGGGCAAAGATGAGCTGCGTAAAGCAGTCGAGGAAATCATCAAGGGCCACATTGACAAACTTGTCAAGGACACAGCCGATGTTGCTGAGGCCATCGTAAAGGAAATGGATCGTCGCACCGACAATCGCGATGAAGCTATTCAGGCAATTGGCAAGATAGTTCAGGACAGCAATGGAAAGATAGCTGTTATGGCATCAGTGACAAATGATCTTGTAAAGGCTCTCAAGGATGTCTTTGTGACTCTTGAATTGCAGAAGCACACATTGTCCGTTGAGGTCAATAAGGAAATTGAACGCATTGCCAAGGATGTTATGCCGACAATTGAGCTGGTCGAAGATGCTTCCGATTTGCGCTTCAGCGTAGTTATTATTGGCCTGATTGCTAATCAGGAAAATGTCATCAAGGAGAAATTTGGAAAGAAACTCAAGCTTTCCTTTGTGACATCCCAACAAGCCAGCAGAAACAAGGGTCTGACAATGAAGTACAGAAACGCCAATGCAATTATTGGCATGTCTGGCTTTATGAGTCACTCTGGTTCGTTCAATCAATTCAAGCATAAGTTCAAAGCCGTTAGTGGGGGCATGACAAGCCTCATTAACGAACTTGAAGCATTGTGCAAGATTGTCAAAGCTGCTGAGTAGTTTCAATGGCCATCTTAACGGGTGGCCAACAACTTTTAAAATCATTTTGCTACTTTTCTCAACTGTTCGGGTGGACCAAGGAGGATAACGTGTCCAATGAGATAGTGCTGTATATGTATGCTGTACTTGTAGGCTTAGAAATTGGCAGGACAATTTGCAAGTCTGACGAAGGAATAATTATAAGCTGTATGGGGATGTGTGGCTATACATACCTAATTTTGTTTAATAATCCAGGGCAAACGCAATTAGAGGAGGTTATGTATGTCACGTGCACTTTATGCGCTGGCATAATAGCAACCTTATGCTATGTAATTTTGTGGAACGAAGAAGAGCACCTCAATAACCTCTACAAGGAGAAAGATGATGAACAAGGCATACGAGATCCTGTTCAATGCAGTGTTTCTCCTCAAGGAATTGAGGAAATACTGCGACGACAGCAACGTATCGGAAAAAGTATTGCGTATCCAAAAGGAAACGCTGTACAAGGAACTCAAGGATCAACCCCTTGAGAACAAGGACTTGGCATGGGAAATCCTGATTAAAACAGGAAATCATCGTGCATCGGCGGCCTATCTTGGCCTGATCTAAACAAACAGGGGCCTGCTATGAGGCAAATTGTTATAACTCCTGTGACTGGCAAGCTGCAAAGTGCCACAACGGAAGCATTTCGCCTCTACGTGGCAAGGCATAAGGACCTGTTTGGGGAAGAATTCCCCGTGGTCACAGTCACAAACCGGATTGTAATCCCACTTATCCGGGAAATCAGCGAAGAAGAGCTTGCTATCATCACAACGCAACTCACCAACGCTGGCAACATCAACTCCGTACACCTCGAAGTGGTTAACAACAAGCCACAAGAGGACTTTGTCTACTGATCAAGGGGAATAACCATGAGCGGAAAAGGTCAAAATGGCACCAAGGCTGTCAAGGTGGATGCCAACTCCCATCTCGGGAAGCTCACCACCAACATCAATGCGGCACTCAAGGAGCACAAGGGTGCCAAAAACGAAACCAACAAAAGGCACACTCGCAAGAAACTGGCTGCTGCTGTTGGCGAAACCATGCAATTCGTTGCAAGAGGCATGAAGGAGGGCGTCTTCAAGGCTGACCCCACCGGTTTGCTGATTGCACAGGCTGATTTCGAAGACCCGGTCAACGAGATCGCCAAAGAATGGTTGGCCAAGCTGCAAAGGGCAAACCCCGATGATGAAATCGGTGCTGCAAATCGTCTCGCCCTGCAACATGCAGAGGCAAGTGGCATTGCCAAGCTGTGGATCATGACCAAACACGGTGTCAAAATCGTGTGGGACAAGATCAAGGGCGGTGTCACGTTCGTCTACGGCAAGATCAAGCAGTTCTGCAAGTGGGTCTGGGACAAGGTGACTTCGTTCTGGAACTGGCTGAAGCAGAAGTTTGCCGGATTCTTGGGCAAGGCTGCCAATGACGAAGAAGGTGCCGATCTGAAGGGCATCGACATGCAAGCCATCCTCAACGAGGGTGAAGAATCTCTGGCTAACAACTACAAGGGCAACGATAATGCCGAGGAACAAGCTTCGCAACAAGGTCCGGAAGGTGCTCAACAGCTTCCTGTTGCCGCGTAATCATGTGTTTGCTGATGCTGCTTATGACGCAAAGACAGGTAATGCAGTAATAGGGGTTGTGCTTAAAGACCTCAGTGATTCGGAATATAAGTTTATCAAGGCTTCCTCTATTAATGAGGCAGAATTGAAAGCTGTGGAATTGGCTAAGGAAAAGTATCCCACTCTCAAGGTGGCTACTGATTCTACCTATGCCGTTGCACACTCCGATCCTGAAGTTGTCTACCACGTGCCAAGGAAAAAGAACATCGCCAACCTGATTGTCAGGAGCGCAATGGAAATGGCACGCAGCAAAGTAGAGCACAAGCCATCGTAAACCAAAGGCAGATCAAAGAGGAATTGGTCTGCCACTTTCAACGCATAAAAATTGTTATAACTCTTTTGACCAATACCTTACCGGTCACAATTACCTTTTCAACCAACGAGAGAACAACTCATGACAAAGCTCGCACTCCTGCGTGATCACTCCGCAGACCCCATTCTTCACGCACAGGCACGGCCTGTGGTCGGCACCCAGCAGTTCATCCTTCCCAACAAGGATAACACTGTGGCCTTTCCGATCTTCCTGCAACGCAACAACGGCCGCATTCAGCGCTTCATCATGATGCGCGCCTTCGTCAACAACCCGATGACCAATGCCGCCCAGCGTTCGCTGCAAGACGTCTGGCTGTTGATCCCCGGCAATCCCCGCATCAGCATCGGCCAGAACGGCGAGACCTACTTCGGTGACCAATCCGAAGGCATGATCTACGCCCACCTGCGTGCAACTGCAACTGGCAAGTCTGGCTTCAACTCCATGACGGCCATGTGCACAATCCGCAACATGCCTATTGTCCCGAACAAGAAGTATAACGCTTCGAACTTCATGACCAGCATGGCGGAACTGGCAACTCAGCACGCTGCTCTGTGTGGCGGCAAATCCAAGGACAAGGATACCGGCGTTATCAGCAACATCGAACCGCTGATGCCCAACACCGAAGCCTTCGACGCCTTCATGCAGGCCGGTCTGGTGCAAACCGAGAAGTTCCTCGGTGCCCTCGTCAACAACAAGATGTACGAGCCGAACCTCGTCTTTGAAGTTCTGCCCAGCACCATCCAAATGGGCAACGTTCCGTTCTACCGTTCGGAACTGGGTGAAGCAATGCTGTCTGGTCCTCACACCGGCATCCGTCGCTTCTCCACGGTCTCCAGCTGGAACGGCGCAGTCAAGGTGAACACCAGCGTTCATCGTTCCGTCACTGGCAATGGACAAGAACTGCAGCATGGCATCCGTGAAACCGGTGGCCGCTACATGTTCGACCGCATCGGCACGATCTATGACCGCCGCCTCAATCAGGTGGAAGCCCGCGTCAGCATGATCGACCCGGTCACCATCAAGTACCTCGAAGGTGCTCAGCAACATGATGTAGCTGGTGAAGATGAAGGTATTGAAACCAACATCAGCACCAACAACCGCAAGTCCCGTGCCAAGGTTCTGGAAGAAGTCGCCAAGGAATTGGGCTACATCCAGTTCCTCAATGCGGAGCTGAAGGTCTATCCGAACGGAAACAACCCGGACAGTCTGGCCATCACGGTTGAAATGCATCTGGTCGACCACTCGTCCTATGCCGGCATCCGCGACACCAGCAAGCTCGGCAACGTTGCTTCTGCTGCTTCCGAAGCTGACATGGTCGCCGCCATGATGAACGACGACTTCACTGGTGATTTCGAAAGCATCATGAGTGCCACTACCGGTCTGACCAAGATCGAAGAAGGCACTGAAGCTCCGGCTCCTGCTGCACCTGCACCTGTTGCTGATGGCATGGACATGGGCGATGAACTGCCATTTTGAGGCCAGGCACGACACAAGGATGTGTCATAACCCCTTCCAAGGCGCGAAGCGAAAGCGAGCGCCGATGGAGTTTGATAGCCGCAGGCGACTTACAGTTAGCCGTGACATGTGTGACATGACCTCGATTTTGAAAGATTTGATTTGAGGCAATTGGCCGAAATGACAAAAGAAGATTTTAGAGATTTCCCCAAAAATAAGTATTAACCCCGAGAAATTTGAATACTTTGATTAATAAATGAGCTATTTTAGGGTATTTTATACACCTGTAAATTATATGCGATTGGCCGAAATGACAGAATTATATGTGTTTTGGCGGGTGCATACTACGCCAGAATTTAGCCG
>JAYRNA010000012.1:0-1007 GCA_041912375.1 Saccharimonadales bacterium (SeqCode) | reverse complement strand
CCAATTCTAATCTTCTTCATTTTTCTTCAAATGTACTTCGTTTACCTCAATCATTTTCGATATCCAACCGCTGTTGTCTAAAGAGGCGAGCGCGGGGACATCTTTCGAATAACATTTTGACTTCCAGCCGCGTTTATATGGCACTACCCGCATGTGCATCTTCTCAGTTCGTCCATCACTACCCCATGCTTGTAGTACTTTCGTATAGTTCGCACCGTATTTTTCACAAACATCATAGATTACATTTGCAAAAGTTACTTTCATGGCACCCCAAGTATTCTCGAATAGTTTGGTAATCTCAGCCTCTATCGCACTGGTGAGGTGGATGTTTATATCTGGTGACATTCTCGCCCAAAGGAAATCGGCGCATCGTCTAGCCGTTTCGTCCTCACCACCCACTATTAAGAAGTTGTGTTTTGTGGGATCTTCAGCATCAGGGTATTTCCAATAAGGAACAAAGTATTTTCCTTCGCCTACCATTTCCACGCTGACAGCAATCTTCTTACCTGTATTTTTAACTAGTCTATCTACTGTGCCAGGTTGTAGGGCAGACTTTATTAAGATTAATGGGGTATCAAGCCAGTCCACTACCTCCTCGACGATAGACATATCTAGTTCGCCTTTCTCTAAATTCGTCGGTACGCAAACTAAAGCAAGATCGCATTTGTTAACTAGGCTACGGCAGCTTGACTTGTCCCATAATATCTCAATTCCCGAATTATCACGCTGACAGTATTGCTGTGGCTCGTCATAAATAACAGCATCAGGAAACATCTTATGATAGGCTTTACCAACCCACCCATAGCCAACAATGGCTACTTTGTAGTCCTGACTAGTCTTAATTGTCCCAATATCTCTACTTAAACCCATAGAGAGGCACGCTATGGTCGGATTGTAGCGTGTCTCTGCTGGTTACCTTTTGAGGGGTTACAAAGTACTAGACATACCACTAAGCGGTTAGTATGCCTCTCCACGGATTCTCCATTTTGCCCCTGTCCCAAGGATTT
>JAYRNA010000011.1:0-1769 GCA_041912375.1 Saccharimonadales bacterium (SeqCode) | reverse complement strand
TTGTTGACTAAGCATATAAGTTATGCTACAATGTAGCTACATTCGATACATTAACAATTCAACTTTGTATCCCGAGCACACAAGTTGTGCTCCACTCTTAACAGGGATGATTCGGACTTTGCATTCGGGGGTTCGAATCCCTCCTCCCCAGCCAACACTTAGAGTGACACAACAGCCTCGGGAATAATCCTGGGGCTTTTTTATTGCCGACGGAGGCCGTGATTAGATGAGTAATCCGATCGTGACCTGCCAGGGAAGCCCAAGACCCATCTGATGCAGCCATAGGCCGTCAGTAAACAGCGGGAGCCTTATCAGCGAGGTGGAGAGAGCTGAGAACCCTGCAAAGGACACAGGCCATTGTCCATAACGAAAGGAAGCTTATTCGTATCCTACGAATCGGCTTGGTTTTGTGCGCCCTTTGGGGACTGCATAAACCAGCACCAGCTCCCTCGCAACTTAACAATACGGTGCAACAACCAAAAGTTGCTAGCACGGCGCAGAAGATTGAGGCGCAGCCTGTCAAGGAACAAAAACTCTCACAGCCTGAGCCACAACCGCAACCCGTGCAGGAGCGACCACCTGAGCCGAAAACGGTAACGGTGGCATATCCGGTAGGTTGTGAAGCCTATCGACCACTAGTAGCTAAGTATAGCTGGAACGTGGATGTAGCCATGAACGTCATGCGAACAGAAAGCGGGTGTAACCCAAACGCGGCGAACTGGAAAGACAACCACGGAGTCTGCAAAGGCAGTTTTGGACTATTCCAAATATCTTGCCATAGCGGACAGGTCTATGACCCAGCCAGGAATGTAGCCATAGCTTGGGCTAAGTATCAGGCAAGAGGCTGGCAACCTTGGTCGTTCACGACCTGCAAGAAGATTGCTTGCTACTAACAACATAAAGACCTATGGGTGGGCCAGTCTCACCCTAACGGTCTACTAAGAAAGGAACACTAGCATGTCAGATGAGGTTAAACAAATCGATCCATTGATGGACGACATATTAAAACGGTTCAAGCGGCCCTTGCGCCAAGAACGCATTATTTACGTCAAACAAGATTCGGGTAAGTACGACATCGTTGTTCACAGGTACAAAAGTATCTTTGACATTAAAGAAACCGCGGACTATCCGCCAGGGTTTGATTACAGCTTAGATGCCTAGTAAGGCAGAAAGGAGATAGACATATGTTTACAAGCGATAAATGTACAGAAGTAATCGAGGCTATGCACAAAGTGCAGCAAGCCATGGAAGTAATTGAGCGAAAAGACAAAGCCGATGCAGGTAAGTACAGCTACAGCTACGCCAGCTTGCCTAGCATATGGGTGGCACTAAAGCCACTGCTTAAGCAAGAAGGCTTGACAGTCATACAAACACCGACTGGCAATAATGGCCAGACTATGGGTGATTATCTAACCACCACTATCTACCACACATCCGGTGAGTGGGTGCAGGACAGTATGCGCCTAATTCTGACGCGTGATGATCCCCAAGCTGTCGGTGCAGCTATCACCTACGCACGGCGCTACATGCTCACCGCCATGTTCGGCATTGTAACTGACGACGACAACGATGCCACCACCAGCCGGTTAGCTGACGGCAGCATGAAGCGGGATTGGGTACGAGCCTATACCATCATGGCTAAGAAGCAGAACCCAGAAGCTACCCCAACCAATCTGGACTTCATCAAGTTTATACAAGAAGTCTATGGCAAGCATCCCTCAAAGATATACGCCAAAGAGCATCAACAAGTGCTCGACACTATTAACGCA
>JAYRNA010000010.1:0-1319 GCA_041912375.1 Saccharimonadales bacterium (SeqCode) | reverse complement strand
TGCGTTAATAGTGTCGAGCACTTGTTGATGCTCTTTGGCGTATATCTTTGAGGGATGCTTGCCATAGACTTCTTGTATAAACTTGATGAAGTCCAGATTGGTTGGGGTAGCTTCTGGGTTCTGCTTCTTAGCCATGATGGTGTAGGCTCGTACCCAATCCCGCTTCATACTGCCGTCAGCTAACCGGCTGGTGGTTGCGTCGTTGTCGTCGTCAGTTACAATGCCAAACATGGCGGTGAGCATGTAGCGCCGTGCGTAGGTAATAGCTGCACCGACAGCTTGGGGATCATCACGCGTCAGGATAAGACGCATACTGTCCTGCACCCACTCGCCGGATGTGTGGTAGATAGTGGTGGTTAGGTGATCGCCCATAATCTGGCCATAACTTCCAGTTGGTGTTTGTATTACCGTTAAGCCTTCTTGCTTAAGCAATGGCTTTAGTGCCACCCATATGCTGGGCAAGCTGGCGTAGCTGTAGCTGTACTTACCTGCATCAGCTTTGTCTTTTCGCTCAATTACTTCCATGGCTTGCTGCACCCTGTGCATGGCTGCTATTACTTCTGTACATTTATCGCTTGTAAGCATATGTCTATCTCCTTCCTGCCTTACTAGGCATCTATGCTGTAATCAAACCCTGGCGGATAATCTCCGGTGGTTTGCTTTATATCAAAGACACTGGGAGCTACTTTACGGACAATGATGTGATATTCGCTCTCGTCCTGTTCAACAGGTATGATGTATTCCTTATTCACAGGTCGTTTAAACCGCTGCATCAAATCTTTTATTAAAAGGTTGTCCATTGGGTGTGGGTTGTCGTACATGCTAGTATTCCTTTCTTCTTGGTGGGGGGATTGCTCCCCCTGGTTGTTACCACCAACTATTTGCTTTCCAGTAGGCGAAAGCTGAGTACCAGCTTCCGTATCGCTGGATGGCATACTTGTGGCACCACTTCAACTGCGTGATGGGGTTGGTTAAATAATCTGAACCTTCCGAGGCCATCTTGCTTGCGGGTAGTGCCTGGCATAAGCCAGTCGCGCCGGAGTTTTTGTTGATAGCTTTATGGTTCCAGCTACTCTCTTTAGACACGATGTAATCGACGTGCGAGTAGTCACTTTCTGGAATCCCTGCTAAACGCATTAACTCCGTTTTGTTAGTGGGTAATGCCGTCTGGACTTTCACCGGCGGTGAGGGCGCTGGTTTCGGCTCAGGTGGTCGCTCCTGCACGGGTTGCGGTTGTGGCTCAGGCTGTGAGAGTTTTTGTTCCTTGACAGGCTGCGCCTCAATCTTCTGCGCCGTGCTAGCAACTTTTGGTTGTTGCA
>JAYRNA010000009.1:0-62778 GCA_041912375.1 Saccharimonadales bacterium (SeqCode) | reverse complement strand
GGTACGACAAACTCCATCTGTGCCGCTGAAGTCTTCCACTTTACACCTGACTTATACCTCACCCCGTTTGAGATCAAACCCACCAACAACGGTGCCCCAACCTATGACGCCATTACCAGTTTGCCACCGGTGCTGTGATAGGGTAAACTAAAAAATAAGCATAAACAGGAAATAAAGATTCGGCCAGGGTGGGATGATAAATCAAATAAATAAGAGTCCTAAAACGAATTTATACCTTGGCTTGAGACAGGGTGGTTACCGTATTGCTTATGCTATAATTCTCCTGATGAAAGAGAAGCCCATCTCTAACATAAATTACTTCTTTCGGCCGGCAAAATACCATAGTCCAAAAAGTAGCTTGCAGGGAGCTAGGTCATGAGCTTTCTTCTTGGCGGCAATACTGAATTCTTCGGAATGGATATCAGCAGCACAGCGATCCGGCTGGTTGAACTGAGGGGGGCTGGCAATGGGCCGAAAAGCTTGGTCAAGTACGCTTACATGCCGCTGGGCTCAAATATATCGCTGAGTGACTCCAAAGCCGACCAGCTCAAACTGGCTCAGTACATCGCCCAACTGGTCAATCAAGCCAAAGTCAGCACTGCCAACGTGGCTGTCGGTATACCCTCGAACCGGGTCTTCACGACTGTCGCAGATATCGATCGATTGTCAGCCAGCGAGCTGGCCAAAGCTATACCGTTTCAGGCTGACTCGCTGATACCGACCCCTCTAGGTGAGTCAAAGATTGATTGGGCTCTGATCGGTGATTCGCCGAGCGACAAGACCAAGCAAGAGGTTCTACTGACAAGCGTCGCCAATAAGTTCGTCGAGGACAGGCTGGATATATTAGAGTCTGTCGGACTCAATGTGATTGCTTTTGAGCCTGACAACTTGGCAATGGCTCGAGCCTTGGCTCTGCCCGATAATGTCCCGCAATTAATTCTCGATGTCGGGCATAATTCGACCGACTTAGTTGTCGTCAAAAGCGGTATCCCGCACTTGACCAGAAGTATCCCAACTGGCGTCGAGGCCATGATCAGAGCCGCCACACAGAATTTGAATATCGACGAAAAGCAAGCTGAACAATTTGTTTTCAAGTTTGGTCTTAGTAAGGAAAAACTCGAGGGACAGGTATTTCAAGCGATCAATTCGACTGTTGAGCTGTTATCTTCCGAGATTGAAAAATCGATTAAGTTCTTTCAAACTCGTTACGTGGCAACCAAAATTGAACGAATTGTAGTTACTGGAGGAGCATCAGTTATCCCTGAATTTCCACTGTATCTGGCAAATAAGTTCGGCATCAATGTTGAGATAGGCAATGCTTGGCGCAACGTAAACGCCAGCCCTGATCGCCAAAATGAGCTGTCGGCCATATCCAATCAGTTTGGAGTGGCTGTCGGGCTTGCGGAGCGAACGTCATGATTCAACTTAATCTGTTACCAGACATAAAACTGGAATATATCAAGGCTGAAAGATCTCGCCGAATGGTCTTTACTATCTCGCTGCTTGTTACCGGTGCCGCGGTGGCGCTACTCATTTTGCTGCTAAGCTTTGACGGACTGCAGAAAAAGCACCTCAATGATTTGTCCAAAGATATCAATAAGGAAAGCTCCGAGCTGCGAGCCCAGCCCCAAATCGGCAAAATATTGACTGTCCAGAACCAGCTAAAAAGACTAACTGATTTGCACAATGCCAAACCGGCCGTTGCCCGGGCATTTGACTATCTCAATCAAGTTACCCCGTCAAATGCGAGTATCACCAATCTCCACGTTGATCTAAATGCCCATACTATCGAGATTACTGGCACGGCTGACGCTCTCAGCAGCGTCAACAAATACGTTGATACGCTGAAATTTACCACTTATACGACCGACAAATCTGATTCCAAAGGCAAGCCTTTTACTAGCGTTGTTTTGACCAGTTTTGGTCTCAATACCGCCAGTCAGGATCAATCCAAGGCCGCTAACTTTACGATCGATTTGTCATACGATCCCAATATCTTTGATACTACCCAGAAAGTGACTCTGTCGGTACCCAATATCGTAACCACCCGTTCACAATTAGATAAACCGACCGACTTGTTTACAACTTCGCCCAAACCAACACCGACAGGAGTCCGCTAATATGGCCAAGCAACAGATGATTACCAAACGAGTTGCGATTTCGAAAGCTAGCGCTCAAATAGTTGCCGTCGTCGGCATCGCTGCCTTTGTTACAGTCTTTTGTCTGGTGGCCTCCAAGGCGGTATTTAGTCAAAATCAATACCAGGCGAGAGTAACGTCTGCTAAAGAGAAAGCTCACAAACAACTCCAAGACAACCTCAAAGCCTTTGACAGCCTATCAGCGCATTACACGGCGTTTAATAACGCCTCGACCAATATTATCGGTGGTTTAAATGGCGGTAGTGGTGATAATGACGGCAGTAATACCAAAATTATTCTCGATGCCCTGCCAAGCTCTTATGACTTTCCCGGACTAACTTCCAGCCTGGAAAAAATATTTGCTGACAACAGTCTCAAGGTCAGCGATATCACCGGTACTGACGATCAAGTCAATCAGCAAGGAAATCTTTCCAGCCCCAATCCCCAACCGAT
This sequence comes from Saccharimonadales bacterium (SeqCode), assembly GCA_041912375.1. Classification (GTDB taxonomy): domain Bacteria; phylum Patescibacteriota; class Saccharimonadia; order Saccharimonadales; family UBA4665; genus JAYRNA01. Next base: position 60,187 of record JAYRNA010000009.1, on the reverse strand, counting down.
ACCGATTCCTTTCTCGTTCACTATCAGTAATGCCGGCTATCAGTCAGTGCAGCAGCTGATGAACAAACTACAGTCTTCGATCAGGCCAATCCAAGTCGATACCATAGATGTCAGCGGCGGCAATAGTGACATGACAATCAAAGTCGATGCCCATACCTTCTATCAACCGGCGCTAAACCTAAACATTTCTAAGAAGGTGATCAAATGAAACAAAAAGACCTGGCACTAATCGTTGTCATCGTGTTTATAAGTACTGTGCTGTCTTTTTTCCTCTCGAAAACGATTATTGCCTCTCCCAAGAACCGGCAACAAGCGGTTGAAGTCGTCCAGCCGATCTCGGCTGAGTTCCCGCAACCCGATAGCCGATACTTCAACAGCAACGCTTTCGACCCGACCAAGCTGATAACCATCGGCCAAAACGCTAACCCCGACCCCTTCAGCGGTAGCAGCTCTCAATAAGGGGGCGCTTGAAATGATCCATCGCTCTGTCAACACTGATCGGATCGACCGAGAGGTTCTGGTAGGTTTCGACGGTAGATTTGCGGATTGTCCGACAGGAGCCAGCCTATGACAGTGAGCCCTATGACAAGTCAGCATCAGCTGGAAACCATCCTAGTTGATGGGGGTATGATATCACCGGACAAACTGGCCAAAGGTCGCGAGGCTGCTAAAAACGCCAATCAACCGCTAATGACCTACCTGCTGAAAAACGGCTATATCACTGATGAACAACTGACGAAAGCCAACGCCAAAGTCACTGGAGTGCCATATGTCAATCTGATATCTGCTCGGATCGATCCCAAGATCATGCAATTGCTGCCAAAAGATATTGCAGAACGCTATATGGCGGTGCCTTTGGGTCAGATGCAAAGTCGATTGATCGTGGCTATGCTCGACGCCAATAACGTCCAGGCGGTCGATTATTTAAGCAAACGCATCAACCGTCCATTGAAAGTCTATGTAGCTTCCGAAGCTGGGATTCGACAGGTGCTGCGTCAATATAGCAATCGTCTTGATACTGAAATGCAAGATGCCTTTGGCGAGGAGTTATTGACAGACCCTGAAGGTACCAAACGAAAGAGTGAGCAGGCTGCTGCCAAAGGCGGGAAGAAGTCACAGGCGGTCACGATAGTAGAAGATTCACCGATCAGCAAGGCACTGACTGCTATCTTGGATTATGCCGGTCGTCAAGGTGCGAGCGATGTCCACATTGAACCCATGGAAAAAGAGGTAAAAATCCGCTGTCGGATTGATGGGGTATTGAGAGAAGTAATGCGGCTGCCAAAAAGCACTGAGCCGGCTCTGATATCCCGTGTCAAGATTTTGTCCAACTTGAAAATCGATGAACACCGCACTCCTCAAGATGGCCAGTTTTCGATCGAGGTCGAGGGTCATAACATCGACTTGCGTATTGCTATCGCACCGATAGTCTGGGGTGAGCAGGTTGTCATCCGATTGCTGGACAAAAGCGGCACCTCTCTCAAGCTGGAAGCCATGGGCTTTACCGGACGACCGCTTAGAACGATCCGAAATGGGCTGCAGCGGCCAAACGGCATGATTTTGACCAGCGGTCCAACCGGCTCAGGCAAATCAACCTCTTTATATGCTCTAATTCAGGAGATCAAAAACAATACTATTAATATCGTGACTCTCGAGGATCCGGTCGAGTACAAAATGGAAGGTATCAATCAAATCCAAGTTAATCCTGAGGTGGGGCTGACATTTGCCACCGGGCTGAGAAGTATTTTGCGTCAAGACCCCGACGTCGTCATGGTCGGCGAGATACGCGATAAGGAAACCGCTCAATTGGCGGTCCAGGCAGCCTTGACCGGTCACTTAGTCTTTAGTACTCTGCACACCAATAGCGCCGCTGGCATCCTGCCTAGACTGCTCGATATGGGAGTTGAGCCGTTTCTGATTGCAAGCACGGTTCACACGGTCATTGGACAACGCTTGGTACGGCGTATCGCACCAGATGTTAAAGAGACCTACCAATCAACTGTCCCAGAAATTGCCGCAATTCAAACTTCTTTGGGCGGTTTACTACCCAAAACTCCTGATCAAGTAGCTACTGTCGCCAAAGATCTAGGGTATAAAAGCTTGCCCTTAGCGGGACAAACCGCTTATACTTTAGCTAAGGGCAGGGATACGCCCGATACGCCCGGAGGCTTCAAGGGTAGAGTGGGACTCTACGAGGTGTTTGAAGTATCTGAGGCTATCCAAGGTTTGATCATGAAACGATCGACAAGCAGTGAAATAGAGAAAATGGCACAACAAGAGGGAATGCTGACTATGCGACAAGACGGTTATCTGAAAGTACTGGATGGTCAAACCTCCATTACCGAGGTCAACCGGGTAGCCGCTGAGGATAACGCATGAAAACAGCGATCTTTAATAGGAAGAGGCTGGACTTGATTGGATATTGGAGAATAACTTGTCCTAAACTAAACGATCGTTTGAGCAGATAATAGAAAAGGTGGGAAGATAAATATGGCAACTCAGGAACATCCAAGAATCGAAGTACTACTTGACGAAGTTGTCAAAAAGAAAGCGTCTGACCTGCATATCCAAGTTGGCTTACCGCCGATGCTGCGTATCGACGGCTCGCTAGTGGCCATCAGGACTGCCAGTATTCTCGATGAGGAAGCAGTCGAATCCTTGATATTTTCGGTTCTCGACGAGGACCAGAAGCAGATATTGCTCAAAGACAAAGAGTTTGACTTCAGCTTTGCCTACGGCGATCTTGGCCGATTCCGAGTCAATGCCTTTCATGAGCGCGGCAACATGGCCGCCGCCATGCGCCTGATACCAAATGAGATATTGTCGATCGAACAGCTGGGATTACCTGAGATCGTCAATAAATTTTCAGAATATCCACGCGGACTGGTGCTGATAACCGGCCCGACCGGATCTGGGAAATCTACGTCATTGGCGGCCTTGATTCACAAAATCAATCAAGAGCAAAGCAAACACATTATTACCATCGAGGATCCGATAGAGTATACCCACCGATCGCAAAAATCAGTTATTGTCCAAAGAGAAGTGCACTATGATACCTACTCGTTTAGTGCTGCTCTGCGCAGCAGCTTGCGCGAGGACCCCGATGTGGTGCTGATCGGCGAAATGCGAGATTTAGAGACCATAGCTAGCGCCATAACTATCGCCGAGACCGGGCATCTGGTTTTTGCTACGCTTCACACCAACAGTGCTTCCCAGAGTATTGATCGCATGATTGATGTCTTTCCACCGCATCAGCAGCCACAAATTCGTGCCCAATTGTCAAATATCTTGATGGCGATAGTTTCGCAGCGCCTGATTCCAGCCATCGGTGGAGGCCGTTTGGCGGCCGCCGAGATACTGGTCGCTACACCGGCAGTACGCAACATCGTGCGGGAAGGTAAAAGTCACCAGCTGGAGGCTGTCATCCAGACTGGCGCCGAGTTTGGTATGCAATCGATGGACAAACAACTGGTCAATCTGATACACGCCGGCTCGATCACCTACGATGAAGCCTGCAACTTTGCGGTTGATAGAGATGAACTAGATCGGTTGATGAGAGGCTAGCATGCTGACTTATAGCTACGAGGCCCATAACGCCAAAACCGGCGAAAACATCAAAGGCAAACTTCAAGCTGACACTGAGAAAGGTGCCAGCAAAATGATCCGCGAGCAAGGTCTGACACCGCTGAGCATAAGACTGCAAAATACCGAGGGCGGCTTTCGCTTACAACGCCGGATACGTACCAAAGACAAAGTCTTGTTTTCCCGTCAGCTGGCGACGCTCATCAACGCCGGACTACCGTTAGTTCAGAGCCTACGAAGTGTCGCCGGCCAGACTACCAACAAAAAACTTCAGGCCGTATTGAACGAAGTGATTGCCGATGTCGAGGCCGGGACGGCATTTAGTGTTGCGCTAGAGCGTCACCCCAGAGTCTTTAATAGAGTCTATACTAGTCTGATCGCCGCCAGCGAAGCCTCCGGGACGCTTGACAAAGGACTTGAACGCCTGGCCGACCAGCAGGAAAAAGATGCCGACGTCATTAGCAAAGTCCGTGGTGCTATGGTCTATCCACTGATCGTGCTTTTGGTCATGATGGGTGTTGTGACTTTTATGATCGTCAAAGTTTTGCCTCAGGTGCAAAGCATTTACGCTGGTTTACCGGGAGTATCATTACCGCTTCTGACTAGGGTCTTGCTATGGATTTCACACTTTATAATTCACTACTGGTGGCTGGTGCTGATCCTACTGGTCTTAGCAATATTTTTCGGCAGCCGCTGGGCCAGGACCCTCGGCGGCCGATCGGTAATCGACAAGATCAAGATGAAATCATGGCCGATTGGCACATTGTTTATGAAAATGTACATGGCGCGCTTCGCTCGAACTGGTACGACGCTGGTTGCCAGTGGTGTGCCTCTGATCCAGATACTCGATATAACCGCTGATGCTGTCGACAACGTCCACATCGCCAATTCACTTCATCGAGCCACCGAAAAGGTCAAAGGCGGCAAAGCACTGTCACTGGCTCTAACTAATGATCCCAATTTCTTGCCGCTAGTGCCAAATATGCTTAGCATTGGCGAACAGTCCGGTGGTATGGAAACCATGCTCGCCAAAGTGGCCGATTATTACGAGAAAGAAGTCGACAATGAGATTAAAACCATTAGCACCATCATCGAGCCGGTCATGATGATAGTTATGGGCGTCATAGCACTGACCATCGTGGCGGCTATCTTATTGCCGATCTATGGCCTTGTCAATCAAGCCGGCTTCACCGGCGCCGGAAACTAGTGAGACGTGTAAAAATTGTTTATGGCTAACAGAGATAGTAAGACTCAAAACGGCTTTACGATTCTTGAAGTGATCATAGTTATGGCAATAGCCGGTATGATCCTTCTTTTGGTCTTTCAGGTTATACCAACACTTATGAGAAACAGCCGAAACGGTCAGCGTCGAGCCGACGTGGCAACGATATTGGAAGCCATCTCGCACTATGAGCTCAATAACGGTGGCAGCCTGCCCAGTGGGTTCAATCAGCTAAACGATCTGTTGGGGACAACCAAGCTTACTTACTATAGCGCTGACACAGGCAGCATAAGCTTTCCCTATGTCAGCCGACCAACAAAATCAACCGCTGGTCCTGTGGGCAGTACTGACAAGGTTGAAATCTTTAACTACCAGAGGTGCGACAACGACATCAAAGGCAAGTCAAAGTATCAAGGCGCTGGCTACGATGACATCGTGGCGTTATATGCTATTGAGACGAGCGGTGGCAGTGCCGGTGAGTGCCAGCAGTTGTAGCGGTGTATGTTTTACCCAGTTTGGAAGTACGACTCTGACCTTGCGTCATGATGATTGGATTGTACCAAATCCGGGCGGGCAGCCACACAAGGAAAGAGATGTGATCGACAGGCTGGTCAAACTGGGGATAAGTCATAAAAAATGCTTGCTTTTTGCCCCAAGACAGCCTATCATCTTAGCATAAGCACTTAAAACTAAGCCGCAAAGGGGGCATTTGCAATGCTTAAGAAACTAAAAAAACAAGACAGTGGCTTCACCATTATTGAAGTCATGATCGTGCTGGCTATCGCCGGTTTGATCATATTGATCGTGCTATTGGCCGTTCCGGCTCTGCAGAGAAATGCTAGAAACACAGCTATCAAGAATGACGCCTCGGCGGTCGTGGCTGCAGTTTCTACGTACGAGTCTGACAACGATGGAGCAAAAGTCACCAGTATATCGAACAATGGACTAGTTCAAGGTTCCGGTGGTGCATCATCACAAGCTAAACTACAGGGGAGTACCGTGGTTAATTCGACCACTGGAGTACCTGCCACAGTAGTTACGCATGGGACAATTTCATATCGACTTGGTTTTAATTGCCAAGGTAATTCATCCGCGCGAGCAGTGTCAGTCTATTATTCGGTTGAGACCTCTGGTGCCGAATCAATAGCGGCCAACAATAAATGCGTCGACGGATAGATAAGGAAAATAGACTTAGAGTTCGTTAGAAATTGAACAGACCTCCTATTGAGGGGGTCTGTTTGACGTTTATGCTACTATGAAGCTCATGGTCATCATCATAATGGTTGTGCTTGGGCTGTGCTTGGGCAGTTTCGTCAACGCGCTAGTCTGGCGACTACACGAGCAGTCAGGGCAGTCGAGAAAAGCAAGCGCCGCCGCCAAAAAGCGACTATCGATCATCAGCGGCCGCAGCCGCTGCCCACACTGTCACCGGGAGCTGACTGCTAAAGACCTGGTGCCGCTAGTCAGCTATATAAGCCTTGGTGGGAAGTGCCGTTACTGCCAACAGCCGATATCGATCCAGTACCCAATCGTCGAGCTAGCCACAGCTGGGCTGTTTGCTCTGTCTTATTTGTTTTGGCCTAGTGAGCTTAGCGGCAGTGAAATAATTCTCTTTGGCCTATGGCTGGGCCTGATAACCGGCTTCATGGCACTTTTGGTTTATGATCTGCGCTGGTTTTTGCTGCCCAATCGTCTGATCTACCCACTGGCTGTCCTGGGCGGGCTATACGCCGCTATAAGCGTTCTGAGCGACGATAAGCCGCTGACAGCCCTGATAAGTACGATTATCGCAGTCGCCATTGGCGGCGGCATATTCTATCTGTTGTTTCAGGTGTCTGGCGGCAAATGGATCGGCGGCGGTGATGTCAAACTCGGCTGGCTGCTCGGGCTGGTACTTGGTACCCCAGGCAAAGCGATACTGTGCATATTTGCCGCCTCCCTGCTCGGCACCGCGGTCAGCTTGCCGTTACTCTATCGTCACCGTCTGACCAAAAAGAGCATCATCCCTTTTGGTCCGTTTCTGATAGCTGGCGCCATTATTGCTCAGTTGTTTGGGGCTGATATCCTGGATTGGTACAAGCACTTGGCGATGATTGGCTAAACCAGCGGTTGACAGTGGTCGTTTTGATAACGCTTGTGGTATAATCAAACCGATGAAGGAGAACTATATGCCAAACTCTAAATCAGTCATCAGATTCTAACAAAACTGATTAGGCGAAAAGACATATATTTTAAACATTATGCTGGGTGGCAAAAACAAACAGCCGCTGGGGTACACAATCATCGAGGTTCTGATAGTTCTGGCTGTAACCGGATTAATGTTCGTGATCGCGGTAAACTTCATCAACGGCAAACAAGAACGTACCGCCTTCACCACAGGCGTAAACGAGATGGCTAGCCGGATTCAAGACGTAATCGAACAGGTCCATGACGGCCAGTACAGCGATATCGGTCTGATGTGTACTCCTAACCCGACACGCGTTGATGTTCGTCCTTCAGTCACGCCGCTCACAGACACCCAGGGTACAAATTCAGGCTGCGTGTTTTTGGGCAAAGTATTACATTTCCCTGTCGGACAACCTGAGAAATATGATATTTTGTCAATTGCCGGTAATAGATTGGATACAACAACCGGCAATGTTGCTACAAGCTTATCCGCAGCTGGAGCTAACTCAGTTGGTGATTTGACAACGACCCAGAACACACCACAAAATCTTGATATCATCAAAGTAAACCCTAGTCCCGCCTTTGGATTTATCCAAAGTCAGGGTAGCGTCAATGCCGACAATACGCTTCAAAGCGGTGCTCAATCGGTCCATCTGTACGCTTCGTCATTCCCAGTAAGTTCTAGCGGATTCGGGGCAGGTCCAATTTCAAATGCTTACATCTGTCTGACTGACGGCACTCAGTACGCTTCGGTCAATTTAGGGACAGAAGCAGGGCAGTTGAGTGCCCAAGTCAAACGTTACGGAGAGGCGAAGCCATCTTTATGCGTGTAAAGCGAAGTCAGCTTAGTGCTGCCGGTGACACCATAGTCGAAGTCATGATTGTACTGACGGTACTGGGACTAGCGATTAGCATTTCCTATGCCACCGCCAATCGTAGCCTGCTCAATGCCCGCCAAGCCCAAGAAAACAGCTATGCCACCAATCTGTTGCAGTCACAATTAGAAGCACTACGGGTGTTGTCTCCCAACCCAATCACTCCAGCAAATCAATATATCTATCAACCTTACGACTTCTGTGTAAACACAACCAATCCTAGCTATATTGTTGTCAAGAACACTACTACCACCTGTCAGTTTGGCCCCAATGGCTGGTACAAGGTTACCATTTCGTATAATCAACCTGCTAACGACCTGTTTATTCTTAGGGCCGTCTGGCCCGATGTCCGTGGCGACGGCCAAGACTCAGTGCAGTTATCGTATAGGTTACACCCACAACTATGACAAACCTCCAGCGTCGACCACAAGCCGGTTTTACGATCATCGAACTGATGATCGCTACGGCCATACTTTCGACCATCCTAATATTGGTCACTGTCATGATGATTAACATCGGCAGTCTTTACTACAAGGGTATCAATCAAGCCCGGGTCCAGGATAATGTTCGTAGTATTGTTGATGAGCTGTCTCAGCACCTGCAACTAAGCTCTTCAAATGGTGTGCTGATTGGTGCAAATAATTTCGGCGGCACAACGGTAAGCTCCATTTGCTTTGATTCAGTTCGCTACAGCTACGTCTTGCACAAACAGATAGGCAGCGGTCCGAGTAAAATCGCTCATGTTCTATGGCGAGACAGTATTCCTTCCGGAGGTTTGTGCACCCCCGCCAATCTAACTAACCCGTCATTAAGCGGTGGGTCGGAGCTGATCGCGCCGAACTCGCGCTTGAGTGATCTGACTATCTCCCCAGGGTCTTCTCCCTATAGCATTAGTGTCGGGGTGGCTTATGGCGATGATGATTTGCTGACCGGCCCCGGGACAACTTCGCCCTTATGCAAAGGTGACAGCGGTGATCAATATTGTGCTACCGCCAAATTGAATACTATTGTGGCCAAACGAATCAACTAGAGGTACAATAATCATATGCGTTATAAACAAACTAAAACCAAGACTCACAAAAACCAAAACGGTTTCGCTTCGATCATCATCGCGCTGATATTGATCATAGTCCTGTCGCTCATTACACTCGCTTTCGCTCAGATGTCACGGCGAGAGCAACGCAGCGCCCTCAGTCGACAACTGGCAACCCAGGCTTACTATGCCGCCGAGACCGGCATTAACGACACTTTGAAGATTTTGCCAGGATTAACACCTGCACCAGATCCAAATACATGTCTGAACCCGACAGTTAGCGGTCTGAACCCTAACATTGATGCCACCAACGGAGTGTCATACAGCTGCATCCTAGTCGATAAAACCCCCGGCACACTTGTCAAAAAACCAGTTTTCGCTTTCAATTCGTGGTATACGACCTTTTCTACTAACGGTGCACTCAGTAGCTTGACTATCAAGTGGAATAGCAGCAACCCCGACCCCGCCTATAAGAACCCACGCTCCCTAGGTGATCTGGGTCGCTTCACCCCGTCTGGCGGTGGATCCGGAAACTGGGGGCAACACCCGGCGGTACTGGAGGTCAGCCTGACACCGTTATCGAGCGGTTCTGGCAGAGATGCCTTGAGGGATAAAACTTTCACAGTCTTTTTATATCCATCATCTGGCGGCGGCAATAGCATAGGCTATTCGACGCTACCGAATGATCAAGGCCAGATAATTTCTGGCAGTTGTACCCTTAGTAGCGGTTGTTCGTCGACAATCAACAATATAGGGGGCGCGTTGGGTGACCACTACCTTGCCCACATCATAAATTACTATGTTCAATCTGATCTCTATATAGCTAACGCCAAGGACGCTTCAGGCGCTGCGCTTAACTTTGTCGACGCCCAGGCAACAATCGATGCCACCGGCAAAGCCCATAATGTCCTTAAACGATTACAAGTTGCTATTCCGATCAATCAGCCTTACAACCTCCCAGACTACGCCCTGGAAGCCCAAAACCTGTGCAAGCGCTTTACCACTGACCCAATAAGTGGGACAGTTGATAACTGCACGTCCACGCCTTGATCGATAGCTTAAACTTCTATTCAGCTCTGCGAAGACTAAAAAAGCATTAACTGACAAATTATTCGGCCGCGCCTCTGTGAAATTTTTCGTGAACTGATCTGAGGTGGGGGTCAGTAACGTGAGTGTATATCTGGGTGGTTGCGATATTACTATGACCCAAAAGTGCCTGGACGCTGCGCAGATCGGCCCCGTTCATCAGTAAATCAGTGGCAAAAGAGTGCCTCAGGGTGTGGGGGCTGACGTGCTTGGTGATTCCGGCCAGTACGGCGGCCCGGGCCACGATCCGCTGGACACTGCGGGCGGTCAAGCGTTGAAAATTCCCGGATCTGTCGACCCGCTTACTGCCGCTGTAGCGGACAAACAGCGGGCGAGCGTTGTCGGTACGCTGCTTCAGATAGTTTTCGACCCATTTGGCCGCCTCAGAACTGATAAATACCGGACGATCTTTCTGGCCCTTACCGCGAACCATGAATTCGCGTCGTTTGAGGTTGATATGATCCCGATCAAGTCCGACCAGCTCGCTGACGCGCAGACCTGAACTAAACAATAGCTCGAGTATGGCCCGGTCACGGGCACCGTTGATAGTGCCGAGATCGGGCTGATCAAATAACTTGGCTAGCTCGTCTTCGCCTAGAAAAGTCACTTGTCCGCGCTTGGTTCTGGCGAGTTCGATCTTGTCGGCAGTTAGGGCAGGGATGTTACGTTTGGCACAGTACTTCAAAAAGCTGCGCAGCGCTATCAGGTGATAATTCTGAGTGGTTTTGCCCAGCTCATCGGAGGTGTTAGTACCAAGCCGGTTTAGCCATAACCGCCACTTGCGGATCATTTCAGCATCGATGTCCGAAACTCTTATGTCACCGGCAAAATCGAGCAAGCGGGTGAGATAATGATCATAATTTTGGATGGTTTTTTGCGAGCGATTTTGTTCTATCTCAAGATATTCGAGAAAATCAGTCTTGGCTTTCACAAACTGCATAAGCTACATTGTACGACACAATCGCCAGTTATCATTAGCCATACACTGTCAAATTATATCTGAGGCCGCTGTCCATTCCTGCCACACCCAAGCCCCAGCCAACGTCTGACTGGCCAAAACATCGACATGACAGGCCAAGGGCTTCTCTGTTAGAATGGGGTAATTAAACAGGATCTCACCAAAGTGGAAAAAACCCTTATCATATTTAAGCCCGACGCTGTCGCCCGCGGCATCATCGGAGAGATTATCACTCGTTTTGAGCGCGCCGGACTGAAAATAGTTGCCGCAAAGCTGCTTCAGCCCGATTACGACCATTATTTTCAACATTACGAAGGTATCGGCACACTCAAAACCCGTAAAGGCGAGGCCATATTTGAAAGCCAGCTGGCTAGCATGCAGGAAGGCCCGGTGATAGCTATGGTGCTCGAGGGGGTTAACGCCGTCGCGGCGGTTCGCAAGATGATTGGAGACACTGAACCCAAAAGCGCTCTACCAGGCACGATAAGGGGTGATTACGCCCATGTCACCTACGGCCAGGCGGCAAATGCCGGCCAGGGGGTGGCAAATATCATACACGCATCAGCTGACAGTGATGAAGCCGTCAAAGAAATCGCTCATTGGTTCAAACCGGCCGAAATCGTCGACTATAGAGCCGTCCACGAAAAGTTCACCCAGCCTCGTAAAACTTCTAAATAAATCGTACTGTCACCCATCCAGCCTAATCGAAATTGCACTCAGAGGCGTTAGCGGTTGGCAAAAACGTCATGGCTTCGGGGAAGCATGATGACGATTCACAAGAATAACTATACAATCCTAAGCAGGCCCCTATAGTTCAACGGATAGAATATCTCCGTCCTAAGGAGCAGATCCACGTTCGAATCGTGGTGGGGGCACCATAGATAGCGTTATTTGTCTCAGAGCCCGCCTGCAAGGTGTGACGCTAATTCATCAATTTCTTGATACAATACCCTTATGGCTACCGCTAAGGCCAAACAAAAACCAGCCAAATATTTTGACGACCAGTTTGATGATGAGACCGTCCTATTAGTGTTTCATCGGCACCCGATCGTTATGCGCAAAGGCCTGGTACTTGGTTTGCTTGGCCCCCTACTAGGCATTATCCCGGCCGCTATTAAGCCCGAACTTGGTTTTGGCATCTTTTTTGGGGGGTTGGCGCTTGGCTGCCTGCTAGGTCTTATCATTTTTGCTCCTAGTTGGATTAGTTGGCACTTCAGTGTTTTTATCATGACCGACCAGCGCTTTATTCAGATTACCCAAAAAGGCCTTTTTCACCGAGAAGTGGCTGATCTAGCTCTCAACCAGATACAATCAGTCAATTATCAGGTCTCGGGACTACAGGAAACCCTGCTAGGATTTGGTACAATAAAGATGCAGACATATGTAGGAGATTTGGTTATCCGTGACGTGCACCATCCAGCCAAAACTCAGAAAAAACTCCTCTCTGTCCTGCGCGAAGAAGGGATAAGTATCAATCCATACCCGGCCCAAATGAAATCGGCCGACATCACAACCGATGAAGAAACCCCAGAGACTCAAGAAGCTTAAGCTCACCGTTCCAAAAATTCGTCCAGGTCGTTCCAAACCGGCCGAAGAGCGGGTTAGTGAGGCGTTGAGTAACGTGCCTCGTATTACTAACGAAACAGTCTCTGAACAACGAGAGGAAGTACTTTCGAGCGCCCGCAAGTATATCTATCCGTTAACGCACCCCAAACACTCCATTGTCAGGACCTCAGCCGGACTGCTTGTCCTGCTGCTGATCGCCTTTTTTGCCTATTGCTTCCTGGGTCTATACAGGCTGCAACTAAACTCGGGCTTCATGTATGGCGTGACCAGTGTCGTGCCATTCCCTGTCGCCAAAGCCGGCCATAACTGGGTGAGCTACGAGTCCTATCTGTTTGAACTGCGCCGCAACATGCACTATTATCATACCCAACAGCAGACTGATTTCTCGTCCAAAGACGGCCAAGCCCAACTCGCTCGCCTCAAGAGTCAGGCATTGACCCAAGCGGTTCAGGACGCTTACGTCAAACAACTGGCGGCCACCAATCATGTAACCGTCAGCAATCAAACGGTTGATAACTGGGTTGATTTGGTCCGAAATCAAAACCGTCTCGGCAGTAACGAGCGTGTATTTCGAGATGTTTTAAGTCAATTTTGGGGTTGGAGTGAGGCCGACTTCAGGCGAGAGCTTCGTCAACAGCTGCTGCAGCAAGCCGTCGTTGCCAAACTAGATGGCGACACTTATGCTAAGGCTCAATCAGTGTTGTCCCAGCTGAAGGCTGGAGCCGATTTTGGCAAAACGGCGACTGACAAATCAGAAGATTTGGCAACCAAAGCCAGTGGTGGCCAGTACGGTGTCGCCGTCACACCGGCCACCAGAGACATTTCGCCAATAGTGACGTCTGAGCTGTTCCGCCTCAAACCCGGACAAACCTCAGGCATTGTTAACACTGGTTACACCCTCGAAATAGTCAAAGTGATCGATCGAAAAGGCGATAGCTTACACGCAGCTCACATTCAATTTAACCTCAAGCCGATCCATACTTTTGTCGCGCCATTGCAAGCCAAACAGCCGGCTCACGCTTACATTACGGTTAAACCGGTCTGACGCCCAACGACTGGTTTATTCGAAGCTATGGACCGCATTGAATGTCGCAGCTACGACGTAAGCTCCCATCTTATCCGGCCTAGTGTCCACGACACCCGTTTCTTCATCCAGGGCATGGCCCAAAAATGCCTGCATAACGCCGTATTTTTCTTGCAAAAACTCAATGAACAGTTTATTTTTTTTGTATAACAACACTCCGGTTGAGTCGTCGGTCAACGGGGCGGGTATGTTAGCGAAGTGCAACAATTCTCCATCATTGACAAGTTCTTGCAGAGCTACGGCATCAAGTATGGTATGTTCGACTCTCATTATTATATTATATCACATTTTGGTTTGAAATGTGTATTTAGTCTAACGATGCAATGCGGAGCCGATTTATTAGCTTGCAAGCCGCTTTTTCTAGCCAACATTTTTTGTGATGCCTGAAAGACCTAGTTATCAGCGGGGGTAGCTGAGTCTTGGACGGGGCATAAGTTGGCGTCAAAGTTGACTCCGGAGTCGACAAAGTCAACCAGCCATTTTCGCCCCTTTGGCACAGTCGAAATGGTCAGTGTGCTGACGCTATTGCTGCTACACCCCTGGCCGCCGGCTTGTTCGCCCTCGGTAGTTTGTTTGACGGTGTAGGTTGTCTGTGTGCCGGTTGTGCCATCTCTGGCTTGGTATTTGTTGTAACTGACTTTGGCTTTGGCCAAAAACTTTTTATCGAAAAATAGTTGACATAGCTGGCCTGCATTATGGCATGACTTGTAGAAGCTGGCTGACCCGGTAAGCTTCTGGAAGTTTTGATTCATGGCTGGAGTCTGGAGCGCATCTGCCTTTGATTGCTTGTTTGACTGCATAGCTGCGATGAAGCTTTGAACGGTGGACTGAGAGGTTTCTTTGTGTCTTAATGCCGAATAAACCCAGAACAGACCAGCAAACACTACTATGAAGCAGAAAGTTGCAGCTAAGGCCACCAGTACGTGTCTTGAAGAGTTTTTTGGGATCGATACAGTACTTGGCGCTTGTGCATCAGGGTATACGGTGGTCGGCGCTGGTTGACTGTCTTGAGGATAATTGGAACTAATAGTTGTTTGCGTGGTGGTTTGTGGCGCTGGGAGCATCGGTTGAAGCTGCTCAGGTTGAGTAAATTGAACGGCGGGATATTGTCCTACTTGTGGCAGTGGCTGAGCAGGGTTGACAGCCAAGCTGGGCAATGGCTGGGTCGCTGCTGCATACTGAGGGCTGTTTGCCGCTGGCTTTGGGGCATTGAGACGACGAAACGCCGAGAGTTCTAGCAATGCCGTATCAATTTGTTGCGTTGACCAGCCGACACGCATTAAAGTTTGTCGAATCTGAATTTCCGATTGACCAGTTTGCAGGGCCTGCTGTACGTAGGTGAGTAATTGTTCCATAGCGGTGTTATTCGTCTTAACGCTTATGTTAGCATAGCCGACAGCTGAAATTCGACCACTACCTCCAATGCTCACCGATTGATGTTTTGCCGATCACGCTTTCGTATTTCAAGCTAGTTATCTAAAGCTATGTCTGGTGTGGGCGCTATCTTATGATCCAATATAGACATAACCGACTAGGCTGTTTGCCTGAGGGATTGATTCAAGCGGCAGTGGCTAGTTGGTCGGCTTGTTTTTCGAAAACGTCCGACTGCAGGCTGGTCGGAGCCAGGGATGCAGCGACAACCTGCTCGCCGATAGAAACTACCGATGGAGCCTCCAGCATGTCACGAAGGACTCGTCGCTGATCGAGAAACTTAAATAACATCTCAACCTGGGTGTCGAGGTGTTGCGGCGGTGTTGCCTCCGGGCAGTGTTCGATTGATTCGAGCTGGAAGGCAACCCGGCGATCGAGTTTTGCCAGCTGGTCTGAAATATTCATCGATTTTTACCTTTTTATCTTTATGAACTATTTTCATTATCCTCCAGCAGACACGTTTGTAAATGCGATATTTATCACAAATTCTCGTTTGTCCTCACCCCAGAAACACCCATTACGAAACGGCCATACTTGGCCTTCAGATTTCAAGCTCAGACCACAAGGTCTCACCTTTATAGGTGTTGTTTTGTGTCACTTGTGAAACATCGGAGCACTGATGTGATTATTGTTATGGCTCAGACCAAAAAGTAAGCCTTAATTTGGCGGGCCCGACCGGATTCGAACCGGCGATCTCCTCCGTGACAGGGAGGCGTGATAGGCCTCTTCACTACGAGCCCCTAGGGGGCGCCTTGCGCGCCGACCTTCAAAATTGTCTATAGCCAGTGGCTAAATTTCCAACTTTGGTAGTTCGCTGCCTATTTACGAAAATACAGGGGTAATAATAGCAATATCCAGCGTCAAACGCAAACCGTAAACACAGCTGATCAAGTGAGTCACCGAACGTTTGACTTTAATGAAACAATGTGCTAATATTAAAAAAATATGGAACAAATAAAAACCCCAATAGAAACTCACCCGGCTCAGCTTTATGATGGACAGGACCAACTGCCCGGAGCGACTCATGATCTGTCCCAGCCAGTACCTGAAGGCGTCATCGCCACTAGCGAACCAGGCTCATCTGTTGAGAAATGGCAGCAGGTTGGAGACGTACCGGTGCCAATAGAGCCTTTGCCAGCAGGTGACTCCGCTGAATTGATTAGTAGTCGGCCGAAAGTTGACGGTCACGTCAAACTACCCAAAGGAGTTATAACTCTAGTTGGGCCAACTGTGCTCGGGGCTCGTGAGACATCTCCCTATCGTTCACAGGACACTGTCGGTGGAAGCTTCAATCAACAGCCGGTTCAATCAACCAAAAAAGCTGCCTAAGCCGCCACGCCGTAGTTTCAAAATGACTAACCGTTGGCTGGTATAATATCTGTTGATTTTATGCCACCTTAGCTCAGTTGGTAGAGCGACACATTCGTAACGTGTAGGTCAGCGGTTCGATCCCGCTAGGTGGCTCCAGAGTTTGCTTGGCATACCTGGACAGCTCCGAGCGGCAGACAAGCAGCATTTCGGAAACATCTGGACAAATGTTCCGGCATAAACTTCGGCGGGTGTCGTATAACGGCTATTATGTGACCTTCCCAAGGTTGAGACGGGAGTTCGACTCTCCCCATCCGCACCACTAGCCGATTTGCGATATACTTTAGCTATGAGCACAGACAAAGATTGGGAAAAATGGGGTTCGGATAATCCGTACTTTGGAGTATTGAGTCACCCTAAGTTTCTCGGGACAAAGTTAAAACCTACGACCGAACAAGAGTTTTATCAGGCTGGTAAATCGGACATCGACCGAGTCATGAATCGTATCAATTTGCTCGGGGGCAGTAAGTTTAAGTGCTCGGTGGACTTTGGCTGCGGCACCGGACGCCTGACAATTCCACTGACTAGTCACTCAGCAAAAGTTGTCGGTCTAGACGTGTCACCGTCGATACTCGATGAAGCCAGGAAAAAAACACCCAAGGATCTTACTACAAAAATTAGCTATAGGGTGTCAGACGACCGGCTAGATAATTTGCCACAGAAGTATGATCTGGCGCATTCTTACATAGTCTTACAGCACATTCCGCCAAAACGGGGCGAGCGAATAATCAGAAAATTGCTTACCGAACTGCAACCAAGCGGCTTTGCGGCGCTCCACGTCACCTTTGCCCACGACGCGCCGGCCTTTCATAAGTTTGTCATCTGGCTCCGCAATCATATCGTACCAATTCATTACTTGTTAAATGTTATCAAGGGACGGCGCTGGAATACTCCCAGAATGCGGATGCATCTCTATAGTTTGGATCGCATAACCAACATTTTTGATAGTTGCGGCCTGTCTGACACCCTGCAACTTTCTACTGACCACGGCGGTTATTTGGGAGCAATGATCATTGGCAAAAAGCATTGACTCACCATCTGTAATAGTGGCAACTATTTATGGCGTTTAAATCTAGGCTCATATAGTTATAGTGTTTGGGTCGATTTTTGGAACGTGGAAAGCACCATTGTCTCGTAACCATAATTCTGGTCCTGACTACTACCGGCACATGAGCTGAAATTACCAATCGGAAATGATACCAAAATCGGCTTCATTGACTTCGGTGAAGGTGATACAATAGCTGCGACGCCATGACCGATACCAAGAAGTATTTTCATGATCACCTGGTACTTTTGCTGCTCAGCATCAACGCTTTTTTGGCTGTGGCTGGCAGTATTTTTATTTTGGTCAGGTTGAGTACCAGCCACGGCTCAAGCTATATCGTGCAGTACCGTTCGACGCTCGGAGTCAACGCTTTTAAGACGGGCGGCCTCAGTGAACTACTTGGGTTTATTGTATTTGCGCTGTTAGTGCTTGTCATTCACGGCGTTTTGAGCCACAAAGCTTATTCGATTCATCGCCAATTGGCGATCGCTATATTGGGGTTGGGTCTACTACTGCTAACAATGACGGTCATCATCAGTAATGCGCTGCTGACGCTTCGTTAGATATGACCGACATTGAGATCCCGTTTGAAAAAGATCGCAGAGGACATTATCGATTTTTTGAAATCTTGCCCGGCGCCTTGAGTTACACGTTGATTTGCGCACCGATCGTCTTGAGCTTTATTAATGTTACTCTGGCTGTAAGCTTCATATTGCTTTATCTGTTGGTGGTCTTTGTCCGAGCCCTGGCTTACTCGACCCGGGCGATTGAGGGACACCGCACAATGACTAGGCACATGAAGCTCGACTGGAATGGTTTATCGGCAGATCTAGATGAGGGCAAAATAGCCGATAAAGTGCTTGACCGACCTGGCTGGCACCACAAAAATCTTTCGTTGTTATCGCGCCGGACTCTCGATGTCCGCCCCAAGCAATTAGTTCACGCTGTGATTATTGCTACTGTCAATGAAAGCCGCGAAGTTCTGGAGCCGACCATTCAAGCGGTGATAAATGCTGACTATGCTCACAAGTCCAAAACCATTCTGGTGATCGCCTACGAAGCTCGTGCTGGCCGAGAAACCGAAGAGCGAGTCAAACAACTGCTCGAGATATACAAGTCCAATTTTAGCCATGCCATGGCCGTCAAACACCCGGCCAAAATCGCCGGAGAAGTGATAGGCAAGGGCGGAAATGTTACCAACGCCGGCCATGCGCTCCAAAAATACATCGCACAAAAAAAGATTGATCCCAGTCGTGTTTTGGTGACGACACTCGATGCCGATAATCGTCCCCACCGCTGTTATTTTGCCGCTCTAAGTTATCTTTACTGCGTCGTCCCGGATCCGCTAAAAGCAGCCTACCAGCCTCTGCCGATGTTCACAAACAATATTTGGGATGCCCCGACACTGATGAGAGTAATTGCTACTGGCAACAACATTTTCTATATCGTTGGCAGCCAACGCCAACACCTTTCACGTAACTTCTCGGCCCATGCCCAACCGCTGAAATCGTTGATCGACATGAATTTTTGGAGCGTTCGAACTATAGTTGAGGACGGTCATCACTTCTGGCGGTCATACTTTCACTTTGACGGGGACTACCGGGTCTATCCGCTGAGCATTCCGATCTACCAAGATGCCGTGCTGGCCGAGGGCTATTTGCGAACCATGAAGGCACAATTTATCCAGCTACGGCGCTGGACATACGGCGCATCAGACATTGCCTACATCGCCAGTAAAGGCTTTTTTCATAAAAACAAAGCACCCAAAGCCGACGTGATAGCCAAGTTTTTACGGTTAATTGAGGGTCATGTCACCTGGGCGACAGGGGCAATTTTGATCTATTTTGCCGCCTTTATTCCGCCGTTTGTGCACCCCCAAAATCTCGCTGCCAATGAACTGCCCTTGATAGTTAGTCGAGTGCAGCGGGTCAGTATAGTCGGATTGTTAGTGCTGGTTTATGTCTGTTTAGTTACGCTGCCGCCGCGACCGGCCCGCTACAAGCGTCATCGATCTATTTTCATGCTGACCCAGTGGGTATTTCTTCCGCTAACCAGTTTGGCCTATGGGTCATTGGCGGCTTTTAATTCTCAGACACGTTTGATGTTCAAGCGCTATCTCAGTAAGTTTGATGTCACAGAAAAAGCGGTGGTCACAACCAGTGGTCGCAAGGTCACCTCCAGGGCCGACCCCAGTAGCTAAAGTCTTATCCTGTCACTTTTTATGGTAAGCAGCGTATTGGACGCTTGAGGCATCGTCAAATCGATTCAAAGCTACCTGAGCCGTTGCCCGTATTGACTGGCGATCGAGGAGCCCCTGTTTCACCACAGGTAGTAGGCGGCGTATGACCGTGTCGGTTAGAGCAGACGCATCGATGACAGCCTGCGGGCGGTGCTGACAGCTACGATAAAGGCTTAGGAACAGTTTGTCTCGCGAAAACGGAGAAAAACCCGACCCGCGGGACGAAACCAGCCAGGCAGCCCCGTAATCGGCGATTTCGCTAGTGGTAAATATTGACCGGCAGTTCTGGCAACTGCGCCGGCGCCAAACGGCGTTGTTACGCCGTTGATGACGGGAGTTAATAACTCGAGTATTTGCCTGGCAATGTATGCAAACCATGACTACATATTGTCATGAAGCTGTGAATTATACCAGTGGATAAGCTTGTCAGTTTGGTGGAAAACAAAAAACCCGAGATCAACCTGCATAATCTCGGGTGCATTGTGCGACGGGGCGTGAGCCGAAGATTGGTGAAATCCTAGCTGGCTATTTGTTGGAATCTGTGGCCCGAAGTCGGCGAATTCGGGTAGTTGGTTTCGAAGAAACGAGTTCCTCATAAAACAACTGAAAGGCGTCTAAAGCGCTGGCTTTATTGATACCAAAACATCCTGTTTAACCGACCAATCGTAACAAACAAAAATATACTAGTCAATACTATGAATAGAAAAGCTAGTGTTTAAAACATGCAAATTTAAGGAGTTAGGCGTGGGATGGGTTAGTGAGGTCTGCCCCAATATTGGCGTCAAGCTGATCGAGCTCGCTGTCGTCAAAACTGCTGATAAAGTAGCCACCTTCGGGCATCGCCGAGCTACCGCGAAGTAAAATCCTGCTGATGGGGTGAATCAGCCCTTCTTCGTCAAGCTTGCAGTCTTCCTCAGATTCGGATAATGTAAAACCCTCTTGTCCGATTGGGGTGAATGTAACTGTCGCAAACAGTTTACTTAAAGCTGGTGCTTGAGGGCTTTTAGGGGGCAGGATAATTTTGTCGACCTCGACGAAATAATCAGCCGCAAAACTGTGCTCGACTAGGGGATTTGTAATTAATCGTGCGTAATAGTCTCCCCCCTCACATAGCTCGTCGTACTGTAGGCGGCAATCGCGCTCTGCTTGGTAATCAGTTCGGCTAATTTGCTGATCTGGTGGTTGGCGTAAAATATTCATCATCTATTAATATGATAGGTCTTTGAAACTGCCAGGGCAAGCATAAGTGTTTTTAGAAAAATCAGGTGGCAATCGTGATCTAAATAAATGACAATAACAGAGGTGATTTATCCCTGTTGAAGCTTGCACAGGCTTAAATGGTACGCTATAGTTTCACTAAGCATTGCCTTTGATTGATTAGGGCGATTAGCTCATTTGGCTAGAGCGCCACATTGACGTTGTGGAGGTGATAGGTTCGAATCCTATATCGCCCACCAATAATTACCCCTGCTAGGGGTTTTTATTTTGCCAGTTACTTAAGCCACTTAAGATAACAGAGCTGATAGGCATGACAATTGACTGGGATTACTCTGGTAGAGTTGTCGGACTAGGCAGTAGGTACTCTAGGCCGGTGTATCCTTAAAAAAACTACCTGTCTAAGGCGAGCTTATCTGATAAAACTAGCCGACAATTCCAATTGTCTGAGGTGAGCAGGGCTAATTTACTAGATATATATACAACAAATATCATTGATGACGTTATGGTGCTTTACTTATACCCAGACAAAAATGTAAGAATTACAGCATAAACAGGCTAGCCATATAGTACTAACCCTGCTAGTATAGCTCCCACAGGTGAAGTTTTGCCGAGATTGTTTTATCCCGACGAAACTGTCGAGGACGGTTGATGGTCTTTTGCGAGAATCATCAACCGTTTTTTGTTTTGGTTGGGTCAGAGGGTTGTTGCTCCCAAGGCAGAATACTGGCGTGTTACACTGGTGGAGGGTGATGAGGCATGCTCGCCGGTTACACGCATCGTTAATCAGTTAGCGTTAATAATAGCCAAGGCTGCTGATTATAACTATATTTTTTGAACCAAGTGATTGACAGGCGTTATTTATGACTTATCGGTCGATCTTTGCCAATTATGGGACGTTTCAGATAACTTAGAAGGGCTGGCTTGGGGCCCTCACTAGACGTGAAATCTAAAACATAGATCACGAGCACACGCGGGATTTTGCCGAAGCGGCAGGGTAATTGGCTCCACTAGGGCAACAAGCTTAAGACTGGAGAAAAAGTGTCAGATACAGACCAAACACACGACTTATATCCGATGCGACATTCACTGGCGCACATCATGGCCACGGCTATCCAGCGGCTCTGGCCAAAAGCCAAGTTTGGGGTCGGGCCGGTGGTCGACAATGGCTTTTATTATGATGTCGATCTGGGCGAAACCAAGCTATCCAATGAAGATTTTGGCAAAATTGAGGCTGAAATGCACAAAATCATTGACTCAGACGTACCATTTGAACGGCTTGAAAAACCGATCGATGAAGCTATCGATTACGCCGGCAATGAACTTGGCCAGCCTTATAAAGTCGAGCTGCTTAACGACCTGAAGCGGTCGGGCACTACTGTGGCCAGAGATCTCAATAAGGATGAATTGGGTACGATTGCTGAGGCTGGATCTGGTGTGGTTGACAGCGTGTCTTTCTACCGAAATGGTGATTTCATTGACCTGTGTCGCGGTCCTCATGTCGCTTCGACTGGAAAAGTCGGCGTCTTTAAGCTTATGCGGGTGGCCGGGGCGTATTGGCGCGGCAATGAACATAATCCTCAGATGCAGCGGATATATGGAGTGGCCTTTGCCAGCGACAAAGATTTACGGGTTCACTTAATCATGCTTGACGAAGCCAAAAAGCGCGACCACCGCAAATTGGGGCAAGAACTTGATCTCTTCGTCTTTTCGGACATGGTTGGCTCCGGGTTGCCCCTGTTTACGCCTCGCGGTACGGTGCTAAGAGATGCCTTACTTGGCTTTTCTGAGGAGCTGCAGACGGCTGGTGGGTTTCAAAAAGTGTTTATTCCTCACATCACCAAGCGGGAGCTTTACGAGAGGTCAGGTCACTGGGATAAGTTTGGCGATGAGTTGTTTTTGGTTCAGAGCCAGGAAACCAGCGACAAATTTGTCTTGAAACCGATGAATTGCCCTCATCATACCCAGATTTATGCTTCACGACCAAGAAGTTACAGAGAACTGCCGATTCGGTACATGGAATCGACAGTTCAATATCGCGACGAAAAGAAAGGCGAGCTAGGGGGATTATCGCGGGTCAGGTCGATTTCGATCGACGATGCTCACGTCTTTTGCCGACTCGATCAAATAGAGCCTGAATTTACATTGATCATGACAATGATTAAGGATATGTACCTGGTCTTGGGTATGAAGTTCCGGGCCAGATTGTCGTTTAGAGACGATGGCGACGGATATTTGGGTGATGCCGAAATCTGGGAACAAGCCCAGTCTACCCTCGAAAACGTTGCTAAGAAACTCCAGCTAGAGTATGAAATAGTCACCGGCGAAGCGGCCTTTTATGGGCCAAAAATCGACATCATGGTAACTGATGCTCTGGGTCGTGAGTGGCAGTGTGCCACCGAGCAGCTTGATTTTGTGATGCCTCGGCGTTTCGGGTTGACTTATATAGATGAAGAAGGCAAGGAGCAGACACCGGTGATGATTCATAAGGCATTGCTCGGCTCGGTCGAGCGCTTTCTGGCTGTCTATATCGAACACACTGCCGGAAAATTTCCAGTCTGGCTGGCGCCGGAACAAATCCGTTTGTTAACGGTCAACCAAGAAGTTGCCACTGTAGATTTTGCTGCGAAGTTGGCTGAGCAGGCCAAACAGCTTGGGCTGAGGCTGGTTGTTGACAATTCCAACGAGTCAGTCAGTAAAAAGATTCGTCATTCAGAAGTCGCCAAAATACCGTATACGGTAGTGATCGGCGAAAAGGAGATCACCAGCAACCAATTAACCCCGAGAGTCAGGAAAGATATAGCTGTCCAGGCGGGGGTTGGTTCGATCGGCGCTGATGATTTTCTGAAGACGGTAGCTAATGAGTCTCACAGTCGCGTTCAAAAAACTTCGCTCAAAGGCTAACTCGCCTCTTGGCACTAACACCATGCCTATGACAAAAGATAAAGCAATAATGATCATCAGCAGCTGCGAGGCATCGGATTGATGGCTGGCCACGAAGCTGGTCTGCGGGAGAGGGTGGAAGCGATCGTAGCTCAGATCCCAGAAGGTCGAGTTATGACATACGGGCAGTTAGCGGCTCTGTGCGGTAATGCTCGTTCGGCTCGAATTGTCGGCAGTATTGCTCATTTTGGCGATCCCAAGCTGCCCTGGCAACGTGTCGTCAACAAAAGCGGCGGACTGGCGTCGGGCTACCCTGGTGGCAGATTAGGTCACAAACAAGTTCTTGAGGCCGAGGGCGTAGCCGTTGCTGATGACCTGTCGGTAGACGTTAATCGACTGCTCTGGTGGCCAATGAGTTAGTTGCTACAGATAAAGCTTAGAGCAGATTTTTTGGTGACTAGTGGGCTAGCAACTTGTACAATTTTCATTAAGATATGACTACGACCTTTGGCAACAACAACAACCGGTCCAATACACCGCCACCATTGTTGGTGATAGTCGGTGAAACCGCTTCCGGTAAATCAGACCTAGCCATCCGATTGGCCCAGCACTTTGGTGGTGAGATTATCTGCGCTGATAGTTGGACTGTAAGGCGCGAGGTGAATATCGGTACTGCCAAACCAACTGCCGATGAACAGGCCAAAGCTGTGCATCACCTTTTGGATATCGTTGGCCCAGATGAAGCCTTCACAGCTGCGGTCTTCAAGCAATTGGCCGAGCAAAAAATCAGTGAAATCAACCGACGTGGTAAGCTGGCGATCATGGTTGGTGGTACCGGGCTGTATGTCGATGGGGTGGTGTTTGACTTTGGTTTTTTGCCTGAAGGAGATCCTAACCAGCGCGCCCAGTTGGAGAAAAAAAGTATAACTGAACTGCTACAAGAAATTGCCAGTCGAGGCATCGAGCTGGGCGATGATGTCGATCGCCGAAACAAACGGCGACTCATACGTCTTATAGAAACCAACGGCCTAAGACCGTCCAAAAAGCCGTTGCGAGAAAATACCCTTTTGCTGGGCTTGAAGGTCGATCGAAACGAGCTGAAGCAGAGGATTGAAAACAGGGTTGATCAGATGCTGGCCAATGGCCTAGAGCAAGAAGCCTGGCGTTTGGTTGATAGCTTTGGTTGGCGAGCTGAGGCCCTGAAGGGGGTTGGCTATGCCCAGTGGCGTGATTACTTTGACGGCCGGCAATCAATGCCCGAAACTCGGCAAAAAATTGTTAAGGCGACACTGGACTTGGCAAAAAGGCAACGTACCTGGCAGCGCCGAAATAAAAGTATTCATTGGTTGAACACCCCTGTTAAATGGAATAATGTTGTAGCGTTGGTGACAACAACATTGGACAGCGATCATTCTATTGTGAACCATTCTTTGCTACAATGAACACATGATTGAGCAACTCTTTGGGTCAAAAACTCGCGTCAAATTACTCCAGCTATTTTATAGTAATCCAAACCGTTCGTACTACGTTCGAGAAATTACTCGCAAAATTGATGAGCAGATAAACTCTGTTCGTCGTGAACTTAGTAACTTGCTTAGCATAGGCATCATTACGTCCGACACAACCAATAACAAGTTGTACTACGAAGTCAACCAGAAGTATGAATATTTTGAACCACTCCAGCACATTTTTGGCAACGGCGTCAAAAAGTCGGCTGCCAAAAAGCCCGATGACAATGCCCATGAGATCGAGGATGAACTCAAAGCTGTAGGCCACATAGACTTGGCGCTTTACACAGGGCAGTTTACCAGGGATGAAGCGACTGGTATCGACTTTTTGGTGGTAGGGGAGGTTAACCCCAACGCTCTGCAAAAGTACGTTCAAGACATGGAATCAAAAGAGAACAAGAAAATTCGCTATACCGTCATGAGCCTACCTGATTTTCAATATCGACAGCAAATAAATGATCGATTTGCGGTAGCAATTGCCCAGTCAAAAAAGCAAATACTGGTTGATTTACACAGCCTTTTAGACAGCTAAGGAGCCATTAGATGGATATTCAGTTTTACGGGGCCAATTGTATCAGCATTACACATAAGGGCACACGCTTGGTGGTAGACGACAATTTGACTGAACTCGGCGCAAAGTCTGTCCTGCGACCAGATGACGTCGCGTTGTATACCTGTGCTTCAGATAATGAACAGCCGGCTCGACTGTCTTTTGGCAGCCCTGGCGAGTATGAAGTGGCTGATATCTCGATAATTGGTATTGAGGCAAGGGCCCACATTGATGAGGTTGGCACCAAACGAGCGACCATGTTTAAACTTATCAGTCACGAAAGTAGCGTATTTATCACCGGTCATATATATCCAGAACTTGACGATAGCCAGCTCGAAACAATCGGCATGGTTGACGTTTTGATGGTTCCCGTCGGCGGCAATGGCTATACCGTTGATCCCATCGGTGCTCTTAAACTGATCAAAGCCATTGAACCGAAACTGGTTGTTCCGACACACTACGCCGACAAGGCACTGAAGTACCCAGTAATGCAGCAGGACTTGGCAAGTGTCCTCAAAGAGATTGGCATGGAGCCTAAGGAAACGGTTGGGAAGTTGAAACTAAAACCCAGTGATCTCAGCGAAATAACCCAGCTGGTGATTTTAGAGAAGTCGTAGTTTTGATCAGTGCGCCTCTTTTGAGAGCTTGATGAGCAGAATACTGCTTAGGTGAAAAGTTTCAAGTAAAGTGATTATTGGCTGATTTTGGCCGATGTGTCGTTCGGGGGGTTTAGCAGACCCTTCTTTTTAAGGGTGCGGATGGCTTGAGTGCTTAGTTTGAGTTGTATTTTCTGGCCGTCAATGACGATAGTCTTGTTTTGAAGATTTGGCTTCCAGACCTTTTTGGTGTGGCGCTGAGAAAAACTGACATTGCTGCCAAATTGCTTGCCTTTGCCGGTGAGTTCGCATCGCTGCATAGATTATCCTTGATAAATAGTTATCCCATAGAGACCGAGAGTGATCGGACAGTTCGAGAATTTTCTAATTCAAGGTGTTATTGTAGCGATTTTAATCTGTAAAGTCAACATCCCTAGATGATATACTTGTGTAATATGGCTGGGAATCTTGAACCTCACTTCCTTATCTATGCAATCTTGAGCATCCTTATTTCATTGGTTGTTCATGAATTTATGCATGCTTACGTTGGCCATCTCTTGGGAGATACCACGGCACATGACCAGGGTCGGCTGAGCCTCAACCCGCTTAAGCATATCGACCCGGTCATGACGTTGCTCTTGCCGATAGCGACAATCATATTATTTCAGGTACCCCTGTTGGCCGCGAAACCAGTGCCATTTGATCCCCGTTATGTTAAGTATGACGAGTTCGGGGCGGCGATGATCGCTGCTGCCGGGCCATTGGCAAACTTGGGCTTGGCCATAATTGGGTCAACACTATTTAAGAGTGTCCTGGTCAGCGGGTTTATGAATGATTTTCTCAACGTCTTTGTAGTCATTAATGTCGCACTGTTCATTTTTAACCTCTTGCCGATCCCTCCGCTGGACGGTTCACGCGTTTTGTATGCCTTTGCTCCAGAGTCGGTTCAGCGAGTAATGATTCAATTCGAACCGATTGGGCTGTTTGTCATCTTTGGGTTGGTGCTGATGGGTGGGCTTGGCGGAATGCTGACCAACCTTAACCGGGCGGTACTGAATTTGTTGCTATAAATGGTTATAATGACTAGTGTCGGGAAGAGCTTGGCTCTTTGGGACTAGCCAGTTGGATGGTCCCACGCCGAGAGAATGATTATCTGATAATAACATTCAGGGAGCTCAATATTTTTGTCACACTGTGGTGGGCAAGTGCGAGCACCCACCTGGGATCCCTCAGGTGATCAAACTCGGTGCCCGACGTTTTTGCTAAGTGTCTATCGCACTTTGCAGTAGCGAACTTTCGGGGTCGCGGAATGTGATCGTGAACTTCACGGCCCCCAAAAGGCTGGACGGAATATATTTAATAATTAAGTTTACATCGGGGTGTGGCGCAGTTGGTAGCGCGTACGGCTGGGGGCCGTGAGGTCGCAGGTTCAAGTCCTGTCACCCCGACCAAGAATGGACTAAGCAAAACCAAAATGTTGACTGCGTGACAGAGGTGATAACAGCTTAATGGGCTTTTTCGGCAGCTAGTGAGCTTGGGGTGATCTTCGGACATTAGCTTATTAGTTCAGATGGCAGCTACATACATCTATACTATTTAGGCTTTGTCTATGGTAAAGTTAGCTTGAATTAACAACAGGTAACATAAAACATGAGCTTATTTGGAAAATTGAAAGAAAACATTAACCATGGTGGCGTAAAACTACAGCTTCAAGCTCCGGCCAGCGCTTCTATGAGTGACGCTAATGTGCCGGTGACTGTCTCTGTTACAGCGACCGACCAGCAACATAATATCGAGCGGATATCGGTAACCATTAAAGCTAAATCGATCAATCAAACCTTTTCAAACCCCGAAAACAATAATTCGATACAGCATCAAGAGCATACGATTGCTCGCTCGGAGTACTCACAACCATTTGTGCTGATGCCTGGCGAAACCAAGTCGGTCAATATTAGTATTGCCATGAGCCAGGGACAGGCTGCGGTGGCCCAAATGCCAGGAGGTGGCGGGGTGGCTCAGGTCGTTGGTGCCTTCCAAAAACTACAAGCCATATCTGAAACCCTTAGTGGTGTTAGTTGGCAGTATTTCATAGAAGCTTCAGCTAAGTTAGAAGGGGTTACCTTTGGTCCGTCGCACGAACAGCCTATAGAGATACTTAAGGTCTAGTGAAATTGGTGTGATTTGTTAGAAAATGCTTGCCTAAAGCTTGCAGTTCCAAATGTAATTTTTCGTCAACTCGATTATTAATAGGCTAAATGTGACCAAAAAACTAGGCTCTGCTGGTCTGGAGACTGGCAGTTTTTCTTATGACCAGTCAGATGTTTTTATAATATTCGGTGGTATAATATAAAAAGTTAGAGTCAATAATTTGTGGTATAGACAGATACAGTACTTTTTGGGAGGTGGCTCCCGTTTTTTGTTTGGAGATTGTTTTGTCAAGAGAAGAGCACAGCGCCTGGGAATATAGCGAGATAGCCGATCAACCGTACGAATTTATTATTTCGGACCAGGCTTCGTATGCCTTCGCCGAACACATGAAGCATAATCCGAAACCGATCGAGACATACATTGACCTGCTTCATTCATATGAAACCCAAGGGGCCGGCATGAATAATATACTCGAAGATTTTGCTGATAGCTTGGTCGGTACACCGGAAGAAGGCCAGTATTTCATCTACGGCATCGGGCTATCACACAAGCTGTTGTCGCTTCAGGCTGAGATTCAGGACGTCGAATTACCAAGGATCACAGAAGAAGCTATCCTTGGGCTAGGTGGACTCGTCTATATGATCCCCGATGATCCCGATGCTCAGAGTCATCTAGGCATCAACCGTGAACCAAAAAACGGCAAAGATTACTTTTATTCGAGGGCTAGACGATTTGACGACAATGAAAAATCGATAGCGAACGATCTGATGAAATGGCTTTCGAGTTTGGGTGAGAACGGTACCACGCCAGCCGAGAGGCAGGCATTTTTCATAGGGGCAATATGTGTCCACGACATCCTCTTTCAGCAGTATTACAGAGATCGCCTGGTATCGGCCTACAGCCGTTCAGCCAATTAGTTTGACTGTAACTGCAATTGTCCGTCAATCCAAAGCTGGCGTGCTGTGTCTTTAGGCTCTTTTCTTTTTGAGCCCGGCGATCTGTCGAACTATTACGGCGGCCGTCAAAACACCGAGGACCGCACCAATTCCCCCGACAAGCAGCGACAGCGCAACCGACAGAACAACACTAAGGACTAGCCAGGAAAGTGCTTGCCGGCGCGATATATGAGCTCGCAGAAACTCGCTTCCCAAGTAGTAATAGGGGAAGACAGTTATAACCAAAAAAGTGCTGGACAAGAGGCCGCCGACCAGCACGACCGCCAATCCCTCCCAGAAGGGGCTCATGAGGGCCAGCGGTATCAGTGATGAAACCGCCGTCAGGCTGGTGGCAATCAGCGGCCTAAACCGCTCGGCCAGAGCTTCGTGAGCAGCGTCAACGGCGTTCATGCCGGCTCGGCGCGACTGATTGGCATAGTCGGTGAGCAGAATCGTGTTTTTTATACTAAGACCTATCAGCGCGAAAAAGCCGAGTGCTGCAAAGAAGCTGAAAGCATTGTCCGTAAGGTACAGCCCGAGAGTGATTCCAAACAAACTAAAGGGAATAGCCATGAATATCAGCAGGGGCTGTAACAGGCTCTTGAACTGGAAAGCGAGCAGGACAAAGATGACCGCCAAAAGTATCGGAAAAGCGATGGCCAAAGTTTTGAAGCTATCCTGGTTTTCACTTTCTTGTCCAAAATCAAAGGCCAGGGCATGTTTGTTGAGGCCATAGCTGGCAACTCGATCCGGCGGGAACTGTTTCTGAACAGCTTTCTTGGTGATTGTTAGTAGGGTTGTGGTGTCACTATCGACGTACTTGGCGGTCACCTCGACGAACGGGGTGTTATTTTTTCGATTGTAAATACTGGCGTTGGACACTGACACTGACGATATTTTGGCCACAGTGCCATCAGGACGCTTGAGCGTAGTTGATTTGAGGTACTTAGTAATGTCCTTTGCCAGAGCATTGGCGCCGTCTCGGTTGGTTCCGGAATCTACCTGGGCGGTGAAAGCCGATGGTGGCGGTCCGGCATCGACTTGGTTGACTTCAACGGACGCGGCTCCAAAATTCGCAAAGCTGTGCTTGAGCTGTTTGACCAGATCAGGTGCCTTAATGTTTCGGTCATTGTAGTTTCTGAGATCGATTTGCAAGGTGGCCTTTTGGATGTCGGCCTGACCATAGTAAGAAGCACGGACAAGATTGGCTCCGAGAGAATCGCTGACTATTCGATCAGCCTGATCAGTGATATGTTGAGCAGCCTGAATGTTGGTTAGTGCCGGAAAAGTGAGTGTGACGCTTAGTTGATTTGCGTCCCTGGCTGGCGGGAAAATATTGAAGGTTACTTTTTGGAAAAGAAAACCACCGACACCAATAAAAATCAAGCCAACGACTACCGCAGTGATTCCGACTCCGAACAGTTTCTTACGAGAGTGTTGAGCCCATAACATCGGGGCGGAAATAGTTCGGGCAATTCCTGCTTCTATTCCGGCTGCCGCCTCGGGGTGGCTATGGGCACCGAGTTGATTTTTGCCTAGCAAAAGAAAACGTGCGAACAGAGGGATAAATATTAGTGCCACCGCCAAACTGGTGACCAGAGCGATAATGATTGTGATCGGGATTGCGCGGATGAATACACCCAAAATACCACCGACGAAGATCAGCGGCGCAAAACTCAACGCGGCGGTACTAGTAGCGGCGATCATAGCCCGGCTGATTTTGCCGGTCGCTACTTCAACGGCTTTTTCGGGAGTTTTTTGGCGCCGCCGTTGTGAATCAATCGCTTCTACCATGATGATAGTGTCATCGACAATTAAGGCCAGCCCGAGAATCAGCGCAAAAAGCGTGATAGTGTTCAGGCTATAGCCTATCAGATAGAGTAGGCCATTAACTGCCGCTATGACCGTGGTCATGGCAATAACTGTAATCAGCGAAGCTCGAACGGCAATTACAATCGAACCAACAACCAAAACTGCGATCAAGCCTTCGAGTAATGCCCGTTGGAGTTCGTTGATCTGTGATCTTATGTCGGGGGCGAAGCTGGCGCTGACAACTGCTTTGTAGCCACTGAATTGAGGCTGACTATTGAGGTTATTGATAGCCTGTCTAGCTTGGGTATCAAGCTTGATATTGTCTGTGCCGTCAGGTACCCGAACGCCGATAACAGCGGTCGAGTAGAATTTAGTCGAGTTGCCGCTGCGCTCGCCATAACGATCAAAGCTTTTTTGGGTCAGGGCCGCGACGCCGGTCTCGGGATTGATCGCTTTTTCGAAAGGATCGATCACCGAGACATCTTTGATAAGGCTAAGGTTCTGTGACCGCAAGTAGGCGGCGGCCTTTTTGGCCTGGGCGACTAGCTCTTCGGTGCTGGTTTGAGGGTTCTTGGCATAGTATGAGATGACAAGCTTGTCGCCTCGTATCGTGTAGCCAAATCGATAAGCACTGAGCTTGATTGTTGCCTGAGCCGGCAAAATATGACTGCTATCGACGGCTGCTGACAGCTCTTTGCTGCGGGTCTCAGCGTCAACATTGTCTTTGTAATAAATGATTGTGGTATAGAAGTTGTCGTAACTTTGTGATAGTACTTGTTTCACGCCCTGTTGTTTCAGCAAAAAGGCATTGAGGGGCTTTGCTACATTATTATCAACTTTTGCTGGATCATTAACGAGGTAACTTCCTTGAGCGATCGCAAAAGGCGCATTTACTGACGGAAAGCCTTCACGTTTGAGAAATGTCGTGTAACTGGCAATGCCTAGCACTGTGATCAGCAGCCAGATCAGCGCAGTTTTCCTAGGACGATTCATGAAAAACAAGCTCAGACGTTGCGTCCAAGCGAGCTTGTGCTTATTGGCGGTCGTTTTGTTCAAGCCAACCTTCCTTTTATCTGCAGCTTTGTTCTAGCATACATCAAAAATCAACTGACAAGAAAGCCCGAGCTGCTAGTTACTGCTAAAACCGACAATGCTATAATTGCCCCTGTTGTGGCATGACTGATTGATCGGTTGTAAGCGAGCATTCAGCCTAAGGCAGATTGCTTAGCTGATACGAGGAAAACTGTTATGAATGCACAGAGCGGGGAAGTAATACGGGGTGTGGCGCAGTTGGCTAGCGCGCAGCGTTCGGGACGCTGAGGTCGGAGGTTCAAGTCCTCTCACCCCGACCAGTATTGTAGATTGATTTACCGGCTGGTCGCGTGAAAGCCATCAGACGATGGAGCTACGAGCCACCATTTGGCAGTGATTTGTCTTTCGGACAAGGTGTTCCAGCCGGCTTAAAGGGCGCTGAGATGGTAAGATATAGAGCATGTGGCAAGAAACCAAACATGGACTCTACAAACAGTTCAATTTTGAGAACTTTAAACAAGCTTGGGCTTTCATGGGCCGAGTCGCAGAACTAGCCGAGGAGCATCAGCATCACCCCCGTTGGGAGAATGAATGGAGTGTCGTCCAGATCTGGCTGATTACCCACGATGCGGGTAAAAAAATAACCGACAAAGACCACCAGTTGGCTCAGGCAATTGATGGGGTCTACCAGAGTGATAATCACGAAACATTGCCTAACAAATCAATTCACCCAGACAAGGTAAAAGTGTTTGCCGATGGTGGTTCGCGCGGCAACCCCGGACCGAGTGCCAGTGGTTTCGTGGTGCTTGATATGGAGGATACTATTCTGGCCGATGAAGCAGTCTATCTCGGTGTTACCACCAACAATCAAGCTGAATATACAGCGTTGAAATTGGCGCTGGAACAATGCCACAAGCTGGGGGTGCAAGAGGTACAGATTTATATGGACAGCTTGCTCGTTGTCAACCAGATGAAAGGGATATTTAAGATAAAAAACCGAGACTTATGGCCGATTCACAGCGCAATTTTGCAGTTGCAAAAAAATTTCAAACGCGTTTCGTACAACCATGTTCCCAGAGAGTTCAATAAACTAGCCGACGCCGCCGTCAACCGCGCACTCGACGAGCACCTAAAAACCAATTGATTTCCTAAAAGCCAGATTATCTATAAGCCGGGTTTTGTCGTGACTGATCATCTATCTAGTCCTGATGTTGCCATCGGGATCAAGCGGTTCTTGACGATGAATCCTTGTAGCGGGACACTTTTTGGCTTTAGGCCTAAAAGATCCATCTCCTTGCAGCCGGTAGGGTTTACCGTCTCGGCGCGTCACCGTGTCGAGCTGTGGGCTCTTACCCCACTCGTTTCACCCTTGCTGTGCACGAGGCACTAGCGGTTTCGTTTCTGTGGCACTTTCCCTAGGGTCACCCCCGGTCGCCGTTAGCGACTACCACTCCCTATGCTGCCCGGACTTTCCTCGTGCCATGTTTTCGGGCACGCGACCAGTCGATAATCTGGCAACCATATTATATCATTTTTTTGGAGAAGAAGTTATGCTTGGCAAGGCCTTATTTTGAGTAAGGCTACGAGCGAGCATTGTTTGAGAGGGAAAAACCCCGGGTTTTATAAGAACAAAACTTATTTTTGAGCGGCTTTCACCACAGCGCTGAAGGCCTGTGGCTCATTGACCGCCAGCTCAGCTAGGACTTTGCGGTCGAGTGTAATTTCACGTTTCTTGAGCTGGGCGATGAGGCGACTGTAGGTTGTGCCGTTTTGTCTAGCAGCCGCGTTGATGCGAGTATTCCAGAGCTCACGAAAGGTACGTTTGCGATTTTTGCGGTCGCGGGTTGCGTACTGCAGTGATTTGGTCAAGGCCTGTCGGCCGCGTTTAATACTAACCCGGTTGGGGTGACTAAAACCTTTGGTGGCTTTACGAATTTTCTGGTGTCGTTTGTGGCTGGTAACGCCGCGTTTCACTCTCATGAACTGCTCCTTAAGTTAACTAGTTTTTTCTGGCTCGCGTTGGTAGATCAAAGTCGTGTCATGGACCGACAACCACCTACTCCTAGGCTCCCAGGTTTTTCTTGATATTTTTGGCCATAGCACCGCTCCGGGTCGTCAGTCCGCTCAAGGCACGTTTGCGGTTGCCGCGCTTTTTGCCGAGGAAGTGGTTCATGTTGGGGTGACCAACACGGACTTTTCCGTTTTTGGTCAGTTTGACGCGGTCTTTGGTTCCGCTGTGGGTCTTCAATTTGGGCATTGCATCTCCTGTCAGGCCGCAGTGTTGGCCGGTTTTTTGCCGCTGCTGCGAACGACAAAGTTTAATTGTCGTCCAGCCAGTTGGGGCTGTTGGTCGACTACTATTGTATCACCGAAGTTGTTAATGACTTTTTCCGCGAGTTTAAAGCCGATTTCTTTGTGGGCTTGTTCTCGACCCCGGTAAACAATCGTGATTTTTACCTTGTGACCGATTTCCAAAAACTTGGTTACCTTGCCCATTTTGATACCCAGATCATGGTTGCTGATCTTGAGGCCGAAGCGCATTTGCTTCATCTCGAGCTGTTTGGCGTTCTTGCGGTTTTTTTGCAGCTGCTTGGTGCGCTGATAGTTGAATTTGCCCCAATCGACTATTCTACATACCGGCGGGTCGGCATCGGGAGATATCTCCACCAGATCAAGTTCGCGCTCTACGGCAAGCTCCAAAGCCTCTGCTCTCGATAATATGCCTAGCTGTTTGCCATCCTGATCAATCACGCGCAGACGTGAAGCCCGAATCTGTTCATTCAGGCGGGTGTATTTGGCGATAGGTACTTCTCCTTAGATGTTGATTGCAAGGTAAAAGCATTTTAACAGATGAGTTTCCAGAGGTCAAACTACAGCCACCCCAAAGAGGGTAAAAGAGGGTAATGGTTTGGTCTATCAGAGGCCTGACTATGAGAGCGGAGAGACTCAAGCGTCTGAGGCGTGAAAGCGATAGGCGAGAGCCTCGCTGATGTGAGCTTGAGTAATGTCGGGGGAGTTATCGAGGTCGGCTGTCGTTCGGGCTACCTTAATACAGCGCATGTAACCGCGGGCTGAGATTGCTAGACGATGGGCGGCCTGGTTGAGGAGTTCACGGGCATCGCTTCTGAGACGGCCTAGGTTCTTTATGTCCGAGTTTGACATGTCACTATTGAGTTTTCGAGGATTTTTGAAACGATCGGCTTGTCGCTTTCGGGCGTCTCCGATACGATTTCGTATCTGTTCGTCAACCACTGGATCAGAGGGCTGGGTTAATAATTTGTGGTAGTTTACTTCGTGGACATTGCAGTACAGATCGATGCGGTCGAGGATCGGTCCGGATAACTTTTGCTGATATCGGCTTAGCTGAGCTGGTAAACAGCGACAACTATTACTGCCATTATTGCTGCCGAAAAAACCGCAAGGACAGGGATTGGCTGTGGCGACAAGGATAAAATTGGCCGGATACTGAGCGGTGTCCTTGGCGCGAGCGACACTGATCAGTCTGTCTTCAAGCGGTTGACGGAGCGCTTCTAGGGTCAAGCGAGCAAACTCAGGCAACTCATCGAAAAAAAGTATACCGCGGTGCGCTAGGCTTATCTCGCCGGGACGGAGATTTAGTCCGCCGCCGATGACCGCGACGTGACTGGCGCTGTGGTGGGGTGATCGAAATGGCCGATCAACAATTATTCGGTCGTAGTCGTAACTGGCTAGGCTATGCAGATGAGTTACTTCCAATATTTCTTCCTGGTTCAGTGGTGGCATGATGGTCGGCAGGGCTTTAGCGAGCATGCTCTTGCCAGTACCGGGCGGACCGCTGAGCAGGATATTGTGACCACCAGCGGCGGCAATTTCCAGGGCTCGCTTAGCCTGAGCTTGGCCGACTATTTCGCTCAGATTGACCATCTCATTTATCTGATCTGTTTTGTCGATACCAGGGAAGCGTCCAGGGCCGGTTTGGACAACCGATAGCATGCTTTGATGGTTGAGGTGCTGAAACAACTGACGCAAACTGGTAACCGGATACAGGTTAACATTAGGGACGAGCTGCGCTTGGGCCAGGTTATCGCTGGAAATGTAATAATTAGTTATGCCATGTTCCCGTCCGGCGAGTAGTTTGCCGATAATACCGCGGACTGGTCTGGTTTGACCGGTGAGCCCTAATTCACCGATAAATGCGCTGTTGGGTGGCAAGCAGTCTGGAATTTGTTGACTGGCTGCTAGTATGCTGACAGCGATGGCAAGATCAAAGCCGCTATCAGCCTTGGGAACATCGGCCGGAGCAAGATTTACGGTGACCCGTTTGCGAGGTAGCATTATGTGGCTATCTGCAAAAGCACCCCTGATACGCTCTTTGGCCTCATCAACTGCCTTGTTGGCAAAGCCGACAATAATGATATTGGGTAAGTTATTGGAAAGGTGACACTCTACGTCAATGATGGTTCCAGTCGAGCCTGTTGTGATAATACTGTGAATATTGGCGCTCATTGAGACTACCACTCCCGCTTAGCGTCTAAAGTTACCTTTTCAGCGCAGAAAGGTGACAAAAGTAAAACACCTCGTCCCGGGAAAGACAAGGTGTTTTAAGTATAATTTAAGGGTTTTTGTTTGCGTTTGGTTTTTAGAGTTTTGGTTATTTTTGGTGGAACAACGACTTGCGAGAAATCGTTGTTCCAATTGTCGTTTTTGTTTTTGAGCACTTAATTTGTTCAAGTGCTAAGCTCATCTTATAGAATACTAAAAACCACGTCAATAACAATTATGC
Organism: Saccharimonadales bacterium (SeqCode); assembly: GCA_041912375.1. GTDB lineage: Bacteria > Patescibacteriota > Saccharimonadia > Saccharimonadales > UBA4665 > JAYRNA01. The sequence continues at coordinate 23,091 of JAYRNA010000009.1, read as the reverse complement.
TAATTGCTGAAAAAAACCTGTGCATAACTCGACCCGGCGAGACTTTAGAGTCATGAAAAATCGTAAAAAAGCTGCCTAACTATTGGCCAAAAATCAATCAAACAAGCCAAATGAAAACGCGTCTAACATATGTTAGCTCGTTTGAACACGGCGATGGTTGATCATGGACTCACGAAGCTTAAAAAAAGGGTGCTAATAAATCGTCGGATCATTTCGGGCACGGTTGCTCAATTGATTGGTTTGTCGCTGCAGTTAACGATCAAAACCAAAATGACAAATTTGTCGTTGGCCGTCAGACTATAAAAAAGCAGAGAATAGGCGACGCAGTCGTGTTTTGATATAAATTGAACCATAAGGGGATTGACTTTTTGGGGTCGGTGTGATAGATTGGTACCTGTAAGTCACCAAAATAAAAACCTACAAGTTAGCTAGACAATTAAGTCCACCGAAGCCCTATAGCGGCAGAAATGGGCTGTAGGAAGCCCCCGCGGGGGAGGACTTACAAAAAACGGAGGTTTTGGTATACAGCGCTCTGTTTGGCTCTAAAGGCCGATAGAGCGGTCAGTCACGGTTTTCTACGAGCAATCGTAAAAAGCCCCTCTCGCTGCAGGCGGTAAGCGCTACAATAGTCTTTTATATGAGCGGATTTATCGCCTCAGCACTATTATCTAGAATAGTCACGACCTTGAAACTGCTTATAGCATCAATTTGATCGCCAAAAAGTTCAATTCAAGTCCGACGACAACCGTAAGCCTAATTATCATTATGAATCGCATCAATCACCATAAACGATTTTGGCTCCTCGCCACGCTTTTGGCGCTGGATGGGCTATTTTTTGGCCTGTTTGACCCGACAAAGATTACCTCCATCGGCCTATTCTTTGGCTTTACATTAATGTCAGTCTCCTTTTATGTCCTAGTTTCGGCTGCAACTAAGCTAGCTACCTGGTACGGTCTGCCTATAGGGAGACATAGACGTCGTTTAACCATATCGATTACGGCCGTAGGCTGCGGTATTTTTGCCCTCCAATCTATCGGCGAGTTGACAGTCAAGGATTTGTTGGTACTGATACCATTGGCGGTGCTGGTCTATGGTTATTTTTCATATGGCCGGGGCACAGTCCGAACCACCAGCTAAATAGCTACCATCCAAGTTGCTCAAGCTGTATAATATGCAGCTATGGGACCTTCGTCGAACGAAACACCAAATTTAACTCCGCCATCGTCAATTGGTGAGAGTTTGCCCTCTCCAGATCAGGCTTCAGAAAAGAGTGTTCAGGGTCCAGAGCAGGCGCCAGCCGGAGCCGAGCAGGCAGCACGAAGGGCCGCCCAAGCAGCGACGGCCATGCCGACGATTCCTTTGCCTGGGACGACGCCAGCACCAACTCCGTCTGTGCCAACCGATGTAACTATAACAACTAATGTTAATACACCTAACGTGGCTGGTGATAGTGACTTGATCGAAAAAGAGTGGGTCAACAAGGCAAAAGCCATCGTCAACAACACCAGAGACGATCCTTATCAACAAAGCGAGCAGTTAACTGGGGTGAAAGCGGATTATATGAAGAAGCGTTATGGCAAGAGCATAAAGCTTAGTAAGTAGTGTAGATGACAACAGTACTCATTATCTTGGCGATCATTTTTTTGATGCTTTTGGTGGCAGCGCCGGTAGTTTTTTTACAAACTAGACGAGTATTTCGTGAACAAAAAAACTACGAGCGCGGGCTCAAAATAGTACCGATGCTGATCCACCTGCCGCCACCCAGTGATGACATCGAGGTCGGTAGCCGCGACGTTCGGGACGTGACCGAGGAGACTATCAGCCGAGCGCAGCTGATCTATGACATCATCGCCAGCACCCTCCAAAAAGGTTTCAAGAGTACATTTTATGGTCAACGACATATTGCCTTTGAAATCGTCGGCAGTCAAGGATTGATTTATTACTATGTCGCGGTGCCGATAGCATTGCAGGAGATAGTTAAACAGGCCATCGTCAGCGCCTACCCAACGGCTCAGCTCGAGGAAGTTGCTGAACACAACATCTTCAGCCAGGTTGGCAAAGCCAGCGGCACGCTCGGCGGCGAACTCAACCTAAAAGAACACTATGCCTATCCGATCGCCACCTATCAGGACCTGAAAAGAGATTCGATGCAGGCTTTGCTAAATGCTTTATCGACGCTCAGCAAAGAGGACGGAGCCGGGGTACAAATCTTGATTCGACCGGCGCCAACCTCGTGGCGCAAGCATGCCTCGGCACTGGCAGACAAAAAGCGCAAGGGACATTCAACCAATTTCAGCGCCGGCGGCTTTGCCAAGGATGTAGCTGTGGCTTTTACTAAACCTCCGGAACCTGGCAAAAAAGATGAACCCAAGAAACATGAACTGTCGAACCTCGAACAGGCAACCTATGACGCTATTGACGAAAAAACTAGGCATGCCGGCTATCAAGTAGTTATCAGAGTAGTGGCGTCGTCTAACATCAGTCAACGGGCCCAAGCAATCCTGCACAATATCGTCGCCAGCTTTGCTGTTTATGACGCGCCGGGGAAAAACGGCTTTCAGTATAGTCCCGCCAAAGATGTTGACGCGCTGATAACAGCCTATATTATGCGTTTTTTCCCGCAACATAAAAATAACAATATTCTCAACTCAATCGAGCTGGCGACTCTGTTCCATTTTCCCGACCAGCGCAATATACCGACTTCGCAGCTGGCTCGCCAGGACTCGAAACAAGTTGATGGTCCGCGAAATATTCCAGAAGAAGGCTTGCTACTGGGCTACAACCTGTTTCGAGGGGCCAAAAAAGCCATCCGGCTGGCTTACGGAGATCGCCAAAGACACATGTATGTTGTTGGCCAGACCGGTACCGGTAAATCGACCTATCTGGAGAACTTAGCTCTCCAAGATATGTTGAGTGGCAATGGTTTTGCTTTTGTCGACCCCCACGGTGATGTGGCTGAAAAACTATTGTCGATGGTGCCAAAAGAACGGACCGAGGACGTGATATATTTTTCACCAGCCGACAGTGACTACCCGATGGGGCTAAATCTGTTCGAATTTCATACGCCTGATCAGAAAGATTTTCTGATCCAAGAAGTGTTGAATATGCTCTATAAATTGTACGACCCACAGCATCAGGGCATCATGGGTCCACGCTACGAGGATATTTTTCGAAACGCCGCTTTGGCGGTAATGGCCGACCCCAAGGGAGGCACCTTCATAGAAATACCGCTTTTGTTTCGTGATCCCCAATTTTTGAGGCAAAAACTACAGCATGTTACCGACGAAACGGTGTTGGGGTTTTGGCAGAAACAGTTTCCGGCCATGCAACAATCCAGGGAGGCCGGCGAAGTCACAGCTTGGTTTGTCAGTAAATTTGGCGCCTTTTTGAGTAATGAAATGATGCGTAATATCATCGGACAGACCAAAAGCGCCTTTGATCTGCGCGACATTATGGACAACAAGAAAATATTACTGGTCAATCTGAGCAAAGGCCGCACCGGTGAGCTTAACTCAAAACTGCTCGGCATGATATTTGTCATGAAATTTCAGGCTGCAGCTATGAGCCGATCGGATATCCCGGAGTCAGAGCGGATTGATTTTAGCCTCTACGTCGACGAGTTTCAAAATTTCTCAACCGATAGCTTCGCGACGATCATGTCTGAGGCCAGAAAGTATCACCTCAATCTGATTGTGGCCAATCAGTTTACGACTCAATTAACGCCTGAGATTCGCGACGCGGTCTTTGGCAATATGGGGACTATAGTCTCATTTAGAGTCGGCCAAAATGACCTCGAGAGCTTGACCAAGTACTTCCAGCCGATATTCGATGGCGACGACTTGCTGCGCGTGCCAAACTTTAATACCATCGTACGGACGCTTATCGGCGGTGTACCGACACAGCCGTTTAGTATGGCGACCCTGCCGGCTCTAGGAACAGCGAACCCCAGGTTATCGATGGCCTTGAAACAACTATCGGCCGCTAAGTATGGCCGTCCGAGAGCAGTTGTCGATAAGGAAATTATTCAGCGCATGGCAGTCCGACAGGCTCTGCGCCCAAGTAGCCCACAGCCGTTCGCGGCCGGGGCATACAATAGGCCACAAACTGGCCCAGCTTCGGCTTACGCCACGCCCGCTGGATCGGCGCCACAAGCTGTCCCAGCCAAGAGCGGTTCGTTTCTGGACGAATGGCTCAATAAACGGCGAGCCGGTATGGTGCCGCCCAGTCCAGTAACCTCCACGGCTGCTGCGCCGCCCCCGATCCCGACTGCGGCCGTCAACTCTAATCCGATAGAGCCAGCTTCAACTAGCCAGACATCGCCTAAACCGATCGAGAAAAATATTTCAAGTGATGAAATAGAGCAAAATGAGATAGATAAAATTGCCGCCGAGCTGAGACAACAACTCGATAGCTCTAAGAAGCCTATCAAAAAGGCGGGAACCGGTCATGAACAAACGATTGATCTTCAACCCGGCAAGGACGACACCATATTTATCGATCAAGAAGGGGCGCTTAAAAGTGTCGATGAACTTAAGACATAAATGATACAATCAACGGCTTGGTGCAGGCACCCAAGCTAGGTAACAAGGCGCCGAAACCGATCGTCCGATAATCTCTCTATTATCAGGTAAGTCGTCAGTCTAGTCGTTGGCGTGGCGCCGCTGCGATGTTGCCAGCCAGACTAATAGTTCCAAGCCAATGCCGATCGCAAAACCTACGACAAACAGCAATAAGAAAACGAAATAGTTGTAGTCAAAACCAAGGTGCTTGGCCATATATAGATAGGTTGAAGTGCCCATGAGCGCAACTAACCCGCCGCCCAGCAGCCCAGAAGGCCGGCTGAGAGTCTTGCCGGTGACTTCACTAACGGCTCGAACTACCGGCTGGTGGATAACTTTGCTCAACGTTCGTTGGGGCAAAGATTCTTTGCGCCGGATATGGTGCATGGCTTGGCGAAATGAAATTGCCTTCAGCTCGGCGTTGACATGTAGTGGTTGCTTAGGCTGATCGTTAGCCGCCGTTGCCTCGAGCTTTTCCAGGGGATTAGCTTCGGATAACTCGATAGCTTCGTGTTTTATCTCAGCCCGAGCTTCGGCGACCATGTCAAGCGGATCCTTCTCGCCAGGGCGCAGCGGCTCGGCTTGTTCGGCTGTTGGCAATAGGTGTTCCGGGCTGGGCTTGGCAGCGGCCAGGGACTCTGGTCGGTAGTGGTCCTGTTCGGTTTTGAATGGCGAAGTCTCACTCATAGTTTCCTCCTTATATCGCTGCTGTGGTGTCTTGAATGGCCAAGACGCTTTCTTTGGCCAGCAACCTGGCTCGGCCATAGAAATATCCGGCTATCATGACGATAGTGGCCGCAATAAATAAACTGGTGCCTGGGCCGGTATTTGGCAGAGTTGCCGCGGCTGCTTCGACTGACTTGGGGGGGCTGCCAGGCAAGTTGATATTGATTGTGTTGCCATAGACATTGGTCATAATAAGATCGAAATGACCAGGATCACTGGCGCTGACGGGTGTTTGGGGCACCGGATCTTTGACCTTAACAGTAATCTGTTCGCTGATAGTTCTGCCAGCCGGAATGTCTTGTCCGGGCCATGAGACTAGATGATCGGTGTCGATTGTGCCGCCGTGCAAATCTGTAATGTCGGCGTAATCGAGCACGTCGCTGAGATTTTCTTGGAAAACGAAACCTTTAACAGTGGTCTTGCCGGTGTTTTGGGCAAATAAGCTGTAGACGATGACATCGCCAGGATTGGCGGTAGTGTTGTTGGCGTCTGAACTGCCGGCAGTAGTATTGCTGGCAGTTTTGTGGACTTCGACACAGGCAATAGTGTCTTGGCTGCTGATGCCCTTGTCGCAAGGTTTACAGGCGGAGTCACTACTTGGAATAGCGTTGTTGTAAGGGCAAGGCTGAAAGCATTCCGGGCTACTCGACGGGATATGTTTGTTGTACTGGCAGGGCGCGAAACACTGCTCGCTGTTGCTTGGCAGACTATTGTTGTACTGGCAGGGAGCAATACATTCGGGACTGTTGGCGGATATGCTCTTGTTGTACTGGCAGGGAGGGAAGCACTGGGCGTTGTTGGATGAAAGCTGGCTATTATAAGGGCAGGGCTCGAAGCATTTCGGTGATGATTGGGGTAAATTACCTTTGCCGGGAATGGGGCAGGGCGCAAAACAGAGCGGGCTATTGGAGGCGACGTCTTTGTTGTATTTACACGGTGCGACGCAGCGCGAATTGCTTGATGAAATGCTACGGTCGTACTTACACGGCTGGTAACACTTGCTGCTGTCAGCCGGTATGTCCTTGTTGTATTTACACGGCGCAAAACAGCGCGGACTGCTCGCGAGCAAATCGCTATTGTATTTACAGATATGAACTGGCGCTGGGATACCAATTGCTACCAGGTTGCCGCAACTATAGAGAATGTAATATAGCTTGCCGGTGACACTGCTGCGGAATTTCAAGGCTTTATAACTGGAGTATCGGCCGGTGTCGAAGCTCGACAGGTGTCTTACGTAAACCCGGCCGGCCCCTGGAATATTTATCGGGACTTCGCCGGTGACTTTGCCGGAATTGGGATTGCGGGCACCGTAGGGTAAGTGTCCCATAGAGAAATATTGGTTACCGGCATCGGTTGAATGGAGAGTGACCGTGCTGGCCCCGCCGACATCAGCACAAGATATGCCATAGTAGTTCAAAATATCGCCGTAATGTTGGACATTGCTCTGACAGTTGCGCTTGGCGTCGGCTGCTGAGCTGATGCCGCCATTGATGAGGTCATTTGAAGAGGCTGCTACCGTCGGCTGGGGAGGACTGAGTACGGCAAAGAACTGAATGAAGAAAGCCAAGACAATCACCATTACGCCGACGCGCCGGATGGCAGCTTCCTCGCGCATCCGCTTGGCGTAAAAAGACAACTGGTGAGCCAGACCGGGGTTGTAGGGTAGAACAGCGACGAGCTTCTCGAACATAGTTTTAGTTTTCTTAAATGTTACTCTCAAGGGTTATTAAACACCACCAAACGATAAAACACAAGCGGTACCGGCAGTTTCTGGCACAAGTCTGTGGTTAAAAAAACGAGAACTGTTGCGAGCAGCTGCAAAGGAGACGAGGGGATTGTCTATCAACCGTAAATCGTTTATACTATAAGCTAGTGGGAAAAAATTAAGACTCGTGATAGTCATAACAGAGGTGTAAAGATAGTGGCTGAGGCTAAATCATCTGCAAAAAAGACCGGCTATTCGTCTGAGCAAATTACGGTGTTGGAAGGGTTGGAACCGGTTCGTAAGCGACCGGGTATGTATATTGGCGGCACAGGTATTGAGGGGTTGCACCATCTGGTCTGGGAAATTGTCGACAATGGCATTGATGAGGCACTAGCCGGACACGCCACCGAAGTCCGAGTCACACTATTGGCTGACGGCGGAGTCAAGGTTTATGATAATGGCCGCGGCATCCCGACGGATATACACCCAAAAACCAAAAAGAGCACTGTCGAGACGGTGCTGACAGTACTTCATGCCGGTGGTAAGTTTGGCGGCGGCGGCTACAAGGTGTCTGGCGGCTTGCATGGGGTCGGCGTCAGTGTGGTCAACGCCTTATCGACAAATCTAGAGGTAAATGTCTTCCGTGACGGTAAAATCTGGCAACAACACTATCAGCGCGGAGCCCCTCAGGATGAGCTCAGGCAGGTCGGTAAGACCGACAAAACCGGCACCGAAATTACATTTTATGCTGATGAATCGATATTTGAGTCTACCAAGTTTAGCTACGAAACCATTCTCGATCGGCTGCGCCACGCGGCTTATCTTACCAAAGGTGTTCATACCAGCTTAGAGGACCAAGCTAGCGGTAACCGATTTGCGTTTTATTTCGAGGGCGGCATCCAAAGTTACGTCAAACACCTCAACGTCGGCAAGGAAGTCGTCGATGACGATATCTTCTATGTTGATAAGACTGTCCAGGATGTTCAAGTCGAGATTTCACTGCAATACACTGACGCCTATAGTGAAACTATCAAGGCCTTTGCCAACAACGTGCTTAATCCCGACGGCGGGACGCATTTGACTGGCTTTAGATCCGCCCTGACTCGGGTGATAAATGACTATGCTCGTAAAAACGGACTACTCAAAGAGAAGGAAGAAAATCTCAGCGGTGAAGACACGCGCGAAGGGTTGACCTGCATTATTCTGGTCAAACTGCCTGATCCGCAGTTCGAAGGTCAAACCAAAAACAAGCTGGGCAATCCCGAAATCCGTGGCTATGTCGAACAAGTGATGAACGAGTACTTTAACTATTACCTCGAGGAGCATCCGTCAGTCGCTCGCAAAATAGTTGGCAAGGCGCTTTTGGCGGCCCGGGCCCGCAAAGCAGCCCGCGCGGCCCGCGATAATATTTTGCGCAAAGGTGTTCTGGACGGTGCCAGTCTCCCTGGCAAACTGGCTGATTGTTCCAACAAAGATCCCCAAGAGTCGGAACTTTATCTGGTCGAGGGCGATTCAGCCGGTGGTTCGGCCAAGTCAGGACGAGACAGCAAGAGTCAGGCGATTTTGCCGCTGCGCGGTAAAGTGCTCAATGTCGAACGAGCCCGCCTTGATAAAATGCTAGCCAACAACGAAATTGTCAGCCTGATCAAAGCGCTGGGTGTCGGCATCGAAGAGTCCTTCGATATCAATGGTTTGCGCTATAACCGTGTCATTATCATGACTGATGCTGATGTCGACGGAAGCCATATCTCTACTTTGCTAATGACCTTTTTCTTTCGTTACATGAAAGATGTGGTCGACGGAGGACACCTATATCTGGCTAAACCGCCACTATTTGAACTTGTCAAAACAGGACGAAAATCGAGTGAATTTATCTATGACGAGGATGAGCTCGAGCGTGTGCTCGACGAAAAGATCGCGGCCCGCAAAAAAGAAGGCACCAAGATTGAGCCCGACAACGAACGCTACAAGCAGGCTGGTTTTGTCGAGCAAAAACGCTATAAGGGTCTTGGTGAAATGGACGCCGAGCAACTATTTGAAACAACTATGAATCCAGAGAAAAGAGTTCTGGTTCAGGTCAAGGTTGAGGACGCCGAAAAAGCTGACACTATTTTTAGCAAATTGATGGGTACTGAAGTCGAGCTGCGCAAAGGTTTTATTCAGGCCAATGCCAAGTTTGTCAAGGACCTCGATATATGACAGCTGCCGATAAGTGTAGTCACAACTGGTTAATTTTTGGATTGGACCAAGAGGCAAGCCATGGATGAAGATCGGGTAACTCCGGAGGCCGAGTCTGCCGAAACACCATCGTCGTCGTCGGTTGAGCCGACGCCCGAGCTAAGCCCCAATAACGAGGTCGCTTATGAGACGTCAATGGAAGAAAAGCGCCAAGGAATGATCCTAGCCGACGACGTGATCGACTCTGGTCATTCTAGGATAGTAGAGCGCCGAACAGTAGAAAACGTCATGGAAGATAGTTATTTGCGTTATTCCATGAGCGTAATTATTGATCGAGCACTCCCTGACGTCAGAGATGGTCTAAAACCTGTACACCGGCGAATTCTCTACAGTATGAATCAAGAGGGCTTGCGCAGTGGTGCCCGCCACCGCAAGAGCGCCAATGTCGTCGGCCAGGTTATGGGTAAATATCACCCGCACGGTGACTCCTCGATCTACGATGCCATGGTCCGCATGGCTCAGCCATGGGCGATGCGTTATATGTTGGTCAACGGTCAGGGTAATTTCGGGTCAATGGACGGCGATCCGCCGGCAGCCATGCGTTATACCGAGGCCAAAATGGCCCGGTTAGCCGACGAAGCTTTGGCTGATATCGACAAAGAGACTGTTGATTTTCGTGACAACTATGATGGCACGACCCAGGAACCAACAGTTCTGCCAGCCAAGCTGCCGAACTTGCTCCTCAATGGTCAGCTTGGCATTGCAGTCGGCATGGCCACCAATATTCCGCCGCACAACCTTGGCGAACTGGTTGATGCCGAAGTTCATCTGATCGATCATCCCGAGGCTGTTCTTGACGACCTGTTGCAATACATTCAGGGACCCGATTTTCCAACCGGCGGTGTTATCTACGGCAAAGAATCGATTAAGACTGCTTATGCCACTGGGCGGGGCGGCGTGGTGACTCGAGGCATCGCCGAGATCGTCGAGACCAAAAAGGGCCGACATCAAATCGTCATCACCGAAATTCCTTACGCACTCAACAAAGAAACCCTGATCTTGAAAATCGCTGATCTGGTTCGCGATAAAAAACTCAGCGGCATCAGTGACCTACGCGATGAAACCGCCCGTGGCGCAGTCCGAATCGTTATCGACCTCAAGAAAGATGCCTACCCCAAAAAACTGCTCAATCAGCTATACAAACTGACTCCGCTCCAGACCAGTTTTCATTTCAATATGATGGCTTTGATTGACGGCATCCAACCCCGCGTCTTGGGGCTCCAGGACATATTAAATGAGCATATCAAACACCGCCGAACCGTTATTCGCCGCCGAACAGAGTATGAGCTCAAAAAAGCCAAAGAGCGAGCACACGTTCTTGAGGGGCTAAAGACAGCGCTAGATCATATCGATGAGGTGATCGCTACTATTCGCAAGTCCGACACCACCGATGAAGCCCAGGCCAACCTTATGAAACAGTTTAAGCTGACCGAGATTCAAGCCAAGGCTATCTTGGCCATGCAACTTCGTACTCTGGCTGGGTTGGAACGCAAAAAAATTGAAGATGAATTGGCCGAGTTGTTGAAAATTATTGCCGAACTTGAAGCAATTCTGGCCGACGAGAAGAAAATCTTGAAAATTATCCGTAGCGAGCTAATTGAGCTCAAAAAACAGTATGGTGACGACCGACGCACCAAAGTCGTTGCCAGCGAACTAGGCAAAATGAGCGATGAGGATTTGATTGCTGACGAACAAGTTGTGGTAACCCTGACCAGCGCCAACTACATCAAGCGCAGCCCGATTGCCGAATATAAGCGTCAAGGACGGGGCGGTAAAGGACGGCGCGGTATGGCAACGCGAGAAGAAGACGCCATTGAGCACGTTGTTAACGCCTCGACACACGACTATCTATTGTTCTTTACCAACAAGGGCCGGGTGTTTCGTCTCAAAACTTACGAGGTGCCGGCTGTCGGCCTGAACGCCAAGGGAATTGCCATCGTTAATTTATTGCAGCTACAGCCCGAAGAGACGGTTAGCAGCGTCATAAACGTCAGCAAAACCGATAACGCTGCCAACTTGATCATGTGTACGGTTCGCGGAGTCGTCAAGAAAACGCCGTTTGAACAGTACAAAAACGTTCGTAGTTCCGGCTTGATCGCAATTAATCTCGATGACGGTGACGAATTGAAGTGGATTCGCATGACCAGCGGCGATAACGAAGTGGTTATTAGCACCTCGCAGGGCCAAGCGATACGCTTCCACGAGAAAGGGGCTCGGCCAATGGGTCGGGTGGCCCGCGGCGTTCGTGGCATACGTTTGCGACCAGGCGACCGAGTCATCGGGATGGATATTGTTGAAGAGCGAGCCTTTATCTTTGTCATCAGCAAGTACGGTTACGGCAAAAAGACCAAAGTTGACCAGTTTACCCCTCACGCTCGGGGCGGTGTCGGCATCCGTTCCGCAGTAGTCAATGCCAAGACCGGCGAGTTAGTCGGAGTCAAGCGTTTGATAACCGACGAACAAGAACTGATTATCATTAGCCAACAAGGCCAGACGATCCGACTTGGGCTCGATAATATCCCGGCTCTCGGCCGAGCCACCCAGGGAGTACGCATTATGCGCCTCAATGATGGTGACGAGGTTGTCAGCCTGGCCTTGGTCGACAAGGCAGAAGAAATCGAAGATGATGAGCCTGTCGATGAACCGGCTGACAAGCCCTGAGACTTTCAATTCGGCAAAACAATTGTACCTATCACAACATAAGCGGGAAGTTAACCCCTTGACCAAGGGGGTGAAGTGGGTTATGATAGGACGAATGGTTGACGTGGGGCTTCTATAGAGTCGCCCTTCAGAAGTCGCCATTTCGGACGTTAAAAATTGAATAGTGCAAATCAACGTCAGTTCAGCATCCCTCGGGGTGCAAGAACTATGTTTTTAACAGTAAGTCAGTTTTTGACTGAACTGGGGAAACGAGTTCTCTTTTTTGGAGAGTTTGATCCTGGCTCAGGATGAACGCTGGCGGCGTGCCTAATACATGCAAGTCGAGCGGTAAGGTCCCTCCAGATTGCTTAAACGGTGAGACAGTTCGCGGAAAGTTCGCAGAAATTTCTGCATCTAAAACAAAGTGATGAACTTTGGTCTAACATATATCCATCTCAAGGCCGAGACAGGAGTTTAAGTAATGTGGTGGGATACACGAGCGGCGGACGGCTGAGTAACACGTAGGAACGTACCCCAAACTGAGGGATAAGCACCAGAAATGGTGTCTAATACCGCATGTGGTCTTCGGATTAAAGCTTTTAGCGGTTTGGGAACGGCCTGCGCATGATTAGCTTGTTGGTGAGGTAAAAGCTCACCAAGGCGACGATCATTAGCTGGTCTGAGAGGATGATCAGCCAGACTGGGACTGAGAACGGCCCAGACTCCTACGGGAGGCAGCAGTAGGGAATTTTCCACAATGGGCGAAAGCCTGATGGAGCAACGCCGCGTGCAGGACGAAGGCTTTCGGGTCGTAAACTGCTTTTATCTGTGACGATAATGACGGTAGCAGATGAATAAGGATCGGCTAACTCCGTGCCAGCAGCCGCGGTCATACGGAGGATCCAAGCGTTATCCGGAATTACTGGGCGTAAAGAGTTGCGTAGGTGGCATTGTAAGTGGATAGTGAAAGCGTTCGGCTCAACCGAATACCCATTATCTAAACTGCAAAGCTTGAGGACGAGAGAGGTACCTGGAATTCCTAGTGTAGGAGTGAAATCCGTAGATATTAGGAGGAACACCGATGGCGTAGGCAGGGTACTGGCTCGTTTCTGACACTAAGGCACGAAAGCGTGGGTAGCAAACGGGATTAGATACCCCGGTAGTCCACGCCGTAAACTATGGATGCTAGCTGTTATCGGTATCGACCCCGGTAGTAGCGAAGCTAACGCGTTAAGCATCCCGCCTGTGGAGTACGGTCGCAAGACTAAAACATAAAGGAATTGACGGGGACCCGCACAAGCGGTGGAGCGTGTTGTTTAATTCGATGGTAAGCGAAGAACCTTACCCAGGTTTGACATCCTTGGAATTTCTCCGAAAGGAGAAAGTGCTTTTAGAGCCAAGTGACAGGTGTTGCATGGCCGTCGTCAGCTCGTGTCGTGAGATGTTTGGTTAAGTCCATCAACGAGCGCAACCCTTATGTTTAGTTGAATTTCTCTAAACAGACTGCCCTGGTAACAGGGAGGAAGGAGGGGATGATGTCAGGTCAGTATTACCCTTACACCTGGGGCTACAAACACGCTACAATGGCCGGTACAAAGGGCAGCCAAGTCGCAAGACGGAGCAAATCCCATCAAAGCCGGTCTCAGTTCGGATAGCAGGCTGAAACTCGCCTGCTTGAAGTCGGAATCGCTAGTAACGGTAGGTCAGCTATACTACCGTGAATACGTTCCCGGGTCTTGTACACACCGCCCGTCAAACCATGAAAGTCGCCAATACCTGACGTGCTAGCTTGTCTAGCCCTAAGGTAGGGGAGATGATTGGGGTTAAGTCGTAACAAGGTATCCGTACGGGAACGTGCGGATGGATTACCTCCTTTCTAGGGAGAAAACTAGCAACCAGAAGACGGATAACGGATTTCAGGGGTCAGATTTATCTGATCTATGGCAATCCGAAGTCTGACACTCTGGGCCAGCTAGGTCGATGTCGATGAATCGTAAATCAGTACTGACGATTCAATTTCCGTTTTTTCGGACGACACCATCAGTTTCTGTAAGTTACGGGCTGACGTTTGATTAGCACTATTTCAGTTTTTAACTCCCGTTTCGGGTACTTGTGTCTTTGAGAGATTGAGAGATTGAGAGATTTATGTGTCAAAAAGAGCGCCTTTTTGCGAGAGCGCTCTTTTTAGTTGCCAAGAGCTTTACATGAACCTTGCTTTAAAGAGACTTGGGACTATTATCTAGTGATCTGGCTCATCTCATTTGATCAGATTGGCACGAAACAGAGGACAATAGTTGGTATCGAGCTAAGCAACCCGGCGCACAGGTTCTGCGGTTTTTATTTGTGGCAATGAAATAACTTCGGCCATTTCTTGTTTGGCGGGGGCAAAGACTAGCCCTAGAAAATCTTCCCGCCACCTAGGTACTGCTGGGTTACCATAACCATGATTGGTTGGAGCTTGGCTGATGTCCCTAGACGCTATAGCGTCGAATTGCATTTCTTTCCCCTCGGAGCTTAGTGTTTGTTCAACCAAAACAGCTACAGCTGGCAAAAAATTACCAGGCCAGCCCTGGCGCTGTGTCCGTTTGAGATAGACTACCGCCAAGTCTCGGTTGTTCGACATCTGTTTTAGAACCGATTGAGCTACTACGCGAGCAGCTTGACCGGCGACTAATCTTTCTTTTGTTTTGTCGGCTGTTTCTTTGATGGCTGCCATTGGATGGCGATAGCTCATGACAGCATCATAAACTCGTTAAATCATTAGTGCAATTTGATAAATATCACATTGACTAAAAAACTACGAGCCTCGCAAACGGCCCCCAACAAAACAAATGACAAGGTGAGACCTTGAAAATCTTGGAAATGGAAGCCCTGGAACAGGCTCATGGGTTTCGAGAAAATTATATGAATTTAACGGTAGCTGGTGGGCGATGAGGGCAAAAAGCCAATGTCTTGGCTTTTTGTAGACACGAGCGAAGCGTCGTGAGTGAAACCTCAAAAGATTGGTGGGCGATGAGGGACTCGAACCTCCGACCTCGTCATTATCAGTGACGCGCTCTAACCAACTGAGCTAATCGCCCTAGTTCTCCCGCTCAACGCTTACTTTGGTTTGACTAGGCGTCGGAAACCTTTCGAACGTTGGTGACTACGGGTGCTTAATGGTTTTACAAACAACTACGCTTGGTTCAGCCAAGCATGGTTTGAAAACCAATTCGTGCCTGGTGGAGGCACGGGGATTCGAACCCCGGACCCCCTGCTTGCAAAGCAGGTGCTCTAGCCAGCTGAGCTATGCCCCCATCCTCTGAAGCTCAGATAAATGACTGGCCTCAAACTACCGAAGTATTTTAACGAAAAAACAGGTTATCGGCAAGCGAATACGGGTTGCTAGCCAGCTTTCGGTGATCAGTTAGCGAGCAACAAGTTTAATTGTTGGGGCTCGCGAAAGGGAAAGTCAAAGGGTCGAGCGGGAACCAAGTGTGGCTGTCTAAAGGGGTGACTTGATGATAACGATAAAACTCAAGAGAGAGGCCTAGGCTATGATCTAGGGGTTTATTATCACCGAGCTACTTGACTGGCTCGATAGTCCAGCTCGGTGCTCGGAAGCACCCTACGAGAGTGGGGCAGCCAAAGGTCTTAGATTTCTCCGAAAAGAGACTGCCCGAACTTTTATCAAGCTATCAGGCTATCAAGCTGTCCTTACTCAGGGCTCTTATTAGGCCGGGGCTTTAAAATAGTTTTTAGGGGTGGCGTCGTTGGCGAGTATAGACAGCGTCACCAATGATGTAGAGGACGACGAGGCTGCCGATGGCGATAGCTTGAGTCCCGATGCCGTGCGTCGGTTTGCCGGAGAGCTGTTGGGCGAGAATCGGCGGTCGGTGCAAGGTCTTGGCGGCCAAAACAGAGCCATCGATGTTGCTACTATTGCCACCGGTAGATTCGGAGGCAGCTCCACCGCTACCACTAAACGGGGCAATGTCGTAACCACTACCACCGCTGCCGCCGTGGGGGACAAACCTGAAGGCCTGGACAGCTGCTGGAACTGGATTGCCACCACTGCCACCATTACCGCCGTAGTGGGTAACCGGGTCACCGGCAGCGGTGTTGATGCCAAAACTGCCATTCCAACTTCCGAAGACGTTTATGAAGAGGACGCCGAACCAACCGGTCAGATTGAAGCTGCTGTTTTCGACGTTTAGCAAATTGACAGCGCCTTCGGCATCACCGGTAGAGGCGTTGCCACCCCTGGTGTTGTCGCTGACATTGGCATTGCCGCTCTTGGCATTGGTCGTAATATTGTTATTGATCTTTTGCTTGACGTCATTGGTCAGATTGACGGTGTTATTGACGGTGGTGTTATTGGAATTATCGGAGTTCGGTCCGCTGCTGGTGATGCCACCACCCAATTCGGCGGCTGTAGCCCCAGCCGGGGCATTGACGATCAGGCCGACCCATTTACCACCTGCGACATTTACGAACACCAACAGGTCATTGGCGCCGATGACGCTACTGCCGGTCAGATTAAAGGCGGTTATGCTGGTCTTGGCGTTGCCACTGCTGGCGCTGCCGCCGATAGTATTGCCGCTGACATTGGCGTTACCGCTCGCGGCATTGGCATTGATATTGTTGGTGATGCCCAGATCGTTGGTGTTGGTGAGCGTTGTATTGTTGTTGACAGAGGTGTTGTTGGCGTTGTTTGAGCTCGGTCCAGTGAGTGTAACAGTCGGCACATTAGCGGCCAGCAGTTGGTCGATAAAGTCCGGCGGCAGCAAGATATCACCATTTAAGTCTCCGTTGATATTGATAACTCCCAGAAATGATTTGCCGCTGTTGACGACAGAATTTATCATATTGACGACATTGGCGATAGTTGCGGCGTTGCCGGTCTTGGCGTCGCCGGCAGTGTTGTTGCCGCTGACTTGAGCATCTCCACTCTGGGCATCTAGCTTTATATCGTTATTAATATTTGCGCCAAGGCTGTTGTTGACGGTCAGGTTATTGTTAAGGTTGGCGTTGTTGGCGTTGGTGCTGTTTGGCCCTGATCCTTGAATACTGGCCAGACTAGCTGGGTTGAGCAAAAAATCACCGTTGACGTCGCCATCGATGTTGTCGACGAAAGTAACCAGATTTCCGCTGCCGAGATTATTGCTGGAAGACTGCAGCATGTTGACGATGTTGGCGATGTCTTGGGCGTTACCGCTGCCGGCGTTACCGCCGATTGTATTGCCTTGGACGCTGGCAGCACCGGAGAGTGCGACACCACTGATGGTGTTATTCATGTTGAGGTTGGTAGCGTTATTGATGGTTGAGTCGTTGTTGCCAGTCAGGTTATTGGCGTTAGTACTGCCCGGTCCGGAAGCATTGATGTCGCCGCCAGATCCGGCCGCTGAAGCTGATGAGCCCGCGCCACCGCCGGTCGGGGTTGGGGCGCAGTTGGTGCCAACGCCGGCCGGCGCGCTAGTTGCAACCCGATACAGATTGTAAGTGCCGGCCGAAGGGGAGTAATCCCATTCAGCTTTGGACCACTTCCCAGTCGAACAATCATAGCGGTAATCAGGGCTGTAGGTGGCTGTGGTTAGACCGGTGACGGGGTTGTAGACATAATAAGCACTGGTCCATTGACCGGCGTAAGGCCCATCACATTGATAAGTGAACATTCCAGCGTCAGAACCGACCGGCGAGTGGACACCTGGCTGGTCAGAATACTGGGGGGTGCAAGGCTCGAGCGCCGAGGCGGCTAGGGGTGTTAGTGCGGCGCCAGCCAGAAGCATCACGGCCAGACTAGAGGCGCCTGTTTTAATAATCAATCGGATGCTCGGCATGTTTACTATCTCCTAACTTACGGTAATTACAGATTATGGAATATATACCAGAAAGCTTTTCATCAACCAATCAACCAACAAAGCTCTAACTTTGTGGTGGGAAAGGACTTCCAACCATAAAAGTCCTTTCCCCGTAACAAGCTGATCAGTTCCTAAACGTCTAGCTTTGAACTAGAACTAATGCTTCTCAAGCCAAGCTAGGCTTAAGAGACAAGCTATATTAGCTATTAGTTAGAAACGTTGAGGCTGAAAGAGCTGTTGTTGCTGTTGCTAGCAGAACCGCTGGTAGCTGAACCGCCGTTGGTGTTGCCGCTAACATTGGCACTGCCTGAAGTAGCGCCCTGTGCGTTGTCGTTGCAAACGCTGATGTCGTTATGGTTTTTTACGACGTTGGTGCTAGACAGCGTGGTGTTGATCTGGTTGTTTGAACCAGGACCAGTCGTGCTGATAGTACCTTGTGCAGGCATTGCCCAGCTGCCGCCGTACGATGCAGCAGAAGAGCTGCTGTTGCTAACCGAAGCCGAAACAGAGGTGCTGTTGCTGTTGCTAGCTGAACCGCTGGTAGCTGAGCCGCCGTTGGTGTTGCCGCTGACATTGGCACTGCCGCTGTTTGAGCCTTGACCGTTATGGTTGTTAACGTTCAGGTGGTTGCGGTTTTTTGTTATGTTCTTGCTGGTGGCTGTGGTGTTAACCTGGTTGTTTGAACCAGGACCTGTGGTGTTAATGTCCGCTGCTGCGAATCCGGTTGTAAGGCCGAGGCCCAGGACGGTTGCAGCTGCGGCACGGATTAATTGTTGTTTTTTCATATGTGCCTCCCTTTTAGAGTGGTGTTATGAGTTAATAAATATCTCGAGCTTGATTGCCCGATATCGCCAAGTTACGAGTAAACGTAGCTTGGCGATATCGAATCACCAGCGGGCTAGTTGTGACTCTCCATATTTACCGAAGTATTATCACTGGAGGTCGACAGATTATAAGAAGTTGAAGTGAAGCTGGAATTGTGGCTGTTGCCCGTGGCAGATTGATTGCTTGAAATGTTGACGGTCGTCGAGCCGTTTGGGGATGTGACAGTCTGGCGACTGGAGCCGTTGGTTGGCACCGGAATGTTCTGACCGTTGACGGTAACTTTGACGTGGCCCGGACTCGCCTGCGCCTCAGGAGCCTGGCTAGAGGAATCGTTTGAAGCCGAAGCCGAAGTGGAACTGTCCGCACCAGGAGTTTGGACGTTGAGCTCGACCTGAGAGTGTTTGGTATCAGCGGTGCGTCCGATAGTGGAACCATCGGAGGCTTGATGAGCACCAGCTGCGCCAGCCAGACCGATGATAATAACAGCGCCAACTGACTTGATAATGATTCGCTTGGTAATCAAAGGGTGACTAGCGGCGGAGGAACCACCAGCCGAATATTGCCGATCAGACGCAGATTTGGTACCACCTAATCCCATTGAACTCCCTCCTAAGCTCCTGAAGCCGTTTTTAGAATTGGCCGGTAGCTTTAACCTTTTTAACTTTGGTCACAAGTTTACTTGTAGGCCAATCATAGGCGTCAAAAAATAACGTCACTGTGAAAAATCTTACAGTAACATGAAGTTTGTGGATAAACAAACACATGTTGTAATAAAGTCACGGAGGCGATAGTGCTTATGTCAAATTTATGGTTTTGTAAATAAAACGGCAGATTATTTTGAGCTCAAAAATTAACTATTGAAAATGATGCCATAAAAGAAATTTTACTATTTAACCAACAGCGGTTTAACCTCTAAATATTTTCGGCCGAGTGTCGAACGAACACCACAAACCTATATTCAATAATTATTGTGGTAAACACAACATATGTTATACATTTCCATCTGTTAAAACTTTCAATATCTAACCTGCCATAAATAATGAACAGTAAATATGCTCACTTGGCTGAAGTAGGCTTTATTTGACCGGCTTAGTGAAGATTGTAACGGGCTTTAATGGCAAAATGCTATAATCGTAAGCAATATGATCAGACTGCGCATGGTAATACTGACCGGTCTTGTGCTGTTGTCCGCCATAGCTTGGGGCGGGCCAGAAACGGTATCGGCCACTTCGGCGAACATCTCACGCTCCTACCACGCCAACACCAACATCGTCAACGGCAGTATCGTCAGTTTGCAGGCCAATAAAACTGACTTTATTGAACCGTCAAATAGCGTCAACGGCAGCAAGTTACTCGGGGTCGTGACGGCCAATAATGGTTCGATTCTAGCGATTGACCAAGGTAGCACCACAACCCAGGTTGCCATCAGCGGCACGGTCAACACTCTGGTCAGTACGCTGGACGGAGCTATCGCCGTTGGCGACCAAATAGCCGTGTCACCGTTCAACGGTGTCGGCATGAAGGCCAAATCTGGTTCACACGTGATCGGCATCGCCCAGACGGCTTTCAATGCCAACTCTAGGGGCGCTACTGAGCAAGAAATCCCCGATAATACCGGCAAAAAGCACTCTCTGGCGGTCGGCTACATCAGCCTCAATATCGGGATTGGTACCGGTAGTGAGAGCGCCAGTGGCATGAAACTCAACGCCCTGCAAAAGCTGGCGCTGTCTATTACCGGACACACCGTCTCCACTATCCGGATCATCTTTAGCTTGATAGTGGCTGTGGCGGCCACTATTATACTCTGTACGCTTGTCTACGCCGCGATTTACAGCAGCATCATCTCGATTGGGCGTAACCCACTGGCCAAATATGCCGTCTTTCGGACACTGGGGTCGGTCATGGTCATGACACTCAGCACAGCGGTAATCGCCAGCCTGATAATATATTTTTTGCTCAACTAGAGCGACGTTGGCCAGCGAGGTAGCCGAAGCAAAAAACATCTGAAATCAGGCTAAGTTTTCCACAAAAGTGTAATTCAACAGTGGTCAACGAACACGAAACTGCACTAAAAAAGTGTTCAATTTGCTTGCAACATAAACATAAGATAGCTACAATACACTTACGGAAAAAACTAAAAACCTAAAAATGAACCGCTCACCCCATGCAGCTTGAGGACAATAATGCCGATCTTGGTTTGGATCAGGTCTATCAGGGATCGGCCTATGATTCGAGTTTGGAATCATCCAACCAGGTAACGACCAAGGCGGCTACCGGCGGTCCGGGCAAACGACCATCGATGTTTCGCTATAGCCGTTCGTCATTCATTCTGACTTTGTTAATGCTGCTGGTGATGATTTCTATCGGTGTTGTCAGTCTGTTTATGTCTATGGTCAATCACGGCAAGTACGTTCAGCCGACCAACCCATCTGACAACTATCGGGTCGGCAGCCTGCAGCTGAATGCCGTCCGGGCGAACGACGGTCTGCTAATCGGTAAGGCCGATCATTTGACAGTCAACGGCCAGTTAATGGTCCAAAACACTCTAGTCTTGAGCGTAACCGACCGCCCCAAGGCACCAACCCTCGGTCAGGTTTACTTCGACAAAACCACCAATACGCCGTACTACTACAACGGCCGCCAATTTGTCAGCCTGGCGCCGGTGTCAGCGCCCCAATCGGTCACAGTTATACCTCGGTCAGTTTCGTCGATTGGTGGCGTGGCCGGCGCTTTATCGCTCGGTTCGGGGTTGAACCTCGGCGGCAGCATTATTTCTAACTCCGGTGTTCTTAGCCTAGCCGGCACGGCCAACCAGATAGGCGTCACGGCCAACACTGGGGCAATTACTATATCGCTGCCCCAAAATATAAATATTAACTCCTCGCCAATCTTCAATTCGCTAACCCTGTCCAACACTCTGACCCTAGGAGAATCTAACCAGACCGACGGTAAATTGGTTTTGGCCAATGCCGGCAGTGCCTACACAACTACGATTCAGGGATTGGCACCGTCTGGTCAAAACCAGGTCATTTCGATACCCGATTCCGGCGCTGCCAGCGACACAGTTTGTCTGATGAACCTGGCGAATTGTGGCAGCGGTGGCGGTGGCGGTAATGTCAGCACCACTGGCGGCACCCAAAACTACTTGACCAAGTACAATAACCTCGGTGCTACCCAGATAACCAACTCGCAACTCTATGATGACGGTAGCTTCATTGGGCTCAATACCACGACCAATAACGGTCAGCTCAGTGTCGTGGCTGCCGGCAGTCAAAGCGGTCTGTTTGTGCAGGGCCCGGGCAGCGGTGTCAGCCCAGTGGCGACCCTGAGGAGTGGTGGCGGTACTGGCGACCTACTTGACCTGACGGACAGCGGCGGTGTTCCGTTGGCCAAAATTGACAGCCTTGGCAATTTGACGGCCGTCGGTGGCACTTTCAGCGGCGGACTCAACGCTTCTGGCGGCGATATTTTTCTGAATAACAACAGCAACAATAACACCAACATCAACGGCGGCAGCTCAACCGGCGCCGTCAATATCGGCAATCCATTGTCCGGCGCGATCACCGTCCAGAGCGGTGCCGCCGTCAACATTACGGCTGGTACCGCCAGCACGATCAGTACTTCGGCTGGCGATCTGACGATTCAGGGAGGCAGCGGGACAGTCAGTCTGGGAAGCTCAACCAACCTAACAGCCGCCGGCGCGATCACCTTGGCCAGCGGCGGCAGCAACACCGATCTAAATATCAATACCAACGGCACGGGCGGTATCGCTATCGGCACCAATGGCAGCGGAGCCAATACCATCCAGATCGGAAACACCTCTGGTACAGTCGTTCAGACTATCAATCTCGGCACCAACGCCACAGCCGGTTCGACCAGCAATGTTACGATCGGCTCAACGGTGGCTGGCACGACTACGATTCAGGCCTCGGGCATCGCTCAAACCATCACCGGCAACAATGCTCTTATCAAGAGCAGCAACAATAGTACCACTGCTTTCCAGGTTCAGACGGCCAGCAGCAGCCCTGTTTTGACGGTTGATACCGTCAACTCGAAAGTTCAGGTGGCCAACCTGACGTCCTGCAACAAAGTTTTCACCGACAGCAGTAATAATTTGAGTTGTAGTACCGGCGTTGAAATGACAGTACCGCGCATCACGGTCTTTGGTTACTCGCTGTCGACGGCTTTTTTGGCTAATTCCAGTTACGTTGATCGGCTGGGACAGATGCTGCATACCCAGACTTACAATTACGCCATAGGCGGAGCGACGGTGTCACTAAACGAAGGCGGTCCTAACAACGGCGGCTACGCCCGGGTGCTCCAGCAATGGGTTCCCGGCAGCACCAGTGCGCCATATGTCTCGAATCTCGGTGTTGGTATTGCGTTCTACGGCATGGGCGACATCTCAATACTTGGCCCTGGCAACCTAAACCCCATGAAAGAAGCCTACCGCACTGTCCTAAGCCGTCTGCGATCGGTATCAGTCAAAGAAGAATCAGACGCCTCAGTCGCCTACGGAGGTAGCTGGACTACGACCAATGATCGAACCTCCAACTCC
>JAYRNA010000008.1:0-1478 GCA_041912375.1 Saccharimonadales bacterium (SeqCode) | reverse complement strand
CCACTGGTGGCTGAGTGAGCATCGTCACCACTGGTGGCTGAGTTAGCATCGTCACCGCTGGTGGCTGAGTTAGCATATCTACCGCTGGTGGCTGAGTTAGCATATCTACCGCTGGTGGCTGAGTGAGCATATCTACCGCTGGTGGCTGAGTTAGCATATCTACCGCTGGTGGCTGAGTGAGCATCGTCACCACTGGTGGCTGAGTTAGCATCGTCACCGCTGGTGGCTGAGTGAGCACGGTTGCCACTGGTGGCTGAGTGAGCATAGCTACCGCTGGTGGCATTTCCTTCTTCGGAAACGTCCGCACTTTTGTAAATGAAATCAAAAGCTGCTTTAACTAAGGTAGGTAGCGTAAGCTCAGCCTTTATATGCAACTTACGAGCTACACGCTTGCTATCATCTCCTTTTTCATCAGCAACGCCACTCGCTTCAACCTCGGCAAATTTAGAGCCTACAAGCGGGTAATACGATAAAACATCTAGGGGGTTTTCGCAGAAGTGCAAACCGCTATGGCACAGTTTTATGTTGCCCCTATGGGCTGTAGCTTTGCCGACAGTGTACTTCTTGCCTTGACATTGCCAATCTTCGTCAAAACCTTTGTACCCAGTCACAACGTTAGTTGTTTTTTTAGTCATAATATTCCTTTCATATCAATGGGACTTCCGACCCAAACACTTCCGGTTATTGCACTTGTAGCCTTGGGCTATCCGTTCACACTCCATATGGTTTTTAAAATCCTGGCACCATTCCTTAAATCGCTTCCATAATTTATTCATCTCCAAACCCCCCTGTTCATGGCAGATAACCCGATACTATGCCGCCAAGGTTGTAAGCTACCCCAACCAATATCGGTATCAGGTAGTAAATTGCTATGGCTAGGCCCATTACGGTGAACAAGCAGACTATCCACATAGTAAAATAATCGTCACGCTTCATAGCTGGCCCTGACTGTCTTGTAAGTTAGTAAATGCAAATGGTAGTGGTCGGTGACACTGCGCCGTTTAGTGGTGTTATCCAAGATCACGTCATAGTTTGGCTCGACAAAGTAGGTCAAAATCTCTTTAAGCTCTCGTAGCTCCGCCTCATTAAGCTCATTACGGTGCGATACTCGGCTGTAGGGCAATAGCATGTGGTGGGTGGTAAAGGCTGCATCGTAAGGGTAGCGATTGTCGATTAAAAACCAATGAGTAAATCGCCGTAGTATTGGTTCCTTGTGCAGCGGGATAGTCCGGCCAGCTTTCTTATCTGCCTGGTACTTGGCCTCACTTTGAATAGTACGAAGCGTAAAGGGCATCATAATGTTTTGCTGGGTACCTGTCATTACTTTTTCTCCTTGGTCTTGGGTTCCATATCCTCGTAGCGGTTGACCACTTTATCACTTAGCTGGTCAAAGTCTCGTCCAGCAGTTTTCATAGCTGCCTGGCGTTGACGCTCTCGATATTTCCGGCGATACTCGCGGTGGTACTCGTTATACTTTT
>JAYRNA010000007.1:0-3706 GCA_041912375.1 Saccharimonadales bacterium (SeqCode) | reverse complement strand
TAGTAAGATCTATCTTCACGCCGAAGTAGCGGCCTTAGTTAAGGTCAAGGATTGGAGTAAGATTTATCGGCTAGTAGTAACTCGTTTCAATTCAAAAGGAGAGCCAGTCTGCGCTAAGCCTTGTCGGGTTTGCCAGTTTGTTCTGGATCAAGCTGGGGTGGAACTGGTAGAGCATACCTAGCTTTAATCATCCCCGTAGGGATAAAATTTAGGTTGTACGAATGGTTGGGGTGCGAGGGCCACTGATCGGTGGCTAGTAGCACCCCTTCTTCGTTTTCATGGACCAGAAATCCAACAGAGTACGTAGTCATTGGCTTGGCTATCTTAGCTCTTAGCTTGGCTTCTCCGGCCCTCTGCCAAGCATCCCCCCAGACCACTACCTCTATCTTCATGTAGCCCCCTTAACCTTCTCAAAGGTACGGTAGGCACCTAAGCCTAGCATACCAAAAAGGATCGGCAGAATCTGCGACAGATCCATCTCTGGGAACTTGGTAGGGTGGCCTAAGAGAGCAGATACCCACTCCCCCATAGGACCTACCACAAACTGTATAGCAAAACCGCTACCACAGACCCAGCCAATAAATGGTCGCCAGCCTGCACGGAAATTGTCAGGGCTAGCAGCCTCAATCTTATTTGTGTCGATTTGCCCTTGAGCAAGTTGAAGATCTGCTTCAAGTTGTTTAAACTCCCCTTGCTGCTGAAGCTCTAACATCTTGAGCTTCATTTCCGCCTTTTGTTTCGGGTCCGGGATCAGTTTGTCGATGATCCCAAGACCTGTCTGAATTATAGCGTCCCATCCGAAGGCCATTGTCCAGTCTCCATCATGTTAGAAAGTCTTTCTGCCCTACCTTTAACCTGCTTAGCCCATTTGGTGGCTCTCATGTTGTTGGCAGCGGCAACGTAGTCTCCATCCTGAACCTGCCTCACAAAGATAGGCCAATCCTTGATCTTGTCGTTGTCAAAGGGTTCAGGCCCCATGTTATAGCACATATCAATCAGGACTGCCTTTCGCACATCGTCCAGTTCGTTGAAGAATGGAAGATACCTTTCTAGTTGGATGATAGTAAGCTCAATACGATTCTTGAGAATGAAGTCAATCTCGTTATCGTACAGACCTACATCGTCTAGGTTGAAGCCTACACCAATGGTCAGCTTATCGACGGTATCCTTGTAGGGAAACCGCCTGCGACCTTCGTGTAGCTCAAGGAGTTTGCTAATCTTCTGTTCCATCTCGGAAAAACAGTATGTGGGAAAGGGCACCAATATCCATTGCGATAGTGGTGGGTATGAGATCTGCTCTAGGAGAGGTAGTGCCGTATACTAGGGCTCTATGAAGCCTCTCTGGGTCAGAGATAACCTCGTAGGCTCTGTTGGCATCCATCCACTTGCTAAATTGCTTGGCTCCTGTGATAAACCGTTGTACTCGGCTTAGAGGACCATACACGATACGAGCTGCTGTAGTAGCCATGTCGGTGCCGGGTTGCCCTAACGAGGTACCCTTACGGTTGGCGATTTCAACAGCGTCAGCTAGCGTTAAGAGGTCTTGCCTGAACTGAGGGCCTTGTTTACCCATTACAGCAAAGAGTCTTTGGCCCTTGCCGTAGGTATCTGAGGCAAGCTGCCTTAGAGCCTTCTCAGAAGGTACTCCAGAGGCAGTAGTATATTGAGCCCGTAGATCCGCTAGAACCTGTTTACGAATCAACGCTGCGGTCTGTGGGTTGTTCTTGTCAGCCCATTGCATAAACTGACGGAGCTGGCCCGGAGATCCCTTCATAGAGATAACGGTATTGATGATATCCGTGGCAGACATATCCTTCCTAACAGTATCCTTGCCTAGGATATTGTACCAAGCACTCTTAGTGGCTTGTGCTCTGGCCTTGCCTAGTGCATTGGCTGACTCAATCTCATTAGCTAGAGCCCCTACTACCTCGAAAGGTTTGTGGGTCTGTCCATCAAACAGGATGTCTAGCTGGGGCTTATGCTGGGCAATAAACCTATTGTGGGCGTCTAGGCTGAACTCCTTTCCGTCAGGACGCACCGCTTGGTTGTACCGCTTAAGCATCAGAGAGCGCAGTGCCCCCATAGCCTCGTCGTCGCCCTTGACATGCCCTACCAGAACCCGCAGATACTCTGCCCCTTCGTTGGGGAACAGCTCGTCAACGAACTGCGTCGGTAGAACCTTCTCAGGATCTTCCGAAGCCATGAGTTTACGGACTACCTTTCCGTCGAAGATATCGTGCTTGAGCTTGGTGACAGCCTTACGCTGCTTCCAATAATCCACCAGATCCGGGGCTCGTACAGGAGTATTACCAGTACGGATACCGGCCTGCGGGCCATCCACAGCCCTGTCCATGATATCCCGAATCTGCTCGAGATCGGCTACAGTAATGGACTTATCAGTTCTCTGGACAGTACCAGAAGCCCGATTTTCGATAAGCTGGCCTAGACGCTGG
Organism: Saccharimonadales bacterium (SeqCode); assembly: GCA_041912375.1. Lineage (GTDB taxonomy): Bacteria > Patescibacteriota > Saccharimonadia > Saccharimonadales > UBA4665 > JAYRNA01. The sequence goes on along the minus strand of JAYRNA010000007.1, from coordinate 1,253 downwards.
TAGTTAGCGTCAAACTTAGTCCACGGCAGTCTGCCGCCATACTTGTCTAGGTCTGACAGGATGCCGGTAATGAGGGTTGCCGCTTCGTCGTTCTCAAGGCCCGGAGAGGGTCGCTGGGCTCTGGCAGCGATAGCCTCAAGCTCAGTCCTCAACATATTCTTGTCTGACATCTCTACGAATACATTGCGTCCAGCTAGGCCAACAGCTTCATTAAGCTTAGCCTGCTGTGCTGCTAGGTTCTCGTAGGTAGCGTAGAACTTGGTGCTGTTCGGGTTAAACGTGTTCCCTTCTGTGTGGGGACCGCGCTCACCGCGGATAACCGCAAGGGTATCCTCCGGGGTGATAGAAGTATCCAACGCATTTAGCTCTTGGTCAATCTGCTCTAGGCGAGCCCTAGCCTCAATCTCGTAGGTAACTTCCGGGGCATTTAGACCCTCTCGCATAGCCCCTGCTCGGACCTTGCCTCCAGCAAGCTGTCTGCCTAGTGGGTCGTCTTGAAGCTCCGGGAACATGAAATCCCAGATCTGGGTTAGGACTCTCTTATTCCGTGTCTGCCTGTCCGTGATCTTCTTAGAAAGAGCATCTGTGGCCTTAGCCATATGCTGGGCCTGAACAGTTGCCTCAAGATTTAGAGGATCTTGGGCGCCTTTAACTCCGGCTGCTCTCTGAGCTGTGGAGGGGTCAAATACTTCATCAGCCCTTTCTCCTACTCGTCTTTGAGCAAGTTCATTGGCCGCAGCCACCTTACCTTCGGCATCATTGAGGGCAATAGAAACATTGTCAGCAATAGAGCTGTTTGTGTTTGAGAATAGGGAAGCGTCGGCAGCCCTGCTCTTGGATAGAAAAGTACCCGGGGCACCAAACAATAATCCAAAGCCAAAGGACTGCATACCCCGGCCAGTTGCCATCTGGGCGATCTCAGAATCGGTCAGACCTTCGTTAATCCCTAGGTCTCTACCGCGCTGTAGGGCTTTATAGCGCCAAGCAGCGTCTGAGGCTCCCCCCGCTGCCGCGCCAGCCCCTAAGGCCGTAATAGGACCTGTGGGGGCTAAGCCTAGGGCAGTGCCTGTGGTGGCGGCTACGTTACTCCCAAATTCACCCAACATACGAAACCCCGTTCCGGGAGTCTGTAAGCCCTCGGCTACACCGGGGTCTACAGCTTTCCAGCGGGGTCTTTTTTGGCTTAGGTCTAGGTAAAGGATCTCGCCCTTTTCTGAGAGCTTGACAAGCTTCTCTGGGTCTCCGGAATACTG
>JAYRNA010000006.1:0-2005 GCA_041912375.1 Saccharimonadales bacterium (SeqCode) | reverse complement strand
TGTGCATAGCCACTGGGACATTAACCGTGAGGGAGTTTACCCCACATCATTTAACAGTTTTGCATCACCTGCCGATTGGTTGGCAGGCAAGTATCAAGCGACACAAGGAGGAGATATGCCAATACCAGACGCCGACAACTACTACTGGCGATACGGCCAGAAGCTCGCCGAGCAGGTAAGAGGCAGGCAACTCAGCCGAGCTGAGTTTAGTAAGAACATCGCCGGTGTAACGGACTTACGAGCCGTTGAGATACTGAGTGACGACCCCGAAGCAGACAGGGCGTTAGAAGCCCAGCGGTTAGGCCAGGTCGCTCAACGGGATAACTGGGAAGGCCAGATAAACAGCCTGCAAGCCCAGATAGCTGAATTGAACAAGCGCCCTACCCAAGACCAGTTAGATGCCTTAAACAAGCAAGTAGCTGACCTGAATGCCAGTGTCCAAACAGCCCACGAGGAAGCGGCCAAGACGAAGGCTGAGCTAGAAGAAGCCAAGAAGAACCAAGGCGGCTTTACCCAAGCCGATAGGGACACCCAGAACAAGATACTTAGCATGGTGCAGTCCATCTTTGACTACTTCAAAGGGCAATACCGGTCATTTTTGAAATACGTAAAGAAGGAGAAGTAACTATGCCGACGTATACCTACAAACGACAGAAACGCTACACCACTTGGCAAAAAGTAATGAGATTCCTGAAATCTCACGTCAAACGTAATAAAAAGAAAGGCAGGAAGTCATGAACCAAGAAAAGTTGGTTGACTTGGTGGAGAGAGCGGCTTGGACAGCTTTACAGGCTGGACTGGCGGTTTGGGCTGCTAGTGGGTTTCAAACCAACAAAGTAGCTTTAGGGGCTGCTGTAGGTGCTGGCCTAAGCGCTCTCAAGACATTTATTAAGGATACTTTGTAGTTATACGGGTATGGGTCATGGAACATGTACCATGCCAACCCAATCCTGAGTGCAAGTACTTTAATGGCATGGGTTGCCATGAATCCACCCATCACCTCTACTATCCCTCCAACAGCTATACAACGCCACTGGAGCGTCTGTATCGCAGTTTAGAGGAAAACAAGGTTGAAATGTGCCGATCTGAGCACGATGCCTTGCATAGAGAACAGGAACCGCCAGATAAACCCACCAGAGATGCGATGATACAAGCTTTGGGCAGCTCAATGATCTATATAAGCGTTACTAAAAGGAAACATATATATGGAGAGTAATTATCCAAGATATGAGGGCAAAAGGCCGTTAATTGAGATAGCTACTGAGGTTGGTTCGGTAGCTTTAACTTGGGATAACTCCCTGCTAAGGTTGTTTAGGCCGCCATTCCAGGAATACTCGCACCTGGAATATACCAATGATGAGGGTACTGTATATGGTTTTAATGTTACCGCCAACCAAGCCGAGATATTATGCAGCATGAATTACCCATGTCTAATTGAGCCGGAAATAGACGAATCAACTTACGAGTGGTATGTGGGTACCATCGCCCAGGATTTAAACGAAATAGAAAACTGGGGTGAAAATGGAACCAATTGAACGCTTGGAAGCAATAGACCAGGAAATAATAGCTGTACATCTTGAACAAAGCCGCTTGCGGGTAATAGAACATGAATTATTTGCGGAGAAGTTAGAGATTATAAAAAAGCTGGGTAACAGGGCGATAACCAATGAAGCCGAAACTAGAGCTACTGACCAATGATATACCGGAACGGAGCAGCCACGCCGGAACCTATGCCTGGGCTGCTGTAGGCGCGTTCGTGATAGCGTGGGATTTAACCGCGCCGGAAAGTATGAGCCAAGCCGTAGACCGAGCCTTAGAACACCCCGTAGGCAAGTATGCAGCTATTGGGGCTGTGGCCTTAACTGGCGCACATCTTCTAAACCTCTACCAGCATTTCGACATAGAACATCTTGATCCATTTAGGGTAGCAGCAAACACTCTGGAGTATGTGAGGGATAAAGTACGTGGAAGCGAACAATAAATTACTAATAGAGCCTGAGAGCGT
>JAYRNA010000005.1:0-1987 GCA_041912375.1 Saccharimonadales bacterium (SeqCode) | reverse complement strand
TGTGCATAGCCACTGGGACATTAACCGTGAGGGAGTTTACCCCACATCATTTAACAGTTTTGCATCACCTGCCGATTGGTTGGCAGGCAAGTATCAAGCGACACAAGGAGGAGATATGCCAATACCAGACGCCGACAACTATTACTGGCGTTACGGCCAGAAGCTTGCCGAGCAAGTGCGCGGGCGGCAGTTAAGCCGAGCCGAGTTTAGCCAACACATAGCTGGCAAAACGGACTTAAGGGCGGTAGAGATACTGTCGGACGATCCCGAAGCCGACAGAGCATTAGAAGCCCAACGGTTAGGTCAACTAGCCCAAAGGGATAACTGGCAAGGCCAGATTTACGGCTTACAAGCCCAAGTTGCGGAACTTGGCAAACGGCCTACTCAAGAGCAGCTAGATGCTTTAAATAAGCAAGTGGGAGATTTAACCATCAGCGTACAAGCAGCTAATGATGAAGTGAGTAAGACCAAGGCCGAGTTGGAAGAAGCCAAAAAGAACCAGGGCGGCTTTACTCAAACTGACCGAGACAACCAGAACAAAATCTTGGGTATGGTGCAGTCCATCTTTGATTACTTCAAGGGACAGTATAAAAGCTTCAAACGCTACATAGGAGGAAATAAGTAATGCCAACATATACCTACAAACGAAAGAAACGCTATACCACCTTACAAAAGGTGGTTCGCTGGCTAAACAACCACATAAAACGTAATAAAAAGAAAGGTAAAAAGTTATGAACCGTGCTAAATTTATTGATTTGGTCGAACGGGCTGCTTGGACAGCTCTGCAAGCCGGACTAGTAGTTTGGGCTACTTCGGGGTTTCGCACCGACAAAGTGGCTCTAGGCGCAGCTGTAGGCGCTGGCCTGAGTGCTCTCAAAACATTTATTAAGGGTACTTTGTAGCGGTAGGGGTATGGGTCATGGAAAATGCCCCCTGCCAACCCAATCCAGGCTGCAAGTACTACCCTAATTGTTATACCGACACGCACCATTTGCTATATCCCTCCAATAGCTATGTGACGCCACTGGAGCGTCTGTACCGCTCTTTAGAAGAAAATACCGTAGAACTCTGTAGGTCCGAGCATGATGCTGTCCACGCCACTCAGGAGCCACCAGCCAAACCTACCAGAGAGGCAATGATACAAGCTTTAGGCAGCTCCATGGTCTATATAAGCGTTACTAAAAGGAAACAAATATATGGAGAGTGACTATCCAAGATACGAGGGGGCTAGACCTTTAATTGAAATAGCTACTGATGTTGGTTCGGTAGCCTTAACTTGGGATAACTCCTTACTACGCTTGTTTAGGCCGCCATTCCAAGAATACTCCCACCTGGAATATACCGATGATGAGGGAACTATATACGGTTTTAATGTCACCGCTAGACAAGCCGAGCTACTATGCGGTATGAGTTTCCCGTGTCTAATTGAGCCAGAAATAGACGAACCAACTTATGAGTGGTATGTAGGGTCTATAAGCCAAGATTTAAACGAAATAGAAACCTGGGGTGAAAATGGAACCCATTGAACGCATAGACCGCTTAGAAGCAATAGACCAAGAAATAATAGCCGTACACCTTGAACAAAGCCGTTTACGGATAATAGAGCATGAGTTATTTGCTGAGAAGCTAGAGATTATTCAAAACCTAGGCAGTAGTGCATTATCGGCGGTGCCAGAAAATGAACAGTGAAAAGGAAAGCCACGCCGGAACAATCGCTTGGGCTGTTGTAGGTACATTCGTGGTAGCGTGGGACTTAACCGCACCGGAAAGTATGAGCCAAGCCGTTGACCGAGCTTTAGAACACCCCGTAGGCAAGTATGCAGCTATTGGGGCTGTAGCTTTAACAGGCGCACATCTTCTAAACCTCTACCAGCATTTCGACATAGAACATCTTGATCCATTTAGGGTAGCAGCAAACACTCTGGAGTATGTGAGGGATAAAGTACGTGGAAGCGAACAATAAATTACTAATAGAGCCTGAGAGCGT
>JAYRNA010000004.1:0-13974 GCA_041912375.1 Saccharimonadales bacterium (SeqCode) | reverse complement strand
CATAGAGCTTTAGAGGCCCCTTTCTGAACCAACTGAGCTACACACCCAAATTATTTAATTTGTTCATCAAACAAATATACATGCCTAATAATATCTGATGCTGGAAAAGCATTATCAAACTTAATACCTAAGAATTTATATCCAAATATGTATAAATAAATATACATTTTTACATACCCACTTCTTGAAGGACATGTACTTATTTTAACGGTAAAAAACCACAAAATAATTAATTTATAATTAAAAGAATTACCGTCAAAATGAATTCTATGAGTTTGTTTGTAAAGCATTATCAACTCTATCTATTTCTGCAAATAAAAGTTGTATCCATTCTGTTTTACTGGATGCCATATTAATAGCTTCTGATGCTTTATTTTTATTAAAATCTAAATTTGACTTTAATTGATATAGTTTATCAGAATACCAAACTTCACAAGTAAGCTCATTAACTTCTTTAAGTCTTTTTGTATTATAGCCACTAGTATCACAATCAAAAGATATACTACTTTCTAATTGCTTGACTATAAACTTAGCATATTCCTCATGTTGAGGAGTAGGCGCTTTAAACTGTTTTGCTAGTGCCAACATTGCTTCATATTTATTTTGAAGTATTAAATCTTCTTCTATAGATTTAGAAATACGATTAATAGTATCAGACTTATAAATATTAAATTCATCAACTAAATCTTTTTCCGACTTAGATTGAAAATCTGATAACTCTTTTTCTAATTCATAAATTCGTCGAGTATAATAACTATCTGGCTCAATTTTATCAGTCAATGGAGCATTTGGATCATCACGCAAATGTATAAAAGCACCAAAGGCTCTTGCGCAATTTTTTGCGTACTGTCCAAAAGACGTAATAGAACCATTACCAATACCGGCAGTATAACCTGTAGGCATATATTATCCTTGGTGGTACGAGCAGGATTCGAACCTGCGAAACTTTCGTGAAGCCTTATCAAGACTTTGCCTTTGACCACTCGGCAATCGTACCATAATTAATTATTTGTAAAAAACATGATTACCAATACGTATGGTTTGTTTATTTTTAGGACTTAAAGAAGCTACCCTAAAATACATTGAACCATTTGTATAATTAGTATTCATACCATTTAAAACGTTATTGGACACTTCTATGGATTTAAGCCATGAGGAATTTTCTTTTGGAACCTTCCAATTCTTAGCACCACTAAATTGACCTTTTTCGTATATAACGTCACATACAGAAATATTCTTTTGAATAGATCTATTTATCACTACTTCTGCTACGGCATATTGCCCATGTTCAGGCTCACCTCTAGACTCATGATAAATAGCTAAAGCAAGACACATTACAGCTGCCTTGATCATTATGTTTCTCCTTGCAGATTGCTCTTTGGGGATAAAGCACTTTGTTCACCAGCACTGCCAATGCTACCGAACTACTTCATCACATCGTCCGCAGACGACAAATCTAACACACTAGAAGTATTCGAAAAGATGTGTATTAGAAAAGAAATTTTGGTGCATGTGGTAGGAGTCGAACCTACATGTCTTAGACCGCTGATTTACAGTCAGCTCCCTCACCGTTCGGGAACACATACAAATAAGAGCTTGTTTGTTTTAGTTAAAAAGATAAAAACAAGTAGAGGGCAGAAATAGTATTGTTGTTTAACAGTTCCAAAATAACAGTTTACGAAGTAACTATTTCAAACGCAATGTTTTTAATCTTTGATCATTGATGTAAATAACATTAATACATCAATTCTTTTTTCATGTCAACTTTTTCTTTTCTGCGTATAGCTTTCTTGGACGGACCATGTTGTCCACCTTTATTGATATGCATATGCATAGCGACTGGATTAAATCGCTGTATCTTAACAGTTTTAGTTGACATGACTAATTTTTCCTATTTAGGGTTGTTTTTTCTGAAACTTTTTAGAGCATCAGCATCATTTGGCATGTATATGCTATAACAAGTTTCAATTTCGCCAGTTTTTCTATTAAATGAAACAACTGGGCTTGTAGAGCACCATCTAGTATTTGAAACAAATGGAGATGTATGATCTACGGGATATAATTGATATCTTTGTCCAACCTGAATCTTAATGCCAGGTTCAACATCTGAATATCTTACGGTCTTTTTATTCATAAGTATTTCCAACTTGGAGCGCACGGCCTGATTTGAACAGGCGCGGAGAAATATTCTCTTCGGATTTGCAGTCCGATGCATTCGACCAACTCTGCCACGTGCGCATTACCTTACAAGATACAGCTCAAAATATAATGCAAAATACATCTTTCTATAAGCCCATCTAGTAATGCAATTTTGATTATGCATCATTTGATGTGAATACTCAATAAGTTTTTCTTCATCAGATTTCATAGCTGTATCCAGTAATAAATGCCATTTATGGCACATTATATGTCCTTAAGAAAGCAGACTTTCGAACTTGGCAGCGATTGCCTTTGCACGATCCAGCTCAGTTTGTGCATAGGCTTTATGTTGCTCCCATGTCTTAATTGCTTCTTCGGCATTTACAACATCACCAGAAGCTACTTCTGCAGCCTTGTGAAGATCGTTAATAGTTTGAGCAAACTGAGAAACGATTTCGTCAACAGTTTTGGGAGAAGCAGGTTGTTTTTGGTCGGGAGAAATTAAACATATATTTTTTATCCGAAAATGTAAGAGTCAACACGTTCTTGAATGTCATTCCATTTTTGAACGGCCACAAATGGTACCGAGTTGACAGAAGGATCAAGTCGATAAACAGGAGTAAGAAGATTAAAATGAGAATCAAAGTTTTCGTCCTCTGAGCTAAGAATGGTAATGTGTTCACCATTGGCAGAAATCAACCAATAAAAACACCAGCACTTGGCATACGGCCTCCGTATATAAAACTGGTTAAATAAATTGTTTAATGTATTCTGTTGGATCCAAAAGACCATCAGGTTTTTGTTTGCAGTGTTCCCAGTAAGGATGAGCAGGCAAAATCTTATCGTACATTTCAACATGAAGCATGCTTGTGGGAAGACCCTTGTCGTTGCGTAAAACCCTTTTTACAAAACCAATCAAGGAACCCTGTTCTAGCTCTTCATATAAATGTACAGCTGGATCTATCTCTCCATATAGAAGAAACAGACCGTTGGATTCTAAATGAACCGTTACTGCAAATGTTTCAAGCCACCAAGGACACGGCGGAATGGCATTTGGTCCAGTAAAATAAGAAACATCTACAACTTTGCACTTTTCAGTAGCAAAGACTGGAGTTCCTTCTTCGGCATATAAATCTATACCGGTATGAATATCATGTTTGCGAACAGAACCAAAAGCTCCCAAATGTGGAGCAATTGGTAAATTCACTTGAACATTATTTGGAAATAATTGCATAATTTACTTCAGAAGTATAATCAAGATGCCAAAAATAAAACGCCATTTCATGCTTTGACAATCCTTACCTTGTTACATTTAAAACAAATATGCACATAGCAATTTTCTGATGTGCAATAAGATTTACGCCAATCATGAAGGCAAAGTATTTGCCGGAAGTTCATGTCTTAATCCATAAGATTGTTAGGGATAATTTCTTGATACATCCAATGCTCTGCATTTGGCTGTACATGGTTAGCTCTTACGTATTTAGCAAATGAAGTATTAAATTGGTCATATTCAATGGCTGCAGACAAACGAACAACAAAGCCTTCATGATTATACTTATAAGGTTCAAACGCTTTTATTATGGCATCTAAATCATACTGACCACGATATATAACTGGAACATATTCCAATCCAAGCAATTCAAACCATTCAATAGATTCATCCCATCCAAGAGCAATATTATTTTGACTCCAAATAGAAAATGCATAAAAATATGATGTTAAATCTTGATAGTGTATGGAATGTTTAGCAAATAAATTTTCGCCACATATGCGCCACCCACCAGGAAGATGTCCAAAAATTTTTTCAGAAGCAAATTGCTTAATCCAATTTCTACTTGGATGGTTGGTGCTGTCTAAAGATCTAGCATGAAGATAATTATTGTAAATAGAAGTACAATTATGCACCAATACGCCATTAGCAAAATAGTTGTGCGTTTCAGTTTCTATGTCATATTTATTTGTATATCTTAGATCTGTTAAAATATTTATAGATAAAATTTCAACATCAATAAGTTTTTCTACAAGTGTCGAATTATGACCAAGAATAGGTTGTACTTCAAAGTTGCGATATTTTTTAGGAAGTTTGTATTGCATAACTTTTGGAATATAATTTTTTATTAATTCACAAAAATTATCAACAGAAGATGCAGAAATATGTAAATAATTATAGCCATTTGAATTGGTTATGGTAGTTTTAATATTAAGATTTGTAAAAACACTTTGGAGGTTTAGGCAAGACTCTTTGTCGTAATTACAAATAGAAAAATGCATTATAGGATTTTGCTTGTCATTTTCAGTAAGATTGCCATCATCCATGTATAATATAGCTAAAGACAAAGGTGTAATTTTGCCAATAAGTGATTTTGGAATAATTTTAATATTATCAACTAGCATTTCTTTAGATAAATTTTTAACCCACTGAAATGATTTGGTCCATGATTTATATTTTATTTTTTTACTAAAACTATTAAGATTTTTATCTAATAAAGAATTAGAATATGCATCAGTTAAAGATAAGTTAATAAAATCAGAATATTCTTTATGATCCAACTTATGGGTATACTGAATGTGTCTTTTGTTAGAAGAAAAACTTCCATCACCAAGTAATTTACCAATCAAAATTTCTTTTTGAATCTGGCTAGGTTCGCTATATTTAATATAGTGCAAAAAATTAGAACCAACTACAGCATCTTTAGCTTCTAAATATATATTATCTATAAATAGTTTATGATTTTCAGTACATATTATATATTTTTTACTATTAGTAAAAGGATTTTGAAAATAAATTTTTAACCATTTATTAGTTTGGCCATTATTAAATATATTTAAAACAGTAGACTTAACCAAATTATTGTTTGGATCAACTCCAAACACAATATCTCCAACTTTAATATTTGAAATATTTTTAATAGTTCTGTCTGCCATTAAAATTGGAGTAAAAGCTGGAAAGCATTCGCCATCCATTTTTAAAGTAACTACAACATCTTTATTATTAAAAATTGAAATATCTTTATGCACCTTGTCGTCTGATGAAACGCCAGGACTAATCGGAAGGTGAAAAGTTCTTGGATATTTTTGTAAATTCATCATGGTTATCCTTATAGCAAACCCAATATTTTTGTAGAGATTGTTTTCCTATCTGTCTTTTAAATCTTATAGCATCAGTAATACAAATTACCTTGCCATCATCCAAAAGATGATGTCTTGAATTTGTCCAATATGGAACTTTAATAATTTTCATTTTATTTCTTTGACGTAAGACCGTTATATAAGCCATAAAGATAAGCCATACATATTGAATAGCTTATACCATTGCCATCTGTAGGTAGGTTTATTTGCTGCCAACAACTATCACAATCTTTATGAATTTGATAATAAATATAAAACCATTCAATTTTATATTCACCACGGAACAATCTTTTATCTGTCATGAATTTATATTCAACAACAATAGGACATCCCATATTACGAATATCTTGAACCAACTGATTCATATCTTTATCAGGAAGTTCTAATTGTAATACATTGCCCATTATAACTGCAGGCATATTAATACCTCTTGAGATGATCTGTTATGCCTATAAATTTTTCATCTTTTGCGGGGCCTATAGCCACGCATGTAGGAGTTTCAACGCCATCAAAAACTGTTTGACCATTATCAATGATCAAGGATACATTCAACCCAGCTTCTTTTGCTTTGTTGTATATATCAAACATTTCTTCTTGGCTATCAACACCAAGAACAACCTTTTTAAATTCTTGCTCTATCCAATGCTGAATATCTGATCCAACATCATAAGATAAAGTCTTAAATACTCTGTTTTCTTCAACTGATTCGCTATGAACCAAATTAAGAACATTAGCTACTGCAGCATGCGCCACTTGGGACGCGAGCTTGCCCGCTGGCATATGGCCTCTAACGGCCACAATAACTTGTTTTACTTTCATTTTTATTATTCTTTGAATGGCCCCGAAAACAGGAGTCGAACCTGTATCACGCGCGTGTAAAGTGCGAAGTAACTGCCTATTAATGCAGCACAAAAGTGAGAAAAAGGGCATAGTCAGTGTAGTACGTGCTCTACCACTAAGCTACCCGGAACATTGATTTTGGAGGCCCATCCAGGAATCGAACCTGGATTGACAAACATTATTATTTAGCTATACTATTCGAATAGCTAGATTAATTGGCCCGCTTGAGAGGGATCGAACCTCCATTGACTCCAATTACTCGGCTACGGGGTAGAAGCCCGTTGAGGTACAAGCGGAATAAGACTTATATAAAGAGAAAAATATGAATTGCTTTCATTGTAATAAAGAAACAACAAATCCAAAATTTTGCTCAAGAAGTTGTGCAGCAAAATACACTAATACAATATCACCAAAAAGAAAAATGACAAGAATTTGTTCTTTTGAAAATTGCACAAATTTAGCAATGAGTCATAAAACAAGATTATGCAAAGAGCACTTTGGTCAAAAAAGCATAAGTGAAAAACTTAAAACAACCACAATTGGTGAGTTTAGAGAAATAAGAAAAGCCAAAGGAGAGCATCCATCATGGATTCATGCAAATATTAGAAATCTAAACAGGTCATGGAATAGAGATTTAATAACTAAACCATGTGCAAATTGTGGATACGACAAGCATGTTGAATTATGTCATATTAAAGCAGTTTCATTATTTGATGACACCGCACTAATTGGTGAAGTAAATCATCCAAGCAATATTATCCAGCTTTGTCCAAATTGTCATTGGGAATTAGATAATAATATTTTAGATTTACAAAATATAGGCAAATGCTTTATCCATTAAGCTAATGGGCCGAGAGAAAGCTAAAAGCCTAAAAAAAGTATAGGCATATAGGTAGTTTATTTTTTTTTATTACTCTATCTATACACCTATACATGAAAAACGTCAATCACATTTCCACTTATCGCAGTCGTCAATATAAGTAAACTTAGGCTTGTCATTTGCCAAAGGCTTAATTGGAATTACAACTGCTTGTTTGTTGATGACGATATTTTGTGGCTGCACTTCTTCATCGTTATTATTTGAGTTGTCTTCTTCATCATCCTGATCCTGATTTTCAGTTTGTGCTACAACAGGTTGTTGATGCACATTGTTGTTGATAATTACAGGTTGCTAAGAAGTTGAAGCATGTGCGCTGTTGGCCAAGGAATTAATCGCGGCCGCTGTCGCTGCAACATTAGCTACTGTTTGCAGAGTATCATTATGCCTTGGCTGAACATATACCACTTTATGAGTTACCACTGGGGCCACATATACTGTTCTAGGGGAAGGCGGACTAACCTTTGTCGCAGAAGCAACAGTACTAGAAGTTGCATATGTAGTCGGTGCTGTAATTCTTGTGGGCTGAATTACTGGCTTGACTGGAGCTGGACTTGGTGTATTCCAGGACCAACTGGATGCTTTAACCGTATTATTGGAGCTATAGCCAGAAGATTTTGAACTATATCCACTAGAAGTAGATCTAAAAGTAGACATGGACCGAGATGACGAGGAGAATCCTCTTGATCCACCAAGGCTACCTTTAGCAAATGCTTCTGATGAAAATACCAACACCATCAATGATGCAACAATGAAACAAATCAAACGTTTCATGGGAATTTTTTCTCACAATAGTTAATACAGTTAGTCACTTGCCTAAGCAGATCTTCTGCTTCACTAATTGACCACTCATGACCTTCATGAAGACGTTCGATAATATCAACAATACAGCTTTGCAGTTCTTTAATGTCTGCGTAAACTTTATTATTAAATCGTACATCTTTCAGTTCAAGATCTAAAACCAAATCTTGCAAAAGTTTACGGGCATCAACAAACTTTCGAATGTAAGATGATGCTTCGGCTTCCAGCATGGCTTCATTTTCACGCTGACGACGCTTTTGAATATAGTTATTACCAAAAAATGCCAAAGCACCACCAATAATAATTAGAGTAAACAACCACATTGCAAAATGAATTGCCGTAGTAGTTTGTTCATGAGATTTGATTTTAGCAGCCTTATCTTCATAACTAGACGCCAATGGAGACTTCTCAGCCTTCAATATTTGAGACAAATATGCATTTGCCTTGTAGGAATCAGGATTTTCTTTTACGGCTTGCTGAAGAATGTTTTCCGCATCATTTAATTTGCTTTTATCCTGTTCTGCAATATGCATAGCAGTTTCAGCTTGAGCAACAGTCACATTTGCAAATGATTGAAAAGGAAAGTATGCCATAATACCACACAACAGGATAATTTTACGCATTATTACACCAATTGATTTATATCAATTCACGTTATCATTGGCATTAATATGCACATGATTTACGGTGAGATTGACAGTTTCCATATGCTTTTCTGTTGCATTGGAAGTTGGGTTGGTTGTTCCAAGCAATGATTGAAGATAATCTTCATTGCTTGAGCTATTGAGATCTGCGACTTGGCGATTCAGATCCTTGCCGCTGCGACGTTCATTGCTTTGAACTTTTGCTTTGGCTTGAGCAGTTTGCTCTTGGACACGACGCTTCATAGCACCAATTTCGCTCATTTGGTCATTGGTATTGACAGAAGCAACAGCTTCAGCGGCCTCAGCAGCAGCATTAGCTACATGCATTTGAGTCTGCATAATAGTAATATCGGTGGCAACCGCATTACGATCACGATAGGCTTCATCAATTTGGTCACGAAGACTAGCAATGCTTTCTTCAAGAGTGACAAGTTCAGCTGCAAAAACGTCAACTTGACGTTGAGCTTCTTTGGCGCGTTGAACACACTGCATGGCAAGATCACGCTTACCGGCATTGTTGGCACGAACGGCATCGCCGTTCCACTTTTCAACTTCCTTCTTTGCACGATTACAATCATCCTGAACAAGCATCATTCGTGCTTCTGCCTTGTTCAGAGAATTTTCGGCATTTTTTACCTTTTCGTCAATTTCACGAACAATTTGTTTGCTGGTGGTTTCAACATTCTCGACATTGTCGAGTGCAGCATGCGCATTGCCAGTCACAAAGCGCTTAAAACGGTTCCAAAGACCAGACATATATATCTCATCAAAAAGTTTTAAAGGCTGCTTTAAACGGCCTTGTAGATTGCTTAGCGAAGATGCGAAACAATAGAGACAATCACAGATTCGACAGCGCCATGAGAAACGCTATCCAGATGATCAATCTTAATAGCCTTGTGCATATTGGCCAGAATCACATCAGCTTCAGTGCCAGCAACAGCAAGAGAAACAGCCTGAATAGCCTTTTCGCGCAGAACAGCAGCCACAGCATTTGCAGTAATGCTACGCAAAATAGCGCCATCCAGAATAAAGCCGGAAACCTTTTGTGTTACTGAATCACGCAGAACAGGCAGATTAGCCTTAGTACTGTTGGTGCCATAACGAAGCACGTCCATCACGCGATCATAAGCGCGGCTGGTGCCTTCCTTCTTGTTGTAAGTGTCGTTGATGTGGCAGTAGGCAACACCAACCACAATGCGATCCTTTTCCCGCAGATAGGCCACAGTTCGGCCACCACGGTTTCCCGAGCCGGGCAGATGAACAAACCGGCAATCTTGTTTTTGAGTCATAATTTATATTTCCAAAAGTTATTGAGAAAAAGATTGTAGTAGGTGTCTAAACAATCTGTAGTGTTAAATACCTAGCTCAGCTGAACTTGCTGAGTTGGCAGAATGGCAGAACGCATAATCCTGGCGATTACGTATTCGGTGCCTGGATTGGTACTAGCAAGACGAATTGCTTCGCTTTGAGCAGTCTGTTCGTTCATGTGAACCTTGGGACGTGCAGCGAAACTCAATACACCATCAGACTTGATAGAACCAATAATAATGCTACCGTTAGGCAGCGTTGGTAGTCTCGACATTATTACCTCCTGAGTAATAGATTTTTGAGTATTCTTTTGCCTGAGACAAAAGCCTACATCCAGATGTTGACATATGACCTGTAAATTTGCCTACTGGAAAATAGAGATTAGCTATAATCACAACAGCAAATTGATCATCGTCAAAGAATACAACGTTTTCACCTTGAAGCCAGTTGGGAAGATCGGGATTGGACATTTAAGTCACCGTTTGATGGATGGAAGAAGAAGAGGACTCTAAGGAAAAGATTTAAACAGTGAATACTACCGGAATCGAACCGGCGTAAGTTTCTTTTGCAGAGAAATGTTAAACCAATTAACGAAGTAACTGTTTAATAATGCAGTAAAGCCCTCTAGGAATACACCTGAGTAAATGATAGGAACAGTGCTTTTTTGTTTTCTGAAAATGAAAGTCGAAGTAACTGATTCCAATGCAACAAGTGTATTTCTAATTGCCTAGCAGGGAGTGTTGATACGGCACTATGCTAGGACTTTAGTCAGTCTTTATATTGCAGGTACCCTAACATGCATAATAAAGCAGGAGTATAGAAACTTTTAGAACTTTAATCTATGGTAAGTTTCAACCCAGTTTATACAGTTAATAAACTCTATTTTAATTTAAGTAGGCACATATCGACACTAGTCAATGTGTACATCGCCAATAGCATTTAGAGTTATCAACCATATATTTTTTAGAAAGGAACAATTTATATGTTTATTTTATAAGCTTCTGAACCAACGATCCATTCTGGTTTATCATCAATCCAAATAATAGGTTTTATACCAATGTCTTCACAGAATTTTTTCTTCTTATTGCCACCGGTAAAAATTATTTGATCAACATGCGGATATAACCAATTCATATCAGAATTATCCACTTTAAGCAGACCAAGATAAGGATCGTTCTCATGAATCCTAAAAGTTACCACAACAACAGTAAAATTTCTCTTTTTCATTATGGATATAATTTCAATCCACATTTCTTTATCTACTGTAATTGTATCATCGTAATCTACAGCAATGACACCTTTTGTCATTTGCCAGTAGATTCCAAATATGCGTTTGATATCGCCTTAAAGCTAAAATCTCTTTCCATGGACTTAAAAACCAAACCTTCTCTAAATTGACCATTTAGACCAGAAGGACCGTCTGCCATTTCTAGTATGGCCTCAATTGGAGTTGGAAGCCAAACATTGTAGCTATGCACTGGAACTTGTTGTATTCCAAGATCCGTAAGAAATTTTCTTCTTTCATCAGGAAGCATATATTGACCAGCATCAATATCATATACATCGTATATAAATATTTCATGCTTGGTAAGACCTTCAAAATTTGACTGAATACCTGGGCCGCAATTAGAAACATAGATAGAATTTGCTATATATGCATGTTGAACATCGTCAATAGTAAGATCGTATACATGTGTATTTTCTGGCTTTTCAATATTAATAATTGATACAGGAATTATATGTTGCTTAATAAAATTTAAATAATTAGCATATTCAATATCATCAGTATACCTAATTATACCATTCAAATTAGACACAGATGTACTATCTAATCTATAAATTCCATTATTAATTTTTGCAGATACTTTGGATTTATCATCATCAGGCAAATTATCAATATATCTAAATGGATATGACAAATAGCTCTTTTTAGGCTTAACGCTATATTTATATTTAATACTTTCAAGCATCAATATGTCGTATCTTTCAGTAAAAGAAGATACTGCAACACAATGCAAAGTTTTGCCATTGGAGTTTTTTCGATATCTTAGATTGACAGGGCAGCCTTGAGCCAAAATACATTGTTGCATTACTTGTAAAAATTTTAAAGAATTAGAAGAGAATCTAAATCTTTTTATATCCGTGTCGCCATCCCCATCATAGTACCCAGATATAAAAGCATTAATTACACTCTGCTTTGACTTTAATATATTTTTTGGGAAAATTAGATCATCAGCCTTTTGTTTTAACAATTTATTATCATCTAAATACTTAATTAATAATGTAGAATTTAAAAATATAATTCTAGTATTATTAACCACTTTAGACGTAACCCCATTAGGAATAATGGTTTTGGCTATTCCTATGATTTTATTAGCAATATTGATCTCATTTTTATGCAATGTAATGCTAATTTTTGAGCTAACTTTTTTATATTTGTCGCGAATAACACATCCTTCTGCATAAATGATACCTAGCAAATATGCAAAATCTTCCCTAAGGCATTTTGGAAATATACAAATATTCTTTCTAGAGGAGTATTTATCTTCATAATTATTAATAATCAATGGTAAATATTCTTTTAAAATATTTGGAGAATTATAATAACATGCTACATACTCGCCATTTTGGATCTCTTGTAATTCTTTTTTATATAAAAATCCATTTTTATCAAACACCATTACTTTATGATCTGGCGTAGCTCTTATGGAGATGCCATTGCTAAAAGTGTATAAAAAGGTTTTTTTAACACCATTGTCATGCTTGGCGATAACTTCTACTATATTATCATTAGAGTATATTGCATCCCCAACAACTATGTCTTTCAATTCTACAAATCCACCGGGTGTAGATACTAGTGAATTGCCATCCAAACAAAGTTCACCTTGTAATGCAATACTTCTACCAGTTGCAGAATAATGCATAGCCAATTTAAACATAATCCCAGAATCAATAGCAGCCTTAATGAAATGACTTTCCCGCGCTGGCCAATCAGACCAATCATAGGGCATATTAATTTCTAGATTTCTAGAGCAAACACCAAGCTTATTAAAAGCCGAATACATTGTTATTGAAGAACCATCAAGTTTATATGTGACTTCAAAATACTCGAATTGAGATGGATCATTCGTATTAAATTTATCCACAATAGCATTATATTCGTAAACAAAATTTTGAATTCTTTCTTGATCTGTTTTTGGAATAAACACTGGGAATGGCCTTGTATCGCCGGGAGTATTTTTAATTCTATTAGAACCACCAAAATTATCCTCTGGAGGCTCGTACTTGATAACACCAAGTATTTCTTGCAAAGAAAGCGTATTATCTTCCTTTTGAAATTCGGCAATTTCTTTTTCAAATAAATCTGCAGGAACAAGAAGTCCTTGCGACAACACGCCACGCAAACGTATTGTTTTTAGTCTGGCATATGTAATACCATTGACTACATAATCTTTTCTTCCAGCCAAGAAAGCAAATCTTTCATCTGAAAGTGGGAGCATTGAATCAATTTCAAACATTATGGCATTTTGGCCAATTTGAAATTCATTTTTTCTTACAACTATTTCCCACAAACCAACTTTAACTATCTCTAGTGCATTTGCATTTGTGTGTTCTTTTATTTGTTCTACTTTTATTATTTTAGCCAGCTGTCTCATTATATCCCTCTAAATATTTTATGGCATTATTAAGAGATTGAATATTGTCTCTGAATAAGCCAAGACCCTTATTGCATCCATTGCATAAAAGGCCTCTAAATTCATTTGTTAAATGATCATGATCCACAGCTACAGCATTTAATGGTTGTCCGCGGCCTTTTGTTGGCATAATCATATTTGTTTTGCAAATAAAACATTTACCCATTTGGGCAATCCAATATGATTCAAAATCTTCTAATGTAATTCCATATTTTTTATTTAAATTCCAAGCCCTAAGACGAATATCTTTATCATCTTGAGAAACTTTTCTAGAATTAAAAAAATGTTCCTTGCATCTTATTCCGTTGCATTTTATGCCACAATCTACGCAATAGTAAACTTTTGGCATATTAAATCCTTTAAATAAAGAGCATGCTATTCAGCAGCAGCCACGAGTAAAAGGCGTGCCGTATGGAAAGCAACAAAAACATGTAACGTGGATTTGATGAGCTATATACTTTGTTCTTTAGATTTTAACCTTTAATAAGGATAATCTTTAAACTTTAAGCTTTGAGCTTTAACCCTTGAACTTTGAATT
>JAYRNA010000003.1:0-1467 GCA_041912375.1 Saccharimonadales bacterium (SeqCode) | reverse complement strand
GATTAGGCGCTGAGCCGTTGCCCGACCGGGGTGCGGAAGACCAGCTCCACGGCCGTTGTGATTCATTTGTGGTAGAAACGAATGTTGAATATCCCACGGATACCCGGTTGTTGTTTGATTCGATACGGAAAATGATTCAACTCCTGATCCGGTTATGCCGACGCCATCAGGTTGAAGAGCCAATCAGGGGGGTAGACGACATTAAGAAATTAAAAAAACTTTGGCGTCGTCTCCAAAAACTCAAACCTTCTACCTCGAAAGATGAATCGAAACAAGCATCGCGTCAGAAGGAAATCATCGAGGCCCATCAAGCCTATCTCGATTTAGCCAGAGAATTAGTAGAATGTGCCCATTGCCAATTAGAAGAACTCGAGCAAATAGCCGGAATAGATAAATATAAGGTATTGAAAATAAAAGATTTTATCAATCATGCCCGGCGACAACTTGATCAAATCGACCGCCGAGTTATTCAAGGTCAAAAGATTCCTCATCAAGAAAAAGTATTTTCCATTTTTAAACCCTATACGGAATGGATCAGTAAAGGGAAAGCGGGGGTACCGGTAGCACTGGGTGTGATGGTGGGCCTTATTGAAGACCAGCATCGCTTTATTCTTCATCACCGGGTCATGCAACAGGAAGTGGATGTGGATGTCGCGGTCCGTATGGTCCAGGAAACCAAGCAACGATTTCCTCAATTATCATCCTGTAGTTTTGACCAAGGCTTTCATTCGCCTGGCAATCAGCGGGAGTTAGCAGGTCTGCTCGAGACCGTAATTCTACCCAAAAAGGGCCGACTTTCGAAAACCGATCAAGCGCGACAACAAGCAGTGGTCTTTATTCAGGGGCGGCGCCAACACGCCGCCGTCGAATCAGCGATTCATGCCTTAGAGGTCCATGGGTTGGATCGCTGTCCTGACCGGGAATTGCCGGCTTTTAAGCGGTATGTGGCGTTAGCCATCGTAGCTCGAAATTTACAAATCTTGGGTCGATATATTCAACAACAAGAGCGCGATTTAGAAAAGGAGCGATGTCAAAAAGCGGCTTAGTAAAAGCGGATCACCCTCTCAGATAGAGGAGAGATTTAACTCTCTAATGACCAATATTTTTTCAAAAATAGTAAAACTGAAGAAAAACAGCAATCCGGAGCCATTTTTTTAAAAAATGTTTGAACATATAGAAGCCATAAAGATAAAACTCGAAAAATCGACTAAAGTTAATCCAAAAATTATCGCCCATTTTTTAGTATGATGAGTTTTCGTTCAGACACTAGTTATGTCTCCGGCCACACCTACGAATACGCCTTCACCTTCGGCTTCACCTTCACCTTCACCTTCACCTTCGGCTTCACCTTCACCTTCACCTTCGGTTTCGGCCTCGGTGTCCGCCTCGACCGCGCAGCGAGGCCGCCCACTCTTCGCCGCGCACGGCTCCAGCGTCTCCACCGGATAGCGGCCCGGTGGATTCAGT
>JAYRNA010000002.1:0-99732 GCA_041912375.1 Saccharimonadales bacterium (SeqCode) | reverse complement strand
TGGTGACCTCACGGGGAATCGAACCCCGATTGCCAGGATGAAAACCTGGTGTCCTAACCGTTAGACGATGAGGCCTCGTCTGGGTCTGGCATAATTTAACCAGTAAAGCGTACCATAACAGAGGCGGAAATGAAAATCCCCCGAATCGCATGCCGGGGGATTTTCTTAAAGATTTTTGTTTAGAGCGGTCAGTCAATGCTCACGTAACTGCTTGCAGCGTAGCATAAAATGTGTTTTTACGCTAGCGGTTATCCACATGAATTGTTGGCTGCCGCACGGGACGACGGCTCGAACTCTACACTCAGTTACTGACGACTGAGACGTCGACTCAGGAACCAGCGGTGACCGACAGCTCCGATGGCCGTAGTTGCTGCAAAGATACCGGCTACACTACCCGCGCCAGTGTTGACCAAGCTAGTAGGGGTGGGTGTAGTGGTGGTAATGGTTGGTGGCGGCGTGGTAGGTGGAACAATTTGTGGCGGCTGACCAGACTTAAAGACTACTCTCTGAACGCAAGCCGTGCCATTACCACCAGAGACAATATCTGGTTTGCCAGCGACTGCGAAAGTTACTACAGCAGTGATATTGTAAGTACCGTCTTGTTTGTATTGGTGGCTTTGCCCAACTACTTGTGCTGGGTTGGTCAGGCTAATCTGAGCGTTGTCGCCCCAGTCCAAAACAACTTTCTTGAAGTTAGCGTTGTTGGCCGTGTATTTGAACTGGCTGACAGTGACTTTACGATTTTCGCTAGGTGTCACACTGAACAGATTACACATTGCGGTCACTGCTGGGGGCGGCGGTGGCGGTGGCGCTACCTCAACTTGGACGGACAGCAGGACATAAACGCGCTCGTTCCAGCAGCCCCAGACGTCACCAGCTACACCATGACTAGTTATCGGTACTCCTGACGAAACAATGCTATCACTCAGGGCAACTGCTCCGCTGCCAATACTGTATTGGCTGGCTGAGCCGGGAATATAGTGTAGCTTGACAGCTTTGCCACCACAGTTAATTGTCGACGTGTCGCTAACAGTGCCGGCGTTCGATGAGCTAATCTGGGCGCTTGGGTTGAAGCTGGTAGCTTCACCGCTTGGCAAAGAAACTTTAACTTTCGTACCGTGCGCTACGCTCGGGCCGTTGCCGTTATCATTCTTAAATTGGCTGGCACCATTGTGGACGTAGACACGCATTTGGATTCGTTGGCCGGCAGTACAACTTGCGTTCAGCGGGTCGACATAAGGAGTAGTTACATCGCCACTGGCAGCATTGGGCACACGAGAGCGGAAAAAGTCACTTTCATTACCAACAGTAGGTACACCGGTAAAAACGTTGAAAGCTGGGGTCGGTGAGGACACTGTCTGATCGCCAGTATATGGTATGGCGCTAGCAACGTTGGCGGTAAACAACAGGCCAGCCACTAAAGCTGTAAAGGCCAATGATGCTTTCTTGAAGATTGATGTGGTTTTCATTGATTTATCCTTCTTATCCTTATCTGCTTTAATTGCTTTTAACACGGCGTATATTCGCTAGGAACACATGGCGGTTCACTACCCTTCGGAGGGGTCGGGGGAGTTGGGGGAGTTGGGGGAGTCGTTGGGGGAGTTGGGGGAGTTGGGGGGCGTGAAGGAGGAGTTGGATGGCTCGGAGGGGTTGGGCGTGAAGGAGGCGTAGGTTGTGATGGTGGGGTATTTGGTCCACCTTGAGGCCGTCTTCCGCCGCCACCGCCACCGCCTGGCGAAGTACCTGGTCCGGGACGTGATTCAGGTGCATTGCCGCGACTAGGACCGCGGCCGCTAGGACCAGTAGTATTACCGTTTGGTTGGCTTTCGGGTGCCGGTCCGTGCGGGCCTACCGGACCGCCGTTGCCTGACCCGCCGCCACCGCCGGCTCGGCGGTTCTTGCCTTGGTTACCGCCAGTCCCAGTTTGATGAACATTGCGGTTCTTGTGGGCGTTATGTGGTTTTTTGCCATGGTCACGCTCGCTTCTGCCACTGTCGCTCGGCTTCAAACCTTTGATATACAGATTGCCATTGGCGTTGCCTTCGGTACCAACGAGTACACTCAAGAAGCCTTGGAGTGTTTCACCATTGACACCTTTAGTTGTGTTTCGAAGCGTGAATTCGATACCACCGAGATCGGACTGAACAATCTCAGGACGACTCAGCTCGGCGCCAGTAATGTTGTAGCTGCCGTCTCTGTCGGCTCGAAAAGTTGAAACCTTTTCGCCTGGTTTTGCCCACGACGCGTTGTAGCCTGCGACTTGGGTAATAATGTCATATGATTTATTGCAGTCTGAGACAGCAACATCACGGCCGCCGGGAGCTTCATAGGCAGCAACCTTCTCTTGGTAGGCTCGTACGTAGTTGTAGTTGGGGTCGTTGACAGTACTCTTCTCGGCCGGGATGACAACCGTTGCCTGGATGGCGGCCAGGGTGTGAATATTGCCACCAGCGATTGTTCCGTTGTTGCCAAAAAGTCGATAGATATAGTTTTTGGCCGAATCATTACTATCGACACTGCTGTCTTTAGGCAGAAACGCCGTTGCCTGGAAAAGCTCAGGTTGGTTAGTGCCGGCAATCGATGGTTCAAAGCTACTGCAGGCGTTTTCAGCAACAGCTTCTGAGGCAGCGGCCGACGAGCCACCCTTGCCCTCAGGGCCTTGATTTTCGCTCATGACATAGGCACCAGCTAGAGTAACAGCCAGCGCTCCCAGAGTTATCAACCGGTTCCTTTGTTCCTTAAAACTTTCCCGCATCTTGGCAAAACTGCCTTGGGCCTGTTCTGCCACTGGCGCCGGTGCTGATTCTGCTGAAGTCATCAAGTCTCTCCTTGTAATGAGTTTATAGCTGACGGAACGTCCGGGTATGTACAAAAGATTACTTTTATAAACCCCATTTATTCCCTGCTCTCTTGCGCCTGAGTTCAGCTAGTGCTCACCTAGACGCAACTTTTAACTTTTCGAGTATATCACTCTATTTGTTTTTTGTCAATATTATTCTTATACTTACTTTTTCGCTAACGCTTATCCCTGATCAAACTACGAATGGCCGTAGCGATCTCCAGGTCTGCAGCATCGATATCAAACCCAAAAACTGGATGAACCCGACGGTTCAAAATTATCTGCCCGACCGCAATACCGACTTCCTCGAGCCTGGTTATCGTGTCATTATGGGCCTTCTCCATAGCTCGATTAACTTCTTTTAGGACCCTCGGGTCATCGGTATTTACTTCACCGCCCATGACACCGCTGGGCACCCGGCCGCAATTTGCCGGCAAGGATAGATCAAAGGGGTGATTGGCCTTGATAGCCACAGTATAAGGAAATGTCGCTTTCGGAGTTGATTCTATCGGCAATGACAGGAAGTCGCTTATGACAATAGCCAGCCCGTCCTGGCAAAGATCGGCAACTTGGGCGGCATCGACAGCCGGATCACCGTTGGTGGTAATCACTTCTACATGATCAGGAGCATCCTGGGTAGCAGCTTCACCGACTTCGTAGCTCCAGACTTTATCAGTCATACCGGGCAGTGATTGCTCTAAAGCGCTGACGACCGTCCCGGCCAGCTCTCTTTTGGAGCGATGAATATCAAAATAATCCGCCTCGGTCGATCGGCGCTGGTGGGCGACCACGTTAAAGTGTAGCGGCCGATCAGGAATGACAATATCGACCTGGGGTTCACCGGTTATCTGTTGCCACAGCGAAAGCGGATTGATATCGGCTGGGTCATGCAGGGTGGCATCGAAAGTCATTTCGCCGACGTCACGACCCTGAGCACCAGCCAGGACTTCTGGTCCGGTGTGCGCGCCAAATGTGTAGCTCTCAGAGGCAGCTACTTCGGCGAAGGCAACTTCACTTTCTGGAAGTAATGACATTCCCTAGCTCCAGATATTTCCGGTTTTTAGCCGTTTACTATTTGGTTAACCTTACTATCTATATCGGTACCATTGATACGCTTGAGGGCACCCAATCGAGCCACCAAGACCATACGCACGGCGTCAACTAAGTCTTCCTCTCGCACGGTATGATCTCTGTCCCGGATGGAGTTGAGAGTTCGGGCATTCTCGGCGATCTGCAGACCGATACGCCGATCAGTTTCATGGATCTTGTATTGCTCAAGTACTTCGTTGGCTCGAATCGTTATCTGGCTTATTCTGTGGTCGGTGGCGCTGTCGACAGCGGTAGTTTCAACATAATTTTTCAAGGCAATCAGCCCGGCAGCCGAGACGATAGGTCGGATAGTCTCCGACCTGCCTTTAAAGGCCCTGACGTTTCTATCCAGCTCGATACGTTCCTCAACCGTTCCCTTCTCACCGAGCATCGCACCGGCAGTAAATCGTGAGGCCATGGCATCAGAAATGGTGAAAGTTGATTGTCTCGACTCCGACGGATTCATGGTGGCGACGATCAAATTCAACTTATCGACAGTTTGAATCCCGGCAGTCGTTTCAAGCTCTCCTGTCTCAAGAACTGGCAACAATGCCTGCAATGCCAACGGATTTACCCGGTTCATCTCGTCAATCCTGATATACCTTGTCGAAGGTTTGATCAGTCCGTCGATGACAGTAGTCACTGTTTCGGTCTTTTGGTGGCCTTGTTCGTCGATCGCGACCTTTTTGTGTTCTACTTTGCCTCCGACTAATTGGGCAGCTTTGAGGTCCGGCAAGGCCGGCACGACCGCCACTTCATTACGATCGATATCTTCAACTAACAGATAGATGCTTCGGGCAAGTGTAGTTTTGCCGCCACCCGGCAAACCAGTGTAGATCAGGTTAGTTCCTGAAATTAATGAGGTTAGGGCTGCTTCTTTGGCATGTTTTTCGCCGTACAGGACCTGATCGAGCTGCTCGATCCCCATAGTGTGATAGTTAATTGCTTCGTTGGGTGTAATCGGCTTCTCGCCGCTGATTATTTGCACTTCACTCATAGTTACTCTCCTCTCGGGCCGGTGCCCAATGCATAATTTTTACGCCGCGAAAAATACTTAGCGGCTGCTATTAAACTGGCTGCCCCTAGTACCTTTAATATCAACTTGTCATTGTCTGGCAGCGGACTGGGTTCGGCTGGCGTCAAAGTGGCGCTAACGCGATCAGCTACCCGACTGACATTGTGCTCATTGGCGCTCCAGTAATGGCCGTGGCTGGTGTGCGCTACCCGCCGAAGCTGGGCCGCAACGGTTTGATTGCTCTGAGAGCTTTTTTCGACATTAAAGATAAATATCGGTGTCTTGTTCTGGCTGGCAATCGCTTCAAGAGCCCGAGGTTTACCAATACCATTGCCGTTGGTGATAACCAATACACCGGTATTTTCGCCGTTTTTTGACTTTCTGCTTTGAGTCGTCGAGGCGTTATCAATCGCCAAACTGGTGGCCTGCTCCAGCGGCGCATCACCGAACGGAGTATCGTTTTTGACTGCACTAAAAGGCATTTTCCTGACGCGCCCCGATCCTGCGACCAGAGCACTGCCTTGCACCCGATGTTTGGAAAATTGGTCAACCAAACTATCGATCTTGCTTCGGACCGGCGTTTGGCCGAGCGCCAGATTGGTAGCGCCGGAATGATCAACTACGACCTCCAACCCAGCCGCCTGTGGCGCTGGTTGCTCAGTCGGAGCAAAGGCATAGGCCTCAACCCCGGCCGCTACTCCCAACGTTAACGCCAGTGGTGCCAGTACACTTCGGCCAAGCCGTCGTCGGACAGCAGAATCGCTGTTAGAATCGGTTTCTTGAGCCAGTGCCATACCGGCTGCCTCTGACAGACGCGCCTGTTTTTGAGCGGCCTTATGTTGGGCGATTTGCTCAGCGCCAACACCAACGGCATAGCCGGTTAAGCTTGCTGCAACAGCAATGGTTTCAGGAGACATGAATGGTATTTTACATTATATATGTAGTTTTGTCAATTACCTTTTATGGTTATTTTTCTTGATCTTTTTGAGGTGCTGTCACTGCTAGTTTAGCCTTGCTAAATTCGAAGCCAAAGCTACTGCCCTGCCCTTCCTGGCTCTCGAATAACAGCGCACCACCTTGAGCGATTATCACTTTTTTGGCCATGAAAAGACCCAGCCCAGTGCCATCGGGTCGGACCTTGCGGGCATTACCAGCCCGATAAAACTTGGTGAACAGATGGTGTTGCTCTGACTTGGGCACCCCAATGCCGTTGTCGCAAACGCGCAGGGCGACTGTTTGAGGATTTTCGATGAGATTTACGCTGATATGACCGCCGGACGGTGTGTAATAGATGGCGTTATCGACAAAATTCATAATTACTTGGCGAGTCTTGGTCTCATCGAGCATCAGATCAGGAAATCGCTTCGGCTTGACATAGCTGAGTTTTAGTGAGCGTGATTTGGCGGTCTCGGTCAACTGCTGCAACTCTTCTTCGACGACGTCAGCCAGATTGACCTCTCGCTGCTCAATGACAAACTTTCCGGTGCGCAGCCGTGACACGTTCAATAGATCGGCTATCAGATAGACCATGCGTTGGGAGCTAAAAAAGGCTTGTCCGAGCATTTCACGCTGCTTTTGATTGACCTTGCCGGCGTCTTCCTCCATGACCATGCTGATATAGCCTTTGACGCTGGTCAGCGGAGTGCGTAATTGGTGCGATGCCATAGAGATAAAGTCATCTTTGGCTTCGTCAAGCGCCTTGAGCTTGGCATTTGATACCTTAAGTTGACGCAGAACCGATCGATTTTCCTCAAATAGTAGTTTGTTATCGAGGGCCACGCCGATACTTTCGCTGAGACGGTTAATTAATTTTTGTTCGAAGTCTGTCATGGTCTGCAGTTCGTCACGCAAACCAATCACCAGCAAACCGACTATTCGATGGCGAGCCACCAGTTTGACAACGTAGGCTGTTTTGAGTTGCAGCCGCTTCGTCAACTGGGCCATCTCAGTATTGCTGATATGAAGAAAGGCAGCAATCCGATCATCGCCCAGTGACGATAGGTTAACCCGCTGGTGGCTGCCAAAACGCTTAACAAACCAGTCATGATCTAGTGGTACCTGCAGCGGCTTGGTCAAGCCAAGCGAAGCTTTTTTGCCGAGAAAGTCGCGACCACTCCAACCATGAAGTGTCACTGTGTCAGTTTGACTGACAGACCGAGTCAAAAGACCGACGAAATCATAGTCAGTAACTTGAGTAATCGCTTCGGTGATATGATCACAGACTACGCCCAGCGGGGCGTGTGACTCGAGGGCTAGGGCGTCGACGGTGCCGAGTAGTGATAGGGTTTTGTTGGTCTCGGCCAGCTCTCGGTTACGTCGGTACATCTCCTGGGTGATGTGCTCGAGGTCACGCTCCAACTGTCGCCGTCGGCCCAGCGCGACTCGCGGCTTTGCTGCTGGCTGAACGCCCACCGGTTTTTGGCTCACGCCCTACTCCAAACTTATTTTAGTGCCTCTGGTAATTTTTCGGCAGGTATGTCGCCGACTAGCTTGGCGACAGCCTCTTTGGACACCTCGACCGATATCTGTCCGAACAGCTCTTTGTAGACCTCAACTAGTTGATTTATAACGTTAGCGGCATTGCCGTCTATTAAGGCGCGGTTATGGTCCCAGTCGAGACGTAGGTGAGGCACCTGTCTGGCCTGTTCGATAGCCACCGGACCGATTATCGCCTCCTGGCTTTGGATAATCTTGACAGCTATTTTATTATAAACGTCCATGTCATTTTCCTTTGGTTGGTACCCTATGCATCAATCTATCATGTACAGCCGAAAACTCGATAAGACTCAGCGTCATAACAAAGTACGCTACAAGATAGCTGAATTCATTCAAACCGGCTACTTTCCAGGTGTTACGACTAACCTGATACAAAAAAGTAAAGTCGGCAAGGTACTGCAAGAAGAGGGCAAAAATCAAAAACAAGATAACCGGTTTCATGACTCCGCCAAGATAACGCAGCGACAATACCAGAGCTAATAAGCCAAGGGAAACATAAAAGGCTTGTCCGAGAGGATAGCCGAAATCCAAAAAGACAGTTATCGGGTGGTTGAAATGAACCGTGTATCCGCGCAGGAACACGTGGTAAGAAAAGACCAGCAACGCCACTGGAATAATCACAACTATCGGTAAGATTTTGGCTGATTTAAGAGTCGCCTTGGTGCTCAGTGCCTTGACCAGGCTGAGCGCCGCTATGATATAAAGTACTACGCTACCGAAGTAAAAAATATCTCCCAGCGATGGATATGGTATTTCTATATGGGCGATGTATGTATACGCCGAATAGGTCAACTGGCCGGCTTCTTGAGCCAACAGCCCCAGCGCCATAAATAATACTGCGCGGCCAATCAGGCTTTTTGCTCCGCCCCATTTCCTACTTACTACCAGCCCCAGCAAGCCGCCAAAAAGGGCCATCAGACCATACAACGCACTAAACGTCTCGGCCTGATTTGAATCGCCCTGGAGACCATGCAGTGCTAGGTAAACCCAAAACAAAGCGAATGTCAGAAAGACTATTGTTGCCAAACCAACCTGTATTCTTTGTTTTTTCATTGAGTCATCATTAGCTTTTTACTAGAGCATTCAATCCTGTTTCGTCATGATCTTGCTTATGGTATATTAACATCTTTTTACCATAATAATCGACAACTTTTGACCAAAATGAAATCTACCCTGTTTTATGGTAAAGTATGGTTACTGGCCAAAACCAACAACTATGATCAGCTGCTTCCCAAACTTTTCTAAACTGTCTCTAGATCACCGCGACAAAATTAATTTACTGACCAAGAATTTTGCCCCTTATTCGGATTTCAATTTTACAAGCCTTTTTTCGTGGAATGTCGACGGCTCGACTGAGATATCTATTCTAAACGACAATCTGGTAATCCGTTTGCCGGACTACCTGGACGGGTCAAGTGTCTACTCGATCTTAGGGTCATCCAAGATTGAAGAATCCTTGGATTCGCTACTATCAATAACCGATTGTTTGAAACTGGTGCCGGAAGTTGTGATCGATTCGCTTGTTGCCAAGCAGCGCTACCTGATCGCCGAGGACCGAGACAGTTTTGATTACATCTACAACCTGAAGCACTTGACGGAGTTGACAGGCGAACATTACAAAAAAAAGCGCAATAAACACAACGTCTTTGTTAATGATCATCAGGACTTGGAGTTGCAGGTTCGAGTCATCGACAAACTCGATAGCCGGCACAAAGAACACCTCAAACAAGTCGACTTGCTGTGGGCAGACCACAATTCTAGAAGTGATGGCGACATAATCCCCGAAAGGAAAGCAATAGCTAAGCTATTAGATAATTTTTCATCACTACAGCTGGCGATCACTGAAGTCGTCGTCGAAGGAGAAATCAAAGCATTTTCGATCAACGAACTGATGGACGGAAACTATACCATCTGTCATTTCGAAAAAGCACTCAAAGTCCACCATCAGCACATCAATAACTTTTTGGTTATTCAGGTCGCAAAACAGCTCCATGCTGCCGGAAAAAATTGGATGAACTGGGAGCAAGACTTGGGATTAGAGGGTTTACGGCGGTCCAAATTGTCTTATCGCCCCTCAACGATGCTCAAAAAATACATCGTCAAAAAAGCCAGATAAGAAATCACTGGCTGAGAAATTATTTGGTTGCTCGAGCGATTATCGCCAAGCCAATTAAGATCACGCCCATAAATAACAGTTTTTGGCCGATCCGTCCGCGCTCGGCTTCGCGGAAATACCTCGGTGCCAAGGGATAAAGTGTCAGAGCAATCAGCAAGACGAACATTGGCTGCAAGCCCTCGAGCACCTCGACAAGAGACAGTGGTCCACGGCTTATTGCGAGATTATGAGTTACCTGGGCGGCTATCGCCAAGCCCTCGGCCAGCACAAAAAACGGCAAAACTCGCTTGAGTTTGAGGCGTATCTCGCCGAGCAGGCGACTATTTTGCTGACGTTTCATCAGATAAAAACTTAGCCCGCCCAGTCCGGCGCCAGCGCAAATTCCCATGAAGCCGGAGTAGAAAGAGCTGTGCTGATAAATATATTTGGTCAGCAAAGCAACAATGTTCAGGAGCAAAGCACCGGTAACCGCCGTCCAAAGCGCCGGTGAAAATGAAAGTTTTTTAATATTAGTGGCCGCTATACCCAATGAGGCTAGCAAAATGACGCAAAAACCGAAGATCTGTAGACCGTTTAGCCGTTCGTCCACCAAAAAATGAGCAAACAACGGTAATGTTGCCGGCGCCAGGCAGAGAATAGCCACTACAACCCCCGGAGTATCGCTCTCCAGACTCTTGAAATAGTAAAAATAGAACGCTACGCTGACGAAACCTGTTATGACTGCCAATATCCAGAGATGAATCGTCAGCTGCGGCCACTTAACTAGCAGCGCCACCAGGGGCAGCGCACCAAACAAACCGGCAAACGCCGCCGCCAGATACGAACTCTTATAGACAAAATTGAGTAAGCTGTCATCCAATAGATTGACTGCTGCGTACAATAGCGGAGCAAGTAGGGCTAGATAAAACCAAGTCATTATTCTCCCTAAGCATACTGCATACCATGAGCAATACGAAAACGTTTATGCTATAGTAAGTCTCGTAGACGAAAAACAAACAGGAAAACAAACATGAACATTCAACTCTCCGAAGGCGTCGGCAATGGTCCGACCGAACTGGCCGCGTTTGACCAAGCCCTAGTTCATGCCGGAGTAGCAAACTACAATCTGATCTATTTGAGTTCAGTCTTGCCGCCGGACAGTAACGTTACCGTGGCCAGACAGCCAGTCAAGCCTGTCAACATCGGCGGCTGGGGCGATCGGCTTTATGTCGTCATGGCCCAGAAACGAACATCTCAGCGCAATCAAGAGGTCTGGGCCGGTATCGGCTGGGTCCAAGACCCCAAGACTAAGCAAGGGCTACTGGTTGAACACGAAGGTACTAGCGAGTCAGAGGTCCGCGAAGATATTCACCATAGCTTAGCGGCTCTGGCTCGTAACCGAAACATGGCCTTTAGTGCGCCGCGGCTGCATGTCGTAGGCACCAAATGCACAGACCTGCCGGCTTGTGCTCTAGTGGTAGCCGTCTTTGAATCAACCAAGTGGCGCGGCCTAAGGGTTGGTGGTAGTAAACTTAACAAGTTTAAGCTAGCCAGTGCGGTGCAGCGTTAATTGATTGATCGGACTGGTCTTTGCGTATAATTAAGTTAGGCAAATATGGCAAAAATTGCAATTATTGAGGACGATCTAGCAATCAGTCAGATGTACCGCTTAAAATTTGAAGCGGAAGAGTTCGACGTTCAAACCGCCGAAAACGGCGTACTGGGACTAGAACTTATAGCCAGCTTCAAACCGGACATTATCCTTCTCGATCTGATGATGCCTGAAATGTCCGGCGACGAAATGCTCGAAAAACTCCGGACCGGCGGTTCTGGTAAAAACACCAAGGTCATCATTTTGACAAACGTTGGTGAACAAGAAATTCCCGACCGGGTCCGAAAACTAGACGTCAGCGATGTTATTCTAAAAGCCGATATGACTCCCCGGCAAGTCGCTGAAGTGGTCAAAAAGCATCTCGACAGTTAAACTACCCATGTGAAGCTAGCAATTATTGGATTTGGACTCGAGGGTCGCGCCGCTTATAACTACTGGCGAGCGGGCAATGAAATAACGGTTTGCGACCAAAATACTTCATTGCAGCTACCAAACGATGTCAACAGTCGGCTAGGCGAAACTTATCTAGCGGATTTAGATTCATTTGATCTGATCGTCAGATCGCCTCACGTAAATCCCAAGGCCATAATAAAAGCCAACTCATCGGCGATAACCGATAAAGTCACCACCAATACCAACGAATTTTTGCGTATCTGTCCCAGTCCTAATATCATCGGTGTCACTGGCACCAAGGGCAAAGGCACAACGTCAACTTTGATCACAAAAATGCTTGAAGCTAGCAGCAAACGAGTCCACCTCGGCGGCAATATCGGCCTACCGGCCCTTGACTTACTTAACCAAAATATTCAACCCGAGGATTGGATTGTGCTAGAGCTATCGAGTTTCCAGTTGATCGACATTAAGTCATCACCGCACATCGCACTGTGTGTCATGGTCGCACCGGAGCATCTCAATTGGCATCAAGACTTAACTGAATACCTATCGGCCAAGACCAATCTTTTCCGCTTTCAGACCGCTCAAGATATTGCTATTTACTTCGGGAGTAATGAACTCTCGAAACAAATCGCATCGGTCGGACACGGCCGTAAAATCGCCTACGGCAGTGATCAAGGGGCCGATATTGAAAATAACACCATAGTAATCGCTGGTCAGGTTATTTGCCAGACACATGAGCTCAAGTTGCTTGGTCAGCATAACTGGCAAAATGTTTGTGCAGCCGTCACCGCCGTCTGGCAAGTCAGCCAAGATATTGACGCTATCAGATCTGTCCTGACCACTTTTAGTGGCCTTCCCCACCGTCTGGAACTGGTGCACGAGCTTGACGGTGTACGTTACTTCGATGATAGTTTCGGCACAACACCAGAGACGGCGATAGTCGCGCTGCAAGCCTTTGATGCCCCCAAAGTTATCATTCTGGGCGGTTCGGACAAGGGAGCAGATTATACCGAGCTAGCTAGAGTCGTTAGCAATAGTAATGTTCGAAAGGCGTTACTGATTGGCGATCAGGCAAGCAAAATTCAGGAATCACTCGAGAAGGCTGGCTTCCATAACTTCATTGCTGGCGGAGATAATATGACAGTGATAGTTAAAAAAGCCCGAGCTTCGGCTAAACATGGCGATGTCGTGTTGTTATCGACTGGTTGTGCCAGTTTCGATATGTTTGAAAATTACCAGGACCGCGGAGACCAGTTTAAGGCTGTTGTTCGATCAATCTAAGTAATTGACTAACTATGATCGGCTCTGGTTGTATTACCTGTGCACGAGTGCCAGTAATATTGTTTATCTCTTTTTCAATCCAATGGTAGTGGGTACAGCCCAACACGATCACGTCTGATTGTTTGCGCAGGGTGCTCTCGATCCTCGTTCTTATTTTCGTCTCGTCCACCTCTCGCGCTTCAATAAACGACGACCAGTCATGACAATCCGGCTCCAAAACTTCAATGTTTTTGGCATAGCGGCGCTTAAGATATTTGTATCTTTTACTGGCTAGCGTTGTCGGCGTTGCACAAACTGTAATAACGCTGCTTTTTGTCATTTTTGCGGCCAGTTTGACCATCGGTTCTACGGCCAGAAGCTCAACCTCGCAATGCTTCCTGAGCGGTTTCATCAAAGTTGTTGAGACAGTATTACAAGCAACGACTATGACATCGCAGCCATCTGCAACAAGTTCATCAAATATTGGCAAGACTAGTTTAATTAATATCTCTGGTGGCTTAGTCCCATAAGGAACATTGGTGTTATCTTCCCGAAGAATTATTTCGTGGTCGGGCAGGGCTTGCTTGATGGCATTGGCGACTGACAAGCCGCCTAGGCCAGAATCAAACACACCGATTTTCATTTGGCATACTTCCAAAGCCGTGACCTGGACCCCAGCTGTGGCGGGATTGGTTTACTGACGGCGCTGTGGTGCGGAATGCTAGGACTGCTCTCTTGGCGCCAGGCTGCCTTCCCTCGATCAAATACCCCGGCAACGATATTGATTGTCTCTGGCATTCCATCAAGCCTCAAAACTTGATTTACGTCGGTAAATTTATCGATAACAGCTGCGATTAGCGCACCCCTACTAAGTCTCCGAACACTGTCTGAGTCGATATCTGTAGCAAATGCAATTTCTCTATCGCCACGCCTATCGAGATGCGGGTTATAGATATCCAGTTCCCAGGCAACCCTGGCAGCATAGCCGGTTGCACCGTCTGGTACGCCCATGACAAATTCGGGTTGATACGGTTCAACAATTTCGCACAAACGCTCGGTGACTTTCTTCAAGACATCCGGGTATTGAGACACAGTAGCGAAATCTAATTCCAGTTTGTTGTTGATCGGTGCATTACTGGATAAGTTATCAGACGCGTGACTAAATCCTATCTCTAGAAGATTAGTTAATAGTTGGTCAGACATTGTCGGCTATACTTCGACTTTCTTTTTACAAGCCAGGATGACATTTTCAAATAGTGCGCAGACCGTTAACGGGCCAACTCCGCCCTTGGTCGGTGTGATTGTCAAATCTTCTCTTTCGTAAATGTCGGGCGCTAAGTCGCCTACTGTCCGACCGTCCTCACTTGCCACGCCGGCGTCGACCACAACCGCTGACGGTTTGAACATATTGGCCCGTAGGATTCCCGGACTGCCGGTCGCGGTAATCACCACATCGGCTTCAGCTACAGTAGCTGCAAAGTCTGCCGTCTTACTGTCTGCAACGGTCACGTCAATTCCCGACTCACTTAGCAGCTTCTGCAGCGGAGCGCCAACCAGCTTGCCACGCCCAACCAGTAGCACGCTTTTTCCGGCCAAATCAATATTGTAGCCGGCCAGCAACCACATTATGGCCATCGGTGTGGCTGGTTCAAAACGCGCGTCGGAACCAAGCGCATCAACATCCTTGCTCGGAGCCACTTGATTGACGATTTCATCTGTTTTAGCCGGATCTTCCAGTGGTAGTTGAATGATGATACCGTGAACTGTTTCGTCGACATTTAACATGTTAAGTAATTTTGGTACCTCTGTTAAATCAACTCGATGTACTTCGACTTCAATCAATATATCGGCGCCATACTGCTGCTTGAGCCGAACGTATAGATCTATCACCGGATTATTGACCGTCACGATAATGTCTAGTTTTGGCTTTATATCTCTTGATTGCCGAAGCGACCTCACGTCGTGCGCCTGTCGCTCTTTAATAAAACCAGCCAGCTCGCTGCCATTTAAAATCTTCATTGCCGCCATTGTAACACTCGCCTTACTACTCCAGATCGCAAAAAATCAGTCTCCTGGTATCTTACGAGGTTCGTAACCGCCTTATATAAAAACAGTTAGATCGAGCTAGCTTGCGAGGGTTGGCGCTGGCCCTGTGCCGCTGGCGTTATACTTGGCATCACCATAGCCGAGAATCAAGAACCCGATTAGCGAGAATATGATCAACCCAAAAACAGCAAAAACCGGGCTTTTGCCAAAGCGTTTTGCGAGCTCCAAAGCCGCCAAAATGTAAAGTACCAATAGGATTAATCCGCCCAGGAAGGGAATCAGACCTAGTAATACCCACCAGCCGGGCTTGCCTGAAATTTCAAACAATACCCAGCCGTTATAGATGGGGATAATCGCTGCCCAGCCATGTTTACCGGCTTTTTCGAATACCCTCCAAAACG
Organism: Saccharimonadales bacterium (SeqCode); assembly: GCA_041912375.1. GTDB lineage: Bacteria > Patescibacteriota > Saccharimonadia > Saccharimonadales > UBA4665 > JAYRNA01. The sequence goes on along the minus strand of JAYRNA010000002.1, from coordinate 84,483 downwards.
CAATGATACTAACTATCCATATAGCCAAGAGGACTAACAGAAACATGCCGCTAAAGATACCGGCATGTTTAGGCTCTGTCGTTGTCACATTGTAGCCATATAGTGTGTCTGCAAACCTAGATATTGATAATCCGATCATAATTTCCTCCTTATTGGTTATGTTTAATAATACGCTTCGTTGAATTTATCAGCAATATTTTTCACACGGACTTGCATTAACAGAGGTAATCTGTTAAAGTTTTTGAGTTGCAGTTGCAGCGAAACCGAAATTTCAAACCAAACCAAGCTGTTTGAAATTTTGAGAGGTCGACTGCCACGCCTAAGCGAAACTTTTGCCGCCAGCAGCACAAGCTAAGCGCGCAAGGGAGATCATGGGCCAGTAGCTCAGCTGGTTAGAGCACCTGCCTCTTAAGCAGGGTGTCGAGGGTTCGAGTCCCTCCTGGCCCTCCAACGAAATGGCCTCAGCTAGTCTGGGGTCTTTTCGTTGGAAAGCGGGAAGCAACTGAACTGCTTCAGTTGCGTGGGACTCGAACAGGCGGAGCAATGTCGAGCAAATCAGCGAGACCGCGAGCCGGGGTCGACAGCAAAAAGCAAAGCTTTTTGACTGGTGACTCAAAGTCCCTCCTGGCCCTCCAAATAAAATGCCGACCTTTATGGTCGGTGTTTTATTTAGGAGAGTTGGGCGAGAACCCGTACCGCAAAGCGGAGGGTTCGGCGGAGCAAAGACAGGCGCAGAAGTTTACTCCGAGCCTGTCGAAGTGGAGAAGGACGAAGTCCGCTGTCCCTCCTGGCCCTCCAAGAAAAGTGTCTCTAGCTTAGGTCGGCTGTTTTACGGGATTGTTTTGTCAAACTCGGTGATAGAATAATAACTGATTAAACGTTTATGAAATACCGCTCACTACTTAAGCTGTTTGTCTTCAATGTCCTGACGCTAGGATTTTACGAGTATTTTTGGCTATCACAGACCCGACAGGAAATGATAGCTGGGTACAATGTCACCATACCTCATGTAAAGCACCTGTTACTTTTATATTTTATAAATTTTGCTGCTCTTTTTATCGTTTTTTTATCACTATTCCACTTTATCCCCCAGTACAATAAACAGCTCGATGCAATCACACAACCATCTCCTCAGTGTCTGATTGATTATTCAAGGGATCCTGGACAAGAAAGACTTGGTCAGCCGGCGACTGCTTCGCAACACTGTAAACAAACCGTAGACACTTATTATTCAGAAGGCGACAGAATCAATCAAGCTATGACCTACACTATTGGTATTATGATAGCTTGCCTAGTCGTGACCATAGTTAGTCCTATTTTTTATGCTAGGTGGTTTAGTCAATATTCACGAGCCGTGGCTCAGGTTACCAACGGCAAACTTTCGCAAAATAATACGATGTTGTTGTTTTTCTTGATCCCCAATAGTCTAAGCATGGTACTTGTACAAAATGCTTTCAATCAACTGGGAACTGACACAAACAGCCGGTCACCGTCAACTGCTTGACGCTAGTCGAAAAACAATGAAAACAATGCTTGTGGATTTTCGAAAGGTCGAATTTAACTTTTCTTGGGATTTTACTAAAAAACGTGGGGGACTTGATTTTTTAGTGTTGAGTTGGACGAAAGCGGAGTTGCCATAGTCGACGACTAGCTAAATTATTCGGAGGAAGTAGTTGTGGCATCGTTATTTAAGCCTCTCTTTTTGTGTTATTATTCACCCCAGCAATAGATAAAAAAATGAGCTCAGCAAAAAGAGTTATAACAGGATTCATCTTTGTTTTTAAGAATGCTACCAAAAAGGTACCCAAAATAGCTTGGGTTGGCATTGGGGTGTTTGTAATAGCGGCAACGATTGGGGTCTATGCGACAGTAAATAAATTTGAGCATCTTCACGGAGTTAATCCCAAAACTTCCAATGGCCCTGGCATCGCTAACGACGCCGGCTCCAACACCGATACCAATGTTTCAAAAGACTCGACAAAGCCAGGTTCGGATAAGAAGAATACAACTTCATCGTCATCAACCAAAGTTACCGGCACAACGGCTTCTGGTACGTCAGCCACTGCCTCAACTGGAAGCAGTTCCGCTATTTCTTCAATAATTTCCCGCTATCCAATCGCTGCTGGTGACTCCTCGGGCAATCAGAAGCTAAATGCCGTCGGGAAGATAACGGCAATGAGGTTGGTTGCACGACACACGGGAATATTGACCAGGCTACACTTCAAAACTCGCACTACAGGAGGGGCTAGCTATGAATCGGGTAACTTGGGTAATTTTGCCATGGAGGTACGCAAGGTTTTGGCAAATGGTTTACCAGACATGAGTCCAGGGGGAGTGCTGGCAAGCGAAATCATCAGCGCCAGTGATCCAAATCGATCCTACAGTGCCGGTGCTGGTGATCAAGCTTGGATAAATACAAATTTTTCAGTAACAAAGGGTGATGAATTCGTTCTCTTGGTAAAAAATACGGCGCCAAGCCCCGACCTCAATTACGCTAGCGTCAATTACCTCTATTTTATCGCCCACAATCCTCCAGGTGCACAATCCAGAAACGAACGAAACCCAAATGCAAATGATGCTTATTTGGGAATGGATCCTCGTGAGGTCGTCGGTGCCTCACGTGATGGAGGTTCCTCGTGGAGCTTTCCTGGTACCACCGACGCAGGCTACAACATCGCAACTAACATTCCGGTCTATATTCAAGAATACTCTGATGGATTTAAGGATGGACAGCCATACTATTCCGCAAGTTCTTCCTCAAACGGTTGGTACACAAACACATTCAGCCACATAACAACAAACTGGCATATAACCGAGATCGCGGGTTATGTTAGCAGTAACGGTGGCGCCTCGCCGGTTTCTTTAAGCGTAAATGGCTCGGTAAAGGCGACCGTTAATCTGACAGGAAGCCCAAATAGTATTGCTAGAGTTAGCTTGCCCGAGGCTGTCGATGTTCAGCCAGGATCAACCGTTTCTCTAGCGTTTACTATTAATAATTCAGGTTCGGGCGGGATAGACATCAGACCGCTTTACACAGACTCCTACCACTGGACTGGTTATTTGGGATTAGGAAGCAATTACTTGTGGTATACATCAGGTTCTGCAGCAAATGTCCCAAGTCATTACATCGCACCAGTTTATCCTTTGCCGTTCTGGAAAACCGTCGGTAGCTAAACAAGTCTGAGGAAGCAGATGCTTCATCTCAAGTCTGACCCAGGATCGTTAGTCTACCAGTCAGTGTTGTTTTGATTTATACTAAATAAGCAAAGTTTGACATTTGGTTCTCACGAGCCATCCTAAATATACATATGCAGTTTTTATCCAACACAAACAAGGCCGCAGAACCTGAAAAGGCTGTCGACATGACTATTCCGGCGGTCGTGTCAATGAACTCGCCTTTGACCTCAGGCAATAAACCGAGACGAAACTATTTCGTGCACGCCTTGATATTTATACTTCTGTTTGGTGTTGGCGGAGCACTTACAGTCATATTCACCAGGGCTGATAGTGTGATCACGGTGCGTGACGATGCCGGTCTGGACTCGGCCCTCCGAAGCGCTAACGGCGGAGAAACTATTTTATTGCAAAACGGCTCATATGGCCGACATTACCTGCCAAAAACATATTCCAGTCAGGTTAGAGTTCAAGGCGCTAGCAGGAGTGGTGTGGTTGTGGCTGGATTTGTAACTTACTACACCACTACGCCTTCCACTACAGCCGGTAACCTCTCGATATCAAATATGACCATATCTGGTGCTGGTGATGGTGGTGATGGTGCGATACGCATTAACAAAACCGCTCATGATATCACCATCACCAGCACCACAATCACTGGTGGAGCACACAACATAACGATAAACTCTGACCCTTATGATCAGTCAAGCGGAACGGTCTGGGCCCACAATATCATTATTTCCAACAATGATCTAAGCGGATCAAGCGGTGACGCTATTCAATTGGGCGGCGTCAAGGATATATCGATTGCCAATAATTACATTCACGACCTCGCGCCACCGGCCGGCACGACCGATCATATCGATGGCATTCAGTCTGTGGGTTCAGAAAACTTAAATATCACGTCTAATCTATTTTCGAGCCCCAGTCTGCCATCTGTCGGCGGCGCCTATCCTCATCAAGGCATTATTCTTGGTCGAGCCGATCCTTTCACCAGCGCTCTATATGTAAAAAACACTTACGTAGCAAACAATGTCATTAGTCGCTGGAGCGGATCTGGCATCATCGTGGCCGGAACCGATATGACATGGATCGTCAATAACACCGTTCAAGATTTTACAAACGGCGGCGGGGGTTTCTATACTTCCGTCAAAGACCCGTCTCAACAAAGCTCTTCGGGTGGAGGAACTCGCGGGGGATCGGCCAGTGACTGGTTCAACACAAACCTTTTTGTCTGGAACAATATATTTAGCCAAACAAACATCACTCGAACCGGACAAGCCGGCAATCTGTACCCGGCCCTAAATTCGAATAACCTAATCACCAACGATGCTGCCTCAAACGTGACTGTCGGGACAAACAACATTCTAGCCGCTCCCCAGTTCGTGACAAATAATCTTTCTAGCTTCGATATGTATAAGCTACTAGCTACTTCGCCAGCTAGAGACAGCGGTATTGTCTATGGCTCAGCGCCGCATTCCACCCCGAGCACGGATTATCGGAACCAGTCGCGCGACACTAAACCTGACAGGGGGGCGCTCGAATACGTTACCGCAACTACATCAGTTCCGTCAGCCTCAAATGGTTCAAGCCCCCAAACCCGGGCCGCGGCCGGTTCCCAACCGACTACATCGAAAACTTTTTCCGCCACGGTCTCCAACGGAAATAGCGTCAGTTGGAACTTATATATCCCCAAGTCCGGGCCAATTCGTTATAACCTCGGCGTCGGGGACGGCAGCACCATGGACGTACGAGTTTATAGTCAAACTGGCAGCCCAGCATCACAAAGCTTATCGGCCAAAAACGGTTCCTCCACTTCTTTCGATATTGGATCATACACCTTTAAGGTCAGTCCGAGAGACAAAAACAAACATAACGTCAGTCTGACGGTAACGTACCCGCTCTAGCATCAATCTATGAGCTTTTTTACGGGGTTTGTACCAGGACTGGTAGCCTTAACTATTACTTTTTTCTATGCGATACTTTGAATTCTTTAATTTCGTAACGATATTGTGACATTGATTGTTCGAATAGTGGTCGACTTGCGGCGTGCTAATTAGGGTAATTGTAATCTTTCTCACAGATCTGTTCGTGTAGTCGGCGCTATGCTTGTTTCAGGGTAGGCGGAGGTGTTTCGTGAGACAGCAACCAAGTACACAAAATCTCGAACAGGCTCTTAGGGCAGAGCAGCTAAAGCGGATTGAGGAGTTTATCATAAGCAACGGACACCGGCCCAGGCAAACAAACCTGATAATTGATGAGGCCGAGGCAGCTGATACAATGTAGCGGTCTATACCTTTTTAGTTTGCTTTACAAAAATTTGATAGCGAAAAATGAAACCGTTTTGCTCGCGTAAGTCACTCTCTTTGGTTTGGGTGTATCCCTTAGTAAAATCAGGAAAAAACTGATTACAACCAAAGTCAGCGTCTATAGTGGTGAGATATAACTCATCGGCTTGGCCGGCTGCCATGACTTGGGCAAAAACATTGGCCCCACCTACTACCCAAAGATCACTGTCCTGATACGGCTTGAGAAATCGTGCCAGGTCGTCGACAATAGTTGCTCCCTCGATTGGTTGTTTGTCGTGTGTCAGGACATAATTCGTGCGCGCTTCTAGTGGTCCTCTAAAGGTTTTAAACGTCGTGCTGCCCACAAGCACGACACCACCTAAAGATTTCGTTTTTTCGGTAAAATATGCCTCGTCATCTGGGATATACCACGGCTGAAAACCCTGCTTGGCAAGTCCACGGCGACGATCGATAGCTGCAATTAGTCGTATCACTGCTTAAGCATAAGTCGGCAAATAGACTAACGCAAGGGTTGAAGCTATCCTGGCCATATCTTCTCTGATAAAATTAATAGGCTCTGCTGAACATTCTACCAAGGGTTGATGGCTTGTTCGACAGATACGCGCCCGTAGCTCAGCGGATTAGAGTACTTGGCTTCGAACCAAGGGGTCGCAGGTTCGAATCCTGCCGGGCGTACCAAGCATAAGCATTGTTATTCTTGTTGGGTGCGCTTATTTGCCATAATTTTTACCCCCAAATTGTTAAGCAACTATGAGTTAATTATGGCAAACGTCCTCTGTTATTTCAAATGTTTACCAACCAAAACTAGGACTTGTCAACTTACAATTTTTGAAAAGCTGTTTGCCAAATTTTTATGCGACTGCAAGTCCAGGTGGCAACCATCATCACCAGTCTTAGTTACGGGTGCAGCGTCAAAGAAAACACAACCTGTTTCTTTTGCAACATTCTTAATTGGTTCTGCGAATTGACGTGATTTCTGAGCAGAAACTTCATCGTAAATACCTGGCTTTGGCATACTTTCAATAAACTTGGGTGCATTTTCGTCCATATAAGCAGGGCTAACTAAAACTAATTTGGGACGTTTTAGGTTTCTGTCAGCACAATATTTGTCTACATACTCTGGATACTGTTTCAGAGCCAGTGCTACATCATCGGCGGAACGCTTGTATAAGGTCTTTAAGTCGTTTGTGCCAAGCATAATGATAATTATGTCTAGTGGCATATGGCTATCAACACACGCCTTAAAATACACTAGCCCATTGCGACTTGGTTTATCAGGATTGTAATGCTCTAAATCTGTAGTACGACCACCTAAACCTTCCTCAATAATATAGTAGTTATCACCAAGCTGTTTTTGCAGTAAACCAGTCCAACGTTCATCTGCTGCAAAGCGACCACTGCGGTCTGGCTTCGTGCCGTTAGTGTTTGAATCGCCATAACAAAGAACCTTTATAGCATTTGGATCAGTGTTCATTACAAACATTCCTCTAGTGGTTCGGGAAACTCCACAGACTTCATATCCTTGTGCATAAGCGGATTTTCAATGGTTCCTGTATAGCTTGGTGAAATCATACTCTCAACTTCCATTGCGTATTATTCAACATACTTATACATTATACTAAGCTTATTCTAATCCAGCACCGTAGTGTTGGTGTTAAACTTACAGAGGTGCAATTTGAAAAGTCTGATGCCAACGCATCAGTTCAGACTTGAGTACGTTCCAATTCGTAACTCTCACGTGTACCATGATGAAGAAACGTCGTCTAAAACGGCGTTTTTTCTGTTGAGGGGTGGTTCTAACCGTTTCCATTTGTACTCCAAGCTCTCGATATGTCTCTTCTATTGGTACGAGATATTTAACAGGTAGGAATGGATTTTAATACCCCCTGGAAGCTATGGAGGGGTCTAGGACGGGTTTATTCACCGAAGTTAAGTAAAGTTACTTACCTACGAGATAGCCAAGAACAAGTTGAGCATCGGTATCGCTTAGTTTTAGGTTTTGCTTCCATACTGCATCGAGCATTCCGCCAACTGCCACACCCTTTAATTTAGATGATTCTGCAATTTGTAACGACAGTTGCTGTACTGCTGCACCAACCTCTAATAATGCAAATCTTCCACCGCGCTCTCCGTATTTAGCTATGGCACGTTGCGGAAACGTAACAAAGACCATGAGCATGTGAGGAGTGCCCTTTATATCCATATTCAGCGATTTGCTTGCTTCTTCCCACGTAGGTGCTTTATTAGAAACTACCACAGTACCATGTTTCTCTGAGTCGTAATAAATGGCTTTGCCAGAATAGCCCTCAACATTAAAAGCTACACAAAACACCTCCGTGATATATGTTGCTCCTGCTGATGGATACGCACGATGCTCTAGGCCATTCCAAGCATAAAAGCTTGATAACAACTGACCTAGCTCTTTAATAGATAGTTCTCTACTAGAAAATGAGCGGTCGCTTTTACGTTTTTTTGCAATTTTATTTATCTGCGTTCTTGCTGTGGGCAGAGGTTTAGATGCTTCAGGGTATTCTAGAAACAATTCCTTTTCATTGCTATCGTAAGCGTTTAGTTGTCGAGAGAACTCCTGAACATTAAATCTATCTAGGCTTGAAGCTTCCCAGAACTTATCAAATAGTGTTTCGTCTTCATTCATAATTAACCTAATGGGTGTGGCATTAAGTTGGGGAACTCAAGTTTATCAGATGCCCACGGGTAACGACTTCGAAGTTTATCATGTAACTTACCAGTTAATGGCCACTCCTGATGAGCGAAGATAGGAGCAAGGTCTGGCGATGTGACCCTCACTACCCGTATGCCAAGTTGGTAGGCATCAATCGTAGTCAAGTCACGATAGTACAATCGAATCTTGTTCTTTTGTAGCATTGTCTTAGCAGTTTTCAGTGCTTGCTCTGTACTCATTACATTACCTTTAACCGAAACTTCGTAGATCCGTTCTGTATTACTGAACATCGGTAATTTATGCCAAAGTTCAGGGTGTAGTGTGTAAAAGATAGCGTGCTCATCGAACGATTTTACCTTGTAGGGGTCAACGATACTTGAAGCGTCCACATGCTTTTCATAAATCCCTGCAAATAATACACCTTGATTCCACTCCAAATAGGCTTTTTCTAGAGCAGCTTGCCACGTTTCTCGGCAAGCAACCCCAAGAGAATATCGCCACTTGCCTCGTTTCTGTATCCCGCCAGCCACTGCAATAACTGGAAATGGGCTGTAAGCAGGGGTTAAATCAAAAGCCCACACCTCGCCGTTTAAGACACGTATTTTATTAGAGTATTTCGAGGGTATTTTAATTGAACGAGCTGGCACACAATGGAGCCATGTCATCATTAGTGCATCACGTTCTATGAGTTCCTGAGTAGCACGTAGTAGTGCCTGTTGGGCAGTTGGTCCAGCAGCCAGACCTGATGAGGTGGGAATGCCAGTTTGATAGTCATCACGAAGTGCTACAAACGGATGCGGTATCCAGACTTCGTTGTTATTCTGAAAATCAAACACGTTTGTCAGCAGACAGCTATCGGAGTAAATGTTACCGAACGGAAATCTTGAGTCATGCCGTTGTTCATCGGTAAATAAGCACCACTCCCGTGCCTCAATTTGCTTATTTCTTGGGATTGATTGCTTAGCTTTTAATGGCAGTTTTATTAAAGTTGCACAGTACCTCTCTACAGCTTCACCTATGGCTGCAAGTTGTGCGTCTTCCTCGTTTCTGCCAATGCCACCAGCAGCACTCTCCCAAGGAGATTCTATAGAGCCTGGCACGCCTATATGAATGATGTCTTGAACATCACTTAGTGACACCTGAGCACGTTGCGGTTCAAGTGCAATGCCGTGTCTATTATTGGGTGCTCGTAGCAGGAGGGTTCTGCTGAGGTGGTTCTGGTGTGTTAGTTGAGTCTTCGCCATGATGCTTCGTTGTTTGGTTCGGAGGATATGCTGCCTGTATTGTCGGAGCTGATTCGCCATTGGCTTCTTTTTCAAGGTGGCGATGATACCAAACCGTAATCCATCTTACGACAATAGGGATCATTATAAGATAGACAATGCCCCCTACACCCGTAAGAATAAGGGCTGCGCCGCCAAAGAATTCTGCCGTAAATGCAACTGCAATAAGAGCCGTGACTAAGGTTGCTCGTTTTAAGGGGTTCTCAATATGGACTCGAGCATATAGATACAAAAGGACTAGGAACGGAGCGATAATTAGCAGTGGGGTTATCCAAGCCGCACCAGGATTAGTACAAACTGTATATTTATCTGGGCCATAGTGACTTGAGAAGTAAGTATAAGTATGTTCAGTACAGGTTCTTAGGAGTAGATTAATAGTCCAGAAGCCGAAATAGACCAAAGCGCCAACAATTGGTACAAAGAGTGCTGCAAGTACAGTAAGCATGTGACGATTAAAAACCTGATGTTTCTCACCCTCTTTAGCAACACGCTGAGCTAAAAGCGTAGAAGAAGCAATCGACGTTGCAAGACAACAACAGCAACAACAGCAGGAGGAGCATGTTGGCGTCGCAACAGCGTTGGATAGTTTTTTATCATCGAACTGTGTTTGTAATGCTTTCATCTTTACTCCATGGTAATGCTAATGCTCCACTGAGGTCAATCTTATTCCTCGTACAGACAGGACACAAAGGAACCTTTAGCAACTGATTCGCTTTTGTTATCCTGTCATGAAAATTCCAAGATACAGTTTTGTTGGTTAGGCTTGTATCGTCATGCGATATTCTATTTAGCTCTACCGAAATAAGCTCAGAAACAACACCCAAGTATTTGTTTGCAACCTTAGGTAAAGCTGGCGGAAGCTCATCCCCCCATCTAGTGCTCACTCGTCCTTGCAAGCACGCAATACATGCGGTTTCCCCTGGGAATACTAGCGGGCCAAGTGAAAGGGTGTGGTGGAATGCCATATCCACGAATAGATGTGGTTTCGTAATGCCCTGATAATGAATCTCCTCTAAAAGTTCAGCGTAAGTACTATTTACCCGTACAATCAGTAAAAGGTCAGCAGCCCGTACATCTTTACGAAAATGTAGAGCAAGTTTATTAGCATCTCCGAGGATATTGACTTTTAATGGATTACTCTTTTGTAACACTGGAACAACAATTTCTGCCGTTACGAGTTCTTCAAGCACACGATAATCACGTTCTTTGAGCTTAGTTCGTGTGAACAATGAGGCAGGCTTTACCGTTGCAAAAAATGATGGCTCATCGTTTTCAAGTTCAATTTCATAACGGGCATCAGCACCACCAGAAATAATCAAGGATTTCTCTTGTTGAGTAATACTCCATTCAGGCAATAATTTGTATGTTGACTCTTTTGATTTAACCAAAGCAGCTCCTTAGCAATAGTATACTGCCTCTGTCTGGTCTTTAGGACATAAAACTATATAGGTTGATGTAGTGGGTGGCGTTTCATAGAACGTTTGTCCTATTGTAAGCAAGAAACAGTGACCTAACCTGCTCTATAATGCTGTACCAAGCAGGCTGCTATACTTTGTAGCTCGTAGGGGCTAAACTATTGCCTAATGAATATAAGAAAGCTGTTGTGGCTACCCGTTTTTGTAGGCATCTTGTTAGTGGTTTATGGCATTTTCTATGTAGATCCTGGTTGTCATGTAGATTGCCTTGGGGGTCTCCTTTATGTAGCACTTGGCCTGTTTATTCTCGGAATAACTTTTGCTACTCTGTTGTGGCTTAGACTATTGAATTTTTTTAAGAGTAAGTTGCCCCCTAAACAAAAAAACCGAATTTTTTGGAAAATCATTGAGATCTTAATAACAATGGGTATAATTTGGGTGGTCTTCTACCAATTCGTAACTTAGTTAGTAAGAAAGTTCTAGATTCAGGGCAATACCATTCCAGCAATATGCTAGCTACAGAGATTTTTTTTCTTTTTCTTTGCTGCGTGTGATACGATCTCGGCTCCCCACATTGACCGTCTAATCAAGGTTTTGTACGCTGTGGAAAACTATTGGTAGTGCTTGTGTTTATGCTATTCTTGTTCTAATGTATAGCTAAGCAACTGAGGATAGTCCTGATGCTGGCCCGAGTCAAAAACAAAGTAAAAATAGTTAATCGCTTTTCAAAAACTCAGCTCAGTGTCTTCGTGATGATCTTTGCCGGACTGGGCACATACTTCATCATTAACAGCTTTGCCGCCAGCCCGACAACTGCCAATTTCTGGATTGACCCAAATGGCGGTAGTTGTACACGTTCAGCCTCGCCGGCCGCTTACAACGACGCTACCGCTTGTAGTTCTATGACAGCCGCTTATAATGCTGCCCAAAACGGAGACAACGTTATTATTAAGGCCGGTGGCTACGGATCGCAGAACTTCCCCAAAAGGTCAGCACTCGATGGTGGTACCTGCGTATCATCAGGCACTAAATCGGGCTGTGTCAGCTTCACCATAGAGGCCGGGGCAAATGTAAATGTTGGCGATATATCTTTCGGTTCAAATTATACCAACGACGGGCCATCTAATATTTCGATTGACGCCAGTGGCGGTAGTTTAACAACAAGTTACTTGGGCTTTACCCGGGCCCACGAGATTTATCTAAAAAACATTGACGTGCCGGGAGATCTATTTATGACTGGCGGCAGCTATATCACGATTATGGGTGGCGAGTTCGGCCCGTTTTCTGATAATTCCGGCACTCACCCAGAAATCCAGGCCGTCTACAATAGCAATCCGGTCATAAAACCAACTCACATTAAGTTCAGCGGCGGCTACTGGCATGACTATAACACTACTAATTCAACCGCTCATGTCGATTGCTTACAAATCGAAAGCGGAGTTGACTTTACGCTGGAAAATAGTCGCTTCAACAACTGCGGTAGTGTTGGGGTACGGGTTAGTTATGGCACCAATCGAAATTCCGAAGCCCCCGACGGACTACTAATCCAAAACAACGTCTTCGATAAGTGTGCCAACATCCCGGTTTCCGAATGCTACTACTCGGCAGAACTGGGCAATGGTAACAATGTTACTATCCGAAATAATACTTTCCTCATGGAGCCTCAACCAACCACCAGTAACGGATCACCTTCAAATGTCACTTATGTCGGTAATACCGGTAAAATTACAGGTTGCCAAACTTTCGGCTCAAACATAGTTTATCGTTATAATGTCTGGCAATCATTCAGTTGTGGCAGCACAGACGTATCGGTCAGTAATCTGATGCTAAATTCTGACGGCAGTCTAAAGGCCGGCAGTCCGGCCATCGGCAGGGCCGACCCGTCCAATTACCCGGCCTACGATATTCTCGGTATATCGAGACCCCAAGGCTCTGCCCCTGACGCCGGTGCCTATGAATACAACGACAACACCCCTCCGCCGCCTGATACTACTCCGCCAACTGCACCGACTTCTGTGACGGCCACTGCCACCAGTGCTACTAATGTTAATCTCTCCTGGAGTGGTGCTACAGATAACGTTGGCGTGACTAACTATCTGGTTTATCGCTATGTTACCAGTGCTGGTTCGGGTTCGGCAGCCGTTATCGCCACTTTGGGTAACGTCTCCTCCTATGGTGACACTTCAGTAGTTGGTAATACTGGTTATAGCTACTATGTCGTGGCTAAGGATGGTGCCGGCAATACGTCACCTAACTCAACTACTAAGTCAGTTACGACACCGACGCCGCCTGATACTACCAAGCCATCAACACCAACTAATGCCACCGTCTCGGCTGCTAGCTCCACTCAAGTCAATCTTTCATGGACAGCTAGCACAGATGCCGGCGGCAGCGGATTGGCTGGTTATAATATCTACCGCAATGGTAGCAAGCTAAACAGCGGCCTGATCGCCGCCGTAGCTAATCCAACTTACGGTGATGGCACAGTAAAAGCTAACACTACTTACAGCTACACGATAGAGGCAGTAGACGGGGCCGGAAATCTGAGCACCAAAGCCGCTACTACACCAACCTCAATAACCACCCCAGACGTATCAAACCCGCCCGACACCACACCGCCACCCAAGCCAAGTCCGCCAGCTGCCAGTACGTCAGCCGCCACTGTCACCACTGCCACCACTATTACTTTGACCTGGCCTAGCGTCACTGACGCTGGCGGTAGCGGACTAGCCGGCTACAAGATCTACCGTAACGGCACTCTGGTAATCACTGCAGATGACACGGCTAATAGCTACACTGACTATTACCTGACCCCTAGCACCAGCTATAATTACACCATTACTGCCTTTGACAATGCCGGTAACGATTCCAGCACATCGAACACCGCCAATCTATCTACGACCAGTCAAATAGGTGACCTGGATGGTGACACTCACGTCACAGGACATGACCTAAGTATTCTGTTGTCACACTTCAACACGCACTACCCGAGAGCCGAATTTGACAGCTACCCGCTTGTGCAAGGACATAACTTAAGCATATTATTGAGTAATTATGGGAAGTAAGGATAGCAACATCAAAAAGGCAATTACAAATATTTTTGGGCAGAAACGGGCCGCAATTACACTGTCAGCTTTGGTTCTGGGCGCTATTAGCATCATTCCAAGTATGAGCCACGCGGCCCCGACGGCTCAGTTATATATATCACCATCCAGCCAAGCTGTCACAACCGGATCAAACCTAGTATTTAGCGTCGTGATTAATACTGGTGGCTCGTCAGTTAACACCGTTCAAACAGTTGTCAACTACCCCAGCGCAAACTACAGCCTAGTTGGTGTCGCGCCGGGGTCATCGTTTTCGTCTTTTCCCAATTCTACTTCGCCGGGAACCATCCAGTTTAGCGCTGCAACAACCGGCTCTGTCAGTGGCACCCAGACTGTAGCCACCGTAACGTTAAGAGCAAACAGTATCGGGAGCACTAGTGTCAGTTTGGCTAATGTCTGTGGGGCGGGTGATTTCTCGACAAATTGTTCGGCTGCTTACGATAGCGCGACGTCAGAAAATGATCTTGGCAGCAAAGCTGATGCAGCTTTCTCTGTCAGCGCACCGGCTACTCAAAACCCTGGTACCCCGCCATCAGGAGGGTCTTCGGGTAGTACGGGGGGCTCAGCCAGTTCTAAGCCTTCATCAACCGGCAGCAGCGCAAAGCCGTCGACCTCGACACCGGGAGCTGCTGCTACAGCAACCGGAAGCGCATCGGCCTCGGCCAACCCAGGACCGACTATCAGCAACCTAAGCATAACCGATATCAAAGATACTTCAGCTGTCGTCAGCTGGCAGACCGACGTTCCGGCTACATCTCAAGTACTGTTTGGGCTGACCGACTCTCTGGGTCTTGTTGCAAAATCTGACGGACTAGTTACCAACCACCAGGTCGTTCTGGGTCCTGAGGATCTAGCCAAGGGAAATAAATACAATCTCAAAGTAGTCAGCGCGGCCGCCAATGGCCAAAGTACTAGCAGTGAATTGACCCAGTTCTCGACTTTGGGCTTCACTGTAAAAATAAATGTTGTGAACTCCAGCAACAAAGCCGCCGCGGGTGCCGTTGTGACACTAGCTGGTGTCACCAAAACGGCTGACAAAAATGGCGTAGTAACATTCGATAACATCTTGGCGGGCGATCAAAAAGTCGCAATCAAAGGCAGTTCAAAGACTTACACCATAACCGTTGGTTCATACCTGCCAGGCACCAAGACATACCAACCGCAAGTGTTTACCCTAAGAACCGGCACACCGATATTGCGCTGGATAATTATCGGCGCGGTCGTGATCGTAGCTGTCGTGGTGATGCTTTACTTGGCCTACACGGGCGGCCCTAAGCTTCCCTCGCTCGGTGGCCGTAAGCACTTCGGTCCCAACACGATGATAGACGGACGGCAACCAACGATAATGTCTTCAAGCACCATGTACACACCACCAGCAAACCAAGTTACGGAGATTAATTCATGAACTCTAAGGTGAATGTCCAGTCCAAAAAACCTCAAAGATTGATCTTGGTGTTGGTAGTAGTTATGCTTGTCCTATTGATAATAGTCGTGGTACAAAAAAGTCGGTCTACAGCAATGAGACACGCTTACGTTACTATTAGCCAGACCGGTTACATGCCTCGAGAAATCAAAATCACCAAAAACACGATTGTCACCTGGACAAATACCGATCCCAGCCCGCACACAGTCGGCGCTAACCCCTATCCTAGCCACAACAGTCTCAGATCGCTAGCCTCGCCGTCGTTGGCCAAAGGCCAGGGCTACTCCTATACCTTCAACCAACCGGGCACCTACTTCTATCATGATGATCTAAATCCAACGTTGAACGCTAAGATTGTCGTCCAATAATTAGCTCTCAAATCTTCTGGGAAGCTAAACAAAGCGCTGGCGCGGCGGCGACGTTCACGCCGCGCGCTATAGGTGTCCCGAGATATACCCCAAAAAGACCTAAATAGCCTGCTCGCTGCAAAGACCACCTAGTTTGAGCAAAAACCCAAGTAGAACTAAAGACCCTCTTGCTGTCTACGCCAAATCCGTTGTAACTCAGCCATTTCGACCTCAAAAGCCTTAGGAGTTAACTCAAATAAGCTCATGTTGTTGTAGCGCGAATGTAATCTCTCGTAGGTTAGAGGGTCATTGACAGCCGCAGTCGACAAAATCGCTCCGATCAGTTCCTCGGCTGATTCGACAGCTTGTTCGTCAATCAAACCCTCTCGCTCACGCAAGGCCTCTCGAGCCTGTCTGACGTGAGCTATGCCTAGCTGCAAAAAACGAATATTGGTAAGTGCGGCCACACCGTTTTCCCCCGCTCCAATTCTCGCTTCAGTTTCGATGAAGCCATACTCTGTTCGATATTTTGTGATGTTGCGCAGTACTGGGGAGGTGTTTACGCTGAGTTTGCCTGCAATGTATGGCACTAAGGGCACAGTGGAGTTATGGGGCATCATCCAGTCGCTAGTCTCTGGCAAAGTCATAGTCGGGTCCACGACCAGTTCCTCAATCCCTGTTTCTTCGGCCACCAATTCTAGCAAACTGGTACCAATGCTGGGCCTAATCTGATGACTATCTAGGGTTTTTAGCTTATCTTTCTCTGTTGAGCGTCTGAGAATTACTCGGTCTCGATTTGGCTCTGGTTTCTCCGTCACAGGCGTCATCTCATCCAGTAATTTTCTAAACCCCTGGTCTGTCAATCGATTTTTTGGCCCGCCGTTTTTTATGTCTCCACTTCGCTGTAGTTTGCCAAGCTCTCTTTTGACTTGGACTTCTGACACCGGTTGTAAACGACCCTTGTTATACATTCGGTGCAAATGAATCAGGTGTTGAGTTGCCGTCTGTTGAAAATCTCTTGCCTGACCGATAGCCAATCGCAAACGGGTTGCTCCGGACAGTTTCGCAAAGTCATCTTGTTCAATTTCTGTGTCTACTGTTTTGCCTCTTCGACTGATATGAAACTTCAGCGGGGGTTTATATTCGTCTGGTTCATCATACTCAGTTGCTACTTGACCGAGTTCGGGTAGATGGTCGTTAATTTCATGAACCCCGGTTTGTTTGAAATTATCGGCCACTTCATATTCGACTGGGGTTTCCTTTTGCCCTAGATCAAACACTTCTCTCATAGATACTTACATTAAACAACAAATTATCGATGGTCGCAACGGTTCCATCGTCATCAAAGCCCATCTGACTCTTCACTAATGGCTAAAGTAAAAATAAAAGTAGCCCGTCACGACGGGCTACAAAAAGACTTAAAAAGTATTATTTTTTGGTTTTGGTTTGGCTTGGGGTTGCAGCACTCGACGCATGAATGGTCATGCTGTGTAACCCCTGAAGCATTTTTTCAATCGTCATATAGTATCCTCTAGTTTTAACTATTTATTTGCTTACTTTTGCAAGGAACATGATGATAATAATAGAGGTGACAAAGTGCTCATGCTGTAAGATTTCTTACAGTCTCTAAACCTAGGGTAATCTGACTATTACTAGAGATGGCGGTTTTGGTCGGTTCTCGGTGGTGGTAACAGTTTAGGCCCTTGGCTATATTTGGTCTGAAGCAACACCTGTTGCAATGTTTTTAGTACCCGCTCAGCCTGTTCAATGCTCATCCCAACCCGAGCCACTGGCGCAATTTGGCTTGGTCCATTAGTTTGAGTAAAATTAAACGTCAAGCCGGTGGCGCTAGCAACGATGTCCAGCCCGTCACTGTAAAGCGTTCTCATATCGGCTGCTAGCAGCATGACAACCGGCTTACCCGACAGAGAGGGTATGTCATGATCGCCTTTTATTGAATCGGGTATTTCGCTTTCATATTGAGCTGAATGCCATAACTGGACGGCCTCGTGTTCTTGGACCCCAAAATGACTAATCAGCAGTAGCAGGACATCTTCGGCTGGTCGTTCTTCGCCAGCTTCAATCCGCGCCAGAAGCGTCTCATCAATTTCAACTGCTCCGGACACTTCCGCCAGACTTTGTTTCGACTGTTCCCTGACAAACTTCAGGTGTTTGCCAAGTGCACCAAATCGCCCCTGTGGATTAATCATACCCTTCTATAATAATCCCCAAGGCAAACCGGCGCAAGCCACGGCTCACCTGTATAATAAAGGTGATGAAAATTTCAGAAAATGTCGCGTTAGCGCAGTTTTCGACAATGGGTCTCGGGGGGACGGCCGCTTATGTGACCTCTGTCAAGACGACGATGGAACTGCTTGAGGCTCTCAGCTGGGCTCAAACCAAATCAATTCCAATTCGCATGATTGGTATCGGCAGCAATATAGTTTGGCGCGACGAAGGCTTCCCTGGACTGATAGTAGTCAATCAGATTGAACGATACGAATCTTTCAAAGAAGATGAGACCAATATTTATATCACAGCCGGGAGCGGCGAAAATTGGGACACAGTCGTCGCCAGGACAGCGCAGGCCGGTTTGACAGGCATCGAAGCACTCAGCATGATCCCCGGTACGACCGGGGCAACACCAGTCCAGAACGTCGGTGCTTATGGCCAAGACATTTCTCAAACGCTCGTCACAATTGAAGCATTTGATGCCAAGGCTAAAGACTTCGTCACCTTGGCGGCTGCTGATTGCGCCTTTGGCTATCGCACCAGCCGCTTCAAAACCGTCGATCAGGGACGTTTCTATATCACAGCCATCACCATGCACTTGCGCAAAGCCAACCCGCTGCCGCCGTTTTATGGCAGCGTTCAAACTTACTTTGATGAAAACGCTATTACATCTGCTACGCCGTTGCAACTACGTCAAGCGGTTATGGCGATTCGTACTCGACGCCTGCCAGACCCAGCCATAGTCAAGAACTGCGGTTCGTTTTTTGCCAATCCAATTATTTCATCTGACGAGCTGGTGCGCGTCCGGGCTGGTTTCCCTGACATCCCCAGCTGGACACTGCCGGATGGCAGCGCCAAGCTACCCGCAGCCTGGCTGATCGAAAAGGTCGGCTTCAAAGCCAAACACGACCCCGTCACCGGCATGGGAACCTGGCCAGCTCAACCACTAGTCTTGGTCAACGAAAAAGCTCACAAAACAGCCGATCTACTGGCCTTCAAACAACAAATAACCGCTGCCGTCGCGAAAACATTTGGCGTCACGCTGACTCAGGAGCCAGAATTGTTGCCGTAATTTCTTGAAATTTTACTACGCAATCAGTTGACTTGTTAAGTTTAGCGGCATATTATGCAAATATGAGTGCGGAGGCGACTGGCTTTCCTTTACCAAATGCTGAAAATACTCCTTTAGGTGCCAGTTTAGAGTCATTTGAATCAGCTCAAAAGGACTTTATTGTGTCAACTGCTGTCTGGTTTCACCGTCCCATGGAACCGACTCTTGACAATCTTGCCGAAAAGGGCGAAACATTTTTTGAAGCTTTTCAGGGTTTAATAGAAACAGTTGTCCACGACGACGAAATGGAGCCATTCGAAAAGGCAAACATAATGTCAGGTGTGTTTGTCAACAGCAGCACGATACGGGGTTATAATTTTCAAAAGCTCGAACCAGACAAGAAATTCTCGTACCAAAAATTATCCTTGCACCTAATAGCCGAAGCAATGTGCTCAGATCTCGAAATACTTAGTGCTGATGAAATTGTTGACAAAGTCGTTAAAAGCTACGCTGAACCTCTAAACGAAGATATAGGCTTACTCTTTAAGGGGGCAAAAAGATCGCCAAAAGCTACAGCCTATCGAGTACATGATCGCCTGTCTTCAAACTCTGACGACCTAGCCAAATTATCTCTGGCTGTCACAATCGGTAATTTACTTTCCTATGCCACCCTCAAATTGTTTAACCAGGGTACCAACGGTCGATAAATCTTATAAAGAGCACCTATCGTACGTCGCTCGGCAACGGGTGTTTCAAAGCAACTTGCTTCACTTCATCTCTTAACACGTTAAGTTCTTTTTGATTTTCTCTGTTTTGAATAGCCTGCAGCATCCATTCAGCGATGTTAACCATATCTTTTTCGCTAAATCCGCGAGTGGTTATTGCTGGGGTGCCGAGACGAATTCCACTTGGTCGAAATGGAGGCAAAGAATCATCGGCGATGGCGTTTTTGTTGAGTGTCAGGCCGACAGTATCGAGAGCTGCCTCGGCCACAGCACCATCTATGCCAAAGCTTTTATGAACATCAGCTAGTATCAGGTGGTTACTGGTTCCCCCGGTAACCAAAGAAAATCCTCGCACTTGAAGTGCCTCGGCCAGCGCGGCGGCATTTTTGACTACTTGAGCAGTGTAGGTTTTGAACTCCGGTTGCAAGGCTTCGCCAAAGGCCACGGCCTTGGCGGCAATAATGTGCTCGTGAGGCCCACCCTGCATGCCAGGAAATATTGCTCGGTCAATTAGTGTTGGAATATTTAGCAAGTTCTTTTCCGGCGCTTTCAATGGATTTGACACTTTGCCCTTAGTCAATATCAAGCCGCCTCTAGGTCCCCTAAGTGTCTTATGAGTGGTCGTGGTTATGACATGAAAGCCGAAGTCAAAAGGGTTCTGGGCCACACCTCCGGCGATAAGACCGGCGATATGTGCCATATCGGCCATCAGTAAGGCTCCGGTTTCATCTCCAATCTCGCCAAATTTGGCGTAATCAAGCTCTCTTGGGTAAGCACTAAAGCCGGCCAGAATTATTTTTGGTCGGTGTTGATGTGCCAATCGCCGCAACTGTTGGTAATCGATCTCGCCGGTGGCAGGGTCTTTCATCTTGTAACGTATAAAATTGTAGAGCTTGGCAGATCTGGTCACAGGGGCACCGTGAGTTAAATGCCCGCCGTGGCTGAGATCCATAGCCAAAACCGTGTCTCCGGGCTCCAGCCAAGCGCTATAGACTGCTTCATTGGCTGGGGCACCACTGTGTGGTTGAACGTTGGCATGGTCGGCTCTAAAAAGCAGTTTGGCTCGGTCAATGGCCAACTGTTCAATCTTGTCGGTGTTTTCCTGCCCACCATAGTAGCGCTTGCCAGGATAGCCTTCCGAATACTTATTGGTCAAAACACTGCCCATAGCCTCGAGAACATCTCGACTGACGTAATTCTCCGAAGGGATAAGCTCTAAACCCTCGCGTTGTCGTCGTTCCTCGGCTGAGATAAGGTCGGCTACTGCTATGTCATTCATGGCTGTTTTTCATAGTGGTCTATCGCTGCGTATAAAAAATTGCCACGGGAAGATCACTACCTCTTAAATATAGTATAGCCTATCAAGCTGCTAAGTGTTTTAACGAAAAGCGACAAATATTTTGATTGCGCTTACGATATCACATGTGATATGATCTCACGGCCTATGTCGACAACCAATCAAAAGATCGGCCAACTTATCTCTCAAATAAGGCAAGAAAAGGGCCTGACCCAAGCAGCCTTCGCTCGTCGTTTGAACACTTCGCAGTCGGCAGTTAATCGCATGGAGCATGGCCGCCAAAACCTAAGCCTCGAAACTCTTGCGCGCATCAGCGATGTTCTCAATAAGCAACTTATCAGCCTCAACTCAGGCGCAATTAATCTGCACGTTGAAGGCGGCCGAGAATTGAAAGGTTCGATAGCTGTCAAAACCAGCAAAAACGCCACTGTCGCAATTCTCTGCGCTAGCTTGTTAAATAGTGGTACCACGCGCCTAAAAAACATCGCTCGAATCGAGGAAGTTAATCGACTGATTGAAGTTTTAACAAGCCTCGGGATTCATGTGCGTTGGCTCAAAAACAATGATATCGAGATAAAACCTCCCGCCAAGTTTGATCTAGTCAATATAGACAAGGTCGCTGCCCGAAAAACTCGTAGCGTCATCATGTTCATCGGTCCGTTGATGCATGTTTCCGACAGTTTCAGTATCCCCTATGCCGGGGGTTGTGAACTGGGTCGGCGAACAGTGCTGCCGCACCTCTATGCCCTGGAGGAATTGGGCGTTGATGTCGCGACTAAGTCAGGTCACTACTTAGTGACATCTAAGCCTCGTCCAGCAAATCGTTCAGTGGTGCTTTATGAATCAGGCGACACAACAACCGAAAATCTGCTCATGGCAGCGGCTCGTATCCCATCCGAAACTGTGATAAAAATGGCCAGCGCCAATTATATGGTTCAAGAGTTGTGTTTCTTCCTGCAGAGGTTAGGTGTTCGGATCGAAGGTATCGGTACTAGCACCTTGCGGGTACACGGAGTTAGTTCGATTCGAAAAAACATTTCCTACTCACCGAGCGAAGATCCTGTGGAAGCCATGACCTTTCTGGCGGCTGCGATTACTACTAATTCTTCGATTACTATTCAGCGTGTACCGATCGAGTTTATGGAGCTGGAGCTATTGAAGCTAGAAAAAATGGGTCTGATCTACAAACAGAGCCCTGTCTATAAAGCCGAAAATGGCCGAACCGATCTGGTTGATATAAAAGTTTTTAAGCATAATGGAAATCTGTACGCACCAAAAGACAAAATCCATCCCAACGTATTCCCGGGTCTTAACATCGATCACCTGCCCTACTTCGTACCAATCGCCGCCGTGGCTAGAGGGCGAACCCTCATCCATGACTGGATATACGAAGATCGAGCTCTGATGTACACCGAAATGAAGAAAATAGGCGTCAATCTCGAACTGGCTGACCCTCATCGGGTCTTTATCCAAGGCCCTACTCGCTTCAAAGCAGCCGATTTAGTTTGTCCTAGCGGCATTCGTCCGGCAGTAATGCTGTTAATTGGGATGCTAGCGGCACAGGGGACTTCGATTCTTCGAAATGTCTATACCATAAATCGCGGTTACGAAGATTTGGCAGAGCGACTCAATAAGCTAGGCGCCAATATTACAGTTATGCACGACATTGCCTAAAATCAGTTGTCGCTGCAGAATATGATATAATCACCTCTGTTATTGTTATTGCGGGTGTGGTGAAATGGCTCTCATGCTAGCCTTCCAAGCTGGAGTTGCGGGTTCGATCCCCGCCACCCGCACCACTAAGATCTAGAAACTGAGAAAGCCTCTCAAATATTGAGGCTCTATCTCTGCTCAACTCAACCAAAAAACACAAATGACAAAATTTTACACCTATACAGGTGAGCCCTTGTGATTGAGCAGTCCGGATTTCGTAAAATGCACTGCGCTATATCTTGCTTATTGTTTGGCGCTCGAACCAAGTGACAAAAGTTGTATTGTCAGGCGAGCTGATTGACCAGCCTGGTTTATACCTGGTACTGCCTGAGGCGACCTAGAATCATCTGCTGCGCCATAATTTATTTGAGCTATGCCATCGGGCATCGGTCGGACATGCATAAACGGCTTGGTCAAGTCCCGTCCCAGCTCTATGCCGCCGACTGACTCAAACCGGCTGTAAGTGCTAAAAGACGCTAGCGAGATACCTAATAGCGTCAGTCCCAGCACGATAATCGGAAGGCTATGGAGATGCAATCGCTTCTGAGGCCAAAAATCTTTCATCGCCATAACCATTGCGCTTCTATGGTACGTAGATCAACTGCTTTACCGTTAACAGCATGGACTAGGATGAAAACATTTTCACCATTTTGAACTGGATGCAATACCGCCGCCTCAATCAATGAAACATTTTTACTAGGTGAGGTAGTGGTCACTACGTAAGCCGGACTATCAGCAAATAACACCACCTCTTCTCTGACAATATAGAAATTAGGAAGAGAAGATTGGATGTCTTTCTCCAACGCCTGCTTGGCGAAGTCGCTGAAATTATTGTTAGTGACGAGGGGGATCTGGTTGGCATAGACCTTATAGGCGTTGGTTGAACCATCGAGCGTTCGGCCGTTGAAGGCATTCATATCACAGCTACCCTTGCTATTTTGGACTGTCAAGCTGTCGACGAAACTGGCCGAATAGCATGGTGTTCCGATACTTGCACTAGTTGCTGTGGACCCTACACCGCCACCATCACCATTATTGTGCCTAAGCAAATTGTCGTGCTTTATGACATAAGCCCAGACAGCTAATCCGGCAATAATCGCCAGACTCGAAAATACGATTCCTATGGTACTGAGTTTGCGCTTTTTGGCATAGGCAGTTGTACCGAGCACAAGGCCGGCGATACCAAAGCCAAGCCCAACCAGAGCCACAAAACCAGCTCCAGCTATTCCTGCTATGCCACAGACCACCGAGAGCACCGCTGGTATCTCGCCGTTATGTGTTTGAGGGGTCGCCAAAGCGTAACTAGGAATTACCGCGTCATTGGAAGTCAACGGGCTGCCCGCGGTAGCAGCAACGGTGTTGTCGCCATCACGGGCGGCTTGGAGTGTTTTTTTGATTGCCAATTTGGACACAGTCTGACTAGTAGAGGACAGCGAGTTATCGACAATTACCGCTTGTCCGCAATTACCACAATAGGCAGCGCCTGAATCAAGCGGTCGATGACAGTGTCTGCAGTTCATGTTTTTGTTTTTATTGCTTTGGTGTGTTTTCCTTTGGAACCAATTTAAGCATTTTTGCCACAATTAGTGCAATACAGATTACGCCTGGGGTTGGCCGTACCACACGAGCGACAAAACTTGTTCTGTCCGACTACACTCAATCCTCCGTCTTGATCAAATTCGGCAGCGCGGGTATACAACCCAAACATTACAACGCTAAGAGAAAGTGTAATGGCGACCGATATCGCCGCGAATAGTGGCTGTCCTGACACCAAACCGAAATCGTATAAACCGTGCAGCACAACGACTGCGCCGAGCGGAATGGCAACAGTAACCCAAGAGCGTTTTTCTAGCTTCTTACGAATCAAAAAATAGCCAATTATACTAGTTGTTGCTGCGTGAAACAGTGGAGTCAAAATGATTCGCGCCATACCAGTTTTGGCACCGAACTGAGCCGTGTACAGAATATTTTCAGGTAGACCAAAACCCAAGCCAGCTAATGCAAAATACAAAATTCCATCAGTGTGTTCATTGAAATAGCTTTTTCGGTACATGGCCGTACCGATTGGCACAAACTTACAGGTCTCTTCGATCAGACCTATCAACAGCGAGGCTATCAATATCGACTCGATAGAAGCACCGGGCAATAGATTTTTGCTAGATACCAAATAGCTCTCGATAATTCCTGCCGCCAGACCCGCCAATACTCCAACACCAGCCGCCATCCACAGTGCGAGAATCGGTTCACGTTCGCCATGATCTTGCGACAGCAAAAACCAAGCTAGGCTGACTGACAAGCCAACGAATGCCATAATCACGATAAAAATTAACATGTTTTGGTTCTTTTTACTGCCCCTTAACTATACACCCCTACTTGGGCGTGCGTAGCAGGATGATTGTACTCGTGCTATAATCACCTCTGTTGAACTTACGAAAAATAAGCTTAGCCTGAGTCAAGCGTGCCCCGGTAGCTCAATTGGATAGAGCCACGGAGTTCTAACCCGTAGGTTGCAGGTTCGAGTCCTGCCCGGGGTACCAAAATAAGCTAGACAATCCGGACAAAGTTTTTTACCTTACGAACAGCCACCAATAACCAAACACATATAAGCCGCTTACGAAGCAAACGCCGCCGAACATCCACTTCTTATAGGTTTTGGTATCCAACTTCAGCAAATAAACTGCGACCGTTGAGACAGCCACGCCGGGAAATATCGGACAGATAAGTGAGAATGTCTTCAGGCCGCGTTTATTGATGCTTTGCTTGGCTTTCTCGACACGCATGTTGCTGTCACCTTCATCGAAAATAGTGATAATTTTTTTGCCTACTCGGTGCTTGCCTACCTTCTTCTTAAAACGCTCATTGGTAATCCTGTCACCAATATAAACGACTACAATAGCCGAGAGCAGTGAGCCCAAAGCATTACCGGCCCAGACTATGACCGGCGAGCTGTTGATTTGGAAGCTGACTGGGATAGACGCGCCGCCAATAAAGATACAAAGAATTCCGATTTTGATAATGTCGACTAGCATTCATGTTAGAGTATCTCACGTATCAGTGACTGTTCGCCAGACCATTGTATTTACATCCGTTGCGACAGGTATGTTATGGCCAGAGCCCGACGCTTTTGATGAGCCCGATCAGCTCAACGGATTAGAGCACTTGCTTTAGGAATAAGTAGTCGTGCGTGCGAGTCCCACCTAGAAGCCAGCGATCGAATTTGTTTATAGTCAGTCGTCACCTGCTCTTACATACGTGCAAAAACTCCAAACCTCAGTTTATATTTGAAGGATAACAGCGATTAAAGTAGTTGTATGTAATTGCCTATTGAGCTATAATCACCCCTGTTTGCGGCGGATGTAGCTCAGCTGGTTAGAGCGTCGGGTTGTGGTTCCGAAGGCCGTGGGTTCAAATCCCATCATCCGCCCCACGACGCTCAAAAGAGATTCCTCGACAAATTTGCGCAGTAGCTAATGATCAGCCCAAACAGTCCTATTGCCTCAGGCAGGCACCAGTATTTACCTGGGTAATACTGTGTTCGGCGTGGTGCAGTGGGTCAACGAGACTGGCCGCTGTCAAAGCGTAGCCATAACCATCGACGACATCTGACTGGGCATAAATCATGCCGATAACATTGCCGTTGTCGAGTAATACCGGCCCGCCAGAACTGCCTTGGGCAACCTTAACTTGCACTTCATAGACTTCTCGGCCGATCATAGTTAAGCCGTAGATATCAGGGCCAAATACCTCTCTGCTAGAACGGATAATTCCCGGTTGGACCGTGAAATCACCGTCGGGGTAGCCAAGCACGTTGACTTTCTTATCAGTCGGATCAATATCATTGGTTTCCAGCGATAGCGGTTGGACCGAGAGTTTGTGCACCCTCAAAAAGGCCAGGTCCAGGTTGCGATCAAAATATATGACTGTCCCCGCTAAACTTTGACTGTGATATTTAACAATCGGGCGCTTAACGCCGGCGACAACGTGGGCGTTAGTCGCAATGACGTCCTTTGCCACAACAAAGCCAGAGCCAGAAACGACTCCGCCGCAACCGAAACCTGTAATTCTGACAGTGGCATTGGAACCAACTCCAGTTGTACTATATTTCGAATCAACGACTAAAGAGCCTTCTGATGAATTTAGGTAAGGTTTGATATAGACTTTGGGGATAGTATTGGGGTCGACAAGCTGATTGAAACTACTAACAAAGGCTGGGACAGGTGGTAGTTCGCCGTCAAGTTTTTGAACTATGTAAGCATCGCTGACGCTATTGCTAAGTTCTTCAAACGGCATTCTGCCAACAACTGATGCCAGTAACCAGACAACAAAGAGGACAGAGATAATACTGAAAGCAACGCTGCTCAAAGTTTCGACAGAGTGGATTCGGCTCTTGCCAAAGGAGTAGTGCAATTTTTTGCCAAAATAATATCCCTGGACAGCTAAATAAAGGGCACAAAGAAGCACTAGATTAACACATATAATGCTTTGCAATGTTTTGTCGTGAATCGGCAAAATATGTGGCACTAGCCACCCGGTCAAAAAGAGACCGCCCAAGAACCCCAGGCACGTCAACAACTGAATCACAATACCATCACGCAGGCCACGAATAATCGCAACAATAATTACAATAACGATTACGGCATCGACCCAATTCAGCCCACTCATGCACTGGCATTATGCGCCTGTCTCTTTTCTGCGGCAAGGTAGCAAAAGCGGGCCAAATACGCACACAAGACTCTAGCAATTTTGCTAAGTGCTAGCGGTTGACACTAGATCACCGTGCCTCATCTAAATCGCAATTGACCTTGCCAATCAGGCAAGCAGCTATCGACGTAGTTATTAATCTGTTAATTGATAGCTGTCAGTCTGCTCATCAGATTGCTATACTAGTCTTGAGTTCATAACGAAAATAGAGGGCAGATGAAACGAGTATTAAAATTTTTGCGCCAGTATAAGCTGTTTTGCCTGGCGATTTTAACTATCCTTGTCGGACTAATCCTGGAATTTACCGGGCAACGTACGGCTGCGCACTGGTTACTAGGACTCGTAGCGATAACAGCGCTTTTTCCGCTGCTCTGGTCGTTATGGCAGGATTTTCGATCGGGTAAATATGGCTTAGATATTTTAGCCGGCACTGCCATCGTAACTGCACTTATTCTTGGTCAATTTTGGGTGGCAATAGTTGTGGTGCTGATGTTAGCTGGTAGCGAGGTTCTGGAAGACTTTGCTCGACTTCGAGCTAACTCCGAGCTCGACACTCTTTTGTCGCATGCGCCAAAGCAGACCCATCGGCTTCATAAAGGAAAATTATCTAATGTCTCCGTCGACGAGCTTAAAGTCGGTGAAAAAATCTTGATCATGACTGGTGAGACCGTCCCGACCGACGCGATTATTTTAGATGGCACATCAAACTTTGACGAAGCCTTATTGACCGGCGAAAGCTCACCACAGCCTAGAACAACCGGCGACCGACTCTTGAGCGGGTCGATAAATCTAGGTGTCTCAATCAACGCCAAAGTCACTGCCAGTGCCAGGGACAGTCAATATCAACAACTTATTCGACTAGTCAAAGGCACAGCTAACAGCCAATCCCCCTTTGTTCGGTTAGCCGATAGTTATGTTCTGCCCTTTACTTTCTTGGCCTATGGTCTGGCGACAGCCGCCTGGTTGTTTAGCGGTCACGCTATAAGGTTTTTGGAGGTCATTGTCGTAGCGACGCCTTACCCATTGATTTTCGCCGTACCCATCGCTCTAACCTGCGGTATGTCCAGAGCTAGTCGCTTTGGCATTATCATGAAAACAGGCACTGCACTGGAACGATTAGCAAAAGCTAGATCAATTGCTTTTAATAAAACAGGCTTGCTGGCTAGTGGCGAGCTGGCTATTGATAACATAACTGCTTTTGGCGATAACACCGAGACTGAACTCTTATCGCTAGCAGCAAGTCTGGAGCAAAATTCAAATCACATCGTAGCTCGTTCGCTTATTGCCGAGGCTAAATCCAAACAAATCAAACTTATTAAGATCAAGCATGTTACAGAAATTGCCGATCTCGGCCTACAGGCAACTCTTAAAACGAAGACGATCCTGATTGGAAATAAACGACTGATGGAACAAGAAAAGGTTAAGCTCCCAAGAAATTTCAAATTCAACTCACCGCGTCAGACCGCTACTTTTATCGCTATTGATGGTCAGCTTGCCGGCATCATAACCCTAAAGGACGAGGTACGGCCCGAAGCAGCTGACACGCTAAGTCAATTACACAGCCTAGGTTTAGACAATGTCTTGATAATAACTGGGGACGATAGAGCTTCTGTTGAATTCGTCGCGACTAAACTTGGCGTTGCAGAAATACACGCCGAAGTCACTCCGTCTGACAAGCTACGACTCCTTGAATCTGCCGCCAAGCGACCGCTGGCCTTCGTCGGCAATGGTATCGAAGACGCACCGGCTCTAACCGCCTCAGACGTCGGTATCGCTTTCGATGCTCGCGATTCAACAGCCGCCCGTGAATCGGCTGACATAGTCATCATGCCCGACGATCTGGGACGTGTCGCCACAGCAACCTATCTTGCAAAGCGAACGTTTAGCATCGCCCGGCAAAGCGTAGCTCTAGGCATCGGTCTCAGCGTGCTGCTAATGTTCATTTTTGCCACAGGGCGATTTTCACCTGTGGTTGGAGCAGTTCTTCAAGAAGTTGTCGATGTGATGGTCATCCTCATCGCGCTAAGGGCTCACACTATTCGTGGCTCGGCCACCTAACTGACTAAATACAAGCTTCCTGCGACAAACAACGGTATAACCAAATTGTCTAAGCCTTTGTATGAAAAATTTTCGAGAACGGTAGCGGCCAAAGTTATTGCTACCAGCAAGCTCGGCTCTAAACTACTCGACATTAGGCTATAACCGAGCAGTATAGCAAACGAAATGACAAAAAATGTTAGTGTGCCGAGGATCGTTTTAGACGATCCCAGCACGGAATAACGATGACGGTTGCCATAATATGTGCCGATGACAGCCGCCATTCCGTCGCCTAGGCTCATCACCAAAAGCGCGGCTGTATAAATATGTGGGTGGTGAATCAAGAAGGATAAAAGACAGACAACGACAGCAAACCAAACCTCGCCCCAAGTCGGCCTTAGCACACTATGAATTGCCTTGAATATATTAAAGTACTTTGACATTGCTGCCACCACCAAAAAAGCAACGCTGAGCAGTTTAATATGATTTGGCGACAGGAGATACGGCCAGAAAGCAACAAAACTGCCAACACTGATATGGACAAATTTTCGAGTTATCTCGCTGTGTACACCTTTTTTCCGCCACAGCAACTCACTTATCATGAGCAAAATAAAAACCACGAGTACTGTGGCGAATAGTTGCATAAGTGCTATTGTACAGCACTCTGTCTTGAGCTAAGTAGCGACATATCGACTACTCTAGCTGGTGGACTTGACGCTCACTGCGGTACATCGTTTACTTGAAATGTCCCTTGCAGCTCATCATGAATGTGATCATGAAATTTGAAATCACCTGACTTATTAAGCGTAACGCTTAGGCTTTGATCTTGACGCAGAGGTTTCTCGACAACACCGTCATAAGTCATATGATTATCATGCTCACCAAAGGCTATCAGCCTGATGTTGGGGTCTTGATTGGTGATGATAAGCTTGTCACAAAGTTGAGCGATCGTTTTCAAAGGCTTGACGACATTATTTTTTATGACCACCCGATGGGTTGTGTAT
The DNA here is from genome assembly GCA_041912375.1 of Saccharimonadales bacterium (SeqCode). Lineage (GTDB taxonomy): Bacteria > Patescibacteriota > Saccharimonadia > Saccharimonadales > UBA4665 > JAYRNA01. The sequence goes on along the minus strand of JAYRNA010000002.1, from coordinate 53,985 downwards.
CGCCCTGAGTCACAGGTTGAAGTTTCACTCTCCTCAGCACTGCCACTTAGGAGATTTGAGAGAGATATCGACAAACCGATGGTAGCAACCACGGCAAAAACTATTACTATAGCGACTAGGGGGACTTTTAGAGTCATTTTGACTTTCGGCATACCTACTACTACCCCCTTAGTTTTTGGTCTAGCCATACGCACGGTGTCATTAAAAAAGCTGGGTCAATCTACCTCAGCTTTTATGTGGTCGGGGTGAGAGGACTTGAACCTCCGACCTCCTGGTCCCAAACCAGGCGCGCTAGCCAACTGCGCCACACCCCGAATCGCTGCCTTACTTGCCCGAGTTGTTCTGGACCGATCAAAACAAAGGCAGGTTATTAGAACAGAGGTGATTATACTAAATATTATCAAAGCGCGCTAGCAACCTGATCTACAGTATTTCTCGAATGCTCGCTATAGAGTTAGCGTGTCCAGCTTGATTGACATCGATCAGGACAGCGTTAAACTGCCTGGGGCCGGCCGCCTCTAGGACATTTCTGGTTTGAGTACCATCCCGCCAGCGCGGGATCACGCTCTGATAGCTCACACCCAGAGAGGCATCAAGTACACCACACATACCAACGTCTGTAATGTGCGCGGTACCTCCAGGAAGAACACGAGCATCGGCCGTCGGGACATGCCAGTGATCGCCGACCACAGCGCTTACTCGACCGTCTAGGTAGTGCCCAATAACTACTTTTTCGCTCGAGTAGTCACCATGAAAATTTACTACTGTGGCCAACCTGGAGACACCACTTTCCGAATTTAAAATTTTATCAATAGCTTTAAGCGGATTATCAATCGGCTTGTCAGAATCTTTGCCGACAACCCGCCCGAGTAAACTGATAATCAACACCTCACCAGACTGAGTCTTAAGATATTTTGCGCCGAGTCCAGGAGTATCGAACGGTAAATTGAGAGGCCGAATGATTGGTTGGTCGGGATCATTGAGTAGCGGCACGATTTCTTTTTGATACAACGTCCAATTGCCACCGCTACAAAAATCAACACCGGCTTTTCGCAGCCGTGTAAAATCGATAATCATCGTACCCCGACCCTCACTGACATTCTCAGCCTGCGCAATTACGACGTCAAACGACAAACTGTCTCGCAGTTTTGGTAGAACACGTTCGACCACAGCTAGTCCAACTTCCCCCATAACATCACCGATATATAGTATCTTCACTCTTAATCGCTCGGCTTAATTATTTTATTTGGCGAATTCTACGGCGCGAGTTTCGCGAATTACATTTACCTTGATCGTTCCCGGATACTGCATAGTTGACTCAATTTTGGTTGCAATGTCTCGTGCCAGTTTTATGGCGCTTAGATCATCAACTGACTCGGGCTTTACGAATATTCTAACCTCACGGCCAGCACTAATAGCGTAAGATTTTTCGATACCTTTGAAGCTATTGGCAACGTTCTCTAGGTCTTTCATTCGCTCGGCAAAGTTCTCAGCTGATATATTTCGCGCTCCAGGGCGAGCCGCACTGATTGCGTCAACTGTCCTTACCACCATCGCTTCAACGGTTGTAGCATCAACATCATCGTGGTGTTGTTCCGCGGCCAATGCAACTTCTTCTGGGGCACCATATTTGCGCAAAATTTCACCTGATATGTGGTGGTGCTTACCCTCAATCTTATGTGTTAGGGCTTTACCTATGTCGTGTACCAGGGCAGCATACTTGGACGTTTTGACATTGGCGCCAATCTCTTCGGCTATAACGGCGGCGATATGTGCCATTTCGGTGGAGTGTTTCAGCACATTTTGACCATAGCTCGTTCGGAATTTAAGCTCACCAAGTAGCTGCAAAATCTCTTTAGGTATACCGATAACTCCAACTTCACGAGCGGCGTCCTCACCTGAGCGAATAACATCCTTTTCGACGTTTTTTTGGGCTTTCTCAACTACTTCCTCAATCCGGCCCGGGTGTATGCGACCGTCTTTCATGAGCATTTCAAGTGCTTGACGGGCAACTTCTCGACGCACCGGGTCAAAGCTGCTAAGAACGACGTAGCCAGGAGTATCATCGACCATGATGTCAACTCCAGTGGCACGTTGTAGTGCTTGAATGTTGCGACCTTCTTTACCGATAATACGGCCTTTCATTTCGTCGTCTTCAAGCTTTAGGCTCGTCACAGTCCGCTCAGCCGTAACTTCACTTGCCATTCGTTCCATAGCCGTAGTGATAATCAACGCCGCTTTTTCTTCGGCGTTATCCCTCGCTTCATTTTGTAGTTTATTAACCAGTCCAAGTAGGTCGTTCTTGATATCTTTTTCAGTCATTTGCATTAGCTTTTCAGCAGCGTCGGTTTTGCTTAGTTTGGCGATTTTCTCAAGCTTGTCCTGCTGCTTGGTTCTAACATCACGGATTTCATTTTTCAGCGTCTCAACCTCGTCCTCGTTTTTGCGAAGCGACTCATTACGTCGATCAAGCTCATCGAGTTTTTTGTCGAGGGCTTCTTCTCGTGATACCAGTCGCGACTCTAGGTCTTGAAGTTCTTTACGCCGGGCTTGCTCTTCTTTTCGAGTTTCATCGACTGCCTTGTTGGCATCCTCACGAGCTTGACTGACGAGTTTATCAGCTTCTTTCTTGGCTTTCTGTAATTCTTTTTGGGCTTTGTCCTCGGCCGAACCGAGACGATTCTTGGTAATAACAGTATTGGCGCCAAAACCAACAGCCAGTCCAACCACAACAAGTAAGACCTCTAGCATGTTACGTCCTTTCTATCCGCAGAAAAGCCGTGGTCAGACGATCGCTATCACTTCACTAGTCTGATGTAACTTATCTGAATATCGAGTTATTAGATGTAGGTTATCGGGGATATGCTCCGTAAGCAGACTGGCCACACTGGCTTCCACCTCGCTATGTCCTGTCAGCTCTCAAAAACGTGGCAATTCCTGCTATAAATATACGCTGCCAAAGGGCTTACGGTCAACGTTTTTGCGAAGTTGTGTACGGCTCGGAGCCGTAAACAGGAGTAACCATTAGGTCGTTTTCCCCACTTCGTAACCGATCTTGACAACGCTGCAACCAATCATCACCACCAGCCTCTCCAACGATCGGGACTTGCAGAGCATAAGACATGGCGTTGGCCACGCTCATTCCTATCCGAAGTCCAGTAAAACTGCCGGGACCACGGTAAACAGCAATCGCCTCGATATCATTTATCGTCTTTCGCTGCTGTTTAAGTATGTTTTGTATCTGCTGGTGGATTGTCTCGGCCAATTTTTTATGCGCTTGCCAACTATGTTGAATAGGTGCTTTGAAGCCAAGAATTAGATGAATTTCAGCTTCCGGTCTATCTGTTCTGAGGCACAAAATAATCATTTAATTAACATGTTAAGTTTATAATAAACGATGCTTTAAGTTTTGACCGCAACAGATCATGAAACGTCGGCTATGATTACCGGTAGCTTGGATAGTTATGATGAGTCGCTCCTTAGGTAAGACATTTTTTACAACCTCACCCCATTCGACTACAACCACTCCTGCGTCATCATCCAAGGCCTCTTTAAGTTCATCACGCATTATCCCAGGCATTGTCAAACGATAAAAATCGAAGTGATACAAGGTGAAATGTCGTCCCTGATAAACATTGCTGACGGTAAAACTAGGACTATGGACTTCGTCGGCGCATAGCATGCCGGCTGCCAACCCCCTGACAAATGTCGTTTTGCCACCGCCGAAATCACTAACCAATTCGATTGTATCACCGCCTCTAAGCCTATGACCGATGTCCGATGCGAGAGCTAAGGTATGTTCGACACTTGGTGAATCGGTTTGCCAAATCTGATCGGTATTCATATGTCCCGTATAGTAGCGCGATGCTGCCGACTAGGGCAAGAATGCGATTGTTAATCAGATGATTGTTTGTTTGGCTAGGCATCATATTTGCTGAGGCCAGTGACGAGTCCTTAGCTGTTTTGGCGCGCTTAACTTTGGTTTTGGTGCTGGTCTTGGTAGCCTTTTTGGCTATCATCGAAGTTTTTTGGTGATTAGCGACCGGGGGACTCTGAATGTGATTAGTTGCACCAGGGGTTGGTTGAGTAGTCCAATACCATTTACTGTTAGCCAAAGCCCAAGCCAGCCCGTCTTTAGCTGCAGTGTAGGCAGCCGTTGCAGAAATACTATTGCCAAATGGGTCAATAAGCTTTACTTGTCCACCATAATTACTGAGACTAAGCCCTGTGCTTGAGGCATAGAAAGCCACGAAGTGCCGAGCTGGCATCTCTGTCCCATTTGGAAAAGTATAATAGTGAGTACTTGTAGTACCAGCCTGGAGTCGAAAGCCAGACAAATCAAATGGCACCGGATTGGGGTTGTAAAGTTCAATAAATTCATCTCTGGTATCATTTCCGCTGCCAACTGGATTTGGTAATAGTTCAGTAATGACTGGCCCCATCAAGCCAATATCAACACTAGGCAGTCTCGATTGATTTGGTGTCACTACGCCATTATTGTCAGCCATCAACATGACAGCTGGTGGTTCTGTTGCAGGCAACAACAGGTTAAGGCCGGTAATGACAGGGTCGTCTGAAACAGTGCCGTTGGTAACGCCGACGATGGCACACGGATTCACCACGTCAGGCTGGACGGTTTGCCAACTACCGCTACCCGGCGTAATTATGCTTGGGTTGTAATCGGCCCCAAGAGGTTGGCGTAATAAATATTCGACAGTATTACTTGGCAGGGTTTGAGCTCCGGCAACCGCAGTTTTTGACCAGCCGACATAATCTTGAAGGACAGCCTCGACCGAACCGCCCGGAGTTGCTTGATTGAGCTCAACTACTTCGATAAAGCCGGCAGTCGAAGACAAGCCAAGAGAGATCGAGTTTATTGACAGTCGATAGCACAACAAGAGTGCACCGTCGTTGACCATGTAATAGCTATGCGGCGGCACAGTACCGCTGAGGGTAATCAGCCGGCTGCTGCTTGCCTTCGTCAAGTCGTAACCATTGAAGTACTCCAGCTGGTACTTGCTCATGTCCAGCGTGGTGTTTGTGGTGTTGTAAAGTGTGATGAATTGACCATTACTGCTGGTTATTTTGAGCTGGCTGATGACGAGGGAGGGGGCATTAGCCGCTTCGGCCTGCACATCGGTCTGCCATCCTAGTGCAAGACTATTTGCCGCTAGAATCATCACACAACTTGCTTGGAGTACTTGCTTGATCCGCCGCATAGTAGCCAAAATTGTAAGCAAGCGGCTTTGTTGGCTGCAAGCACAAGCTCGTTCAATATGCTTATATCTTAAATAGACTTAACATTTCGGTGAAGCATATGCCTACTGCGCTATACTTAATAGCATGCTTTTGCTTAGGGCAAGTTTGCTCAATAAATCAATTCTCTCGCTAAGAACGGGCACGACCATCGCTAATATTACGAGAGCAATCATCAACCCAGACAATCTCAAGGTTGAGGGCTTTTACTGTGAAGATCGTTTCAGCAAAAAAGAATTAATACTTTTATATCAAGATATCCGTGATTTACTGCCTCAAGGCTATGTCGTCAATGATCATGATGCTTTGGTCGAACCTGAAGAGTTAGTACGACTCAAAGAAGTGCTGAAACTTAATTTTTCACTACTCAACAAAGACGTTGTGACGACGGCTAAGGATAAGGTTGGCAGGGTTAGTGATTTCGCTACCGAAACCGAGACAATGTTTGTCCAAAAAATCTATGTCTCGCAGTCAATTTTCAAAAACTTTACAGGCGGTACACTAAGTATTGACCGGAGCCAAATCAACGAAATAACTCCAAAGCGAATCATCATCAACGAATTAATGAAACGTTCTCCGGTCACAGCACCCGCCAGTGCAGCCTAAAGTAGCCCTAAGAGAAAATACTACAAACAGTTCATTAAACACTTATGGCTTTACAATCAGCTGGTCAGTGAGCCAAAAAATATTGATTATTGAATCGTCAGTTGTCCCTGTGTAATGCGCCCTTGATATCGTCGTAGTTAAAACCTTGACGGGCCAGGTATTGCTTAAGCTTTAGTTCGTCGTGGTATTTGGCCTGACGCCGCTTCGATTTAATAATCGACCTTAGCGCATCTGTCTCAGTCTTTTTATCGTCACCTAAGACCTTTTCAATAATGTCACCTGCGATATGTTTTTTGCGAAGCTCATAAATCATTTTGCGACGTGAGGCAGGGCGGAGTAATCGGCGGTCGCTGACAAAGGTTTGGGCGAATTTTTCGTCATCAATTATACCAATTTTACTTAACTTGTTAACTATTGTGTCGATCAGGGCAGGGGAGGCACTTTTCTTTTCGAGATAGCTGATGATTTCCCATTTAGAACGGAGTCTTAGAGCAACATACCGCAAGGCTTTAACATAAAGTTTGTCCTCGTCAGCCAGTTTTTTCAGTGTTGCCAGCTGGCTTTCATCAAGTGTTTGGCCTGGGTATAGTTTACTCTCTAATAAAAGTGCCTCGCTAATTGACAAGCAATAGTTATCGTCAACATAAATCGAATAACTGCTCTTTCGCCTAACTTGCTGTTTGATGCCGGTGATTTTCACGACCTGCGTCACTCTGCATAATCACTGCCTTAGGCAGCCGTTTCTTTACTCGCCTCTTCAGCGCGAACCTCACCAGCCAATTCGGCCATAACTTTAGGGTTTTCCTCGAGATACTTTTTGGTTGCCTCACGACCTTGACCAATTTTTTGATCCTTATAGGCATACCAGGCACCCGATTTTTCGACAATCCCCCGGACAGCAGCCAGATCGAGAATATCACCTGCTGTGCTGATACCTTGGTTATACATGATGTCGAATTCTGCTTGCCTAAACGGCGGAGCAACTTTGTTTTTGACTACCTTAACGCGAGTTCGATTACCGATTACCTCTTCGCCTTGCTTGATCTGACCGATACGTCGAATATCCATACGAACCGAGGAATAAAACTTCAGTGCATTGCCACCGGTGGTAGTTTCCGGATTGCCGAACATGACACCAATCTTCATTCGAATTTGGTTTATGAATATCACTGTGGCTTTGCTCCGGCTTATCACACCGGTTAGCTTGCGTAGTGCTTGGCTCATCAGACGAGCTTGCAGACCAGGTAATGAATCGCCCATATCCCCCTCAATCTCTGCTCGCGGGACCAGCGCTGCTACCGAGTCAATGACGATCAAGTCTACCGCGTTGGAACGCACCAGAGTTTCTGCAATCTCAAGCGCTTGTTCGCCGTTATCCGGCTGAGAGAGCAACAAGTTCTCGGTATCAACACCTATTCGTTTGGCATAGGCTGGGTCAAGTGCGTGCTCAGCATCGATGAAAGCAGCTGTCCCGCCAGATCGTTGTACTTCGGCAATGGCGTGCAGCGTCAGCGTCGTTTTGCCCGAGCTCTCGGGGCCATATATCTCGACCACTCGACCGCGAGGGATGCCCCCGCCTAAGGCTAAGTCTAGGCTAAGTGCCCCTGTCGAAGTCGTCTCGACCGCACTATGATAGCTCTCGCCAAGTTTCATAATTGAACCTTTGCCGAATTGTTTTTCGATAGTCTCCAGAGCCAATCCAAGAGCTTTTGCCTTGCCTTCGCTCGACTGTTTGGCCACATCTTTTGTAGGCTTACTCTCAGCCATAAATCCTCCTTTTAGGGTCATAATCAGAGCTTCGTTACCACCGTTAGTATTATTTTAGCACTATAACGCTGTTCTGGCTGTTACGGAAATTGGTCATGGTTTATGTGAGGCAAGAGTTTAACTTAATTTTAATATTTTAGGTAAGGACAAAACGCTTCAGCTTTTAATCGAAGACTGCTATCATGAACCGAGGATGGGTGAACACTTGAAAACAGAAAACTGTTCCTGCTTATCGGTCCTGTTTTATGTCAAGTCGGGGTCGATTATCGGACTACGAGCCAGCCGGAGGTTTGAGACATGAGAATTGCTGACTCTCTAGTTGAAAAATTATTACACGACAGCAAACGGTTTTCGGCAGAACAGCTCAAGGCATTACGTGATCAAGTTACGCACGACAAAAAACCGATGCAAGACGTGGTCATAAAAAATAATTTGTTGACAGAAAAAGAGCTGACAAAGCTCTATGCCGATGAAATAGAAGTTCCTTTCGTTGAACTAAACGCCCGCGACATCAAACACGAGGTGTTAAAATCATTATCCGAAAGGATAGCACGTCAATACAATGCCGTGGTTTTTGACGTCGATGAGCATGCCACCAAACTTCTGGCAATGGAGGATCCTGATGACATTCAAGCCCTCAATTTTCTGCAGAAGCAACTTGGAACAAATATCAAAGTTCACATCACCACCAGCAGCTTATTACAAGCAGCACTTGATCAATACCGAGGTAACATTAGCAGTGAGCTGACTAAAGTAATTGCCAGTGACGATGAAGCCGAGGAGGCGGATGAATTAGACGAAAGCGACCTAGCAGAGGACTCACCGGTCGCTCAAACAGTAAATATAATTATCGAGTATGGCATAAAGGCTGGGGCCAGCGACATTCACATTGAACCACGGGAAAGTTTCGTGGTCGTGCGCTATCGAATCGACGGCATGCTCCGTGAAGCCAATAAGTTACCGCGTAAACTGCTGGGGGCCTTAGTCAGCCGCATCAAGATTTTGAGCAATCTTAAAATTGATGAACACCGAGCGCCACAAGACGGGCGCTTCAAAGTCGAAGTTAATGGCCAAGTATTTGCCCTGCGCGTCTCGACCCTGCCAATTCTTGACGGTGAAAAAGTAGTCATGAGAATCCTCAACGAATCTACCAAAGCATCTGATTTCACTGAACTTGGCTTCTGGGGCGAGGCACTCAAAAATGTCCAGCACGCAATCGTGCAGCCTCACGGAATGATTCTAGTCACCGGTCCAACCGGCTCCGGCAAATCGACAACTTTATTCAGTGTCTTGAGCAGTCTCAATACACCCAACGTAAACATCTCAACAGTGGAAGACCCAGTCGAATACCACGTTGTCGGCGCCAACCAGACTCAAGTAAATCCGATAGCCGGTATGACATTCAGTAACGGGTTACGCGCTTTGTTGCGCCAAGACCCAAACATTATCATGGTCGGCGAGGTGCGTGACGGCGAAACTGCAGACCTCGCGGTACAGGCAGCCCTGACTGGCCATCTGGTGTTTAGCACCCTGCACACTAGCAACGCCGCTACTTGTCTGCCACGATTGCTTGATATGGGAGTAGAACCTTTTCTTATCGCCAGCACGGTACGCCTGGTTATTGCCCAACGCTTAGTTCGCAGGTTATGTCTTGACTGCCGAGAGGCGATCGCTCCGGAAGGTTCTATCCTCAAACAACTTGAGAAATCTTTCAAACTAAACGACTCTAGAGGCTTCAAGTGGCTACACGAACTGGAGTCCTCTGCTCTTCAGGACGGAATCGGCAAATCAACCGTCGCTAACGCTGCCTCGAACCAACTCAGTACCACGGCATCGTCAATTACACGACTCTGGAAGGCTCATGATGACGGTTGTGAAAGCTGTAATCACAGCGGCTATAAAGGCAGGATTGGCATCTATGAAGTCCTAGTCAATTCACCAGCTATTCAAAAACTCATCGTCACCAACAGCACTAGTGAAAATATTGAACTGGCAGCAATCACCGACGGCATGTTGACAATGCAGCTCGACGGACTGGTAAAAGCTTTGCGCAGCGAAACTACTATAGAGGAAGTTTTGCGGGTTACCGCCAGCGAATAGCTACCATGAAGTTTACTTATAAAGCAACCGCCAAAGACGGCAAGACGCTGACCGGTACAGTCGAGGCAGTCAACAAAGCTGCCCTATTATCCCTGCTGCACAAACAAGGTGTTAAACCGTTTCTGATAGAGGTTAGTAAGGGTAAGGGCCGGTCTTCATCCAAGCTATTTGGCCCCAGAAAGAAAGTAAAGCTCAGTGATTTGGTTATCTTTACCCGTCAACTCTCGACTATGATTTCAGCTGGGGTACCTCTAGCCCGCTCGTTGTCGGCTCTCCAGGGTGATTCCAGTAATCCCTATATGCGAGAAGTGCTTGGTGGAGTTACTAAGGATGTAGAAAGTGGCATGACACTCGGCGATGCTTTTAACAAATATCCTAATGTCTTCTCAGAGGTATATGTCAATATGGTCCGAGCTGGCGAAGAAGGTGGCATTCTTGATGATATTTTAAAACGTCTCGCGACACAGGTAGAGCAGGACTCCAGCATTCGCAAAAAAATTAAAAGCGCAATGATGTATCCCGCCGTGATACTTAGTGTTACAGTAATTGCCTTTTTTGGCATTATGCTTTTTATTGTGCCAAAGCTCGGCGGTATTTTAACTAGCCTCGGGGGTCCCCATGCCAAATTACCGATTTACACCCAGGTCCTACTTAATTTTAGCAACTTTTGTGCCAAACCGACGATTCTCGGACACCTGCCTATTCCGATTGTGTCGAAAATACCCAACCTCGTACTGCTGTTGATAATCGGCGGACTAATAAGCGCCTATGTGGTGCGGTATATTCGCACTCCCCGCGGTAAATATCGATTTCACGCCTTGCTGCTTAGAACTCCCGTCGTCAATACTATTATCCTGAAAGTCACCATCGCCCGATTTTCCCGGACATTTGCCTCGCTTATGAGCGCTGGTGTAACGGTGCTCGAAGCACTCGACATTACCGGTGCGGCGCTTGGTAATAGAGTTATTCAAGCCGAACTCGAGGCGGCCGCTCAAGAAGTGAAAAACGGCAAACAACTAAGTGAACCGATTAGTCACAGCAAGCACTTCCCGCCGATAGTTGCCCAGATGCTTGCTGTCGGGGAGGAGACCGGTCAGATCGACACTGTCCTAACTAAAATTGCGGATTTCTACGAAGAGGAGGTTACTGTTCTGATCGATGGTCTAGCTGCTATTATCGAGCCCTTGATGATCATCGTTCTGGGAGCCGGCGTCGGGCTGATCGCTGCCAGTGTTATGGGCCCAATCGCCAACCTGTCCAAGAACATCGGTAGTAATTAGATGTTCTCTGAAGTTTTCCAAAAGGCTTGACCTGATACTACTTATGGTTATAATCATAACTAGATACTTGGTGCCAGTGTCTTAACTAGCATTCAAAGATCACAGAAATAAACCAATAAGTCAGAAGGGTGGGTCCAAATGATCTCTCTTAAAAAACGCAGTCAAGGTTTCACGATCGTTGAGCTTTTGATTGTCATTGTCGTAATCGGCATCTTGGCACTGTTAGTTATCACGACTTACAGCGGCATCCAACAAAAGGCACGTAACGCAAAGCGTCAGACTGACGTTCAGTCAATACAGACGCAGCTAGAGGCTTTCTTTGGCCAAAACGGCTACTATCCGTCGCTAACCGACTTGAATAGTGCCAGCTGGCTATCATCAAATATGAAGAGTCTCGATCAAAATGCCCTGATCGATCCGTCCAACCCGACTCAAAGCAAAACTCTGTTGACCAGTCCGGCAGCAAAGTCATACTCCTACGCAGTAACCGACAGCAGTGGCAACAGTTGTGAATCAACTGACACAGACTGCGCTAAATACACTTTGACAGCGACCTACGAGGGCACGGTTAACGGCGCCAGTACCTACGTCAAGTCAAACCTCGATTAGACTTCAACAACTCTTGACAGAGACCCCCGATTAATTAATTGATTGGGGGTTTTCAATCGGACATCACCAAGCAGCTCAAAAACTTCGCTACGTCTGATATACTGATGACAAGACAGTTATGCTTGGTGGGCAGCCTAGATGAAAACTCCAAAAATATCAAACTTTTTTCACGACAAACCCCTATTTGGCCTCGACATCGGTCATGGGTCGCTAAAAGTCATGCAACTGGACGCGCTAACGGCTGGGGCTTCATCAAAAGCTTCACATCCTCATCTTGTTGGTTACGGCTTTACTACTTTCGACGGAACAGCCCAAAAAGACGGAGTGGTAGTCAAACCAGAAATTATCGCCAAGGCGGCTCATAACCTTTTCGAAAATGGGCTTGTCGGTGATATTACTACCAGACGTGTCGCGATTGCCATTCCAGCTTACCGGACGTTCACTCGCTCAGTTAAATTACCCCGTCTAAACACCGTTGAACTCAAAGAAGCGGTTCAACTTGAAGCCGAGCAATACATCTCCATGCCGCTAGAAGAGTTGTACCTCGATTATGAAATTATTAAGCAGACCGGCGATACAACCGAATTATTTGTCGTTGCCGTGCCGCGAATCATAGTTGACTCTTACTTGGAGCTATGCGAAATTTTGGGTTTGGAAACTGTACTCATCGAACCGACCCTGAGCTCTTCAGGTCGACTTTTTTCGGTTGATTACCAAAGTGATGTCGCGACGTTTATCATCGACTTTGGTTCAGAGTCAGCTGATATTAGTATTTTCGACAAGCATATTTTAGTAACCGGAACCGTCCAGGGTGGCGGTCTAGTTTTTACTGATTCTATCAAAGCTAAACTCGGTGTCACCCGAGAAGAAGCCGGTCTCATCAAGACCCGCTACGGGCTTGGGGCCAGCAAGAAACAATCTGAGATCAAACAAGCGCTGGAACCCACCCTGCAACAGATTGTCAAAGAAATTAGACGAATGATGCGCTACTACGAAGAGCGCTACGGGTCAACCCGGCCAATTGGCCAAATCACTACTCTGGGTGGAGGAGCCAATATGCCTGGTCTTTCTGAGTATTTAACCTCAGAAATTCGTATCGCAGTTAGGCATTGTGACCCCTGGCAGTATCTGGACTACAAAGGCCTGCAGTTGCCGTCTGCGGCCGACAAACCGATGTACGCTACGGTGGCTGGTCTCAGTTTAGCCAATCATCGGGAGGTATTTCAGTCATGATCAACCTTTTGCCACCTGACTTGAAAAAAAGTTATCGCTACGCCCGGCTCAATGTGATACTCAGACACTGGGTAATATTTTTCTGTATTGCACTGATGGGACTTGGCGCCTTAGCGACTATTGGCCTGCTGTCGCTACATCAATCAACGTTGCATCACAATAAGCAGATCGCGGACAGCCAGGCCTATTTCCAAAAAGAAGATTTCACAGGTACCCAAAAACGAATTCAAGAAATCAGTGGCAGTTTCAGGCTGGTAGTCAAGGTCTTGGGGCAAGAGGTGCTTTTCTCCCAACTTCTGAAACAAATTGCTGCGGCTATCCCGGCTAATGCCAATCTAACAGGTCTAAATATCAATCAGACGCAAGGAGGGATAGATATCTCTGCAATTGCTACCGACTATGCAACTGCCACTCAAGTCCAGGTAAACCTAGCCGATGCCAAAAACAAAATATTTAGCAAGGCGGACATTGTCAGTATAACTTGTAGTAACACCAATGCTCTCAACCCTCATTACCCCTGTACCGTAAATATTCGTGCGCTTTTTGCATCAAACAACCCTTTTCTATTCATTAATAGCAAGGGAGTTAAATAATGAATAGTAAGCGGCTGTTTTATGTACTCTGCGGTACGCTCATCGCACTGTTCGTTGGTCTCATCGCCGGAACTTATGGCGTTAACAGTCTGCTAACAAGCCAAGCAACCAAACTGACCAACTTAAAAGCAAAGAGCCTGGCTCTCGACCAACAAAGAGTAAGCCTAACGAAGGCCAAACAAGATCTGAAGACATATGCCAACTTAGAGAAAATTGCTCAGGCAGTGGTACCCGAAGACAAAAATCAAGCCGAAGCCGTCCGTGAGATAGTCAATATCGCTGGAGCCAATGGAATAGGTCTGACGGCTATTAATTTTCCGGCGTCAACCCTCGGTCTATCCGCAACCGGCACCACTACAGCGCCAAGCGCCGCCAAACCTGTCGCACCGAGCGCCAACAGCAAAGCCAACGGTCTATCTCAGTTACAGCCGGTCAAGAATATACCGGGGGTCTACTTACTGACGATAACAGTTCAGGGCGACCCAAACAGACCTGTGCCCTATGATCGATTTATTAACTTTTTGAGTGCTCTAGAGCACAATCGACGCACGGCCCAAGTCAGCACTATTACAATCCAGCCCAATGCATCGAATCGGACAATGCTTACCTTCACTCTAAGCTTAAACGAGTACATAAAACCATGACTGACAAAAAAGCTCTCGACATACCATCAATCCGAAAAAGGGTTCTTGATATCTTTCAAGATCTAGGTCGCTACCGTACGATCGCCTTTTTAGCGTTTGTGGCGCTACTTTATGGATTTTTGCTATTTCAAATTCGCACTCTGACCACTGCTCAACCGTCAGCCGATGCCATAAGTAGTCAGGTCAAGGCCACACCATTACCTCATATCGATAAAGCTACAATCAAGCAGCTTCAATCGCTTCAGGACAATAGCGTTAGCGTTCAAGCTTTGTTCGACCAGGCACGGAGTAACCCGTTCCAGTAGTGTCTGCGGGTACGGGTATTGGTGGAAATGGTGGTAGAGGCACTGTATTTGGAGTAGGTTGATATGGTTTTTCAGTCGGCACAGACGCCGGCTGCGCTGGAAGCTGATAGGAGGGTGGTTGCGGCGGAGTACTGTCGATGACCGGCGGAGGCGGTTGAGTTAGGGATTTCATTTGGACAAATTTCTCTCTTGCATCGAGAATGCGTTGGGCGTAGAAGTTAGGCCTCGGGCAAAATCTAAACACGAACTGACTTTTGTCGCCGGCAGTTACAACCCGCAGTGTGCCGTAGTTAAATACATGAGAAATTGGTCCATCTTGAGCTGACGAAACGTTTTCAATATTGTCTAGCGACAACTGGCTCGAGCGTTTATTGAAAAGACTTGTTTGAGAATATTGCGTAACGCTATCACTGGTAATAACCCAGCTATTGCCCCAATAAATCTTGTTGGCAATAAAGGTAAACGTCAGACTCAAAAGAGCAACAATTCCGTAAACAACTCCAACTACGACGACTAATGTATTGTGGCTGATAGTAGTAAAAACGTTTGGCAATATCACAAACGCCAAAATTGCCAGCAAAATCAGCATGCCGCCGGTGACAATATAGCTCATTAACATTCCGGCTGGGTGCCGAATAATCTTACAAATTACCGCCTCGCCGGGTTGCATCACAGCTAACGGATCGTGCACTGTTGGGCCTGATGGTAGTGGTAACTCGCTCGGCTGCTCCTGGGGATACATATCACCACATTATAGCAGGGCTGACTGCTTATCCTCCCCTGATTTTCTAGGCTTTTTACCAAGGTGCTGGTAAGCGCGCTGAGTTACTTTGCGTCCGCGTGGTGTTCGCTCCAACAGGCCGATTTGCATGAGATACGGTTCATAAAAATCTTCGATAGTTCCTCTTTCCTCTGCGGTCAGTGCTGCCAGGGTTTCGACTCCGACCGGACCGCCCTGGTAGTTATCGATGATGGCACTCAACAGCAAGCGGTCGGTGGTATCCAAGCCAATTTCATCTATGTCTAACAGCTCAAGCGCTTTATAGCTTAGCTCGGTATCGATAATACCGTCCCCATTTACATCGGCATAATCGCGTACTCGTTTCAGTAATCGATTAGCTATCCGCGGTGTCAGACGAGCACGTTTAGCTAGCTCTCCAGCAGCCGAAGCATCGATTTTGACATTCAAAATTTTGGCGGCACGGACAATAATTTCTTTGATCTCATCCGGTTGATAGAATTCTAAGCGGTGGATCATCCCGAACCTATCCCTGAGCGGAGCGGCTAAACTACCAGTGCGAGTTGTGGCTCCTATTATCGTAAATTTGGGCAAATCAAGCCTTAGCGAACGAGCTGACGGGCCTTTTCCAAGCATGATATCGAGCTTGAAATCTTCCATGGCACTATAGAGGACTTCTTCTACTGTTCGATTTAATCTATGGATCTCATCGACAAATAATATATCTCCGTCGCTGAGATTGGTCAGCAAACTCGCTAAATCGCCGGCTCTTTCTATTGCTGGACCACTGGTAATTCTGATTTGAGCACCCATTTCGTTAGCAATGACGCTAGCCATTGTGGTTTTGCCAAGTCCAGGAGGCCCGTGCAAAAGTACGTGATCGAGTGGTTCTTCACGCTTCTTGGCGGCATCGATTGCCAACTTGATGTTCTGCTTGAGTCTGGCTTGACCGATATAATTAGCAAAATCTCGGGGTCTAAGTGTTATCTCAATCTCTTTCTCTTCTGGCTCCTCCGCATCGGCCTTGGCATCAACAATTCGATCGATCATGTCGCTGCCTTTAACGCTTGTTTGATACGTTCTGCGGTTGGAAGTTTGGCATCGATCTTTTGCAGAGCTCGGGCTGCGTCGTGGGTCGAATAACCTAGTGACATTAACGCCACGACTGCCTCGTCTTGCTTTAGGTGGGTATCGGCAGCTAAAATTCCTGTTGAACTCAAATCAGCTCCAACTAAGCCGACTTTATCTTTCAGGTCAACAACTACCCGCTCAGCAACTTTTTTGCCCACCCCGTTGGCTTGCTGTATGTAGGACACATCGCCAGAAGCAATCGCTTGCTTAACACCTTCGTTTGATCCTATACTTAACATGTTAAGCGCCATTTTTGGTCCGATACCGTTGACACTGAGTAACTGCTCAAAAAGGGCTAGGGTCTCTTTATCGATAAAACCAAACAATTCGTGTGATTGCTCCCTAATATGTTCATAGACATAAAGTCTGGCCGAACTGTCGTTGATCAAGACGCCGTGGTCTTCGGCCGTAACACTTAGCCCGTAGCCCACACCTTGCACCTCTAGCACCACCATGTCTGCTAATTTCTCAGAAACGACACCAGTCAGCGTGGCAATCATATCTACCAATTATCTCATAGTCATGCTGTGGGTGATAGCAGCGGCTAGAGCATCAGCACAATCATCAGGTTTAGGGGTTTCTTTGAGTTGTAGAACTACTCGGACCATCTCCTGTATCTGAGACTTTTCGGCACGACCATAGCCAGTCAGGGCCTGTTTGATTTGTAGTGGCGTATATTCAAAAATGTTAAGTCCGGCTTGCTTGCCGGCCAGTAAGACCACTCCGCGAGCTTGTGAAACTGTCATAGCAGTCGTGACATTTTGAGCAAAAAACAGTCTTTCGACCGACATTTCAGTCGGGTTGGTATCTTTTATAACGCTAGTTAGTTCGTTAAAAATCGTTTGAAGACGCCTAGCATCATCTTGCTTTGACGATGTCCGAACTACCCCGGCGTCGACTAGCTTGGCCTTGCCTTTCTGGGCATCAATGATCCCGAAGCCCATAATTCCTGTGCCTGGATCTATGCCTATGATTCTCATATTCTTTAAACCAGCAGATCTTCAGGCAGATCGAAATTGACATAGGTATTACTGACATCGTCGCTGTCATCTAGTGCTTCCATGAGACGCACTATTTTGCCGGCAACTTTTTCGTCCGTAATTTCAACCGTGTTTTTTGGGACATAACTAAGTTCGGCTTCAATGATTTTTGCGCCGGCCCGACTCAAAGAGTTGCGGACTTTGGCGAGCTCTCGCTGATCGGTGTAGATGATCGAATTGCCGCTTTCTTCCTGAACATCTTCGGCACCTGCCTCAAGAGCCTGCAGGATTATTCCGTCACCCTGACCCTCAATCCTTATCAACCCTTTACGTTCAAACTGAAACGCCACTGAGCCTTTCTCGGCAATGCTGCCGCCGTGCTTGCTGAAAGCTGAGCGTACATCCGGATAGGTACGGTTGATGTTATCGGTGGCACATTCAACTAAGATAGCCACGCCGCCCGGTCCGTAACCCTCATACAAAACTTCTTGCAATTGATCGGCATTTTTATCTTTGGCTCGATCGATTGAACGCTGAATATTTGTCATGGGCATGTTGGCCGCTTTGGCTCGATCAATCGCCAGACGCAAACTAAAGTTCGTTTCAGGATCGAGTCCACTTCGGGCGGCAATAGCAATCGCATTACCAAGCTTGGTAAATAAAGCTCCTCTGGCTGCGTCCTTGGCGCCCTTTTGACGCTTAATTGTCGACCACTTGCTATGACCACTCATGAGGGTTGATTCAGACACTCGCGCTAAACGGTGCTGCCTTTCGATTAGCTGCCTTTTCATCTGTTATTTTACCATATTTCCGCTTATTGTGACGACTCACCAGACCGATGCCAGATAAAACTATGCCATATAGAGCCAGCATTTGTGGTGTAGAGAATCCCAAGTTCTGCAAAAAGATATGCGGAATTGAACTGAGTAAATGGGCTATATCAAGGATGTAGGTCAGGACGAGATCGGCCGGCAGCGCCAGCCAACCGACGATTGATCCAGCCCACATTCCAGCCAACCCAGCTATTAGGCTGACCAGCATTGCCAGTGGAATTAAGGGCACTACCAACACATTAGCCAATAATCCAACCAATGATATTTGACCAAACACGTGTAGTACTAGCGGCAGTGTCATCAGCTCAGCACATAAACTCTCGGCAGCGACAATTAGTAGCAGTGAGGGTTTCCGTAGTCCACTCAAGCTGATCAACCTTGGTGCAACCTCTAAGACACCGTAAAAAGCCAAAAAGCTCAAGTACCAACTAATATCAGACCAAACGTAATAGGGGTTAGCCCAGGCGGTAATAGCGGCGGCAATTACAATCAAGTTGAGTGGTTTAAATGATCGACCATAGAACTGTGCCAATATGCTTAACATGCTAACTATTGCCGCACGGACGATTGACGCACTCGCGCCGGCCAGGAGGAGAAAGACCGCTATCAGACCAACTGCTATACCGCTAGCGATCCTCCTTGAATAGGGTTGCAAGAGCTTGGTGCAGGCTGACAAAATTATTGTTAGGTTATATCCCGAT
Organism: Saccharimonadales bacterium (SeqCode); assembly: GCA_041912375.1. Classification (GTDB taxonomy): domain Bacteria; phylum Patescibacteriota; class Saccharimonadia; order Saccharimonadales; family UBA4665; genus JAYRNA01. The sequence continues at coordinate 35,208 of JAYRNA010000002.1, read as the reverse complement.
ACGGCAATAATGTGCGTCAATCCGACCATCAGTAAAGCTTGTTTTTCAGACGCTGGCAGTGACACTCTTTGCCCAATCAATAGTCCCATTGCAAAAGAGGCCGTCGGTTCTGGCAGAGCTGTCTGAATACCGGCGGTGAAGCGCCGACGCAGATCAGCAATTGGGCTGGGGTTATGTGCAACCAATTGTAGCTTAGCGTAGCTAACGCGCGCTTGGTAGCCACCACGACCTGGATACATCTTCCCCTGGACAAGCACCCTGTCGCCTTCTTGGACACTGGTAAGCCCAAAACCGCCAATATGGAATTTACCGCTGAGTGGTGCATTGCCCGCTACTGCTTGGTTGGCATCAAAGCCAAGCTGACTTTTGGTCTCATAAACACTGTCACTAAGTGCGGTAACAGTCAGACTCATGTGTTGCCCGAGATGTGATAGTAAAACTTGTTTTTTGTGTACATAAACTTGACCGCGGTATGTGCCGGCACCAAAAGTCACCAGACCGATACAAATAATTGTTAGATAATTGCTTCGCCGAATTGTCAACAGAAAAATGATTGCAGACATTACCATAGCCAACGCCGGAATGGTAATACCATGGTAAGCCGCTCCGATGCCTAGGACAAATCCACTACCAGCAACAAATACCAGGGTCGTTCGCCTGAAATAATGCCGTCTGCTGCGTCTCATGTGGCAGCATTTTATCAAGCGATGACCTTTAAAAGACAGTTATTTAAGATTGGTTTAATGGTGATCGTATGGTTAATCTATTGAAATGTTTTTTGGCCAAGTGGATATGACTGGTTAGTTGATAGAAACTATGTTTGCGATAAAATATGAATATGATTACAAAAAATCTACTCGGCGGCACGACTCATAAAATGCCGGCTGATTTGGAGAATGCGATTGTCTATGCCCCAGCGGCTCAAACCGCCTGGCAAAGCCTAACGTCACTCGCTCGCAATGAGTGGATTTGCTGGACCATCAGCGTCAAGCAGCTAAAGACAAGAAAGAATCACATCAAACGGGTCGTAGCCGAACTGCAGGAAGGCAAACGTCGTCCGTGTTGTTGGATGGGCTGCATCCACCGAACAGACAAAGCGATAAGTCCGTCAGTAAAAGGAATACTTGAGAAAAGATCTAAAGCCAAGTAAAAATTCTGTGTTTATATGTAAAGTAGTCTCGTGTTTGGATTTGACTGGTCGAAAAAGTATGATGATCGACCATTATGAACAATTTCAATTTAACTAAGACTTGGCTCTAGGATTACGAATTAGCACAAACGACAGGGCTCCAGCTAGTATAGCCAGTGTGCCACACAAGAATCCACCAAAGACATAGGCATTATTTGCCCCCAACAATCCAAGCAGCGACAGTACCACCAACCCAGCCGAACGTGCAATGAAGTTGTTTATGGCAGAGGCTATGCCAGATTGATTTTTTGGTACTGCGTTCAGTACCGTCGACGTTAGAGGCGCAACCGTAATAGATAAGCCAAGCCCCAGAATTAGCACACTCGGCAACGCGCCTAAAAGAAAGCTGGAATTGGCATTCAATCTTAACATGGATAGGATACCGACTCCGACAACTAATGGTCCGATTGTCATAAATAATCGAGGTCCTTTCTCGCCTGCTAGCCCGCCAAATTTACCTGCAAAGGCAATCATCATAACCGCAACAGGAATAGTTGCCAACCCTGCCTCAAAGCTTGAGAATCTGACCACAGTTTGCAGGTGAATTAAGAATATAAAAAAGTAGCCGCTTAGTCCGCCGTACATACTAAAGGTAACGATATTTGAGGCGGTAAAATTGTGTGATTTAAACAAAGTTAGGTCAAGCATGGGGTCACTGGTTCTCTGCTCAAACCGTAAAAATATAATTAGAAATACTAGTCCGAACAACAAGCTTAAGGTCGGTACGACTTGCCAGCCGTTTGCCGAACCCTCTATTAGTCCGTAGACAAGACCGCCGAAAGCAATCGCAGCCAATATTGCCCCAGGTAGATCTAGCCTTCTGGATCGTTGATCCTTTGTTTCATCAACACTTATTTTTGTCAGCCACAAACAAAAGAGTAGTAGCGGAATCTCGATAACAAATATCCAGCGCCAAGAGAAATGGTCTATCACAAGACCACCTGCTAGTGGTCCTATGGCACCGATTGCAGAAGTTCCAGCCGTCCAGATACCTATGGCTTTGCCCTTAAAGGATTCGGTAAAGTTAGTGTTTAAGATGGCCAGTCCGCCGGGCACAACTAGAGCACCAAAGACTCCCTGAACAATACGGAAAAATATCAAAAAACCGACATTAGGGGAAATGGCACAAAGCAAAGAAGCGACGCTGAAACCCAAGATGCCCCACATATAGCTACGTTTTCGGCCATATATATCACCCAATGAACCTCCTAGGAGCATAAGGGCTGATAGCGAAAGCAAATAGCCGGCCATTACCCACTGAAGGTTGGCAAAATCTGCTTGCAAGTCCGTCGAAAGTTTCGGCAAGGCCAAGTTAACGATTGTTCCGTCCAGAAATACCACCCCGCTTCCGACTATAGTCGCAAGCAAAATAATTCTCTGCCGGTGAGTCATTTTATAATCATAACAAAACGCGCTGGTCGTGTTCCCACCGGCGGTCGGTCATACAAAGGCCGGAGTGTCCTAGGGGTCATCATGAGAGTTATCGCCATCAATACTCGTCATGTTAGTGGAGTTTCTTGCCGTTATTTAACATGGCTACAAACTCGTCGATTCTCGTTTTTCTGGTTTCTGGTTTCTTAGCGGTATTGATACGCCAGCAGAACCCATAAACATTTGTTTTATTCAATGTTTCGAAAAATGTTTTCGCCTTAGGGTTTTTGTTTAGTGCTTCCTGAAAGTCGATAGGGATAGTCATGGTACTTGACGAGTCATACGCCCTGGCCCACGCGCCATTTTCCTTGGCATTTTTGATTGCTACTAAACCGGAAGGCCGCATTTTGTCTGCCTTAATTAAAGCCTCAGCTTTAGCGACGTTTCTTTTTGACCAAATACTTTTTGGTCCCCTTGGAGTGAATTTTTGTAGATAATGATCTTTATCGTACGCCTGCTTTTGACTATCTACCCAGCCATAACATAGCGCTTCTTCCAGTGCCTCATCATACGAGATCGAGGTTATTTTTGATGATTTTTTGGCAAGTTTAATCCATATGCCATCAAACTTTGAACTGTACTCATCCAGCCAATTACGCCAACTACTTTGAGCCTCAAAGAATAGTACGGGCCTGTCCTGAAAAGTTTCCATGGTTTAAGAATACCAGCAAAAGCTCTACTGATAAGTGCGTAATCATTACACACGTAGCCTAGTGAACGGTGGAATCGTGTTTATCTCTAACGTGCCGGTTGAGTTCTCGACGTCTCCGACTTCCACTAAAAACATCCGACCGAAAAGTTAGGTGTTTTTAGTGGAGGGCCCGGTGGGACTCGAACCCACGACACCCTGCTTAAAAGGCAGGTGCTCTAACCGGCTGAGCTACGGGCCCCTAGTGGCAAGCGAAACGGCTAGTGAATTAACTCCATACATTATCTGTTTTTTGGTCAAAAAGTCAATCTATGCTTTGTGTTTTTTGTGGTGTTTGCCTCCGGTTTTTGGCCTTTGTAGCCATAACACAAGCAAACATACCACGGCACTACCAGCGATGATAATATCTTGGGCTCTCATGAGCTGATCCCAGAGGTTTGACCGAACGATGTTGTGAGACAAGCCTGGCGGCAATAACGGCACAACTAGCAGCGCGCCAAGCAAGCCAACGCCGATTGCAGGCAAGACATTCATAAATTGGCGTGAGACCCCGCTAACTGTGCGTATCATAAAAACCGAAGTCAACAATACTGGGATAAGCAGCAGGACTAGCTTGATATTATCCTGAGCAGTGTGAAGCTTGGGGGTGGCATTTGACACAGACAGCCAGCTCATAAAAGAGTTGGCGTCGCCGACTACGTACGTCACCAATACGCTGCCTAAGCATAAACTAAGGAAGACTAGTGTGGCATTTACTCTGAGAAGCAGCAAAAAAGCAATCGGGACGAGGACAATGGCGCCAAGCGTCAGTTCTGGTGTCATGCGCTTACTATATCATCAAAACATTAGTGGTTTGAGCATAGGCTTTGGTTAAAAACCTCTGTCTTGTTGCTCGTCAGGCACCAACTTCATCTTTGCGACGGCCGGAACGGACCACTATTTCGGCATAATCAATGATCTTAGCAGCAACCTTTTGGCCGGTAACTTTTTCGATACCCAGTCCAGGACTGGGGTTGACCTCTAATACTAATGGGCCATGGGTGCTGCGCATCAAATCGACTCCGCAAATTGGTAGACCCATCGTTTTGGCGGCTTTTTGAGCTGTTTTGCGCTCTTCAGGGGTAAGCTTGACAGCAATACCTTCACCGCCCTGATGAAGATTCGATCTGAAGTCATCATCAAGACTTTGGCGCAACATACTAGCCACTACTTTGCCGTTGACGACAAAGGCCCGTATATCGACTCCGGCACTTTCGGCGACAAATTCCTGGACCAAAAAGTTGACGCCCTCCCCATAAAATGCTTGCATCACTGCTAGGGCTGCTTTGCGAGTTTCAGCTAGCACCACCCCGTTGCCGTGTGTCCCACGGGCTACTTTGATAATTACTGGAGCTCCGCCAACTTGCTCCAAGACACCGTCGAAATCTGCTGTCTCCCTCACAATCACGGTCTTGGGGATGCCAACTCCGGCTTTGGCCAGAAGTTGCATGCTCCGTAATTTGTCGCGCGAACGGACAATACCGATTGAGCTCGTAGTGGTAACCACATTTTGCATCTCGAACTGACGGACGATTGAGCTGCCGTAGCGAGTCAGACTTTGCGCCACACGCGGGATGACGACATCAACACCTGTTACTTCTTCGCCCTTGTAGTGAATCATCGGATTATTTCGCTGAACGGTTACGTAGCACTTAGCGTAATTAATAACACGTACTTTGTGACCGCGGGATTCAGCTTCGGCTTTCAGTCGTTTAGTCGAAAAATTACCTGGACCTTTTGATAAAATGACGATATTCATGATTAGTGTTTACTTTCCAGCCACTCGAGTGATGTAATCCGCTAAGACTGCTTGCTTTTCAGTTAGAAATGAGCCGGTGGCTAGTTGCGGGCCGTCGTTAACTTCCAGACAATACCATAGTCCGGTATTTTTGTCGGTAACCATATCGACGCCGGCAATTTGGCGTTGCAGAAGTTTGGCGGCCTTGACAGCCGCTTGCTGCACTTCCCCTGGCAAAGTACTTATCGGTAAAAGCGTTGCATTACCGCCGGCTGAAGTGTTGTTTAGGTGTGTTGTTAGGCTAGCTCGCTGGCGTTTGATAACCAGCGCCACTTGACTGCCAAGTACCAACAAACGTAAGTCTCCCTCGTTCTCGATGTAGCTTTGGGCGATAAATCGCTCGGGCAAACCTTTGGTTTCTCTGACGAAGCGATCAAATGCTTTTTTATCACGAATTAGAAAATTATGGCGACCTTTACTGGTGTAAATGTCTTTGAGGACAAATGGTGTTCCCACGTAGCTTGATATGCGCCGGTAAGCTGTCGCCATACGCTCAGGCAGTACCAACAAAGAAGGAGGTACAGACAAATCATTATCCGCCAAAATTATATATTGATAGAGCTTGCTGCTGGCTGGGTAATTAGCAACAGCAGCGTCGAAAAATGGCACACCGCGTTTTCGGAGATATTGGGCTACTGAAGCCGCAATGTCGAGGTGTCGAGCAGTTGTTTTAAAATGAACTAGATCGAACAAGGCGACATCTTCTCCGGTCGTTATTAATGTCACGCGATTTGTCGTTCCTCCCATCTGAAAACATAGATCTTGATATCGCGCTATGGTAACTTGAAGTTTTTTGCCGTGACTTTGTAAGCCTTTGACCAACTGATGAGTGGCTGGAGTCGGGCTGACCGATAACAATAAAACTCGGTAACTGCCCTTAGCAGATTGTCTTGATGCATCTACCAAAAATTTTCCGCGTAAGGTGCGCTGACCGATCAAAATCGGGTAACGATTTTTCGATCGATCGGACAAGCTGAACTGGGCGCGTATCGTCCGATTGCCCAATCGTACTCTCAGTGGTACTTTGTAGCGAAATTCACTTTGACCAAATGAATTTTTGACCGAGGTAACTTGATAATCTCGAGTCGTAACAACCTCTCCGCTGTAGTAAGGCGATGAGCTATCAAAAAGGACGAAGCTGAGTGAGCCACTTTTTTGCTTTATATTACTAGCCCAAACAGTTGAGCCGTCAGCGCCAGTGTCTATCTTGGCCAAGATAGACTGAAGCCCATTATCCGGCAATGATATCGCTTCAACTATTCCAATGTGTACTAAATTTTTTCTCATAATCACGCCTAAGAAGCATATTATATACTCTTAAGAAGTCTTGGTCAATCTATCGTTGGGCGTGGAGTACGCGAGTGTAAGCCAAATAAATAAATGCCCCTACCACCAAAATCACAGCTATTAGCAATGGGATTAGTCCTGACTGGTTGATCGGCGTACGTCGCATATAACTCGACCATTTAACCATAACTGAATTTGGCTGAGCAAGTTCTTCGAAATCTTGTTTATAGAGCTGTATTATGTTATAATTTGCTTATGTCTGAATTTATTGATGTTGGGCGGCTAGATGATCAGTTTGCCACAACTAGAGAACTGATGGATGGACTGGTGTCTGCTGTCAGTTGGGGAGCAAAGCTCGAAACCGCGCTGGCAATTGCTCAGGAACAAAACCGCCGCGACCACCTAACCGGACTTTTCAACCGAAAAGGTATGGAGGAAACGTTCGAGCAACTGAAGTCATCGCACCAATATCGTCGAAAGGGCGACGCTGATACTCACCTCAATACCCATAGCGTACTGGCTATGGACATTGATAACTTTAAAGACATAAATGACAAAAAGGGTCACGTAGCAGGCGATGCGGTGCTTAAGGGTATTGGGAACATACTCACCCGAGAGCTGCGAGCTCGTGACGTACCGTCATATGAAAGTCAGGCGGCCGCCAGCCGACCAATGGGCGATGAATTCGTAATACTTATGCCACGAACTCCCAAAGAAGGTTCAGTGGCAGCTGCCGAGAGAATTCGTCTTGCTATATTAATAAATCTCAGCGTTACGGTAAGTATTGGTGCGGCTGAGCTCGATATGGAAAAGAACCTGGAGGAGAACTTGCAGACCGTTGATGCAGCCCTCTATGAAGCAAAGAACCGCGGCAGAAACTTAGTCGTTCAAGCCCCGTTCATAGCTTGGCGATCTGACAGTTAAAGGACCGAATCAATTCCAATACTCACAGCCAAAGCGTCGAACTCTACTGCTTTTCTTGGTAGATTTCAAGTAGTTCTCGCTGTTTTTTGCTAAGCTTCGTTGGTGTATCAACAATGATGGTTACGATGTGAGCTCCTCGGCTAGAACCCTTGATGTGCGGCACGCCATGGTTACTTAGTTTAAAGTCTGAGCCGGATTGAGTACCAGCGGGTACTTTCATACGCACAAGTCCATCAACAGTTTGAACATCCATCTCGGTGCCCAGTGCCGCCTCAACCATTCCTATGTGTTCTTCGCTCAGAATCAAGTCGCCTTCTCTGGTGAAGTGCCTATGCGATTTAACTCTGATGTTAACGTATAGGTCGCCTTTGGGCCCATTGGCGATCGCCTCACCATGCTCCCTCAGACGAATAGTTGCGCCATCATCTATTCCTGGCGGAATTTTTAATTGTATGGCTTGCTTCTTTGGTTGTGTGCCTTTGCCGTGACAAACACTGCAAACTTTTTCGGGAATCTTACCCCGGCCTGAGCATTTAGGACATAGTGCCGCCTGCTGAATGTTGCCAAATATTGTTTTCGTTACTGCGACTACTTGTCCTGAACCCTGACACTGATCACACGTTTTCAACTGATATCCTGGTTCGACTGTCGATCCCTTGCAGTGCGGACAATTATCTTGAAGTTGCAGACGCAAATCAACCTCTGTTCCAAAGACAGCTTCCTGGAACGATATTTCAACGCTGCTCTCGATGTCACGACCTCTAGCTTGTTGCTGGCGCCGACTACCATGATTACCCCCGAAAAAGCTATTGAAAATATCGCCAAGACCTAAATCTCCAAAATCAAAGTGGACTTCCTGGCCCTGCCCACCAAAGCCAGCAAATGGGTTACCACCACCGGCACCGGCGTTACCAACTCCAGCGTGCCCAAACTGGTCATATCTTTTGCGTTTATCTGCATCTTTGAGTACTTCATAGGCTTCGTTAATTTCTTTGAACTTACTGTCATCACCGCCCCGATCCGGGTGGTGTTCAACCGCCGCTCTACGAAAGGACTTCTTGATCTCATCAGGAGAGGCGTCCTTTTTTATGCCTAGGACGTCATAGTAATCGCGTTTTTCTGCCATTGATTAGCTCTCTACCGTTCGTCTCAAGAAATCGTCATCACACATTCGGTGAGCTATCCTTGCCTGTCGTTTGGACAGCCCGAATTTCGACTGGAGTTGAGCGTGAAGGCTATCTGGTCCTTGGCTATACAGATTTTCACCGACGACATGGTCAAGACTGCCCCGTTGGTCGCTATTTTCAACCTCAACATATCTCAATAATAGTGGGTCGCTGGCTGCTTCACGCAGCTTAATCGATGATTCTGGTTTATGAATATTTACAACATTTATTTCGCCTGTCATTGTTTCACCTTATCAATCGTTGCTAGTTTGATTGCTAAACTTTTCATCGGGTTTGAGTCGTTTGATACAGCTTATAAATGCTTCCGTTACTTCTATCGTGCTCAAGGCATAGTCCCTCTTAATCTCGTCCATTAAAAGTTCCGGGTCATAATCGGACAGTATTTCTTCACGAGGTGAAAGCTCCTCTTTGAAGCTATCCGGTTCTAAACGTAGCCGATAGAAGGTTACCAGGTCTGTGTCACAAGAGGCCAACTCTATTTGGTCTGGCCGGGACGGACCGGGGAATCGAATCAATTCACCCATTCAGTGCCTCCCGGAGGCATACTTCTTTGACTCTGAGCCATTCCTAAGAATCCCTTGGCACAGCGCATACCGAGTCTCCTCCTAACCATATTTCCCCCTTTCACTCAATTGACCAAATAAGTCCTTTCTTTGATGGAGTATATTACTTGGCTTTTTGGTCTTTTTCCTCGGTCGACTTATCGTCAACGACCTCACCTTCAATCGGCTCGTCGCGAGCAGTATCATCCTTTTTATCACTGTCATCAGGCGATTCTGACTTGGAATCAGCTTGTTCATACAACTTAGCACCTATTGGCATAAGTTTGTCATTCAAGTCTTTGGCCGCCGTACCAAGCACGTCTTTGTCGGCTGCTTCATCGGCAATCACTTTCTTGGCGGTTTCGACAGCCTCAGACAAGGTCTTCTTATCGTCATCACTAATCTTATCGGCATTGTCCTTTTGGAGTTTTTCAGCTTGATAGACGGCGCTATCAAGCAAGTTGCGAGCTTCGACAATTTCTTTTTTGGCCTTGTCTTCCTCGGCATGTGTCTCGGCTTCTTTAGCCATTTTCTCGACCTCGGTCTTATCGAGATTGCCAGAACCTGAGATAGTAATGCTCTGTTCCTTGCCAGTACCTTTGTCTTTGGCGGTAACGTTTAAGATGCCGTTAGCATCGATATTGAAGGTGACTTCGATCTGGGGAATGCCGCGCGGTGCCGGCGGAATGCCGTCAAGGATAAATCTTCCCAGTGACTTATTGCCCTCAACCATTTCACGCTCTCCCTGACCGACATGAACTTCCACCTGTGGTTGGTTGTCGGCAGCGGTCGAAAAGACCTCTGACTTGCTAGTCGGGATCGTTGTGTTGCGCTCGATCAATTTGGTCATAACTCCACCCATGGTTTCGATACCCAGGCTTAGTGGAGTTACATCAAGCAATAACACATCTTTGACATCACCCTGCAGCACGCCCCCCTGGATAGCTGCACCTATAGCGACGACTTCATCAGGATTAACGCCTTTCATCGGGTCTTTACCAAAAATCTTTTTGACCTTTTCCTGGACGGCTGGCATGCGGGTCATACCACCAACCAGGACAATGGCATCAATATCGCTGGCCTTAAGCTTTGAGTCTTTCAATGCTTTCTCGCACGGTGTGGCGGTTTTGTCGATTAGGTCAGACACGAGATCTTCCAACTTTGCTCGAGTCAGTTTATGTTCAAAATGTTTCGGCCCCTCGGCGTCAGCCGTCAAGAAAGGTAGGTTGACATCAACTTCTTGGGCAGTCGAAAGTTCGATTTTGGCTTTCTCGGCCTCATCGCGCAGCCGCTGCATTGCAGCATTATCGTTAGTGATGTCGATACCGTGTTCTTTTTTGAATTCAGCGGCAAAATAGTTAATGATTACTCGGTCAAAGTCGGCTCCGCCCAAATGTGTGTCGCCATTGGTTGATTTGACTTCAAAGACACCGTCGCCAAGCTCTAAGATCGAGACATCAAACGTGCCACCGCCAAGGTCATAGACGGCAATTTTCTCGTCTTTCTTGCTGCCTTTGTCGAGTCCATAAGCCAAGGCGGCGGCAGTTGGTTCATTGATAATTCGCTTGACCTCAAGACCTGCAATTTTGCCAGCGTCTTTGGTTGCTTGTCGCTGTGAATCATCGAAATATGCCGGTACCGTGATGACTGCCTCTGTGACTGGCGCACCAAGAAAACTCTCGGCGTCATTCTTAAGTTTACCGAGGACCATGGCGCTAATTTCTTCAGGGCTATACTCTTTGTCGCCCATCTTTACTTTGGTCGCGTTACCACTCTTAACAATTTCATAACCCATTAGCTTGATATCGCGTTGGACCTCTTTGTCATTAAAGTTTCGCCCGATAAGTCTTTTTACTTCGTAGATTGTGTTTTTTGGGTTAGTAACTTGCTGTCGGCGGGCAACTTGGCCAACCAAACGTTCTTTGTTTTTATTGATTGCTACAACACTGGGTGTCGTACGATTTCCTTCGGAATTAGCTATTATCTCCGGTTTTCCGGATTGCATTACCGCCATAGCGGAGTTAGTCGTACCAAGATCGATTCCAATGATTCTACTCATGGTTGTTTACCCTTTCTTAAATATCATCTCGATAAATCATTATGATGTCAGTATATCTAAGCTAGCACTCGGGTGTCAAGAGTGCCAAATGTTGTGTTTTATACATATTTGAGTCTTGTTGTCAATGCTTTTCTCCAGCGGCGCTATCCCTCGCCTCTGACGCGAACCATCGCGTGTCGGAGAACGGTATCATTCAATTGATAACCAGCCTGCAACTCATGACTAATAATTTGATCCTCGCCGCTGCCTTCGGCACTAACCGCTTCATGAAGCTCAGGGTCAAATGGCTGACCAACAGAACTTATGCGCTTGACGCCCAGATCTGTCAAACTCTTCTCGAACTGTTTGACGATTGCCTGTATGCCTTTGACAAAGTCAGTCGAGGCAATATCTTTTGGGATATGCTGGATTGCTCGCTCAAAATTATCAATCACCGGCAAAAGCTCAGTTATGACAGTGGCTCTGGCGTTATGACGTAACTGAGTAATCTCTTCGTCGTGACGGCGTCGAATGTTAATCACATCGGCCCGCTCGCGCTGCAAGGCAACTGTCAGATCAGACAATTGTTGTTGTAGCGCTGCAGTATCGATTTTTTTGCTTCTACTACTAGTGCTTTTGGGTTTAGCCGATGCCATTAGTATCCCTATGAGTAGTTTTGTCTCTTATATCAGACATTACTATTGCTCGCTTCGTTCCCTCAACTATCGATTGCTGACTAAGGCCCCATTGGTATAGTTGTTGGCCAATATGAAGCACCAACTCATTCTTAATATCAGTTGTAAAGGGCGACTCAATAACGGGTTGAATAAACCTTGTCGCATAGTGAATAGCTTGTTCCTCAGCTGATATCTCACTAGACATACAATACCTCTTCGAGCTCTTGGCCAGCACGCGACACCAGGTTCATTACGTCTTTGTAGCTTTGTCGCGTCGGACCAAGTGTGCCGATATAGCTATGATCGCTAAAGGGACTGTGAAAACTGCTGATAATTAAAGTGCAGCCGGCTGATCGCCCAATGGGGTTTTCTTGACCGATGTAGACACTAAGTGGTTCATTGGGGGCGGCTTCACGTAACCAGGGCTCTAAATTGTCAAGAAGTTGAGCTACTTGCTGCACTTGCATGCCGTTTATAAATTCTGGTTGACCAAATAAGTTCGATAGTCCGCTGATATATAACTGATTGCCGATAGTGGCTAACCCCAAGTTATGTGTAAGTTCTACTAGTGTATCGACTGCGTTGCGGATCATGCGTTCCGGGGCACCAGCGTTATGGACGCGTGAAGCTAAAGCTTTTTCGGCGCGACGCTCAGGCAGGGTACGGTCTGAATTTTCAGTTAGATTATTAACATATAATCGATAGCCCTTATCTGTCGGAACACGGCCAGCACTAGTGTGTGGTTGACCGATATAGCCCATACGCTCGAGGTCAGCCATTTCGGCTCGGATGGTAGCCGAGCTGACATTAAATGCCTTGGCAAGCAGAGTGCTGCCGACCGGGCTAGCTACTTCGGCATATTGCTCGACGATAGCGCTGAGTATTTTTTGCTGACGTTCTGTCATGCCATTTTAATTCCTCTTCGTTCCTCTCGGAATAAATGTTAACGGCTTCTATGGCTAGCTTACAGTTTTGGCACTCACTAGTCAAGAGTGCTAATTCTGTTTGATTCGGCGCTAGTTTAACTTCTGGGTAGCCTCTATCGTTTTCAAATATTTTTTGGCGGCTTCGGCTAGTTTACTCGCAGTATTCAGGGCCTTGCGCTGCTGTCGCGGGTCCAGCGTGCCTGTCTTGGCATAAGTCTCAACTTGCTTTAACGTCTGTTCCTGATCATCGTTGATAAACGCTGCGTAACGGTCGGTTGTCCTTAACTCCCTAAGCTCTTTAAGCGCAGTCCGAAAACGCTGCTCGACGTCATGAAGATCGACGCTATCACCATACCTGCTTAGTAAGCGCTCTTGCCAAACTTCAAAGTTCGGTGGCAACAGGAAAGCAGCCATAACATTATTGTCAAAGCACTTATATTCAGCTACTCCTTGCACATCAATATCGGTCAAGGCAATCTTGTGCTCATCATGCGCCTTTTGAATCTCTGCTACGCTGGTACCATATATATTGCTCTTGTGTACCAGTTTTGCCTCGACTAAAGCTTGTTTCTCAAGCATTTTACGCATTATGGACATATCAACAAAGTAATATTCGCGACCATTTTGTTCTGGCACGCCGTGGTTGATCCGAGGCGAACGAGTGGTGTGCGATACGATGTGGTGATACTTGCCAGTTCTAAGTAACTCTTCCTTGAGATGACTTTTGCCTGCACCGAAAGTTCCGACAAGAAATAATATCGGGGTCGACCTGATAAGCTCGAGAGCATAAGGACTCGGTTGGTAAGACGATAGAAGTTTTTTAATTGCCGCGTCCATGCATCATGTATAACAGATGTAAAAAAGTAGAGCAAACCTAGTGCCAGATTATTGTCCGCTCTAAATGTAACTTTCGCGCGAGAAAAGTCGAGTACGCTGAAAGGTGATTCGAGCGAAGATTACATGAATATGAACCCCGATCGTAATCAACAAAAAGGAGGAAATAATACTGGCTATCCCGGCCAGACTAAAAAAATCAGCCGCGCTGGCATTGGCAGCAGTGATGCTGTAGGGAATGATGCGTTTGAAGAAAAGTTCTGCATATAGTATCCAGAGCAGCACAGCCGCCAGTCTAACTGCAACACTCTCCAGAGTTGACTTCAAAAGTTTGTTGCGCTGAGCTGGCATATAATCAAGCTCGCGGCGTAGTTGGGCAAAATTCTGGAGCAAACGGATCAATTCTTCAATCACAAAATAAACTGCCAAACCAAGCAAAGACCAAAATATAAGGAGTGGCCAGGTGTTCTGTAATGAGTTTTTGGGACCGCTAGCTTGGCCCGGCAGCGTCACAGCGGTCTGGGCCTTGGTGTTTTGAAATATAAGCAGTTGTTGCTGCACTTGACTATGGTGAAAGCTGAAGACGATCAGAACTCCGACCGACACGATTAGTCCAGCTACGACACTGACAACAATACTAAGCCACGAAGGTGAGATAAGAAACAGAATGGAATCGTGATCGCGCACCGAACTCGGTTTGATGTCTTTGTAGGAACGTTTTTCATGTTTTATCACATTTCTATTGTAGCCGGTCAACCGCAAAAAATAAAAGTACTCGATTGACAAATTAGACATATATTACGCATATGACTTCTTTTGTAAGTAACTCAGAAACCATTACTAACCCTAGACCTCCTCTAGTCGCGTTTGAGCATGACAGTGAAAGCTTCGGCTGGGATGTCTACTTTGCCGAAACGCTTTAAGCGCTTTTTGCCTTTGGTCTGTTTGGCCAGAACCTTTTTTTTGCGTGACACGTCACCGCCGTACAGTCCAGTGGTAACGTCTTTGCGATAGGCACTGATATCTTCGCGGGCGATGAATTTTCCACCGATAGCGGCCTGCAATGCTACTTGGAAGTTTTGGCGCGGTATAACTTCCTTGAGCTTTTCGACAGTTTCACGGCCTAGCTTCTGAGCTTCTGAGCGATGCGCCATCACACTGAGCGCACTGACCATATTGCCACCAACATAGAAGTCAAGCCGGACCAAATCTTCAGCCCGATAGTCGTCTAACTCATAGTTGAATGACCCGTAACCACTAGTAATGCTCTTGAGCTGATCATAAAAGTCGGTCAGGAGATTCGCCAACGGCGCCTCAAAACCAACCAATGCTCGCTGATCGACATAACCAATATTATTGTGACGGCCTCTTTTGGCGCTAATTAGCTGCACGACAGAGCCGACATACTCTTGCGGCACGACTATTTCACCAGTGATCCACGGCTCGCGGATTTCAACAATTTTAGTTGGTTCGGGCAGTTCAGCGGCACTTTTGATATCAATCGTGTCGCCACCAACCAGGGTTACCTGATAATCAGTTGATGGATTAGTAACAACTAGCTCTAGATTGTATTCACGTTCCAATCGTTCTCTAACAATATCCATATGAAGCAGTCCCAAGAAACCAATACGTACACCGAAGCCGAGAACCGGCGAGTTTTCGGGTGCAAATTGCAGAGCTGAATCACTCAGGCTTAATTTTTCGACAGCGCTTTTGAGTAATTGATAGTTCTCGCCACTATCAGGGAAAAAGCCAGCATAAACAAAAGGTTGAACATTACGATATCCGGGCAAGGGTTTCTCAGCAGGTTGACTTGTCAGCGTAACAGTATCGCCGACTTTGGCCTGACGGGTTGTTTTGAGATTGGTCACTATATAGCCAATCTCGCCAGTTCCCAAGCTAGGACCAACCGACATTCCCGGTTTCAAAGCACCAACCTCTAGGGCAATTCCGTCGGCCCCGGTAGCCATCATGGTAATGCTATCGTTTTCAACAATTCTACCGTCAAAAACCCGAACGTACAAAATTACACCTCGGTAATCATCATAATAGCTATCAAAGATCAGCGCCCTAGTTTCGGCTGTTTCGGACTTCCCCGGAGCGGGCATTCGTTCGATGATGGCATCGATAACTGTTTCGACACCGTTACCGGTTTTGGCAGATATCTGTAAAATGTCCTCGAATTTACAGCCGAGCAAACTTATAATTTCGGCGCCAACGGTCATGGTATCAGCCGCCGGCAGATCGATCTTGTTGAGCACTGGAATAATAGTTAAATCAGCTGCTAAAGCCAGGTAGACGTTGGCTAGAGTCTGAGCCTGGATACCTTGTGAAGCGTCGACAACCAGTAACGCTCCTTCGCAAGCCTCAAGGCTTCGCGAGACTTCGTAACTAAAATCAACATGACCTGGCGTGTCGATAAGGTTTAGTTGGTAGTTTTTATAGTTCATGCGAACCGGTGCCAGTTTGATGGTAATGCCTTTCTCGCGTTCTAGATCCATTTTGTCCAGTAGCTGAGCTTTCATATCGCGGCTGGCGACCGTACCTGTAAACTCTAGTAGTCGATCAGCCAAAGTCGATTTGCCGTGGTCAATATGCGCAACGATGCAAAAATTGCGAATGTGTGTCTGTGTCATGTCTAAACAGTATATCGGGGAACTAGCCCAATAAGCTAGCCGGCTCACCGAAGTTTATCTGCCAATAGCAGCAAATAGATCATAAATCAAACTTTATCGGTTTAAGTATAACTTTACGGGCTTGTCTAAAAACCGGTTGGACTTCGTCGAGCCCAAACAGAGCTGAAAATCCGATATGAACGCTGTAGGTAGCGGCAGCGATCAAGGCGAGTTTGCTGCCAAGCGTCAAAATACCCCGGTCATTAATCCCCAGAGGGTAAAACGAGATCATGATGAAGCAGGCCACTAGGCTAAAGCCTGAAACCGATAAAATCCGCAGGACACCACCCCAAAATGGTCCGTCAAACAGCTTAGGGTCGCGGATAAGCATGATGATTGACAAAATAATGACTTCTGTCATGGCAACGATCGATTGGGCCATAGCCAGGCCCTCGACACCGTAAACCTCCGGCCGTGCCAGACTATAAGCTAAAACAACATTCAGCATGATAATGAACAACGACACAAACAACGGCGTCCGAGTGTCTTTCTGAGAATAAAACCAGCGCGAAATAAGCGAGTAAATGATCCTGAAGAAGATGGCCAGTGTCAAAAACCCGAAAATGGTAGCGATTTTTTGATTGCCATGAGTGTAAATCATGCGCGCTAGATAACCTCTGGCAAAGTAACAGATCACTACCAGAGGCGCGCTAATCCACAACATGGCCCGTAAAACCTGCAGGAAGTCACGTCGAAACAGATCAGGTCGGCCTTGACTTAACCGAGCATTGAGCCGCGGGAAGGCGGCTGATGATATAGCTGTTCCGACCAAAATTATCGGTGCCGTACTGATAATAAAGGCGTTGTTGAAATAGGTTATGTTGCCTGACCCAAGCCCACTGGCAATGTGTGTCTCGACAATTCCTTCAACCTGATCGATACCTTGGTCAAGCGCACGAGGTGGCAGATTGTGTAAAACGGTGTGAAACTCTGCATCTTTGCTGACAATTTTTGGATGCCAGTGGAAGTTCATTTTCCAAAGCCCGCATATCACAACCAGTAGCTGCAAAATGGAACCGATGAACGCGCCTAACCCCAGGCCCACAAGACCAACATTGTCTTTGAAAACGAAGATGCTAACAATAATCGATAGGTTATAAAAAAGTGGCGCTATGGCGTAGAAAAAAAACCGCCCCATGGTCTGTTGAACGCTAGTTAAGACACCGGATATTGTGAAAAAGAACGGGTTAAATGCCAAAAATCTCATAATGGTTGCCGACGTTTCAAGCTGTTCAGGGCTGAGCCCGGGGGCTACCACGTGGTGAATTAGCGGCTTGGCGAAAACAAAGATAATAACGCCGACAACAGCCATGATGATAGCCAGAAAATTCATCAGTGAGGCTGAAAGCTCCCAGGCACTCTTGCGTGTGCCTCGATGGATCCTATCTGATAGCACTGGCATAAATGCTACACCCAGTGCTCCGGCGGCTATCGTAAAGAAAAAGAAATCGGGCACTGTAAAGGCCGCAAAGTAGGCATCAGTACTGTGAGGACCGACGGCCGGAAAGTTCGCATTGACCAGCTTGGTTCTCAGGAAACCGAGCAATTGACCCAAAAATGCGGTCGTCATCAAGAGAACAGCGACGTTGCCGATGCTGATTCGTTTTTTCTTTTTAGGTGTGACGGCTGGGTTCATGCACGCTTCATTGCTTTTTGATCATCTACCAGTATAAAGCAGGCCAGCTCGCGATAACAGGAGAAAGAAAAGAAAATATTTATTCTTAAGACTCGCCTAGTAAAGGGATGCCGCCTGTGGCATTTTGGCGCCGTGTAAGGCTTGAGTAACTTCGTCGGCGTCAACTGTTTCTTTTTTCAAGAGTCGATCCTTGAGATTTTCTAGTTTATCTAAGTTAGCCTTGATAACGATACGTGCTCGGTTGGCGGCCTCGGTTATCAAGCTCTCTACTTCTTCATCAATCAGCTTGGCGGTTTCATCGGAATACTCACGCTCATGTACTAATCGGTCGAGCATCATGCCATCATCGACATGGAATACCTGATCGCGTAATCGTTTGCCCATGCCTTGATTGGTGATCATGTCGCGAGCTAACTCGGCAGCTTGCTGTAGATCATTGCCAGCACCAGTTGTGATTCGGTCATGTCCCAACACCACCTCCTCAGCAATCCGACCGCCCAAGCCGCGCGCCAGCATATCTTTAAACTGAATCAGCGACACAAACATTCGATCTTCTGGCGGAATAAACCAGGTTACTCCTCCAGTACCGCCGCGCGGAATAATCGTTACTTTATGTACTGGATCACTATCTGGCAAGACGTGGCCAACCAGAGCATGGCCAGCCTCATGATAGGCTGTAGTAACTTTGTCGGCCTCGGTCATGACTTTGCTTTTTCGCTCCGGTCCGATCGCTACTCGCTCAAAGGCCTCAGTGACGTCGTGCTGAGTTATCTCGTTGTGACTGTTTCGGGCCGCAATAATCGCGGCTTCGTTGGCGATATTAGCCAGGTCGGCGCCAGATGAACCTGCGGCCTTTGCAGCCAAGGAATCAAGATCAACTAGTTTGGCCAAAGGCTTCTCGGCAAAGTGTACTTTAAGTATCGCTTCTCTATCTTTACGGTCAGGCAGACCAATATTTACCCGACGGTCAAATCGCCCAGGACGAAGCAAGGCCGGATCAAGCACATCGACACGATTAGTTGCAGCCAGCACGATGACGTTTTGGCCCTGTTCAAAACCGTCCATTTCGACCAGGATTTGATTGAGCGTCTGTTCACGTTCGTCGTGACCGCCGCCCATGCCCGAGCCCCGTCGGCGACCGACTGCATCAATCTCATCGACAAATATTATGCACGGGGCGTTTTTCTTAGCTTTGGCAAACAGATCACGAACTCGCGAAGCACCGACCCCGACAAACATTTCAACAAACTCTGATCCCGAAATGCTAAAGAAAGGGACATTGGCTTCACCGGCAACTGCCCGGGCTAATAAAGTTTTGCCAGTTCCAGGCGGACCAACCAACATGACGCCTTTTGGAATCTTGGCACCCATGCCAGCAAATTTCTTGGGAAACTTCAGAAACTCAACTACTTCTTGAAGGTCCTGCTTGGCTTCATCACTGCCAGCAATTTCTTTGAAGGTAACTTTGTCTTTCTCGTTACCGTATAAACGAGCTCGGCTTTTACCGAAGCTTAGTGCTTGATTGCCCTGCCCTTGAGCACTGCGCAACATGAAATACAGTACCCCAGCAATAATTACAACCGGAATTATAGAGGTCGCAATACTCAGCCAGGCTGAGTTGTTGCTTGTCTGGGGTTTATAAGACACTGTCACCTTTGACGTATTGAACCCCTGCTCCTTAAGACTGGATTGGCCATCAACATAAGCCTTAAGGCTAGGGTGCGATTCACCTTTTGGAGTTATTTCCAGTTGATTACTATTGACAACTATTTTGCTGTATTTACCGGCGTTGGTGTCAGCGATCGCCTGGGTAGCTGGTATCTCTTTGAGTGGACTAGGCTGATTGGCAGCAGCAAACACGATCAAACCAAATAGGATAATAAGCGCTATGAAACCGGCATTTTTTATGCCACGGTTATTACCCTTGCCTGGTTTACGAGCAGAACGTCGGGGCTTTTTATCCATAGTAGCAATATTATAACGCCGTGATTATTATTTGCCTAGCGCTCCGCGGGTATGAGTGCCAAATATTGTTTATCAAGCTTCATTGCACCTCCGCCTGCGACCGAGTACCGCTTGCCTGCTTGCCCTGTTTTGCCGGCAACAACCAACTTCTCGATAAGCCTACGATTAGGAGCAGCCATGTCATGTGCTCTTAGCCATGCGGCCATAACTTCGCAAGCGACTAAGTGTGGTAAATGACTGAACCAAGCTCGATCAATTATTTTGGGTTTCGATTGTAAATGCAGACTGGTTTGCAAAGCATTATCAAGCGAGGTGTTAATATCGGCTAGATCAGACATGATCTTTAGAAATTTGGCGCGAGCTTCATCACTAAGCCGAGGTAGCGCTTGTCGGCGAACATAATTACGCAGATAACGCTCATCGCTATTACTGCTATCCTCGCGCCAAACCACTGCTTCCGCTTGGGCATAGCGCTTAATGTCAGCTTTGGACATACCAAGTAACGGCCTAATCAGACCCTCCTGGCTACCAAGTGAAGTTAACCCTCTTCGCCCCGTTCCTCTAATCAGATTGATAATCGCTGTCTCTATGGCATCGTCTTGATGGTGAGCCGTTACAATTGCTTTGGCATTACTAGCGTGGCGGACTTGACGCAAAAAATCATAGCGAGCCCGGCGAGCAACAGCTTCGCTTGCCCTGGGGCCAAGCTTTATCTCGTAATAAACGAAAGGTATCCGATAGCCCTGAGCAACCGCCTGAACCAACTGACGATCCTTGTGTGAGTCGGGTCTGATGCCATGATCGAGATGAGCAACAACAAAGCGATGGGTCTTTCGATCATATTGGCGCGACAGAGCATGAAGTAGCACCATGGAATCAACGCCGCCGCTTGCGGCCACGACATAGCAGCCTGGTTTCAGCCCCACATTCATCTTATAATTATATAGTGAAGCAACTGTATTTCATCAGACACGGTCAAAGCAAGCTCAATCGCGCCAAAAAGTGGGCAGGCACAACAGATACACCCCTAACTCGTAAAGGCCATCGCCAGGCCAAGCGGGCAGGCAAACAAGCCAATAAATCAGGTTTGGAGTTCGATGTTATCGTTAGCTCACCGCTCTCCCGCGCCCACCAAACCGCCAAGCATATTTCAAAACGTGTCAACTATGATCAAGACTCAATTATATTGTCTCCCCTGGCTATTGAACGAAACTTTGGGATACTCGAAGCTAGCCGCGATCCGGTGGCAGCGGCCAAATACCTAGCCAGTGAAGCCGGTATTGACGAGTATACGGGCGTCGAAACACTTATCGAATTACAGGGACGAGCCGAAACACTGCTGGCCTACCTTGATACGCTCCCGGGAGATACTGTTTTGGTGGTCGGTCACGGCGCGCTAGGCCGAGCGTTGAGACGAGCTGCCAAAAATCAATCTCTTGGTCAACGCGGTACATCGCTAAAAAATGCTGAGCTTGTGCGCTTTATCTAATTGAAGCGAAGCGGTCTCACTAGCTTCCACCCCAGTATTTTGCTACACTAACCAAAGTTTCAACAACATAAATATGACAGAATTGATCCTTTTCTTTGTGGGCATGATCGTCGGTGTCATGAACGCCATCGCCGGTGGTGGCATGTTGGTTGGCTTTCCGGCCATGCTAGCACTCGGGATTCCGGCCCTCACCATTAATGCCACCACCAACATTATCGTTTTGCCTGGGAATATCGCAGCAGTTTGGGGCTACCGCAAATATCTAAATAAGGTGCCGAGAAGTTACCTGGTGTTACTCTTGCCGGCAATTATCGGAGCAGCTATTGGCTCAACCGCCCTGAAACACATCTCTCCAACTGGTTTTGAACAACTAATACCGTGGTTGATATTTTCTGCCGTTATTTTATTTGCCTTTCAACCGTATTTGTACAAACAACTTCAGCGTCATTTGCACGGATCAAAACAAAATCGACAAGCTGTCCGGCCATTAGTGATTGTCGGAATTGCCATGTTGCCACTATCCATTTACGGCGGTTTTTTCGGGGCCGGCTTTGGCTTCATCATGTTGGCGTTTTTGGGGTTCACCAAACTGCACGATC
Organism: Saccharimonadales bacterium (SeqCode); assembly: GCA_041912375.1. GTDB lineage: Bacteria > Patescibacteriota > Saccharimonadia > Saccharimonadales > UBA4665 > JAYRNA01. The sequence goes on along the minus strand of JAYRNA010000002.1, from coordinate 13,323 downwards.
ACATCCATAGAATGAACGCCCTAAAGAGCATTATCACTACTTGCCTGGCATTAACATCCTTAGCCTGCCTAGCAGGAGCTAACTTAATCGACTGGAGACAAGGCTTAATTATGGGTTGCGGTAGTTTAATCGGTGGCTATGTAGGGGCAACTAGTATCCAGAAAGTTTCATCTCAAACAATACGACTGGTGATAATCGCTATCGGCATGACTACAGCCTTTTATTTAGCATTCAAGAAATACTAATGGCTAGTCAACAGATGTAAATTATGCTATATTTGTACTCTGTTACGCCAGGGTAGCTCAGCCGGTTAGAGCGCAGGACTCATAAGCCTGAGGTCGCGAGTTCGAGCCTCGCCCCTGGTACCAAGTAGTTTGGAATTATATTCTTCATTCTTTTTTTCGAAAATTTTTCTATTTTTAACCTACGGCTGGTGATAATGTCTTTGTGGAGTAGAATAGAAACAGTTTATGGACAGTTTTGAAGCGTCGTCTCAAGATTTATTGCCGGATTATACCGCTGACAGCTTTAATAAGCTGGTTACTCAGCCAAGCTCGGCTTTTGAGGGACGAAGCAGTCAACTAGCACAATTGATACTTCACGGTGACAGATCGGTTCCAGTAACGATTGAAGCAAAATATGACTATCTGCTGACGCCTGGTCAAAGCCCAGATAGACCGGTGGTCGCCAGGATGGGGTCAGCCAATGTGGTCAGCCTGCTCAAGCTCGAGCAATCACTCTCGAACAACACTAGAAGTAAAGCATCAGCGCAAAGCGACAGACGATTAGTCCTGTTTCTCAATGACGGTAGATTTATAGAGAATGCGATTCTCGAAAAAGTGATTGAGCATAACGGAGACGAGCATCATAAAGCACTCTTTTTGGTCGAATCAGTAGGTGAGCAACCTGAAAAATTGCAGCACATGATAGAGATCGATGATATTTATTGTCTGTCTTACGCGCCAAGAGCGTAATTCATCATCTAACTGGTAACGATAATTCGATTTTAGCTTCCCAAACATATAACGGCGCTACAAGGTTTCAGGAATAATAGCTACTAGGTCTACCCACGTTTCCAGGCAACAGTTAACATTTTCTAGTCTCCACCGCGGCTCGATATTATTGGCTCAAACATAAATACCATTAGCGCAATACATAGTTAGTTGTTGACATACAAATACATTACCTGTATTGTCTAGCTTAAGTACTTTGCAAGTGGTAATTACCTATGAAAAGTAACAAAAATCATCTGGCTTCTATGGTTCAAAGTTTTGCGAGGACTATCTAACTGTGGCCGAAGCAGAGGAAATACAAAGAGTATACGTGTCAAAATCAGGACGATTCCAGACCATCTTACAGCATCGAACGTTCAGATTCCCCACTTTTCTGCTGGTCATAATTTTGGTTGCTATCACAGGCACGGCCTCGATTCTATTGAGTCATGCAGCGCCGGCCTTTGTTTCGGCCGAAGCCGAAAACGGCACATTATCAGCACCAGCTCAACCCTGTACTGACAGCACCGCTTCAAATGGACGTTATGTTCAATTCGCCGGGTCAAACTGTGGTGGTGGCGGTGGTGGAGGCGGCGGTGGTGGCATAACCGGTACCAGCTACTTCGTTGATTGCACAAACGGTAATGATGGAAATGATGGTAAATCTCAGGCCACTGCCTGGAAATCTACCGCTAAGGCTAACTCAGCCTCTTTATCAGCTGGAGACGGACTATTATTTAAGCGTGGCTGTTCGTATGGCTCAGGCTTAGTGATCAAATGGAGCAAAGTAACGATCGGTAATTACGGAACTGGCAGCCTGCCAAACTTCACCACTTCGTCGGATACCGGATCTATTGTTAGTCTCACCGGCAGTAATGACACGATTGATGGACTGCAGATGACTGGTCCTCGCACCACCGATGCTAACCCCAACGCTAACTGTAGCGGTTGCACAACAGCCGGTCTCGACGTCAAACCAGGGGCCTCAAACAATACCATTCAGAATTCTGTGATGACCGGAAATTACGCCGGAATATTCTTGCGCCAAGACGCGGCTCATAACCACGTTTTGAAAAACCAGATCGTAAATAATGAGCTGTTGCATACATCGAGCGGTGACTCCGGTGCTTTCGGAATTCTGATGTGGGGCAACAATAACGAAGTTGCTTACAACTACTTCGCCAATAATTACGCTACTTCAGCCGACTATCCCCCATATGATGGTTCATCGATTGAAGTATATACAGATAGCGGCAACAGTCCGGCATCAAATAACGTTTTTCATCATAACCGAACAGTCAATGACAATGCCTTCAGCGAGCTAGGCAAAAACAGTGGCGCCAGCATACCTGACAACAATGTCTACGCCTACAATAGCTACACAGCTAGCGGACAGGGCAACGCTCTGTTTATCAATACTCGAGGTACTAGCGGCGATGGTTACGGCCCGATTACTCACACCAAGGCATATAACAACAGTATCTACATTACCGGCGCCACTAAAGCGGCGGCCTTTGTCTGTCAGGGAACCTGTGATGCCAACGCCTTTGTCTATGAAAATAACATTATTGTTTCCAGTGCCGGTGCCACAAGCGTCGGCGGTGCGCCTGGCAGCGGCAACATAACTTCTGCTGCTGCAGCACAATACGTTAATCCGCCGTCAGATTTGCATCTCAAGACCGGCAGCCAAGCCATTGATGCTGGCACAAATACTGCCCTCGGTCTTGGCTTCAATACTGACCTTGACGGTCACAAAGTACCAGCTGGTGGCAAAGTTGACGCCGGAGCATATGAGTTCGGCTCGGTTGCTATGACTAGTCATAGCACTGGTGGCATAGCTGGAAATATAGCTCAGCCGTTTCATCAGCTCTTTGCCCTGATTGGCCACGGCTTTGGCAGTCTCCTGCATGGCATAAAGCTAGCGGGCCACGGAATCGCTTCGATGTTTGGCAGCCCTGTCGCCAATGCCGCCGCGGCTTCTACGGCTAGCGCATCAGCGCCCTGTGTTAGTTCCCCTGCTCCGGCGACTGGACAATGGAAACATGTTATTGTCGTCATTTTTGAAAATCATAAGTACAGCAGCGTAATCGGCAGCAAAGACGCGCCTTACGCCACTAAACTAGCAAGTCAATGCGCTTCATCTCCGTCGTGGAATGATGCCGACTATATTAGCCCGGGGGTAAAAGATCCGGGCGCACCGTATATTTCCAAGCCCAATTATTTTACTTACACTTCTGGCGTATCGCCTTCTACAACAGCCATCGGGCCGGGACAGGATAGTTCAAGCACCCAGGCTAATGTCGATAACATTTACCGTGCCCTCCGCGACATAGGCAAAAGCTCCAAAGATTACGGTATGGGGCAGTCGACCGGTACTTGTGGTGGCGGCTGGAACGGCCACTATCATGATGCGATTTACTATTACACGGGGGTGGACTCCAAAGGAGTTACCGATCAGGCATACTGTAAAACTCATGACGTCAGTCTCAATGATTTCACGACTGATCTAAACAATAACTCACTCCCAGATTTCTCTATAGTGCTGCCAGATAACTGCCACAATGGCCACAGCTGTAGCTCAGTCAGTAACATCGTTTCGAATGCCGATAACTGGGCCGCCGGATTCTTCCCGCAAATATTCAATAGTGCCGTATATAAAGCTGGTGAGACAGCGGTTTTCTGGGTTTGGGATGAGGATACACCTATTCCCAATGTTCAGATCGCACCATCCGTAGTCCCCGGAACAATCTCGCCCAATACTAGCCACTACGGCGCCCTATTGACCTGGGAGCAAATGCTCGGTACACGACTTATTGGTACCACCGGTCAAGCTGTGCACGCACCAGAAAGCCAGCTGTCCGTATTCACCCGCGGTGGGGGTGGGGGTGGGGGCGGTGGTGATACCACTGCGCCAACCGTAAGCATCAGCTCACCAGCCAGTGGCTCAACAGTCAGCGCTAGTGTAGCCGTAAATGCAGCTGCTAGTGACAATGTCGCCGTAGCGCGAGTTGACTTCCTGGTTGACGGTAACGTAAAAGCCTCTGACTCCACTGCACCCTACAGTTTCAACCTTGACACAACGACACTATCTAACGGTAACCATACAATTTCTGCAAATGCTTATGATACCGCGGCTTCACCCAATAAAGGTGTTTCAAACGCCGTTACGGTAAATGTTCAGAATAAGCCCGTCGGTTGCCCGACTGGTCCGCCGACGACTTACGGAGTAGATTCTTCTACAATTACTGCGCCTTCGAGTGGCCCATATCATATCTGGACTAGAATAAAGGCGCCAGACTCTACCAATAACTCTGTTTTCATACGTACCGATGGCCTGTGCGATACCGTGGTCGGTGACTCAAGTTCGATTCCAGCCGGTCAATGGACGTGGGTAGATTATGCGGCTGGCTCTACCTCAAACAAGCTGTCTGCCACACTAACAGCCGGAAACCATCCTTTAGTGGTAACTGGCCGTGAGCCTGGGGTTCAGCTCGACCGCGTCATGCTACTTCTCGATAGCTGTGTCCCTACCGGAACGGGCGATAATTGTACAACTCAACCAGACACAACCCCGCCAACAGCGACGTTAACTTCCCCGACGGCAAATCAAACAGTCGGTAATCCTATCTCTCTAGCAGCATCGGCCAGCGATAATGCCGGCGGCAGCGGCGTTAGCCGAGTTGATTTCACACTTGACGGCACAGTCATAGCTTCAGCCATCAAACAGCCCTACACTGCTTCCTGGGATAGTTCTTCGACCAATAGCGGCAGTCACCAAATTTGCGCAATCGCTGTAGATGGTGCTGGGCTTAAGAGTCCGCAAAGTTGTGTCACTATCACTCTAAAAGACACCAAACCACCGGTAGTCTCCATCTCCCAGCCAGCTAACAACTCGACTGTTTCCGGGACCGTAACGATCACGGCAACAGCCACGGATAATGTTGGTTTGACCGGCGCTGATGTTCTAGTCGACGGCAAAATAATCCAATCATTCAGCTCTACGTTTGGCGTCTACAACGTCTCCTGGAATACTACTCAGTACAGCGTTGGCAGCCACACGATCCAAGTAAAGGCCAAGGACACAGCCGGCAATGTTGGTAGCTCACCGCTAGTGACTGTCTCCGTTAGTAATGGCGACAAGACGCCGCCTTCTAAGCCAAGTGGCCTGACAGCCAGTGTTGTCAACTCCACCACCGTCAACCTAAGTTGGCAGGCTGCAACTGACAATGTCGGTGTTGCCGAATACATAATCACTCGCAACGGAGCAAATCTCTCCCAAGAAGCCACTGGTACCACTTTCACCGACACAGGTTTAGCTGCTCACACTAATTACACTTATACGGTCACTGCAGTTGATACCTCAGGCAATCTCAGTAGTCCGTCTAGCTCGGTCCAAGTCCAGACCCCAACTAGCCAAGATACAATTGCACCGACTGCCCCGACCAAATTGGAAGCTGCCCCATCGACAGACACGCAAATCGATCTAAGCTGGGGTGCTTCTACTGACAGTGGCGGATCAGGTATTGCAGGCTATAAGATTTACCGAAATAGCAAAGAGGTGTTCACGACATCAGACACTTCTTACGGCGACACAAATCTATCAGCCAGTACGACCTATAGCTACACCGTCAAAGCCTTTGATGGCGCTGGCAATCTGAGTCAAAACTCAAACACCGCCTCAGCCACCACCAAGCCAAAACAGACGGACAATCAAGATCCACCGAAAGTTAGTCTCAGCAGCCCGTCTAATGGCGCCACAGTTTCGGGCACAGTCACTGTTAAGGCCAGCGCATCCTCCACAAGTGGTATCGCTGAAGTAATGCTCATCATCGACGGTAAACAGGGTCCAAGTGTACTCAACCCACCATCGAGTTCGATCAGTCTTGCCTGGCAAACGACTGGTACTAGTAATGGCAATCACTTGCTTTCAGTTAGAGCCGTAGGCAAAAACGGTCAAGTCGCGGCGACGACTCCGATAAATCTAAACGTCAGTAACGGCGGCGGAACTGGCAGCAGCCTGAGTGGCAAGATTGTTGAAACCGAAAAAATGAAACTATCATCAAGGCATCTCGTCATCAAAAGCAGCAATTCTGCCAGTGGTGGAAAATACGTCAACTTCTACGTCAATGGCAATGCCAAAGCTGATTTCAAGCTTGAAAGGCCAGCCACCATCGTCACTCTTCGAGCCCAGGGAGAACAATGTAACGGCGCGCCGCACGCTGTCGTAACAGTCGATGAGCATAAAGTTGGCAGTCTGACAGTTACTGCCGGTTGGCACACCTACAATTTACCGACAAACCTACGTTCCGGAAAGCACAAACTAACTATTGCCTTCGACAATGACTACTGGACTGGCCGTTCCGGCTGTGACCGCAATCTATACGTTGACGCAACAAGTTTTTCCGATACCATAATCAGGATACAAGAACCTAAGAACGAGGACGATTGATATGAAGAAGAAACCTGTACTAGCGATCTTTACTCTTGTAGCTCTATTGGCCGTATCAATCTATCTTACCAACTACCAGAAAGATGGTGGTCAACTAGCGACCGTTAAATCGAACTCTAATCATGTCAGAATTCTGCTTGATGATGACGCGGGAGTTTTCCCTAAGTCACTCCAAGCAACACCAGGCAGCACAATCGTTTTTGTTAATAACGAAACTGCACCGCGGCACATAGTCAGTTCTGACGGCAGTTTAGCCGATTTAAATTCTTTCGATATTGAAGCCAGAAATAGTTATGCCATCAAGATTGACGATGTCGGAACTTATCACTACCACGATCAGCTAGAACCCTCATTCTCCGGCACAATTACCATCAAAAACTAAGCAATTGCAGTGCTGACTTGATCAGTATACTCGAGTAAAGGCAATAATTTCTAAGGCTCGATCCGATACAGTCATTTTATAGCGCTGCTGTCGGCATAATAACAGTTTTTCGATGTCTCAAATGACTATGGCAATGTATGATACATTGACAGAAAGGTGCTAACTATGGTGCTTGAACGTGTCAACAAACAAGAAATGTTGTGCTGTCAGCTAATTAGTTGGTTTCTAGTAGCCGTCGTCTGCGCTATCGCTGTTGCGGCTTGGGGCAGCAGCAACGCCTGGCGCATATTTCCGCTTAATGCTTACCCGGTATTCCCGTTGCTGGGTATAACGGCCTACAGTCTGATGTGGACACAATATTGTGCCTCCAGCCTTCGAAACATGTGGGGCTTAGCGCCAGACACACTTAAAACATTTTCACATATTACCAGCCGAGTAGTCCTGGTGTTGATCTGTCTGCACCCGGGCATTCTAATCTATAAACGTTACCAGGATGGCTTTGGGCTACCGCCGGGGAGTTATACCCACTACGTCAGCCCAGGGCTCGGTTGGATAACTCTGCTCGGGACAGTCAGTCTGATCACCCTTATTGCCCTCGAGTTTAGTCGATTTGGTCAACGATTTGGCTGGTGGAAGTATGTTTTGATAGCCGGGGATCTAGCTATGATTGCGATTGCTTATCATGGTCTTAGGCTTGGCAGCCAGCTCCAGAGTGAAGACTGGTTTCGTAGCATATGGATATTCTATGGTTTGACACTGCTATTCATGATTGGCTACAAATATTACCAGTCCTCGGCAGAAAAGCCAAACACTGACTAAGAATACCTCGACCGTGAACCTAGATCTTTGGCTAATGCCTTGATGACCGATTATATTTTTTTAAGAAAACGATCAATCTTAATTATGCTTTGATCTGACGTAGGCACCAGTTCAAATACAAGCCCCTTTGAGGTATTCATCATACATTACCCCTGTAATTTTTGTTTATATTGGTTTTTGTTTGTGATCAAGAAACATGAATTATTATACACTTATATGAATATTTGTCAATTTGTGTAGTTTGTAGTTCGGTTACTTCTTTCGATCTGACACCTATCATAACGTTTATGGTTATGAATCTGCAAGCAGTAATTATATCAATCTGTTGTACTATTTGCAGAACGGCTAGCTAGCCAAAAAAGTCCAATCGCTATCAGGACAAATATCACCGACAAACTTACCAAAACAGGGTTCAAATGGTGCTGTGAAACTTGGTTCGGGATTGTTGCCTCCTGGGTGGTGCTTGTCGTACCCAAACCGATGGTCGTCAACTGCGTACCCCCGAGCTTCAAGCCTCCTTGGCTGGTAGTAAGTAAATCGGTGGCTGTCCCTGGCTGGACACCGCCCGACTGAGCGGCAGGACCATTGACACCACCACCGGACTGAGCTGATTGTGGACTCTGGGTCGCAGTCTGTGTCCCGCTGCCAGTCGTTGTTGAGAGATTCTGAGCCATATCTGTACATTGTAATGCACTCAGAGCGGTTTCGATAAAACTTTCCGCGAATTACTACAGCTTGGATAGGCAACACTTTTTTATCATCTCTTAGGTACAGCCTGAAGTAACTATGTTTATCAGGGGTGAGTCAAAACTTCTCGCCAAGACAGGATGTTGTACCCGGCAGTCAGTGGATAGCTGGGAGGCGGGGCATACTCCAGGTTGTAGTCATACTGAGTGGTATTATTCTCAATACCAGAGATATAGCCATTACTGGCATCGTAAGCGGCGTCTCCACAGGGCCAACCGCCATTTAGCCAGGTCCAAGTCCAACTTTGACGAGTCGCTACCGAACCATAGAAGGTAAATTGCTGGTTGGGGTTAGTCCAGCCACGCGTGCAACGATTACTATTCGAACGATAGACATCTGGGTACCATACTTGGCCATATTGAGATAAGGCAGCGGCATCAACTTCAAAGTTAAACGCGCCACTGGCGGGCGGGGCATAGGGTGCCAAAAGAATAGCGTTTTGGGATACCAGACCGATAGCATCCGAACCGTTTTTGGTTGAATAGACCAAGTCGTCGGCGATCGTGATATTGGCATAAGAGGCCGGGCTGCCGCTGGCCAGCTTGCCAGCGGCTACCGTAACTCGTCCGTGATAATCAGGATTAGTCCGTACCCAGACATTGTCCTCGACATAAATCACGCCGGCTGACGGGATAGAAATACCGCTAGCAACGGATTGAAGCCCCAGAGCACTTGTGTACGGCGTCAGCATGTCGTTCTCTGAGTTAACACGGTAAAGGTCATAGGTGCCGTTGCTGTTCAGCTGAATCAGATAGCCTCTGGTCGAGCTATAACTAGAACTTCGCTGAGGGATGTAGGTCGAAGTACGTGTCGCTGGTACTTGGCTGCAGGCATTGGCTTGAGAGGCTAGCGCGGCAGTCGCGCCATTGGCAGCAAAGGCAACCTTTTTGATGGTGCATAGGCTGCTCGACACTTGATTGAAATCGATAGCTGGTACCGGATATAGCCAGTCGCTTTTCGGTCTAGTATTGCAATCTACCGGTGTTGTGACGCTGCTACTGCACCAAACTCCGGGATGACTAGCCCCATTTCCGCCGAGAGAATTCGGCGGCACATAAGTTGTGTTAGCACTACTGACAGTTGAAGTGTTGGGGCCATCCATACGGATACCTTGATTGGAATGGACTGGACCGTCGGCCGTCTCGGTGTTTCCAAACCACAGCGCCGTATCCGAAACCACGCCGTAACTGGCAAACGACGGTGAGCCTATTTGAGCCTGCACTGTGCGTTTAATATTAGTGCCGGCGGCCTGCCCGATTGACCGAACCGTGACAATTGTCGAACCGGCTCCCGAAGGGTTTATCCATAGCGTGTAAGTACCCTCATTGACACCGTTCGTATCAATATAATTATGGACGTAAGGACCGTAACCGAGCTGGGCATCCGGGGTACTCGGTGAATTTTGACCATCTTTGTAGTCGGTATTATTATGATTGAGATGCCAGAGATAGTAATTCAGTCCGGCTTCGGCAATATTGAATGCCTGCTGACTTTTCACAGTATTTCCAACAATCGAAAAATTGCTTATTGTAATCTCAGAAACTGAGACGGCAATAATCGAAAATGCAATTATAACGGATATTAGTGCTGGTATCATGCCGCTTTGCCTCCAAAAAATCGATATTTTTGTAGCGTCATAGATTGGTCTTTCGATTACGCAAACTTACTGTTATCGCCAGTTGTTGTCCTTTGCTGGTATGGCTGGCTGGTTCTGATAAATTAACAGTGATTTCAGTAATTATATGCTCGTTGGCTACCGGTGGCGTTAGGATGGTCCCTGCCGAGTCATAGTAGGTGAAAAGATTTACGCCAGGTTGGGCAAAGTAGTTGCTGACAATAGTGTAGGTTTTTTTGGAAGCCGTTATGGCTGTTCCGTTCGGCGGGTTGGCAGTCATTGGCGTTACATCGACCATAATTGCCGTCTTAGTGCTGTTGAGATAATAGTGAACTACGGAAGTATAGGTGTCGGTCGGAGCAAAATAGGCATAGGCCGTAATATCATCGTTACTTTCAGAGGTAATATCGACAATTCCTCTCAGCACATCGCTGATTCTGGTCGATTGATTGGCTAACTCGGCGAAGTTATTGGCGTCCTTCTGATAACCAAAATACAGATTGAGATAATTGGTGAAAAAAGTGCCAAAGCTGACAAACAAAATTACTACCAACACCAACACCACCAGCAACTCGACAAGCGTGAAGCCGTCCTCTTGATGGCGGCTATTGAATCTAGGGGCTAACAATGAAACCTCCTAGGAGAGGACTGGCGGGTAGAGTCAACGTGTTACCGCCAGTTATAATCACCAATTGTGTATTGCCGGAGACAGCCGCTGATAGATTTATTGTGCAACTAAGTTGTAAGCCGGCCGCTGAACCGGTACACGACGCGACAAAGTTGTTAGACCCTTGGACAAATTTAACCTGGGTTGAGCAGCTGCCGGCATTGGCGCTACACGGCAAGTTTGCACCGTTCAGTGTGAAGCTGAGATTTGACAGATTACCGCTGGCGATACTGCCGTCATATGGTGTCATGGATGTGACACGCGGGAAATTGACATTAGTGGTTAGCATCAAGCGTACTTTTTGTAGATAATTGACGCTATTTTGTGAAAAGGTTACCGCTGGCGGATTTGCAGCCGAATAGGTCGGCACGGTGATCGGATTCAAAGGATTGTCTCCGCCGTACGGTACGGCAGCAGCTAGGTAGTATGTAGTACCTCCCACTACGCAACTGGTGGCGCCAACATCACCACAGAACACATAATCTCCTGGAACTAGATTGGTCAGCGTAGCAAACCCACTGGAGTCGGTAGTCGGACGAGTATCGCCGCCACGGAGATTATCGAAATAGTACGAAGTGTCAGTTGACAGAGTGTATCGTTTGTAGCCACCTTTGATATAAATTTTAGCATTGGCCAGAGGATTGCCATTGACATCAGTACTTTCGATGATCAGGCTGTTGGCTCCCTGCGGTTTCAATGTCAGAGTTACAAAAGCTGAGTTTTGAGTCAGCAAGTTCTGGTTCGGGTAAGTTGGCTGGAGGCTGCCCGACGGCACGATGGTACTCAAACTGGAATATCCGTTCAGTGAGGCGGCAATATTATAGTCATAGTTACTAGAGTCAGGTGGTAATCCATAAAAGATAACAATTCCATTTTCATCGGTTGTATCAGACACATTGACTGCTGGTGAGGTTGTCGAGTTTGTGACTGTCACGGTTGCACCGGTTACTGGATTGCCGCTGTCATCAACTATTTTGACAAACATCGCCCCGGTATTGCTAGCCGTCTCAGCCACCCTTGCCGCGATGTTGGTGTCCATAAAAGCCAGTCGCGCACCCGATATGTCGTTTACGGTGACTGTGACTTCTTTGGTGTCGGCTGGATTGGTGTCTGTCGCCGGAGCGCCGCTTGGTGGCGGATAGTTTCGGCAGTAAAGCTGCTTAAGAGCCTGTGACGGATACGAACCGCAGCCATCATAGGCGTCATCGCTATAGCTGATATTGGTCTTGACGACGTACTTATCGCCATTGATCGTCTTATTGAGCGTACCCGGTATAGTATTGTTTGAGGGTATTGCTCCGCCAGCGACCGCTAGGTTGTCATAGGGCAGCGATTTGAGATATTCCATCTGGTTGGTCGCCAGGGTCAACGCCACAGCTTGGCGCTTGGCAACGATGGCGCTGTGTAGTAACGAAGTGAAAAGATCAAAAAAAGCCAGGCTAATGATCGCCAGGACAAACAAACTCAATATTAGCTCTACCAGCGTATAGCCACCCTGCTGCCGATTCATATACTACTGATTATAGAAAAGCTTAAGGTTTTTGCCTATATCTTGAAAAAATATGTCTGTCTGTTAGCTAGGACTTGTCTTCTGGTGACCAAGCCACTGCTCCAGTCCCTAGTTCACTGTACTTTGACAGATACAAGATAATCTTTTTTAACCTGGCTCTGGTACCAATACGGCGTAAAATCAAATGATCTATCAGCGACAAAGCTAACGGTCTGTGATTCACCCGGTTTGATCGGACCGCTGGAAATAACATCGCTCTTAAACTCGAGCCCTCCGTGATAAACCCCTTCTTGTTGAACAGAAAAGGTAACTTTGACAGTATCACCCTTTCTAACGTTGAGAGTTGTCGGATCTGCGCTGTTATCGGTTGCTTTGACGACAAAATCACTGGCTGTCGTGGGGGCATTTGTGTTGGAAGTATTTGGTTTTTCTGAGCTTTGCTTTGATTGATCGGCTGAGTAGTTTGATGGCACACTGTTAGTTTCGGTGTTGGATTGCTTGCCACCCAAAACTACAGCAACCCCGCCTACGACAATGACAATACCCACCACAATAACGGCTTTTTTGTTCACGACAAAGCTCCCCCATTTAGCGCTACTACTATACATCAGCTCTATACAACTTTTCCTTGGCGTAATGGTAGCTCCCTTAACAAACTCTAGAGTCAACTAAACCCGTATTGGTAGGGTTCTTTTACAGTTTAACTGTCCTCTGCTGCAACACCTTTTCTAAGACATAGGCTAGTGCAAGCTCTGTTCATTCACTAGCCATCTATGCACTTGATTATAGAGCCAGGATATAACCAACTATTACCTCCTTCTCTCACATATGTAACAACAGTTGCTTTAGTAGAGGTTTCTTTGGGATCCTTAAAATCGATGTCTCTGCCTGGCTTACATTCAAGCCCAAACATCCAATTAGGCTCGTCTGGCGTGGGAATGGCGTAACAAGAAGATTCTCCAAATGGGGTTCCCCGAACAATCACACAATCTGGCAATAACCCATAATGCACTCCAGTAAATATGCCCAGTTCTTTCTGAGTTAGGCCTAGGGAAGCTGGGGTTTTGCAGGCATCAATGTTGCCGTCATTGTTGGTAACACACTCTTGGACTGCTGCAGCTATCAGCTGAGCGCTATGATCT
>JAYRNA010000001.1:0-2561 GCA_041912375.1 Saccharimonadales bacterium (SeqCode) | reverse complement strand
TGCTCTACCAAGCGTCCAAGTGACTTACAAGCACGAGGAGCTTAACCCTAGTGGATTTCCGGCAGTCTGTGTACTTGCCACCGGCCAAGACGGTGAGTTTGCCAGTACATCAGAGAACAGGCGTATCTATTCCTACCGTGTGTCGGTATTGTTCCCTATAGGGCAGGACTTGGAAGGCGCAGCGGGCAACCGTCTTGATAATGCCGAGGACGTAGTTGCCACTGTCATCGACCAGATCATAGGGGCGATTGACGATGACTTTACTTTAGATGGAACTCCGGTTTTGTTCACTGACGCGGTGGATAGTGATTATATGTACACAAAGCTTGAAACAGGTTGGGCAAAGACCGCTGTGTGTACCGTGCGCGTGCATACCGACTACATATTGCCGAACTCCTCATATCTAGTTGATGAACAAGGTGTTCCATTGGAGGAAGAATAATATGGGTAAGCTATCCTCATATCCCACAGATAATAATCCGTCAACTGATGATTATGTTCCTACCATTGATGCACAGTCTGGTGGTAACAAAAAAGTCTTAATTAGCAAACTGGTTGATCTAGTATCTGTAGAAGCTGGGGATGTTGACTGGGGAGGTATTGGCGGTACATTGTCCGATCAAACAGACTTAGCAGCAGCTTTAAATGGTAAATCTAGTACTGGGCACACCCATGATGACCGCTACTATACCGAATCAGAGATTGATTCTTCATTATCTGGGAAAGCTAGCACCTCCCACACTCACGCCCAAAGTGATGTAACTAACCTGACAACTGATTTAGCTGGCAAACAACCACTAGATAGCGACCTAACTAGCATTGCTGCTATTAGTCCAAGCAATGATGATGTTATACAGAGGAAAGCAGGGGCGTGGATAAACCGGACTATGGCGCAGGTTAAGAGTGATCTATCATTGTCAAAATCAGATGTCGGTCTGGGCAACGTAGATAACACTTCTGATGCAACTAAGAATAGCGCTAGTGTAGCTTTGACCAACAAAGACCTGACCAGTGGCACTAATACATTTCCTACGTTTAATCAAAATACTACAGGTTCTGCCGCAACCTTGACTACCACCAGAACTATATGGGGTCAAAACTTCAATGGTTCGGCAAATGTAACAGGTGATATAACTCTCAGTACAAATAGTATTACTATGACAGGCTCTATTGGAGCTACAGGTGCTAGGGTAACTAAAGGTTGGTTTGCTGACATAGAATCAACCAACGCGCCAACTGTAGGCGGTACGGCATTGCCTACAGCCAGCTCAACTACGACATTAACCAATAAAAGAGTTACACCGCGAGTTGGTACTACCGCTTCCAGTGCTACACCGACAATCAATACAGATAACGTAGATTACTACTCAATAACAGCCCAAGCAGCAGATATAACTTCTTTTACTACTAACCTATCAGGCACACCAACAGACGGGCAAAAATTATGGATTAGCATCACCGGCACGGCAGCTCGTGCCATAGCTTGGGGAACAGGCTTTGAGGCTTCAACTGTGGCTCTACCAACCACTACCGTAACAACTAATCGGCTGGATGTTGGCTTTATATATAACAGCGTGACCAGTAAGTGGCGTTGCGTGGCAACAGCTTAATTAAAGGCTTAAAATGGCTATATCCCGACTCACCGGACAAGATGCTAAAAACATCAGTACTACAACCAGTGTGGTTGGTACCTACCCAGGTGCTACAACTTCCGGCAATCTGCTAATAGCCTCGGTTATGGCTAACGTAACCAAAGCTAATGTAGATATATCTGGTTGGACGGCTACCGAGGGGGACTTGTCCAGCACTGCCCAAACCGTAGGTGTGTATTGGAAAATTGCTGATGGCTCAGAAACTACCGTAACAGCTACCGGCACAGCGGCTACTGTTATGAAGATACATATATACGAATATACCGGCAATGCTGCCTCACCCTTTGACCAATCGAATACTGCTACTTCTAACGTAACCTCAGTGACAAGCTTGCTATCCGGCTCTATTACCACTACCCAAGCTGACGAGCTAATCTTTATAGCCACCGCCACGGCGGGCAATGCCACCAGCCATTCTTACGACAGTAGTTTTAACCTGCGGCAGACTGACGCTGCTAATATACGGTTGTTTGATGCAGATAGGATAGTTGCATCAACTGCAACTTACTCGTCTACAGCTAGCTGGACTACCTCAGTGCGTGCTGCCAGCGTAATAGCCAGCTTTAAAGCTTCAACAGCCGCGCCCAGCAATACTTCATCATTTTTTGCGATGTTTTAGTAAACAGTTGTTGACGAAATACACAGGACTGTAATACTGGCAACGAATCGGGAGATTTTATGACAAAAGCAGCAGTAAAGAAGGAAGCCAAAACGATCAAGAAAGAAGTTGCGGACGGCGACTATACTATGCCTATCGCACCATCTTTGAACCCTGTGTTTAGCAACCCTGAATTTAGTAAAGCAGCAGATGCATTAATTGAGGCGGTACGCCACCGACTTTGCACCGTAGATGGCCATGTATATGACCGAGGTATAATCGTGGATATTGCCCGACAAATATTGGAGAGT